>JBGTHZ010000148.1:0-27271 GCA_041745915.1 Pyrinomonadaceae bacterium | reverse complement strand
TCCCTCCGTGGGCGCCCCATCGTTGCCGTGCCGTCAACGCCATTCGGCGCCCTCAACGATGGGGCGCCCACGGAGGGACGCCCCTACAGCTTGCCCGCGGCCACTGAAACCTGCTTGGGAAAGTCTCGGCGCGACATCAGGGACGCGTAGAGGGTCTCCATCGTTCGCACGGGTTCATCCCACGAGAGACTCTGGGCCAGCTCACCGCAGCCTTCTTTAAGTCGCGTCAAGAGCGTCTCGTCTCCCAGCAACCGAGCCAGTCCATCACGCAAGGACGCCACGTTGCAAGCCACCACCTCGCCGGCGCGCCCCTCGACAAGCGGTGCGATTCCACACTCACTGGTTACCAATACGGGTGTGCCGCAGGCGATGGCTTCCGCCGCCGCATTCCCAAAGCTTTCATGTCTCGACGGCAACACCGACAGATCAGCATCTACGAGGGCCTCGAGCTTTTCCTTCCCGAATAGCGGACCCGGCAGAATCACTCGATCTTCGATCTTCAAATCAGCAATGGAGCGACGAATCGTTTCAAGGCATCCATCCGCGTCGTCAGGGCCGGCGATGACCAATCTCGCATCGTCATTGATTTGCGAGAAAGCTTCAACCAGTAGATCCAAACCTTTGATAAACGACAAACGTCCGAGAAAAAGCACAACGGGCTGCTTCTCGCCGATACCGAGTTTTGCGCGGAGCGCTCCCTTTGATGGGAGGTCCTGAAACTCACTGAGATCGATACCATTCCTTCGCAGTACAATTTTTTCCGGGTCGATGCCGCCGGCAACCAATTCCGAGCGCTCTGTCTCAGAGGTGGCAATGATCGCTTCAGCGCCGTGGAATAGCTCTCTTCCAATCAGGCGACCGTAAACACGCTTCTTGTGTTGACTGCGAATTTTTGGTCCAAACATGCCGATCGGCTCCAGCACGTAAGGAATGCCGTAACGGCGGCAAAACCATCCGGCTGTAGCACCGATTAGATCATAGAGTCCGTAGATGTGGACCAGGTCGTAGTCGCGAAGGCGTCGCGCACAAAAGTTAAAGACGTTGAGATTGATCGTAGCTGTCCGGTAATTCGTCAGCGACCGCAGGTAAATAGCCACCACCCCATCACGCGCCGACTCCCACCCCCATTCCGTTTCCCGGCGCTCGGAATCTTTAGGATCCACATCGCCGTCGCGTTCGCCGAAATCGGCGGTGAGTACCGTCACCTCGTGTCCCCGCTCGACTAAAGCCTGGGAAATTTCCCTGACCTTTGCTGGCGGCCCACCCTTGCTGAGGTAGGGATAGTAAGTTTGTGTGGTTTTCAGGATGCGCATGAGGGGGTTTCCTGCGAAGCCGCGAATCGACGTGCAGCCTGTGACTCCAACCGAATAATGTCTGCAAACCTCTGTTTGAAGTGCTCGAAGGTATAGTTCTCTTTTAGGAGCCGGTAGCCGCCATCGCCCAGGCTGTCGCGCTTGTTCCGATTCACGCAGAGATCTATTAACGTTTCCACAAGCTCAAGCTTATTGCCGTATTCAACTAACCTTCCATTAACTCCCTCTCGTACGACTTCCGGCGCTCCGCCACTGCGCGCCGCGACGATCGGTTTTCCGTATTTCATTGCCTCCAGAAAAACAAACCCAAACCCTTCTCCCGCACTTGGCATGACGAAGACATCACATTCGCGGTAGCAAGCGCCCAATACCTCATCGCTAACGAAACCCAGAAACCGCACACTACTGGCGACACCGAGCTTCTCCGCCAGTGCTTTATGTCTTTCCAGATCGGTTCCCCCACCGACGACAGTGTACTGAACATCGGGGACGCTCTTTGCTAATTCAGGTAAACACTCGATGACTTTATCCACGCCTTTATACTGCTCGCTTTGGTCCAAACGGCACACTGACAGGAGACGCGCTCCCACCTCCAGAGGCGATGCCAGAGCGTCCAACTTTGAGGGAATGGTCTGTAAAGCGTATTCCAACGCGTTTGGCAGTAGATGAACTCGGCTGGATTCCAAGGCGTTGCTGTCTACGGCTTTTCGCTTCGTGTACTCGCTGATCGAGATCAGGAAGTCGGCTTTTTGGATTGCCCGTCTTCGTAGGAGGGATAGCGGGCGCCACGCTTCAATACCATACAACATCACTCCATATTTGACTCGAGGCTGAAAACTTTTGAGAAACCAGGCGAGAGGCGCGTAATTCACATGCCCCACTAAAACGAGATCAATTCGTTGTCTTAAGGCGAGGCTGAAAAAGCATCGAGTAAGGGCCACGCGATTCTGATTAAATGCGAGCAATTGTAGTTTTCGCAGATCACTCGAAGGCTGTTCGATAACGGATGCATTATCAGTCGCAACTAAAACGAGTCCTTTCTCACCCTCAGGCAACTCATTCAATGCGCGGCATACGAGGCGGTTGTAGACGGGTATTCCTCCGTAGGCGCCGAATGTGGTCGATTGAATGGCTAAGATCAACGGAAGATTCGATTCGGAGATATTATGCGCGGTTGCTCTTCGGGTTCTAGACGGCTTCAGAGCTGCCGAGCTGCGGATGATTGGATATAATCCACTTCCAACATGTGCCGGCTGTCCGCCGCCGAAGTCTCAACAGTCTTGGTGAAGGAGCCAAAAATATTCGAACGAACCGCGGCAAGCCTATCGAACTTGTTGACTAATCGCTCATAGCCATAACCGAGGAGGAAAGCAGGCAAAGCGAATGTAAGATAGTACGGCTCCTTTTCCACCATCCTGATCTCTCTTGGCCGTAGACCCACTTGCGTGAAGACCTCCGTGACATCCCTCGAGGTATTCACTCGATAAAAAGTCTCGAACGCATCTACTTCATCCGCCCCTGCGAGTCTGCGGACAACAAATCGATGAAATGATTGAGGGGTGAAGTGAGCTATGAGCGTGACGTAATGGTAGAAGTTTGGCGTACGGAAAAATAGAAGTCCGTCCGCTTTTAAAACCCGGACAAGTTCCAGCGCACATCGATCGGGAAACTCTAAGTGCTCCATCACATAATCCATGACCACCACATCGAATACATGATTTTTAAAGGGAAGCTTGTACGCGTTACCCCTAATACCGGCTGAAATAAAACTGTTTTGGCGAACTGAGTCGGAATAGTCACATCCTGCCACAAAAGCGCACCGGGCTCTGAAATCAGTTTCTTCGCGGCCCCGGCCACAGCCCAAATCGAGAACATAGTGGTCCGGTCGCAAACAAGCCGCCACGAGATCTCGAAACTCAATCGTTCCATTGACCTGTGGACCGTACCAACGGTCTATAAGGTCGGCAACGAGCTTACTTGGCATAGGTACTTGAATCAGATGGCGCGGCTTGCCCGAGGCAGACAGATCCAGAAAGCTGCGGAACCATCCGATGTCCTTCTAATTTGGCGATTGCGTGCAGGCCTCGCTAACCCATCTGTAAAGGTTTGCTAATCCTTGGCGGAAGGACGGGATCTGGCTTGGCGTAATGGGCCCTAGTCGCCCTTTCTCGAGCCCATAGCAGGAGGAAGTAACCACATATGAGATTTTGGAGAATGCCGCCAAACATGATCTCTGCGCTCGATCCAATTCCATTGAGAAAGAAGACGAAGAAAGCCAGAAAGACTGCCTGGCCTCCCGGCCCGGATCGAGGATCCCCAAACATGTGTTGTAGGACTCCCAGTACCAGTCCCTGAAGAAGCATGATAAGCACAACGCCTGGCCAGCCAAAGTTTATGAAGGCCTCGCCGAGAATACTGACGCCAAAGGTTGTGGTTTTCGCGCCTTCCTCAGTTTGTAGCCCGTAGTTGACCCCGAAAAAACGGTTGGCGCTGCCGGCCAGGGGTTTGTCAGGCCATACAACGCGAGGAATCAGGGAGACTGTAAAGTAAGAGTAAGTTTCTCCATACTGATAAGGGACTACCGAGGGGGTCATGGAGTGAATATGCGCAACCTGATGGATGAGATCGGTGCGGTTCGTTGCACCGGAGGTTGCTTCTGTGAGACTCCGGTCCCCGTTTAGAGTCTCTAACCAGTAAACAGAGGCCTGGTCGACCCATGCCGATGCCCTTGAGACTACACCCTCCTGAGCCAGTTCTTCTCCACCCGGGTCCAGAGCCACCCGTTGGCGAAAGTCGCCTTTAACCGGAGAGAGAAACAAGACGATGATTGCTACAGCTACAACAGGTCCGATCGGAATTCGTCTCGTATAAATCCACTTTATTGTGAATAACACTCCGATGGGAACTAATGCCTGCTCCAGCATCCCATAGGCCGCTCCGCGCACAGCCGCTACCCCTACGACAGCATAGAGAGCAACTGCCCACCATTTTGATGCTCGCTTTGAGTAAACCAGCCAACCCAGGATCGCGATTACGACCAGGATCTGGTTCTGCATAAGCGTAAGGATCGATGAAACGGGCGCTTGATACTCCTCCGGGATGATGTCTTTGAGATTTAACAATATGGGCAGCACCAGTCCCACCACAAGGCAGTAAATAATAGCTCGGAACTTATTAAGCGGCAGATCCGCACTGGGGAAAAGCGTGATAAGCCGGCTTCCGCGAAACCGGTAGTACCCGAATTGCAGTAAACAAACTCCGACAATAGCCATTACTAACGCGGCGGTCACATCAGTGTCGTACAGGAACCTGGTCTCGCCCCCCATGAGTTCAATAGTCGCGTCGCGTGTGAAGATTGGCAGGCCAAATTGAAGCGCGTACGCCAGGCATAGGATCGCCATAGTCGGGATGCCTGAATCCATCCGTGCAAAATAGACGGCGCTAGGATAAAAGCAGATCGCAATCAACAAAGTAGCTAGAAATGTGTGCAGAATCGGGTATTCATACGTGCTCAATATCGCTGGGAGCACGAGACCCAGGCAGCCACTTGCTGCAATATACAGTTTCATAGCCGGTAAACGCTTCATCGGCACGCTTGGCTTACTTTCATATTTGGATTGCATTAGCTCGCCCGCGCCTCGAAATATTCCAAAATGCTGTTTGCTGCGCTTGAATAATCGTAAGGTTCCCTTACTGCACGTTCATACCCTTTTTGACTAATCGCCTTCCTTAGCTCGGTATTTGCCAAAACCGCTCCAACCTTCTGGACCAAATCCTCATTACAGCTGAAAAGCATGACCTCTTCGGCATCTTTGAAGAAGGTTCGGACCTCGGGCGTATCCTCGTGAAGCATTAACGAATTTGTGGCAGGAATCTGAAAAGTGCGAGCTGTCGTTTGATCGCGAACTGTCGGGTCACTACTGGCGCAACTTAATAGGCCGAGGTTTATTTTTGAGGCACTATAGACAATAGCCAACTCGTCACCAAACACTCCTTGCCGAAGACGTGGACCCATTCGTTGCTTGAAATCGTTACTCGCATAGTTCCAGCCGATGCCGAAAACTCGTATGCATAGTCCGCTGGACTCTCTGAGTAAATACAGAATGCGCTTCTCTTTCTCGGGAGACCAGCAGCCTACGAAGGTCACATCAGACGCATAGTGTTTCGCAAGCTCGGGTGACAACGGAACTGGCCTGTGGACCTCGGGATCAAAGCCGTGGCGAACGTGCTGAAGTTGACGTATGCCAAACTGCTTCGCCTCACCTTCCCCATGGTACGACTTCGTAGTAAACACGCAGTCGTAGAGCTGCAGAGCGTGAGGAATGTTCCGGCCGTGATCCGTATAACTTACATCCGGATAGAAGTTGAAAAGTGGCTTCCCCATTTCACGTAGACGAGCAACCGTTTCAGGCCTAAGGAGTTTTCCCTTATAGGCCAGCACAAAATCGTAGGAAGACGAAGCAGCTTGTTTCAAAACCGCCTTGTTGTAATCGTTTATCCAAACACCTTCGAATAGACGGCGCAATACCTTCGATTGCACACCCTGCCAACGCCAGGGCACATAGTCTTCTTCGTCGATGTCCAAAAGAGTATGGCCGAGTCGGCGAAAGGCTTGAGCCAAAGCGCGAGCGTCCGAGCCCCACCATTTGGCAAAACCCGGGGCAAGAATTGTGTAGCTTTCTTCGTGCGAAGGTCCCATCAGCTCATCAGGCTCAAACCCATTCGCAAACGCTGCATACTGTCTGTGCCCAAACGGAACTTTTGGGTATGCTCGGAGCCGCCGAAGTAAGCACATTTTTGCTGTTCAGCCGGTCCATCATGATCTCAATCGCCTTGGTGAGATCTTCACTGTCTCCGTCTACTATTTCCACCCAAGGATTTCCCCGGAGAATCTCGCTAACGCCGGAGTCTTTGTGAACCACGGTTGGTATCTTCCGGTCTAACGCCTCGAGGGCCGGTAAGCCGTAACCTTGAGCAGCTGGCATAAGGAACAGACTCGCCCTGGAATAAGCGCTGGCGAGTTCGTCATTCGAAACGTGGCCTAGAAACGATGTCCGGTCTAAAAGCCCTAGTTCGGTAGCGAGCTTCTTAAGAGATTCGCCAGCTGGGCCTTCGCCAACTATCTCTAACCTCCAACCCGGTTGTATCGTCGAGTACTTTGATTTGATTGCAGCCATTGCGTGAAGAATCCAATCAATTCTCTTGCTAGGCTCCAAACGGGACACTGAAAGGATTCGGAGCGAATCTGAACTAGTCCACCGGGGGTCGCAAGCGAAGCCGTTTTTTGACGACACTCCGGGTCGAACTACCAGGGAATCCACTCCATAAAGATGACGCAGCTCATTCCGGATCTTATCTGTCATTACGATGATCTTAGAAGCTCGTCTCATGCCCCGCTGATTGAAACGATGTACCAGCTCTCCGCGAAGCCCCCGGGTGATTGTTGTTTTTGGCAGAGTTCCAAATTCCGGGAGCTGGCGCCGGGCGGAACCCGCATACTTGCTGATATCACTCGGAAGTAGACTCGGCGGGTCTGTGAGATGTAGGAAGAATGATCTGTCAGAAAGAATACCGGAATAGAATGCACTCTTGAGATCGAAGAGAAGCGGAGACTCTGCTCTCGACCTGTCATTTAGTTTAAGAAAATCACGGAGCGAGCGCGCCTCCGACAGCGAATTCCGTTTTGGCCTTATTTGGTGCAGCGGCAGGGGCCAATCGGCATAGGACTGCAGGTCGATGGTATTTCTGAAACAAGCTAGTACATGTGGGATTTCCTCCCCATGCAGAAACCGCGAGAGATCGAGAACCAGTCGTTCCGATCCACCGAAGGCCTCAATGAATGGGAGGAAAATAACTCGCTTGTGTTCAGCTTGAATCATCAGTTGGTAGTCGCTTGAGGTAAATAGAGGAAATTGTTGTAACCGAGCTCGATCCCCTCGCTTATGCTGGGCAGCCGTTTAACCTGATCCGAAGCGACTGGGAGGCAAGGCACATAGTCAAAATCTCTTAGGAACTTATCCAAATCCTCCGGAGCGTAGGCGAAGCGTTTTGTATGTCTGGCCTCAATCTCAACCAGTATCGGCGGGTGAAATCGCCGCAACACTGTTTGCGCACCCTTAAAGACTAATAGCTCTGCACCTTCCACATCGCACTTAATGAAATCCACCCGGTTTAGAGAACGTTCGAGGACAAAGCTATCTAACGTAATCATAGGAACTTCTATGATCAAAGGGGACAATTCATCTCGACCATTTCCAACTACAATGTGATCCATCGCCGAATAGCTCGCGGTCATTCGGACAGTCGCTGGTTTATCACCCAAAGCAACGCGAACCAAGGTTATCCGATCGGCCAAGTCATTGTGCTGTCCATTTATTTTGATTAGTGCCTGCGAGGTGGGAACGGGCTCAAAACAGTAGGCGTGCGCTTTCGGGTAACGTTGAGTTACATTCAGAGAATAGAGTCCACAGTTTCCGCCGATGTCTATGAATACTGATTCCTCTTCTTTTGACTTAGCCAGGTACGACAGGACACATTCACGCTCAAGGCGCTCGAAGTCAGATCCGAACTCCATGTCCAGGACCCCGCCTTCAATTTCGGGATTCCACCAATACTCAATACCATCGGCCGATTGAACGTAGGCCATTCCGTTTCTGAAGATTATCGGTTCAAGATGAAGGCGATTTTGTAGCTTTGTCCCAGTAGTAATCCATTCGCGAAGTTCTGCACGGTTCCTAAAATCGGATTCAGTAAGCCTCCGAAAACGACGCCGAGCAAACTGATAGCCAGGAAGCAGCCGAAGCGCCCTTCTGATTGTGGGTTTCACTGGCGGGCAGTTCTCCCGTTTTCCAAACCTTCGTACAGGCTCATGAGACTCGCCACACTAGATCCCATTGAAAAAGAGGACGCTTCCACTTTCGCTAAGGATTCCAAACGACTGGGACGCGAGCGCTTCAGGATCTCAACGACAGCACTAGCCCAATTTCTCGCACCCTTTGTCAATGGAAGCACCTGCACCAGCTCTGGTACGACAATGGCTTCCGCGGGTACACTTCGCGACATAAGAATTGGTAGACCGGCCGCTTGCGCTTCAATTATTCCCAGCCCAAGACCCTCCATCGGCTCCTCGAGACTCGGCCAGAGCAAAATATCCGCCGCCAGCATCAGTTCTGGCACATCGTCGCGAAATCCCAGTAGCCGAACCCGTTCTTCCAAATCCTCTTGTTTTGCCGTCTCGCGGACCACGTCCTCTTGATCTCCGGCTCCGACAAGGACGGCTATTACTTCTGAATCCCTGTGTGCCAGATGCTTCAGAATCTCAACTACAAATAATGGATTTTTGTAGCTAACCATTCTGCCAACAAAGAGGAGCACCCGCGCTGTGGGACTAATGCGCAACCGCTGTCTGAGCTCAGCTCGGTTTACCGCTTGGGAAAACCGATTGGTGTCAACAGCAAGGTGGACCACTCGGTCACGCGGAGACTCGGACTCACTCTTACCTATCAAAGACTCTAATGCTTCTTTTGAGATGCCGATAATCTGATCAGCCATTCGCAAGCAGATTTGTCTCATTGGTTCGCGTGCGAGTTCAGATTTGACCCAACTGGGAGTAGGCAGGCTCATTGATGTGTTGTACAGATGAACGATACGCTTCTTAAAAGGAATACCAATCGATGCCAGCAGGTATGCAGCACTCATGATGTCGTGATGACAATGAAGGATGTCGTAACGTCCGCGCTTCATCACTCCTCGCAACGAACGTACGAACTGGATCTTTTCGCCTATCTCAAATTGAGCAGGAATTACTTCCGCACCGAACCCTCGTGCTATCTCGTCAAACTCCCCTTTACCCGTCCTAGTGGTAAAGAAGGTCCACCTGATATGCGGATAATCGCAGGCCGTCGTACGGAGAACTCTCAATAGCCATGACTCTACTGCCTGCCTATCCAGGCTCTCCACAATGTGTAGAACCCGCAAGACCGTGCGCGGAGACTCAACCGGGAGAGGCAAAGAGTCAGCGTGCGTTTGGGATAGCATGGTCTTGGTTCGCCTGCTTGATCACCCTATGGGCTTGGCCGCTTCAATGTAGAGGCTCTCCCACTCATACCTTTCATCATCAAGAATAATCAGCTTCGACCCGTCACCTTCGGCGAACGACACTCGCGCGATTCGATCAAATCCGGCCGCCGCAAGTCTATGGCTGAGCAACTGCCAGTCGTAAATGAATTGATGCTCGTATCGTTGTCTGAAGTAGGAGTTAACCGCTTCCATTGCGTATCCCGTCTCAGTCAGACGGTGGGAGGAGAGTTCGGGATCATTCGCGCAGTATCTTCTTAGGATCTTCTCACCGTCGGGCACGATTATTCTTATGGGTCGTCCTGGCCGTAGCACGCGGAGAGACTCTCGCAATACGGTTTGCCCCTGTTCGAGATCGAAATGCTCAAAGACATGTTCACAGAAAATTCCGTCGAAACAGTCGTCTGGAAAAGGCCACCTCTTGGCGAAATCCATGAGATAGTCCACGTTTGAGTTCAGATAACCATCCACATTTATCCAATTCCCGTTGGCCAGTCCTCGAGGGCCGCTGCCTAGATTTAGATAGACTGGACGCTCCGCACCTGCAATAGTCTTTAGCAGTTCTTTGTCTTTCCCAAGGATAAAGTTTTTGAATCGAATCGAAAGAAAGTGTAAATCCCATCTCAGGAGTGCAAGCGTGCGGTGAGTAAAGACAAAAAGAAGAAGGCGGCGAAGCCAATTGCTCTTGGGCGACTGATTCATTCCGGGACTCTCGCCTTTGCGCCGTACAACTGAAGCAACAACCCAGCAGAATTCACAATCGAAAATGCCGACTTGCTTACCGCCGAGTTAGAACTAAGGGGGTCGGGACGAGGGCCATTGATCAGCCGTAGGCATTGTTCAGCCCAATATGTGGAATCGGCCCTCAGCGGGCAAAATTCAATTAGATCCGGAACGACAACGCATTCGCGCGGTGTGGTGTCGGAAGCAATGACTGGCAATCCAGCGGCCTGAGCTTCGACGGCCACCATGCCAAGGCCTTCCGCGAGGGAGGGAAAGAGCAGCAGATCTGAACCTACCATCAGACGTGGCACATCTGAACGTTGGCCCAGCAACCTAATTTTGTTACTGAGCCCCCATGTACTTACTTTTTCTTCGAACTCGTGTCTCTTTCCTTGTCCCGCCCCGACCATCACCAAACGTATCCGGTCGTCCTTCGCAATGCACTCCCGCGCTATGTCCAGTGCAAACTTGGGGTTCTTGTGAGTCATCAATCGACCCATGTGCCAACCCTCAGTTCCTTCGAGTCGCCCAACAAAAAGAAGGATTTTCGAAGACTTGTTCCACCCAAGTTCCTTACACAGTGCGACGTGAGTGGTTTCGTAGTCACCCTGATACTTCGTGACATCAAATCCACAGTGCGCTGCTCCCATGTTCATGGAAACGTAATCCTCGCGCTTGAAACCGTATTCGCTAAGCACCTGATCTGAGGTACCCATGATGTCGGTTGCGAAATATTTCAACAGGCGTTTACCGGTCTCGCTTGTGAGTTTACGCAAAGGATCTGTTGCATAGTTGGTAACATGCAATAGGGGATTGTGAACGTGCGCTATGCGAGTGGGCGGCAGGATACCTGCGCCAAACAAGAAATGCAGACCCGCTATATAGTCCTGATGGTCGTGGATCGCATCGTAATTCCCTTTCGCGAGTATCTGGCGAAACTCCTGGACAAAACTTGCGAGGTTTCGCCGGCCAAAACGGACATAGAATAACCTCGCGCCTAGAGTTCTCGCCTCATCATCGAATGTCCCCTTCTCGCCGGCGGTCAACAAGACATCAAATTTCACCCTTACCGGCACGTCTGCCCTCTGCTCGTGAAAGTATCTTAGAAGTGACATCAACCAGGTCTCAGCACCTCCAACTCCCAAGGAGGAGAACACTTGGAGAACCCTGAGTTCTTGCTTGGCATTGCGAGCTTCGGTCGCGGTAACACGCGTCTCGGTTGAGATTTTCGCAGTTCGTTGAGACCTTACAGATACCATTTCACGTGAGCGGCCGAACGATTGATGCGCGGAAACTAATCGGACTGCACAGCTGCATTCACACACTAAAGACTGCCCTCATCGGTTCTGGTTCAGAAATTGCACCGCCTTCTGCTCACCAGATCTGACCGCGCGAAAAAACCGGCGGTCTCGCCGGTCGCGAATTAGCAGCCGCGTCAGGTCGGCCAGGGACGTGGAGAGCTTTCGGCCGGCGGGGTGGCCATTGTTTGAGCGAAGTGAGTTCAGCACGATGCTCGAATATGCCAGGCCTTCAAGTAACCTCGCGAGATAGTCTTCGGTGAGCCGGCCGGCAGGTATCAGGTGCGTTAACTTCAGCGCGGTAAACAATCCCATCCCGAGGCCGATGTCACAAGCACAGATTGCCAGATCTGAATCTCCACCGGACACCAGAGAATCACCGGCCCGATCCATGATGATGTTTCTCTGACCGTTAGCATGCAGGTCGACGTAGTAATCGGCTACGGATTTTCGCACGCACATTCCCGCTCCGCATGGCATCGTGTCAGCTTGCGATGGTTGATTCGACCATCGATCAGAATCGAACTCGCGTATTACCAGGCGGCTCCAGTATTGTCTGGTCCAATCTGGTGGCTCTGACTCAAACCCTGGTCGGGTTTGACCGCCCCATGCTCCCATCCTCGGCCACTCCTGACCCACACGCACGACGTGCTCGAGATAGTCGGCATCCAAAACATTGTCGTCGTCCACGAACACCAGTATGTCGCCCGCAGCTTCACGGATGCCACGAAGCCGGGCGTGGGTGAGTCCCAAGTTCTCTTCTCTGATGTGTCTCGCGTTTGGGTGCCATGAAAAATCTACGCGGGGTTCGAGCGGCTCCTGGCTGGCGTTATCGATGAGCAGGTATTCCCAGCGCGACTTGGCCAGAGTCTGTTCCCGGAGCGCCTCGAGTACCTGTTTGAGGTAATCAGGCCGCGGATTGTGAGAGCAGGTGATGACTGAAAGTTCGACGGTCATGGACGGCTATTCAAACCAATCGCGTAGGGATTCAATGTTTATAGATCTTTGGCTAGAAGATATAGGACCAGCCAGAGGAGCGAATGTTCTTTCCGATGTGACTTGCAAACGACAAAACCGTTCCTTCGGAGCTTGAAGTTCTCTTGGGTTACTCGTCTATAAACATCGGGTCCCTACGGGACTGTGTTCCTTAACCCGCATTGATCCCCCACGCGATCGCTTCTTCAACTTAACAACACCCGCAACCACCGAAACCGGCAGGAACCGGCGCAACAGGACCCGTCCGGGAAGCAAAGAAAGCGGGTTTCGCAGCCACTCCTTCGCAATCATCTTCAGCGCGACGGCCCGCTGCTGATGATAAAGAACCAGGTGCTCGCTCCAGGCAAGCGCCTCGAGCATCCTCACGCGCCGGTGAATCTCAACTGGAAAGCCATTTAAGGGAATCTCGGGTTCTTCGCTTACGCGGCGACCAGCGACGATTGCATGTTTGGCGATCTGATGCACATCCACCGGCACCTGCACCCGACGTCTGGCTGCGAAGTTTGTGAACGCTGCTGCGTACACGTCTTCCACCTGGCGGCTGGTTACTCCGACATGCATTTCTTCGAGAATTGTTTCGCGCGCGTTGCGGCATATCCGTTTACGTTCCGCTGAATCGTGGGCCAATGACAGGGTGCGCTCGACAAAACTTTGTGCGTCGTTGAATGGCAGCAAGACTGCATTCTGTCCGCCTCTCACAATCTCACGCGCCAGGCCCACCGGAGTGGTTAAGCAGCACACCTCGCTGCTCATGGCTTCCAGCAGAGTTACCGGACCACCCTCAATCCGCGACGTAACCCAATAGAAATCCAGCGCCTGATAAAACGTTGGAAGGTCTTCCGGATCTTCGACGTATGGGATGCATCTGCATGTCACACCAGAAGTGTTCAAATGCCTCACAACGTCTTTCCAGCCCGGACCAACTATTAAAACTGCCAGGTCAGGTAAGCTTTGCTTCAGTTGGAGAATCCCCTCGGTGAAAACGTCGATGCCTTTGCGGTTGTCGTCGTTGCTGCTGTTTTTGCCAAAGAACCCGATGACTGTGATCCCAGGAGAAATTCCCAACCTTTTTCTAACTTGCGAACGGCCGGCATCCGAGGCCGGCTTAAATTTTTCGGCGTCCACGCCATAAGGCACACAAAAGACCCTCGCCTTATCCGCGCCACGCGCTCGCAGGTCTTCAGCCCATTCAGGCGAACCGGCAATAATGGCGTCGCCATCCAAATTGTGTTTGACCGGAGTCCAGTCGGTCACGTGATGATGACTGGTGACGCAGGGCGCCAGGTCGCGGAACCGCGGCAACCATTCCCTGGAAGCATACGGACAGGTGAAATGCACAAGATCAAAGTTGCGCATTAACTCCGGCCGCTCGGCAAAAATAGTGTTAATTACCGGCCCGGAGACAATCGTCGCTTCGATCCAGGAGTTGAAACGAGCAATCGATTTAGCGATAGTGCCGGTGACCCAGTAGGTAGAATCCGGCACCAGTAAGACGCGCAAGCGGGAATTACTCATACAATTTGAGGGGCTAAGTTCAATAGGTCAGAATCAACATTCGAAAATTCGCAGGTTGGGAAGGGCGGTTTACCCCCGCCGGTGCACTACGCTCAAGCCTCAATGTGTGCGTTTGCTGGGCACTCGATCTATATAATTTGAGGTTGACTGCTATCAACGCAAGCGGGGGTAAACCGCCCTTCCCAACCTGCGAATTTCTGGTCCTCGAGCGGTCTTAAGCGATGTGCCGACGACCGTTTGAGCTCTGTGCCAACTCATGAGCCTGGAGGCAATCTCGTAGTGGACCGTAAACAGTCTCAGGATCAAGCTTTACTTTGGCGAATCTCCGTGCTCTCGCACTCAAACTCTGGGCTGTCTGATCTGACTGCAACACCCGGACTACTGCCGCAGCAAACTCCTTCCATGATTCACATTTGATATATGGAGCCTCTCCAGAGTAATCGAGTCCTTCAACGCCCTGTGGCCATGCCACCAGTGGTTTGCCATGCGCGAGCGCTTCCACCGATTTAATTTTCAGACCTGTTCCTGCAATAGCCGGATTGATAACAACCCGCGATTGCCCGTAAAACGCGCTCAAATCATCCAGGCGAGGGAAATAATTTACGGAGGCGTCTTCAACTCTGCAGGCGGAACCGACCTTTCCAACCACGTTGACGATCGCTCGAGGGTGGGCGCTCTTAATCTCTGGCCAACACTCTGCGAAGAAAGAGCGGAGACCATGGACGTTCATAGGATTGTCGGAACCGACCATGGCAATTGAATCAGAGGCAATATTTCCATTGGAAGCAAACTTGTGAACCTCGAAGTCAATTCCCACAGTCAACACTTCGCGTTCAGGGATCATCTCTTTGAGAACGCGCGCTTCCTTTTCCTGGATCGCGAGCACCACATCGGAACGCAAAAGATAGGCGCGCTCTTCTTCCTTCGTGCAGGCCCAGGGATCCTCTATGCCATACCTAACAACCTGCTGGTTCTTCAGCGAAAAGACGTCCAAGCTATCAATTATCTTTAGAGTACCCGGCATGAGCAGAGCAAAACAATCCGTCAGGAAAATATACTCTGCGATTACAGCTACGGGTTTGTACTTCCGTGCCAGCTTCGCAACTAACGGAGCGAGTTTGAGAGAGGTGAGACTTCTCTTTTTCTTTCCATCGCCCAGGTTGCTGAGGATTGGTTGATAGATTGTCACACCATCAGGGTCGTTAAGCGGACGACGCAGCGCTGGTATCACGGGCTTGAAATTTTCCCACACCAGCGCTCGCAGTCGAGGTAAGCGCCGGCCCAGCCTGGTTCTGAATGCCGGCTGCACTGAATAAATAGCACGAACCAACGCTAACAGTTCTTCCGAATCGTCTTGCTTTTCCAACTCTCCCGAGAGCACGAGGACGACCTTGTATCCCTGGCTATGCAGCCACCTAAGAAGTTTGAAAATACGTAACTCGACCCCCCGGATTGGCGGGTATGGAAAAAGGTGTGTGACTACGAGGATGAATCTGTCGCTGGGATTCAACTTAAAACTCCGGCCGCCGGCGTGCAATTGGCTAATTGGCCTCTTTCAACATTCCTAACTTTCGCGCAATCATTTTGCCAAGAATAGAAAATTCCCCACGCTTGATGTAGCGAAAAGCTGTTACAGAATATGGAACAGCTTTAGCAGTCAATTTGTACTCGCTGTTGCTGACTACAAACCGCTGCTGGGTCCACTCCTTTGACTGGCTGCCGTGTGCGAGCTTCCGAAAGACACACGCGCGGGGCGCGAAGTCCGCTTCGAGTTGCCATTCCGGTTCCTGCAACAAGAGCCGTTTCAGGACATCACCAGTCCAGAGCCAGGTGTCGTCGATGACTAATAGTCCGCCGACTTTGAGTTTGTCTGCCGTGTAATAAAAGTCAATAAAGGGAGCTGGAAAACCATGCCGGCCATCTATTAGAACCAGATCCAGAGGCTCACATTTCAGGTTTGGCAAGATTGTTTCTGACCTGTCCGGGTAAAAAGTAATTCGGTCGATTGCAATACCGTTGCTGCTGCAGTAGTTCTCTATTCGCTCAATCTCACTCTGGGCCGGGGTGATGCAAATATGATGTGCGCCCAAAAAGGCCAATATCGTAGTGCTTAAGCCACATCCTGTCTCCAGCGTATAAGAGGAATCGTCAATGTGCTTGCTGATGAAATTCAGCACTCCTTCAGTCATGCCCATCCCGAAGTACTCGCCACCAGCGAATTCTCGATGAGGGGTCGGCGGGTTCCTTATGATCTCTGTCAGATTCATGCTTCTCGACGAGTAGAGTCCGGCGTTTGATGGAGCCGGGTTTTGTAAAACATCCGTAACGAAGCGGCTTTTAAAACTGGATTCACGAATTTATGTTGCGGTTAAGCCGGTCGCTCAGTTTCAATCGCAACATTGTTGTTGGCAGGCACCGTTAGGTTTTTAGATTATTGCCTGGCTGGCTGGTTCACTGACCACTGCCAACGGGCAGGAATATTCAAACCTCGCCCGCGACGCATGCTTAGGGAACTCGTCGTAGGACCAGGCACAACCTCGATTTGCGCACAGCCCGCCACGTAATCAAGTACGCTGCTGCCTGAGCGCGCACCAACATCGAGACCATAACGGCCTGGCTGGAGCTGCAGTTCGGGAATGGTTCCTTCGACTATTCCTGTGAAGTCTTTAGGGACGTCTCTCTGCGGTTGAGCCAGATCAGTGTCACTGGTCATCAAACGCGTCCCTTCGAACGAGGTAAATCCAAAGCCCAGGGCAGCGCCATGGATCTCTGACGCGGTTTTGAATTCTATTCTAACCTCGAGCGGCTCACCGTGAAGGATCGGATCCCCTCGGTTGAATTGAATACTTCTGATTCTCAGGCGCTCGCCAAAACCCGGATAGCGTTGCGATTGCGAGAGATCAATCGACGATCCTGAGCTCTGAATCGTTGAACGGAGGTACTCGTCGACAATTTGCATTGAGTGTCCTTGCCCGACCAGTCGCCCATGGTCGAGCCAAATCGCTTCACTGCAAAGATTTCGAATCGCTCCCATGTTGTGGCTGACGAACAGTACTGTGCGGCCTCCTTGCGCGACTTCCCCAATCTTCCCCAGACACTTCTTTTGAAATTGGGCATCTCCGACTGCCAGCACTTCGTCCACTATCAAAATCTCCGGCTCGAGATGAGCGGCCACCGCAAATGCCAGCCGAACGTACATGCCGCTCGAATAGCGTTTAACCGGCGTGTCGATAAACTGCTCAACTTCCGCAAAAGCAATGATCTCATCAAACTGTCTCTCCACATCGGTCTTGCGCATTCCCAGGATGGCGGCGTTCAGGTAGATGTTTTCGCGGCCGGTCAATTCGGGATGAAAGCCGGTTCCCACCTCTAACAGAGAGCCCACTCGACCGTGGATTTCTGCCTGGCCCAGAGTCGGTTTCGTGATGCGAGAGAGAATCTTGAGCAGGGTGCTCTTCCCGGCGCCGTTGCGACCGATGATCCCCACTACCTCGCCACGCTTTACCTCGAACGAGACATCATCGAGGGCCCAAAAGGAATTTTCGATTTTAGAGTTTTGATTTTTGATTGAAGAGCTGTGACCGTTGCCGTTGCGAACGGCAGACTGAAGACGGCGGAAGGATGCTGTGGCGGCGTCAGTGATGACGTCACGCAAGGCCTTGTACGACTCGCGCTCACCGATGCGGTACTGCTTGCTCAGGCCTTCGCAACGAATGGCGAGAGAAATTTCGGACATTAGAATTTCGAATTTAAAAGCATATCAGCCGCGGATTAACGCGGATGACGCAGGTCTGAAAAAGCTTTGGACGCCTCTTGTCTTTTGCCTTCATCATTCCACGTGCCTTGTTCACGGGGCTTCGGCACTGGACTTTCGTAACCGGGCGGGGTTTTTGTCTTTGTCTGAATACGTTTTTTCTAATTCAGATCCGCGTGTCATCCGCGTAAATCCGCGGCTAATATTTTTTGGATTCGAACGAAAATGTTTACACGACGTCTGCGAACTCTTGCTCCATTCGGCGGAAATAATAGAGTCCGCCGATGAGCAACACGATAACGACCGCGACGGAAACCGCCAGCAGCGCTCCCGGCGGTTCTGATCTCCCGAGCAGCGCCCAGCGGAACCCTTCCACGACGCCTGCCATTGGGTTCAAACCATAAAGCGGTCGCCAACTCTCGGGAACTATGGAACTCGAATAAGCGACCGGTGTGGCGAACAACCAGAACTGGATCAGAAATCCGATGGTGTAGCGTACGTCCCGATACTGCACGTTCAACGCTGACAGCCAGAGACCCACGCCGAGCGCGGTCATGACAGCCAAAAGAATGAAGCCCGGCAGCGTGACTATGGCCCAGGTGGGAGCGATGCCGTAATAGAGCATCATCAACACCAGAATCACGAAAGCTACCGCGAAATCCACCAGGCCCCCAAGTACGGCGGCAATCGGAACGACCAGACGAGGAAAATAGACCTTGGTAATCAAACGCTCGTTGGCCACCAGACTGTTGCTCGATTCCGTCAACGCGTGGGCAAACAGTTGCCAGGGCAGGAGCGCGCAGAATGTAAAGATTGGGTAGGGAATCCCGTCGGAAGGCACCTTTGCCAGATACCCGAAGAACAGACTGAAGACCACCATCATCATTAGAGGCTGAATGATGGCCCAGGCGGCGCCGAGTGCCGTCTGCTTATAGCGCACCTTCACATCGCGCCAGACAAGGAAATAGAGCAACTCGCGATATTCCCAAAGCTCCTTAACCCCAATCGAGTTCCAGCTACTTGCGGGACGAATAAAGAAGGTGGGTATTTCGCCCACTTCTAATTTGGGTTCTCGAATTTCAGCTTGCACGGCTTAAGACGCAGCCTGACTGACCAGGTTACTAAAACGGAGAGCGTTTAAAAGGAATCCCAAGTTGGAGTTTTATGGCTCTGAGCTGAAAGACAAATACGATCCACGAAATCACACGAAATTGCACGAAGTAACGCGAAGCAGGAATTAAGTTCAGAAAATGGCCCAATGAAAAATGTCAAATTAGAAATGGAAAACGATTCGGCGTAATGCTCCGCGGACCGCTCAACTATCTACTGGAGCCAGCCTTTCCATGTTCTTTTTGCTATGCCACGAAGTAAGGGCGTTCTTACGAGAAAGTTTCCCAGCCGGTATGATGCTGACCGGTAGATGACCTGATGCTGTTCATTTATGCGCACCGAGAGTCCCCGGAGATAGGCCGCTGTGAATTCTGCTTCTGATTGATTGTCTTTGCCATTGCCGTCCGTGGTCCGGTGTTCCGTCATTACTTCTTCGTAAAGATCGACGATCTGATCAACTGCGCCTTCTAGTCCCGATGTCGTGCGCACCCTTCGCGTCACTTCAGCGGCGTCCTGCGGATCATAGCGGGCTAGTTCGCGGGCTATCAGGTCCACTGTAGGCTTTTGGCGTAGGATCCGTGCGCCGAAATTCAACCGCTGCAAGCCAACCAACTCGGCGGTGGTAACCATCGGTCCCACTCCCTCTATATCACACACAATCACCGCGGCTCCGACCGCCAGAGATTCGAAGGCGGAACGCCCTTTCGCAAAAACAACATCGTAGCGACCCAAAACGGATTCGGGCTGGGTTGACGGATTCCTGGAACCAACCCCGATCACGTCGAGGGTGATGCCGGCTTGCTCACACGCCCGGCGAACGACGCCGAGATAATTCGCTTCGCTCATACCATTGCTGAATACCAGGGCGCGCTTCGGCTTTTCTGGGAGAGCGCTTCGTGTCTGGAAGCGTTCCAGGTTTACAAAATTGCGGATTACTCGGATTTGTCTTTCCGGAATTCCCTGCTCGTAAAGAAGCCGGTCGTGACAAGTGTCGTCAACTGCGACATAGCGCAGTATGCGAGGGAAATGCGGCGGCGCCTCCTCCCAGGCCAGCCAACCATGGCAGAAGTAGATGGCGGGCACGCCACCGAAGTGGAGGAGTGCGGTCATCGTCTCAATGTGGTGATGGCCATGTATGATATCGGGAGCCACTGCTATGGAAGCCAGATCATCAACAACTGGAATTGTCGCTCTCCTTAATTCCTCCTCTACCTCACCAAGGCGCGTGCTGTAGGCAATCGGGGTATGACCCCGACGCAATAACTCCACTGCCAGATCCCGCACATAGAGTTCGGTTCCGGCGCGTTCAGCCAGAGCGTGGTTGGTAATGAGCACCCTCAGTGACACTTAGCACATCGTCCTTTCAAGGTGCTCGGACATCGCTTCGGCAAGAGGCAAGAGGTGCTCCCGATGACGGATTGTGTGGTGATAGTTTCCGGATCTCACTTGCTCTTCGCCATGCACTTCATAAAAAAGCCGCACCGGCTTAGAGGCGTGAATCGGTTCGCGTTGCTCTGCTGCTGGTCGCAGGCATTCAACGCGAAACATCTCAAGACCTTGCGCGGTTGTAACGCCTGGTAAGCCATAGCGATCGAGATATGTCCTCAGTGGTCCCTTCCCGTATTCATGGAGAGACTCTTCCACTTCTGCGAACAGCTCCGGATAATAAGTTTGCGCAGCTGCGATCTTACGACTGAACGCCGGCTCGTCCAGGCTGAGCCAGATCGCTCGTTCCTGAAGATCAGCGGGACATGAGTCTGGTCTATTGATAACCGGATAGTCATAATTTGCGACTCGGTGGCCATTGGAGCGGTTGGCCCCGGCAACCGCGCAGTTGATTATTAGCCGGCATACGTCATGAGTTGGGTTGTAGCCCTCGATTGCATCACCGACCACGCATGTAATCGGTAGTCGAACCATAGCATCACAGAGCTCGTCAACGAGGGTGGTAAAAAGCTCAAACTTGCGATTAAGAAGCGCCTGATAAATATCCTGATCGGTGAAGCGCCCAAAGATCGATCCGGGTTTCGCTCTCAACGTAGCGAGATACCTGCTTGTCGCCGGCAGTCTGGATTTCCCCGCACGTCCCGAACCATCTGTGAGAATGTAGACAAGGGGAGAATTTAATTCGAGCCAGCCATGAAGACGGATTTCGTGACCCGGGTGCGCGACAATTAATGCGGTGGTTCCCTCTGTCATTGCCATCTAAGATTGCGAATAGAAGCTCTTCGGGAAAGCGAATCTGGGAATCTGAGATTTAAACAGAAGCGGCGCGTTTGGCATCGCTCTCCGCCTCGCTTTTGTAGTAGCGCTGGCTGTAATAACGTTGATAGTAATAGTAGTCATGCGACTGCAAGTTGATGTTATTCAGCACCACGCCAAAGATCTTCGCGCCTACATCCTGCAGCAACTGCCGCGAACGCCTCACGATATGGCGCGAGCTTTTGCCGCCGTGAACTACCAGCAGCACTCCGTCAACCATCGAAGAAATCAGCACGCCGTCAGTGAATGAGCTAACCGGGGGAGAATCCACCACCACGTGACTGAAGTTTGCTTGCAGGGTCGCGATAAGCCGGCGCATCTGATCCGATCCCAGCAACTCCGCAGGGTTGGGAGGAATGGGTCCGGAGGTAAGCAGGTGCAATCCGGTAGTTTCGTCTTTCCACAAGAGCTCAAGAATGGCCGCCTCTGATAAATCATTCGACAAGATTGAACTCAGCCCGGCCCGATCTCTCAGGTCGAAAATCGATTGCAAGCGCGGGCGGCGCATGTCGGCGTCAATGATCACGACGCTGGCCCCGGTCTGGGCCAGACTGATCGCCGTATTTACCGCGGTGGTTGTCTTCCCTTCTCCCGGCAGGCTGGAGGTGACCAGTAGTGACCGCGGGGCACGGCCGGCAGTGGAGAGCAATACAGAAGTGCGGAGGTGACGGTACGATTCAGCGAGCGGTGAACGACCATCCACATTCATCAGCAGCTCCTGATTTGAACCCGGGTTTCCGTTAAGCCTTTGCAGCCCACCCGGTCCACCCAGCAAGCGCCGGCGTGTGCCCGCGCCCACCGAGGGAATGACCGCCAGGGCCGGCAAGTGCAACAAGCGCTCGACTTCATCAGTTGAATGGACTGTGTCGTCCAGATATTCGAGAAACAGCGCGAAGCCAATCCCCATCCCTACTGAAAGGAAAAGGGCGATAAAGACTGTTCTCAATCGGTTGGGCCCAATGGGACTATCAGGTGCGATAGCGTAATCGATAATAGAAATATTATTGGGCTTGCCGGCCATGACCACGTCATTCTCTTTGGAACGCTGCAGTAGGTTAGTCAGTAAGCTCTTGTTGGTTTCAATCTCCTGCTGAATGATCCGGTAGTTGATCGCCGCCTCGTTTTGCGTCAGCGTTTCCGATCGCTGCTTGTCAAAAGCTTTCTTAAGTGATTCTTCGCGTGCCAGCGTCTGGCGGTAACGTGTCTCCAGGTTTGTCAGCAAGGTTGTGCTCTTCCCGGCGCGAAGGGCTTTGACCTGGCTTTCCAACTCCTGGATTTGTTCGGTTATCTCCTTAACTTCAGGCGCTTCCTCGGTGGCGTCGACCAGCAACTGGGCGCGTTTCTGACGCAAATCCCCCAGGGTCCTTTCGGTCTGGGCAACCTGATTTTCATCAGCGTCTACCAAGGCGGTGGCCGCGCCCGGAGCTCTGGCAGCATTGTACGAAGCCTCCGCGCTCTTACGATCGTTCTCCGCCTCGAGTAACTGTCTGTTGAGCCCGGCAAGACGCTCCACCACCGTATTCTGACTGGCATCGAGTGAAAGGATTTGGTTGTTCTTGGCGTAGTTAACCAGGCGCTCTTCGTCTGTGCGGATTTGTTGCTGTAGCTCGGCGACACGCTTTTGCAGGAAATCCCCGGTACTGGTATTGGTCTCAGTCTTCTTCTCGAGATTTGAAAACACGTACGTCTCAGCGATTGCATTGACAACTTTGGCCGCCACTTGTGGATCAGTGTGCGTGAAACTTACATCAATGAGTCGCGTCTCTTTATAGTAACCGCGGGTTTCTTTGACCGGGTCGACCTTCAAGCCTCCCAGGATGCCGCTTACGTAACGGGAGAGTTGTTTAGCTTCCACCAGGTCGTCCCTGGAACTTGCGGGCGCAACGGTTGTCCGGAGCGGCAGTTCGTTTTGCGGCCGGGTGTTTGGGTCGACCTTTTCTTCACCGCCCATACCAACCATCCGTACCACTGTCTGCCAGGTAGATCGCTTCTGGGCTGAGCTACCCTTGAAGAAGTCAGGATTGTGCTCAAGGTCGAGAGTTTTGACCACGCGTCTCAGCAGGCCGGGACTCGTTAGAATCTGCAGCTGGGTGTTGAAGTAGGTGGGGTCGTTGGCTGGACCGATAACGTAGGGCCTGCCAACCAGCGCCGAATTGTTTTCCAGGTCCACCTGCACACGAGCTTCTGCCTGGTAGATATCCGGCTTGCGGGCCACATAGATCACCGACAGCATCGTTATCAGAACCACAATGCTAATCACCAACCACAGACGCTTTCGCACCGCCCGCCAGTAGTCGAGGAGATGGACCTCGGTCTCGGCATTGGGATCGACACCGTAGTTGTACGAGTGTGACGGGCTCGCCTCAAACGGTCTCTCAATGCCGGTTGGTTCCGGCTCTCTCTTCGCTAGCTCACGCGATGGTTTCATGGCTCAACTCCGGAAACATTACGGATGGCAGAACGAATCGATTTCAACTTGGGCCTGCGGATTGGACACGATCAGAACAGAAAACGATCCACGAAATCACACGAATTAACACGAATAGCACATCCGTTTCGTGCACTTTCGTGTAATTTCGTGGATCGTATTTCTCTTCACAGTTAGTCAATCAAAAATCACCAATCAAAAATCAAAAATCCTTTTAGGGTATGACTCGGATGGGAAGCTGAGAGACGCTCGAACCGGCGCCGCCGATCAGGCTGCGCAACAAAGCTTTTCCCTCCGACGTTTGCACCTCGATTATGTCATTCGCCAGCAGGGCAACGTCTTCCGCTCGTTTTTTCTCGATAGCGGAGAGGTTTACGATTATCTCTTCCTTAGTCGCGGTTCCCGGCTTTTGTCTGAGCAGTCGGATCTTGTCTTTCTTGGTGTCCTGTCTGACGCCGCCAGCCATGGCAATTGCCCGCGATAGGGTGATCGGCTCTTTCAGAGGAATTGTCATCGGATTAAACACATTTCCCACCACGTACACCTGGTCGGCTTCGGGGAGCGTGACGATGTCTCCAGGTTCCAGATAAGGGTTGGCCCCAGGGTGTCCCTGGAGCGTTTCGCTAAGCCTATAACTCGAGAAAGCTGAGCTGGGCTCGTTCGCGCCCGGCTTGTTGCACTCCCAGGCTTGCGGCGAATGGACTACGTTGATTGTCTGGCCGGCCTTGTCCGTCGGACCTTTCGCGTAAGTGAGTAACTCCAGCAACCGCACCCGTCGTTGCAATTCAAAGCGGCTTTGGTCGTTGACAGCGCCGATGATGGCAACCTGTCTGGAATGATAACCCTTGATGAAAACGTCCACTTGTGGATTGCGATAAAACTTCAGGTACCTGCCTGCTATTTCTTTCGCCAGCTCACCTTCCGTCTGGCAGGCAGCCTGTATCTCAGTATCGATCAACGGCATGCGAATCATGCCATTGCCTTCCACGCGAATAGAGTCACGCGAAAGGTTCGGACGATTGAGGATGCGTATGTCGAGTATGTCGCCGGGTCCGATCCGATAGCGATCGTCGGGTTCGTGAGCGGTGACGGAGGTAGCTACCGGCTGAGAGGTTACAGCTTTATTCGCGACACTCTCACCCGTGGCGGTTGGTGACTGAGACGGTTGCTGGCCCAGGGCTAACTGCGACGCCGCCAGGCACAAAACCACCGTAAAGATTCTTGTATTCATGTCTACTTACCTCCGAGCCCGATTCGGCGGGACAACAATGCTTCGCGCATGTGATTCGGATGCGCCAGGTTGAGTACAGTGTTACTCAATAGAACCAACAATTCCTGGTGTTCCCGCTGAAACGCTCCGGTCAGCGGCCGGTCATGTGTCTTAACCACGATGCCTTCTCTCACCCACTGCCAAAACTGTGCTTGAGTGGTCCAAAACTCCTTGCGGTCGCGGCAAATCACGAGCGCTGTCTTCTTTTTCTTGACCTTTTTCTTCTTGTCTTTTTTTGTGTTCATTTTTTGTCCGGCAGCTAAGTACACTAGTGCCCTTGCATGTACTTCGAATTAGTATCCGGAAGTGGCCACACACAGTACCCCGTGGGGAAGCCTCTCTCGCGAGGCAGCATCAGGTTGTCAAAAATTTCGAATTGCGAATTTCGAAATCAAAACCAGATCAGCCGCGGATTAACGCGGATTACACAGATCTGAAAAAAGCTTTGTTCCATCGTCTTCTTTGCTACTCTCGTCGCCATGTTTTCCTTCTTTCTGTTTCTCCTTCAGATCCGCGTTGATCCGCGCAAATCCGCGGCGGAAATCCTTTTCTTTGTCGGCAATCGAAATTCACATCAGCAATCGCGATATCAATTCCGCTCGTCTCCTCACTCCAAACTTAATGAAGATATGCCGCAGATGGAACTTCACCGTCTGCTCGGTAACCATGAGACGGCTACCAATCTGGGCGTTGGTCAATCCCTCCACACAACAAAGCGCGACCTGTGCTTCTCGCCGGCTCAGGTTGCGATGCTCGACCACCCTGGCTATTGCGCGTTCAAAGGAATGGTTCAATTCTGCCCGTTCAATTCCCGCAAACCCTTGCTCGCGGCGTCGAGCAATCACCTCTTCGGGTTGATAGACACGATAAGCAGCGCCCGGCTCGCGGGTACCGCTCCCGTTAGTCTTCCGCTCCCGCTCAATACTTAATTTTGCCAGTAGGCCTTCGAGGCCGCGACGGATGGTGCTGAGACTGCGGATGCCGGTGAGGATCATCAAACGGCGAGCAGTGAGCGAGGCGGCCGGCTTTGCGTTTTCATCCAGGGCAAGGAGCATGGCTCGATAAAGCCGATCCTCGACCGGTGTGTGGCTCAAGGCCACCAGTGCCATAGTGGGCCGGCCCTGGAAATGTTCGCTGTGCTCGCCTAAAGGGTAGGTTTTTGAATCTACTCCGGAGATGAGCGGGGTTTTTTGGGGGAACATTCTGGTAATAGTGAAAACGTCTGGCGGCAGGAGGCGGAACAAACACTATTGTTCGACTCCTGGCTATGGGGCCGCGTGTGCCGTTCCTAAAAACAGGATGGGAACCTGGGGCGAAATTGTACCGAGACAGGCCTTCCCGGGTTCTCCTCGCGTTATCAAAATAGATTTTTCTAAACCATCCGGCCCTATCGGGGTAAAACTCGTGGCAAGCCGGATGAGGCTGACTAATTGTGAGGCTGAGCCTAAGTCCAACGACTACTTCTGTCAAGCGAATTCCTAGAGTGCGTACTGGGCAGTCTGAATCTAAATTGGCAGGTCAGAAGTGTGGGATGCTGAGGTACCTGAATCTCTGAGGTTACGCAAACCCGCAGGTAGGACGCGGACCCTGTCCCCGCTCCACTTTGAAAGGCATTCACCTAAGACATTAATCTTTCACCTTTACCCATCTTACAGTCAGGAAGGTGGACCCTGTCCCCGCTCTTACGTCTCAACCAAGAATCGTTTACACTGACCACTTAATCCATTCTCACAATGCAAAGGAGCTTCCTCACATGGCTCGCAAATGGTCGAACCTCAATCTCCCAGGCGCACTTCATTATGTAACTGGCAACTTCTTTGATCGCACTCCTGTCTTTACTGACCCCGAATGCTGCAAGGTTTTCCTTGATGAGATTAAGAAACTAAATCACGATTGGCCCTGCAAGCTGATCACCTATGTCCTCATGCCGGATCACCTTCATCTGATAGCCAATCCTAGGGATGGTCGAATCAAGGAGTACACCGGCCAGTTGAAAGCAGTTTCCGCGAAGGCCGTCCTTCGTGTAAACAGCCGCTTTGTCTTTCCTGAGGTGGAAAAAGGGCATCAAGTTTGGCAAGAGAGCTTCAAGGGCATGGCGCTGTGGAGTGGGTGGATGATCTGGCAAAAGATTAACTACATCCACGCCAACCCGGTGAAGGCGGGCTTAGTAAGATCTGCCAAAGACTACTACTGGTCCGGCTTTCGATCGTTTCATTCGCAGGGTGATGAACCGTTGGCGGTGGATCATGACTGGTGGTGGCCGGAAGATTCTGAGAAGTTGTCGAAAGCGATGAAAGACATGGGCTGGTATAGCTTTGAAAAGAGGAGATCAGGATGAATGGATTTCAGAGCGTTGAGGCGGGGACAGGGTCCGCCTTCCTGACTGTGAGGTGGGCTAAGTTGAAGGGTTGAACTGCTGCTAAATGGATTCTAGAGTTGCGGCGGGGACAGGGACCGCCTTCCTGACTGTGAGGTGGGCTAAGTTGAAGGGTTGAACTGCTGCTAAATGGATTTTAGAGTTGCGCG
>JBGTHZ010000147.1:0-47719 GCA_041745915.1 Pyrinomonadaceae bacterium | reverse complement strand
CGATTGCCGCCCGAGGCCATCCCTCGATCGCAAACTAACAGTTTGCGTTACAAGTACCTTAGCGGCTTGGGGTTTGGGACAACCCTAAGAATAATTGAAGAGCAGGGCGGAGTCCAATCGAGCAGATGTCAGATGTTAGATACTAGATGCTGGATGTGGTTTCGATTCCAGATTGGTCTTACCAACATCTAGCATCCAGCATCTGACATCTATCTTTTTTCCTGTTTGACCCTCTGGTTGCTGCTCGCGTAGCATGTTCAAAGCAGAGCTTCGGTAGAAATCTTTCAAGGTGGGTGTGACCAACATCCAGCATCCAGCATCTGACATCTCTCATGCTGGTCTTTCAGAGTTAAGTAGTAGCCAACCTTCCAAGGGGTATTTTTCAGGTGGAAATAGACGACGACGCAAAAGAGATTGTGCGAGACATTGGCACGGCGATCAATGAGTCGGTCGAGAACTCAACCAAGGTCGCGGAAGCAATCGAACGCTTGCGAGATGCCGGGTATGAGATGGAGTTGACTCTGCGGTTGGAAATCGGATTGCGTCCCCATGCGGGTGAGGAAGCGGTCGAGGGCGGCGAGACCACCCTCGACTTAACCGACGAAGACATGCAAGTGCTTCAACGCATGAAAATCAGGATCGACCCCGAGGAGAAAGATTAGCACCTTGACGACCCGGGTTGACCCCCCAATCCGTTTAGAGGCGGGCACCTCTGCGTGCTCTGTGTCTCTGTGGTGAGTGCTTTGAATCGTCATCCACCACGGAGACACAGAGGACACCGAGGTTGCACAGAGAGTTGAGCGTTCGGATAGCTTGGGACGGCGGGCGGTGCCCGCCTCTAAACGGAGATTGGAGGGAAGGAAAAAAGCCCCATTGCCTACGGAAGGCAATGGGGCTTTTGCTTTAATCGAAGCTCGACCTCACTCCGGGCCGAAGCGAAGCTTGTATTCGATTGACGTAATGAACGCCTCAACCATTTGAGCGTTGATATAGTTGCCGTTGAAGTCGTTGAGCTTGCCCAGCCAGAAATTGTAGCCGTCAAAATTCAATCCGGGCTCAGGTGCGTCGTTTGGATTGCGACGCAGGTAGCCGAAGTACTGCATCAGCACAAAGGCTCTATTTGTTTCCAGCTCGGCCAACGTTGAGTTTTCCGACACCCGCCGCAACGCTCGAGCGCGCGCGGCTGCGTTTGTTGTGTCAGTCGCCGTGCCGAACTCGTTGATAGCGGCTTCTCGGTCAGGGTCTGAGGGCGTCACACCGGCGTTGGTGAAGAGCGCGTTGACAAACTCGGTTGGCGTCAGCGTCGTCGGATACGCATTGGTAAAACGGGCCCGCGCCACAAAGTCCGCAGCGAAGGCCTGCTTGTTATTCTCCAGCACCTGCTCCCAGCCCGTCTGTCCTACCACCACTCCCCTCGCGATCTGCTGCGTGTCGGGCAGAAATTCGTTGAGCCTGACCGGCACGGGCGTTCCCGAGAGATTGCCGTGCGCGGCTTTGTACATCCGGTAAACCAGATATCCAGTCTGCTGAAATTCGATCGAAAGGAAGAACGCGGCCGAGACGTTGATCCGCCTCAACTCAGTGCAAGCGGTGTCCGTTCCGCACGAGGTTATTTGGTCACTCCAGAAAGCGAGGCCCGCCGCATCAGGTTCGCGGTTGAGAAAGTCGTGGTAATGCTGCCGCACGAAACTGTCCGCAACGTCAATTGGATTTGTGGACGGCTCGGCCGCGTCATCTGTGATTGTCAATATCGACGTCGATGGACTGGCTAAAGTCGTTCCCGTTGGATTCGACAGCGTCAGGGTCAACGCCTCCGGGCCTTCGACGTAGTTGTCTTGAGAGATCAGGACTGTGAAAGTCTTTGAACCTTCTCCGGCGGCAAATCGCAAAGTGCCCAGGGCAGTCGTGAAGTCGCAGCGAGATGAGGCGATTCCGTTGGCAGTCGAACAAGGAACAACGGTCGCGGAACCTGAATCATCGGACGTGGCGTAGTCGACAGTGGCTGAACCCGAGAGATCGTTCGTGCGATTGACCGTGATGGTGATTAGCCCATCGCCTTCACCGACGCTGTAATTCGACTGGCTAAAGCTGATGGATCCACCCGGGCCATCGTCATTCAGGATGGTTCCGATCCCTTGAGTATCGCTAATCGTAGCATTGCTCGGGAACGACAGGTTAACTAAGAACGTCTCATCCGGTTCAATATTTGTGTCTCCGACGATCTGTACGGAGACGCCCTTCACAGTCTCCCCGGGATTGAACGTTAACCTACCGGCAGTAGCAGTGTAATCACTGGGTTCGGTACCCGTGCCGTTTGCAGTCGCGTAACTTACTGAAACCGGTCTTCCGCTGGCGGTGGACAGGCTGACATTTAATACTGCGGTCACAGAGCCGTTGTTCCCCTCGCTTATGCTTATGTCACTTATTGAAAGGGTTGGGAGCGGATCGTCGTTAATAATTCGCACGATTGCAGAACTTGCTACGGTAGCATTCGTGGGATTTGCGAGAACAACTTGGAAAGTCTCATTGGCCTCGTTCAGACTGTCACCGATGATAATGACGTTGATAGTCTGCTCACTCACACCCGGCGCAAAACTGAGACTGCCCGAAACCGGAGTGAAGTCTATGCCGCTGGTCGCTGTTCCCGGCAGCGTACTGAAGTTTGCGGTGACAGTGCGCCCGGTAGCCGCTGAAAGGCTGGCGGTCACAACTGCGCTGGTGGTACCGCTGTCTCCCTCCGTTACGTCAATACTGTTCATCGTTAGAACCAAAGGCGTGCTGTCGTCCTGGATGGTGACTGTGGCCGTGCTTTGAGTTCCCATTGTTTCCAAGTTTGTAAACCCACTGAGAGCCACTCGCAAAGTTTCAGCCGGCTCGGTCAACCCATCATTCGTTATGGGAATAGTAAAAGTCTTGTTCAGTTCACCATCGGCGAAAACAAGGGTTCCCGAGACTGCGGAGTAATCCAACCCTGCTATCGCGGTGATATTCGCAGTGCTGTAGTTAACTGAAAGCGTTCCTTTGCTGCCGCCAATTCTAATGACCGTGATGGTTGCGTTAACTACGTCTTCAAGAACACTGTAGGTCGCGCTGCTGAACTGGACGCTGCCAGCGGCTTCGCTCGAATTGCACGGCGAGAATTCAGAGGTGCTTCCGAGCGGACTGGTGGCTGTTGCCGTGACGACTCGCCCTGTCGCCAGCACTACCGGGAGACTGGAATTTATGACTGCGTTCCCATCGCCGGCCGTCGTTACGGTGGTTGTGCCCATGAACTGCGCACCCTCGCCGTTTCCTAAAGGGTCGCAAGCAAGATTGGAATAGAAATCAATTCGGAACGTTGTATTAGGTGTGGAGTTAAGTGTCCCTTGAATCGTAGTCGTACTGTTGTCTGAGGTCACGGAAGTCAGCAGGGGAAAGTTCTGTAAATTGTTTGCGCCAGCATCGGCGTCACCGACATCATTGGCCGTAACTCCAAGGGGAGAAAGATCTATTCCCAGATTGGCGTTGGAGAAAATCGCATTCCTCCGAACCGTATTGCCAGTTCCAGAAAAGACGTTGACCCCTGGACCGCCGTTAAAACTAATCCGGTTGGCCGCACCGTTTTCATCGCCGCCGATGGTGTTGTTGAATGAATCGATAACGTGAATGCCTGCCTGGGAATTAGGTAGCGCCGCGGTACCGAGGGCGTTGAGCCCAATGAGGTTACCCTGGATCGTATTTCCGGTAGATGCAGCAGTGCTCGATCCGCCAATCTGGATACCAACCTGATTACCTGAAATGATGTTTTGAGCACCCGGCACTAAACCACCGATCAGGTTGGACGAACCCGTAATCGAAATGCCTGCCCTGGGGTTGCTCAAAGCCACATTACCGGTTACGTCGGTTCCGATGTAGTTGCCCTGGACGATGGCCTGGTGACCTGAGCTGTTGGAACCGAGCGAGATGTTTCCAAATGCACCGTTTCCTGAAATCACGTTCCTGGCCTCGGGTGTGGTGCCGCCAATCAAGACTCCATTACCGGCGACGACTCCACTTCCGCCATTACCCAGAGCTATCGTCCCGGTGATGTCAGTACCGATGAGGTTCCCCTCCACTCGACTACCTGAACCACCTAAGTACAGTCCGTCCCCGGTGTTGCCCGAGATTACGTTTCGGGCACCTGGCACAGTGCCCCCAATGAAAGCGCTAGCAGTACTGGAGATGATTCCAGTGGCGTTGCCAACTGCCAGGGTGCCTGAGACATCCGTACCGATCAGGTTACCTTGAATCAAGACCCTGGACGAATTGAGTCTGATGCCTGTTTGGTTGCCAGAAATGAGATTCCCGGCCCCTAACACTGTTCCTCCAATAACGTTGTTTGCAGCAAGTGGACCCCCAACATTGGAGACTTCCACACCGCTGATTCCGTTGCCGAGGGCAGCTGTACCGGCAGCATTAGTACCGATGAAGTTACCTGTTATCTGATTGCCGGAACCAATTATGTTTATTCCATCAAAACCACTGGACGAAATCACATTACGCGCAGACGATGTCGTCCCTCCGATGATATTGTTGGAGGAATTGGATATTAGAATCCCGTTGCGGTTACCTCGCGCGCCGGTTCCGGTTGAGTCAATGCCAATATAATTGCCTTGAATTACGTTGCCGCCATTGTTACTCAACAGGATTCCATAATTATTAAAACGATTAATCACAAAGCCGCGGATCGTCGAGCCTCCAGCAGTGATCGAGAAGCCTGACGCATTACTTCCTGCCGCATCCCCATTCAGTTCAACCAGGGGCGTGCCGGCATAGCCTGGCTGCGTGGCCGCGTCGATCACTACAGGGTCAGTTATTTCCGGCAGGCCTAATAGCAAATTGATTATGTGGACCCCTGCACCAGCGATATTGAAGACAATGGTGTCGGGACCCGCAATCGCGTTAGCATCCAAAATGGCTTGTCGTAGTGATCCAGTTCCATGGTTATTCGCATTGGTCACTACGAAGTTCTGACGTGTCGCGATAAAGTCAGCCGTTTGATTAGCGCCCAGGTTGATGAAGGTTTGGCTTGGTGGAGTAAATGTGAAACCCAGCATCGAAGGCGTTACTGTGTAGCTGCCACCTCCGGCGAGGGTGAATGAATAATGTCCATTGGCATCGCTCGTTCGCAAGCCCGCCTGCGATCCGCTCAACGTAATTGTGACTCCGCTCAATCCGACACCGTTATTCGTGACGGTCCCATTTATGGTGTAAAAGGGCGCGCTAGTTGCGGTCGCTGTGAAGTTAACGGTTTGATTGCTGGTCAGATTGTTAAAGCTCTGACTCTGCGGAGTCATCGTGAAGTGAGGCTTGGCCGCACTAACGGTGAAGCTTCCACCTTCCCGCAAATGCGTGAACTGATAAAAACCATTGCTCTCGGTGAAAATCGACCTTAGGGATACTCCATCACTCAAGGTGACTTCGGCCCCACTCACTGGGGCGTTGTTTCCATCCAGCACCTGGCCACCGATGACATAGGACATCGTCAACTTAGCTATGAAGCTGTCAGAAAAGCCACGAATAAAAGGCTGATAAGAATCCGGAGTCGTGGGGAAATTCGGCGAGCTACTGAGCCCCGCAATATAAGCATTTCCGCCGGAATCCACTGCTATGGCGAAGGCCTCATCGTTGACATTAGATGAATCATTGGGGGCGGGACTACCGCCGAGTAGTGTCGAGTAGATAAGCGAGTTGCCTGCGGAGTTTATTTTGGCGACGAAGGCGTCGTCGTCGGGCGGAGAGACATTTACTCCCGTGTAAATTATAGCGGGCGTAATTGGATTGACGAGTATAGACGAAACGTGACGATATTCGAGGCCCTGGTTGACGGGACTCCAGTTATCTCCGCCGTTCGTGCTTTTAAAGACTCCACGACTCGTTCCCACATAGACGGTCAACGGAGTCAGAGGGTCAATCGCGATCGATCTAACGAAATTGTTGGTCAGGTCCGCGTTGATGGATCTCCAACTGTTGCCCGCATTTTCTGACTTGCAAAAACCACCGTTTACGGCAGCATAGAGCGTGGAAGGTGTTGCCGGATCTATCTCAAGGGAGATGACAGACTGGCTGGTGAGACCGTTGCTGAAAGACTGCCAGGTGATTCCTCCATCTGTGGACTTGAATACGCCCCCGTTTGAAAAAGTACCGCCTGCGTAGACTGTCATCGGGTTCTGAGGATCAACGGCTATGGTGACGATGAACGAGAGTGTCGTACTACCGTGCCTGGTCCAGGTGGCCCCGCTATTGATGCTTTTAAAGATTCCAGTACCGTAGACTCCCGCGTACAGAGTAGAGGGGGTAACGGGATCAATAGCTAGCGATAGAATCTCGGTATTAGTGAGCCCGGTATTCGCGGCATTCCAACTGTTTCCACCATCCGTGCTTTTATAGACACCTGTGCTGTTGTTGAAGTCGGTGAAGGAAAGACCCAGATAGACTGTTGAGGGAGTGATCGGGTCAACCACAATCTTGATAACACTGGGCCGAGTCAGCCCTGAAGTGGTTGGGAACCAATTGCTTCCACCATCAGTGCTCCTGTAAACGCCACCCCTGGTACCTGCATAAATAGTCGATGGGTTCTGGGGGTTAAGTGCGAGAGTAGTGACTATGTCACTATTCAGTCCGTAGTTGTCGTTCCTCCAATTCTCGCCCCTGTCAATGCTCTTGTAGAATGGACTCTTGGTTCGAAGGGCACCCGCGACGGTGGGAAAATTCGCCGACCTGGAGAAGCCGGCAACGAAAGCATTGCCCGCCCCATCGATAGCGATGCCCCGTCCCACGTCATTGTCGTTACCACCCAGATATGTGGAATAGACTAGTCCTGAGCCTGAGGGAGTCAGCTTCGTAACAAAAGCATCTCCCACGGATCCTCCGTAAGTGGGCTGCAAAGGAGCAGCTGTGGGAAAGTTAGTCGAAGCGGTGGTCCCAGTTATGTGCGCACTGCCGGATGAGTCGACGGCTATCCCATAACCGGTATCGTTGCCGTTACCGCCAAGATATGTGGAATAATTGAGCGTTCCGTTGGCATTGAACTTTGAGGCAAAGGCGTCTCTGCCAAAGAACTGCTCTGCGATGGTCGACTGAAAGGCATTCGCTACAGGGAAGTTGGTGGAGCCGGTGGAGCCGGTCACATAAGCATTGCCGCTCGAGTCGGCCGCGATAGCAAAGGCGGAGTCACAACCGTTGCCGCCTAAATAAGTAGAAAACACAAAAGCTGGCGTCGCCAGATTCAGTTTCGTCACAAATCCATCCGGGCATTGCTCTGAAGCGGAGAAGGTTGATTGAAACGCACTAACCGCGGGAAAGTTCGTCGAGTTCGTCTCACCCGTGACATAGACGTTGCCGCCAGGATCGAGAGCGATGCCATATCCATGATCGCTTAAACTCCCACCGAGGTAAGTGGAGAACACAAGCCCCGAACCCGCAGGATTCAACTTGGAAACGAACGCGTCCACTTCACCGTCAGTGCTGTCAGTACCGGCATAGAAGACTGATGAGTTTGTCGGATCCCTCACGAGTACGAAGACTCTGCTGTTCCACAAGCCCGCGCTCGCTACAGTCCAACTGTTACCGCCGTTTATTGTCTTGATTACGCCACCGCCGGTCGTTGCCGCGTAAACAGTTGCTGAGGCCAGAGGGTCTACTATCAATGCACTAATTTCATAATTGGGCACGCCCGTGTTGACGGGCGACCAGGTGCTTCCCCCGTCGGTACTCTTGTCAATGCTGCCGCCGGTGAATGCGTAACCATGACCTGCATAAACCGTAGAAGGATTCAACGGATCGATTGAAATGGCAGTGACATAGTGAGCGAAGTTACCACTCATGCCATTGTTCATCGCGGTCCAACTGTTGCCGCCATTGGTGGTTTTGAATAAGCCGCTGGCAAAGGTGCCAGCGTAGATCGTGGTGGGCGTGGCCGGATCAATTACCAGAGCGCGCACGTTGGGAGTTCCGGGAATACCGAAGTTATTTAGTTGAGTCCAGTTGTTCCCATTGTCAGTACTCCTGAAAACCCCATTGCCAGAACCCAAATAGATCGTTGACGGCGCAGAGGGATCAAACACTATGGAGAAGACAGTGGCACCGTTTAGAGGTAGCGTAACCACACCCCAGTTGTTTCCGCCGTTCGTTGTCTTATATAGGCCACCATTGGCCATTCCCGCATACACTATCAGCGGGTTGGTTGGATCGACTGCCAACGTCCTTGTACCCGGAAAGGATGGCAGTCCTGTAGTTGGAGTCTGCTGCCAGGTGGCTCCTCCATTTGTGCTTAGATAAGGGCCCAGGAACGTGCCTGCGTAAATGGTGCTCGGCGCGGAGGGAGCGACCGCCAGGGAATTAATGTCAGCACTAAGACCGGTGTTGTTGTTATTCCAGTTGGCCGCTGCGTCCGTAGTCTTGAAGAAGCTACCTTTCGTCTTTAACGGGTTAACACTCGGAAAGTCGTCCGATGAAGTATGGCCGGTAACATAAGCATGGCCAGATGAGTCTACTGCGATGGCGGTCCCGGTTGATCCGCGGCTGCCGCTGAGATAGGTTGAGTAAATCAGGTTACTGCCTGTTGCATCCAGCTTTGAGACGAAAGCGCCGCCAAAGCCAGTGGTCTGGAACGCTCCGGGCGTAGTCGGGAATCCGCCAGAACTTGAGATTCCAGTAACGTAAGCATTTCCTGATGAATCAACGGCTATCCCGGAAGCATATTCATGGCCGCCCCCGCCCAGCAGCGTAGAATACGAGAGCACCGGATCAATGATGAGAGGCTTGCGACGATCAAATGCCTTGACCTTAAAGCCAACTTCCCTTCCCTTGAGTACGTAGGCGCCCTTAACTTCACGCCGATCACCCTGGTCAGACAGCTGATAGATTACTGGTTTTCGCAGCGTAACTTCGTCTTGTTCGACCGCTAAATGCAAATTGCCGGCGTCATCTAAACTGATTCGCTCGGCCCCTTCGAACTGGAATTTGATCGCCCGAAGACTAGCTCCAGGGGCTACTACAAAATCATATTCAAGTTCTGTCCGATTACCGTAGTAGACCAAATCTATTCCCCGATAGATCTCCGTGTAATGCACTTTGAGATAGGTCGGAATATTAGTGCGCCATTTGTCTTGATTGTCACCGATTAAGTAATTGACCTTTCCTGGCAATTCGTCCCGTCCCTCGATTTGTGCTTTGGGACTCGCTCCGATCATCTTCAATCGCAGTATGGATACTTGCTGGCCCGCAGGACTCGCGAGGCCATCAGCGGACGCAGGTTGTTTGAACTTATCGACCCGTGGCTGAGGTTTTCGCAGCGTGAGCACCGCCCCGGTAGCGGTCAGAAACAAGTCATACCCCGGGCCTCGAGAAAGAAACTTGACCCGCTGATCGGTCTGTCCTTCGTTCGGTTCAAAGCGCAGCGGTAGGTCGCCATAGCGCTCGGCAATTCCAGGTGAGGTTGAACCTTTCGGCGATGTCGCATTCGATTTGATCGGAGTCGGCTGAACCAACGCTGAATGTACCAAACGCGTGGAGAAAACTACCGGAACTGCTATTGCCGTTAACAGTCCCAAGACGGCTGCTCGCGAGAAGCGCCTTTTAAGATTTGAGAGGTTCATCTTGATACGAAGTGCAGACCGAGCTATTACAATTCAGGAACTCTTACGGAGACTCTGAGGAAGGTTCACGGGCCGAAGCGTTGGCGATACTCGCCCGAGAGTATGAATGCTTTCACCATCTCGGCGTTGACGAAGTTGCCGTTGAACTGATTCAGCTTGCCCAGCCAGAAATTATAGCCGTCGAAATTCAATCCGGGCTCCGGGGCGTCGTTGGGATTGCGGCGCAGGTAGCCGAAGTACTGCATCAACACAAAGGCTTTGTTGAACTCCTGCTGCGCCAACGTTGAGTTTTCCGCTACCCTGCGCAATGCTCTTCCCCGCGCGACTGTATCTGCTGTGTCAGGAGCTGAGCCAAACTCGTTGATAGCCTCCTGTCGCTCAATGTCAGGGGGCGTCACGCCGGCGTTCGCGAACAGCGCATCGACAAACTCTGTTGGCGTCAGCGTCGTCGGATAAGCATTGGTAAAACGCGACCGCGCCACAAAGTCCGTCGCGAAGGCCTGTTTGTTATTCTCCAGCACCTGCTCCCAACCCGTCTGGCCAACAATTACGTCCTTTCCGATTTGCTGCGTGTCCGGCAGAAACTCATCTAGCCTCAACGGCACTGGAGCGCCTGCCAAATTCCCGTAAGCACTCTTGTAGAACCTGTAAACCAGATACCCAGTCTCCTGAAACTCAATCGACAGGAAGAAAGCTGCCGAGACATTAATGCGGCGCACCTCGGCGTTGCAGGTCGCGCCCGGCTCAAGACATTCAGTTATCTGATTGCTCCAGAATGCGAGTCCGCTTGCATCGGGTTCACGATTGAGAAAATCGTGGTAATGCTGCCGCACGAAACTTTCCGCAACGTCAACCGGATTCGTCGCCGGCTCAGTGGGGTCATCCGTGATTGTTAGCATCGCGGTGGAGGGTGCACCTAAGGCGGAGCCGCCCGTCTGATCCGACAGAGCTAATGTCAGCGTTTCAGGACCTTCAACATACGAGTCCTGACTGATCAGCACCGTGATGATCTTTGCGCCCTCACCCGCCGCAAAACGGAGAGTGCCGGCGGCTGAAGTAAAGTCGCACTTGGGGGACGCGTTGCCGGTAGCCATGGAGCAGGGCAGACCCGTGTCCGAGCTAGTGGCATAGTTGACAGTCGCCGCGCCCGACAGATCACCTTCTCGTATCACCGTGATTGCCGTGAAGCCCGAATTTTCAGTCGTATTGAAGGCAGCGGACTCAAACCTAATGAAGCCGCCCACGGGGACAACGTTGATATTGAAACTTTGGGCAGGTGACATGTCCTGTCCGCCGTTGGCAGTTCCGCCACTGTCACTGAGGACGATCGTGATAGTGGCCATGCCTCCTGCATTCGTTGCCGGTGCATAAGTCAATGTGCCTGCAGAGCTGATCGCAGGGGCGGCTGCGAAAAGGCCGGGGTTAGTGTTGTCGACTACCGAAAAGCCAAGCGTCTGACCAGATTCATTAGCCGGACCCGCCAAAATGTTTGTGGCCCAGTTGCTGATTGTCTGCATGCCGGCGTTGTTATTCACGGTTTGGTCTGGCCCTTTGGTAAACGAGGGCGCGTCGTTCACAGAATTTACGGTCAGCAGGAAGGTCTCGGTAATGCTCTGACTATTATTACCATTTAGCGTGACTGTGATTGTCGCTGTGCCAAACTGATCGGGAGCGGGATTTATTGTTAAAGTCCGAGTTGAGCCAGAACCAGTCACGGCAATATTGGCGGGGTGGGACGGGACGAGCGTGGTGTTTGACGATGCAGCCGACACACCGGTGACCGACCCTGCGACCATAAAAGAGACTTGGAGCTGCGTGTCTTCGTTAATTGTCTTGTCAGTCAAGTCTTCAACCGAAACCTGAGCTTCAAACGCTCCGATGTCCACGGTTGGGGTGGTATCGGCATCTAGTCCATCAACAATTCGACTAAAACCTGCCCCTCGCTGATCGGTTGTTAGTCCGGCGTCTGTGGCGAGAGTATTGCTGCCTGTATCAGAAGCGGGGCTACCTGGTAATAACGGATGCGTTTGTGTTGGCCCGCCGTTGCTAGCGAGTGAGCCGAGGCCAGGATTAGCCACACCGACCTGATTGTTATTCACACCGTCGGTTAAGCCACCTGATCCACCCGTTCCAATCAAATTAAACGAGCTAGCGGGATCCGCTGTGCCTGTAATGTCGCTGGAGATCGTGCCGGAACTTCCGAAGTTACCGGCGGCGATAGTGTTGCGGACGGTGAGGATGCTGTTGATATTCGCAGTCTGGATAAAAATGCCGCCGCCGTTGCCGGTGCCGGCGTTATTAGCTGAGATAGTGCTGCTAGCAATCGTGGCCAGTGCGATACCTCCAGTATCACCAAAATGCAGGATGCCACCGCCGTCGCCGCTGGCAGTATTGCCCGAGATAGTGCTATTGGTGACCGTGAGCGTGGTCTGGGCGTTACCGAAAACAGCAGCGCTGTAAATCCCACCGCCTCGCCCGTCGCTCGCAGTGTTACCCGAAATAGTACTGTTGTTGATTGTAAGTGAGGCCCTGCTGGTGAAACTGCCAGAACCATTCAGAATGCCGCCTCCGCCAGCGACGGAGGGTGTCGTATTGTTGGAGATCGTGCTGTCGTTAATCGTGAGCGTAGCTGTGCCATCCAAACCATTATTATAGATGCCGCTGCCGCCCGTATTGCCCGTGATGACACTTGTGTTGATCGTGGCCGTAGTAGTGGCTCCGAAGAGGTTGTTGGCAATGCCGCCGCCGGTGTTGCCGGACACGATGCTGTTGCTGACCGTTAGCGTGTTGAGATTATGGATGCCGCCGCCCACGCCGCTGCTTGCAGAATTGCCGGACACCGCGCAGAAGTTGAGCGTTAGAGTTCCGGAATTCAAGATGCCGCCCCCCAAATTCGCAGGGGAGGTCATGCCAGACACCTTACCGTTGGAGATGGTCAAGCCAGTGATCGTTACCGCTGTACCTGAATTGATCGTGAAGATACGGAAATCAGGCGTGCCGGATGCGGTGCTGCGCTGAACCGTTATCAAACTTGGGCCATTTCCCGAGAAGTTCAAGTTGCCGGCAATGTCGGGGAGTACACCGTGCAGCGTAATGATGTTGAAGTTGAGAGCAATATCAAATGTGATCGTGTCGTCACCGGCGATGGTGTTCGCTTCTTGTATTGCCGCGCGCAAGGTGCAGGCTCCAGTGCCATCGTTACACACGCCATCAGTCAGGTTGCTGTCCTGTCCATCACCTGTTGAGTTAACAATGAAAAAGGTCGCCGCGCCCACGGTTGGTCGCAGAGGATTCCAGAAAGAGTTTTGCCTGCCGGGCAAACTCATCAGAAGCAGCAGCAACGCGAGAACCAGCAAGGGTATGACGTAGATCGGGCGACGGAGGGTGCGAGGCATGGATTACCTTTCGACTAGTGCAGCCTGGGTGAAGAGTGCGTTGAGGCTTCGGGAGGGAGAACCCGCGCTAACGCAGTTAATTACAAGTTCCGCTGGATGCTACCGTTAGGCCAGCATATAGTCAACATACAAACCGCCGCGACTTTTCTCAAGGTCCAAAGCGTTGGCGGTACTCGCCGGAGATTATGAAGGCTTTGACCATGTCGGCCTCGATGAAGTTGCCGTTGAACTGGTTAAGCTTGCCCAACCAAAAATCGTAGCCTTGAAAATCCAGCGTAGCTTCCGGTGCATCGTTCGGGTTTCGTCTCAGGTAGCCAAAGTATTGAATCAGCACGAACGCTTTGTTGAACTCCTGCTGCGCCAGGGTCTGGTTCTCGGCCACCCGCCGCAGTGCTCTGGCTCGTGCCGCCATGTCGTTTGTGCCCGACGGGCCAAACTCATTGATAGCCGCCGTTAGCTCATCCGCCGACGGCATCACGCCTGCATTCACGAAGAGGGCATTAACAAACTCCGTTGGCGTGAGCGTCGTCGGATACGCATTGATAAAACGTGATCGCGCCACGAAGTCAGCAGCGAAGGCCTGCTTGTTATTATCCAGCAACTCCGCCCAGCCCGTCTCCCCTACCACTACTCCCAACCCAATCTGCCGCGTGTCGGGCAGAAACTCGCCGAACCTTACGGGCACAGGCGCGTCCGGCAGAGTGCTATACGCAGCTTTATACATTCGGTAAACCAGATAGCCGGTCTCCTGGAATTCCAAGGACAAGAAGAAGGCGGCAGAAGAATTTGCGCGCTTCAGATCAACGCATACTGCGTCACTTCCGCACGAGCTGACTTGATTGGTCCAGAAAGCCAAACCTGCGGTGTCGGGTTCGCGACTGAAAAAGTCTATATAGTGTTGGCGCACGAAAGACCCAGCGACCTCAATAGGATTAGTTCCATCGACACTTTCGTTATCGATGATCGTGACGCCAGCGCTGAAGTGCGAACCCAGATTCACCCCCACAAGGTTGCTGAGAGTAACCTCGAAGTTTTCATTCCCTTCGGCATAACTGTCTTCGATGATGGGGACGAAGAAGGTTTTCGACGTTTCACCGGGAGCGAAATGCACCGTACCGATTGAGGTTATGTAGTCGCAACCCGAGGACGCTTCCCCCGTGTGAGTCACATTGCAATTGTTTAAGCCCGAGTTGTCGCTCGTTGAGTAGGTTGCCGCGGCCGGACCAGAGGTATCGCCATTGCGTACCAGAGTAATGATGAGGCTGGTCTCGCCCTCTACGATCTGGTAACTGGCCGCGCTGAATTCCAGCGTTCGTATCAAGGTCGCAGCAAAGTCCACCACTCGACTGCTGTCCAGGTTAGTGAAAGTCGCGCTTGCGGGTGTAAAGAAATAATGGGTTTTTGCTGGCGCCACGGTGTAATTGCCTCCCGCCGACACCGTAAAGGAAAAGCTACCATCCCCGCCGGTAATCGCCAAAGCCGACTGGGAGCCAGAAAGCGAGAGACTTACACCAACCAGGGGGTTACCGTTCGAGCTGACTACTCCATTGATCGAAAGCTGTCGCAGCGTCCCGGTGAAGTTGGCGATCTGATTTCCGCTGAGGTTAGCAAACGATGCGCTGGGAGGAGCGAAGACGTAATGCAGCTTAGCTACCGATACGGTGTAGCTACCTTCTGCCGTGGCCACGAAACTATAGTTGCCCGTAGCGTTTGTCGTTGTCGTGGCTGACTGCGAACCGGAGAGTGTGACAGTCGCGCCGCTAATACCCTCGCCAGTTGGAATGAAAACGCGACCTGTAATTGCGTAGTTCACCAGCGCGCCGGTGAAATTCGCCACGTGATTTGCTCCCAGGTCATTAAACGCAAGATTCGGCGGAGCGAAGACGTAATGCGCCTTCGCTACTGACACCATATAGTTGGCTTCTGCCGGTACTGTGAAGCTGTAGTTGCCACTCACATCAGAGGTTGTGCTTGCCGACTGTGAGCCAGAGAGTGTGACAGTCGCGCCGCTGAGGACTTGACCTGTGGAATTCAGGACTCGACCGGCAATCGAGTAATTATTGATAGTCGCCGTAAAGTTGGCGACCTGATTACCGCTTGGAGTTGTGACTCTCCATTCCGGCGTGGGGAAAGTGTAGTTGACACGGACCGGCCCCAATACATAGGCGCCGCCAGTCGGCAGCCCCTCAAAGCGAAAATTGCCTTGGGCATCGGTTTGCGCCACCACGTTCTGTGAGCCATTTAAGTTCAAAGTCACGCCGGACAGTTCTGCACCCGCCACACCCGTTATCCGTCCAGTGATGGAAAAGAACGGCGCGGGCGTACTGGTCAAATACGTGGCGAGCGCAATCTTACGTTCGGCAACGCACTGCAAATCTTCACCACACAAAAGCAGTTCGTTTGTCCAATAGAGGTGCGCGGCTGGATCCGGCTCGCGCGCTAGTTCGTCCCTGAACTTCTGCGCTATGTACTGCACAGGATCGTCAGCCGGTGTCGTGTTGAGCACCACAGTGGTCTGAGCCAGGGACGACAAGTGTTCGTAAATGGAGTTGATGACCGTTAGCTTGCCCGTCCTGTCATCGGCAAAGATAGTGTTAGCGTCGAGGACGCATTCGACCTTATCAAGCACGGCTTCACCGACGTCGACGATCGCCAGAGCTGCACTCGCATTGTGGCTCCATCCGAAAAAAGAATCTCGGACGAACACGCGGTTTGCCTGACGAAGATAAAGGCCCGAAGAACCGAGATTGGTGACGTTCATGCGGAGACGGGAGATGTAGATGAGATCAATTGGCGAGCTTGGGAGAGCGGCGTAAAGGTCAGGGCGGCTGGCGATGCCGAAGATTTGACCTTCGTCAAGGAACACGTGGTCAATGAAAGCCTCTCTTCGAGGGGATAGATTATCCACTGGGGCAGCGCTGCCTATGCCGATCCATGAATACGCTGCCCCCCAGACAGTCTTTGAATAGAAATCTGGCCGCTGTCCATAGTCCGCAAAAATTGAGTCGGTTATTGAAAAATACTTCCAACTAATGTTCTGCACAACAGCGCCGTTGTAACCACTGCCGACCGTACAGCCAAGGAAGGGTGCTTCCTGAATCTTCAAACGGGAGCGAAAGGCCCGAACGATTGCACCTCCTGGAACAAAGCTAGCCAGGCCGTAAAACTCGCAATGCCTGATTGTGGCATCGGCGATATCAGTCAACGAGAGGATCACAAGTGCATCCGAGATTCGCTCTAAAGTTCCGATAAACGTCAAATCTTTGATCAGCAGACTTTCCAAACCAGAAAGGCTAAGCGCGTTCGAGGTCTCTGCGACCTTAATTACAAACTCTGAAGTTAGGTTCAAACCAGCAGTCAAAAGGTGACCAGCACCGTCAACATAGATAGGTGTATTAGACGGGACGCCTTGGATCGTAATGTGAGCCGCGGGAATGTTTGAAAAATCCTTCGTTACTGGGGTAATGATGGCGTAACGACCGGCAGGCACGTAGATCGTGCCCCCTCCGTTTTGGGCCGCTGCGTTTAAAGCTAGTTGCAAAGCAGGGCCATCATCTGTCACGCCATCGCCTACCGCGCCAAACGATCTCAGGTCAAAGGTATTCTCAGGAGTCGGAACAGGCGCGGTCGAGGTGGTCCGTAAGTGGGCCACTGGGCCGGCGGTACCGACGGTCAGTGTGAGTCCGGAAAGAGTAAAGAGGATGACCAGAAAGAGGATGGTGCTTCTCATGTTCTATTGTTTCGTTCGAATTCGCTATCTACAAAGACGAGGTTCGGCAGGCAATTGGCGACGCTCCGAAGGCAAGCTCGCTTTTAAGTTGGAAACCCTTGCTCGAAGGCCAGCAAAAGCCTAAAAGGTTGGAATATTCTGAGGAAAAGAGTTTAGTTCTCAACGAGTCAGCTTCCGAGGGGCGAAACCTGACACTCACCGCAGGTTATCGTAACACAATCATGGTCCAAACCGTTGCTTAAATTCACCGGCGAGAAGAAATGCCTTGACCATGTCGGCGTTGACGAAGTTGCCATTGAACTGGTTGAGTTTGTCCAACCAGAAACTGTAGCCCCCAAAGTCAGCATCAGGCGCATCGTTAGGATTTCTTCTCAAGTACCCAAAATACTGCATGAGGACGAATGCGTTGTTGAATTCCTGCTGCGTTAAGCTGGCATGCTCGGCCACGATCCGCAAAACACGAGCCCGTGCGGCTGTGTCTGCGCTGGTTGGAACTCCGGCAAACTCGGCGATAGCCGCCTGCCGCTCAGCCGTCGATGGTGTGACGACCGCGTTGTCAAAAAGCGCGTCAACAAATTCAGCTGGAGTTAAGGTCGTTGGGTGGGCAGCGATGAAGCGGGCTCGAGCCACAAAGTCCGTAGCAAAGGCAATCTTGTTGTTCTCTAACTGTTCCTCCCAGGCGATCTGCCCGACCACTACTCCTTTACTAATCTGCTGCGTGTCTGGCAAGAATTCGTCGAACCTTACTGGCACCGGTGCACCCGGCAGATTTGCATAGCCTGCTTTATACATGCGGTAGACCAGATAGCCAGTTTGCTGGAACTCAATCGACAGGAAGAACGCAGCCGACACGTTGATCCGCCTGAGCTCAACACACGCTGTATCCGCTCCACAGGAGGTTATCTGGTCCGTCCAAAAGAACAGTCCAGCAGCGTCGGGTTCACGGTTAAGGAAGTCAAGATAATGTTGCCGCACAAAGAAGCTAGCCTGGTTAATTGGATTGGCGGCATTTGTACTGTCGTTGTCATTAATTGTAATGGTTGCTGTAGTCGGTGGTCCAAGAATGCAACCGGAAGGATTGGCGAGGCTGACTGTAAAGGTCTCACTTCCCTCCGCATAGGAATCATCGACGATTAGTACGGAAATGACGCTAGAGGTCTCCCCGGGTGCGAATGTTACTGTCCCGATGGCCGGAGAATAATCGCAGCGCGACGATGCGCTGCCATTCAAAACGCTGCACAAGTCAGAGCCTGCGCTGTCACTTGTGGTGTAGCCTACAGTTGCGGAACCGGAGGTATCGCCCGAGCGCTTCACGGTAATGGTCGCACTTCCCTCCCCTTCGCCAACACCGACGCCAACGGCGCCAAATGAAACCACGCTGGCGGTTGGTGAGTTCTGGAATTGTCCGCGAATTTCACCACCAGTAAACATACTGCTGTGGACATTCACGTAGTGCAATCCATTCTTCAGATCCTGGACCTGGGCTGCGGTCAGGCTGATCTGAAAATCGCCGATCTGACCTAATGGCAGATGGAAAATCGGAGGGGCAGTATTGCCCGGGGTTGCCGGTCCATGGATATGCGCTTCGGTCTGTTGACTCGACAAACCACTGAAGTGCAACGACAACGACGCAGCGGTTTCGTCAGGACTTAACACAAGCGTGGCCGTGCCGGTCGCGCTGGAATTGTTCGCCGGAACCTCCTGCATCCCGTTCAAAGTGGCTACAAAGATCTGGCTGGGTTTTGACTTGATCTCATAAATCGAGCCGCTCAACAACGAAACGACAAAAACACTACCATTGGGACCCGTCTGGATGTCAGTGGTAACTCCAAAGTCTCGACCGATTACCAGGGACTCACTCTCAGTAAGATCAAACTTGTCCGTGTTGTCGGCCACTAAATCATTCAGCTGAGGATCGCTGAACAAGAAGTGGGCACGATTGTCCGACAGCTTAAAGCGGAAGAGGTACCCATTCAGGAGAGTGGTGCGAGAGGCGCCCACGAACATATCCGATTCGAACTGTGGCCCCAGTCCCAGTCCTCTTACAAATCCAATTGCCGATGGGGCTACGGCATACTTCCAACTAAATTCAGGGTCAGTATATTGCGCACCGGGAAGTATATACATTCGCGACAACGCCAGCTGCGGGGTGTCGGCAATATTGCCCGGCGGCCATCGTAGTTGTTGTAAGGTCCCATTGCCGTACGTCGTTTCAATTGACTTGAATTCATGTATGCGGCCGAGGGGACCCATTGCCTGGATCCATCCCCCATTGAACCCGGGAGTTATACGATTCATTTCGTCAAACGCATCATCACCATTTTCCTGAGTCCACAGGAAACCGCTGAGCGGATCAAACGCCATCCCGAATCCATTACGAACACCGTAGGCAAAGATCTTCTTGATGTTCGCGGCTGCTTCACCAGTCAGCGGGGTGTTGGCATCGAAGAAAGGGTTGTCACTTGGAGTGCTGCCGTCAGCATTCAGGCGCAGGATAACTCCGGTCATGTGTGCATCATCCGGCTCAGGCCCTCCAAATTGATCATCCGGGACTGGACCGCCGCTGGTGAGGTTCTGTAAGAAGCCGCGCCGTCCATTATCGCCAAAGAGAATGTAAAGCTTGCCGTCAGGACCAAACCGCAAGACACCACCGTCGTGATTGCCCCGCGACGGCTGGCCAGCGTCGGCTTGCAAGGCGCGCAAGAGGATTAAATTCCGGTCAAACGTCAAAATTGATCCGTTCCAGACGTACCGATCGACCCGGTTGCCGAGCAAAGCGATCTCGTCGACGTTAACGGTGTCGGTCCCCGTGTTGCTTTCAGTCCAGAAAAGGTAAACCCACCCATTTTGGGCAAACTGCGGGTGCAGAGCGATGCCCAGCAGTCCGCGCTCGGATGCTGAGTTAACGTTAAGATCGAGCACCGATCCTTGCAGGATACCGTTTGACACGCGTTGGACTCTACCAGTCGCCTTCTCAAGCACCAGGATGTCGCTGGCATTAATAAACGCCATACTCGTCGGCTGGTCCAGCCCGGTCACATAAGTGGTGACCATGAGATTGTCATCGAGCATTGTGGGCGAAGGGGAAAACGGCTGGATGAAAGTCGTGATGGTCGCGGAGTTGTTGCTGGTATCAAAGTCGGTCTCCCCCGCGCTGGCCGTGGCCGTATTGACGATCGATCCGGTTGCTGGAGGGGTTACGACAATAGTGACGATTGCAGTCGCGCCTAACGCCAGATTCCCTAACGCACAGTTTACCGGTCCAGTGCCATTGCACGAGCCTTGAGAAGGCGTCGCCGAAACAAAGCTTACGCCTGAGGGTAGGTCATCGCTCATGCTTACGTTCGTGGCCAGAGCGGGCCCATTGTTGGTTACGGTGACACGATAGGAAAGACTAAGGCCAACCTGCCCCGGATTCGGCGACGCCGATTTGCCAATTGATAGATCGGCATTTGACGGATCAATCACTCTTAGTGTCACCGGAATCGTGTTCATGATCGTCCCGGACATTCCAGTGATATTTACAGTGTAGTTCCCGAGAGGAGTGCCCGCGCCGGTGATTATCGTCAAAGTCGAAGTCTTCGAGGTTGCGTCGGTGATGTTTAAAGAAGCGGGATTGAAACTCTCACTGGCCCCCGTCGGCAAACCAGTCGCGCTGAGATTCACCATGCCAGTGAAGCCGGCTAGCGGAGTGACCGTAACCGAATACACAGCACTATCGCTCGGGATGACCGAGCGCGCGGATGGAGTTACGGTTATTGAAAAGTTCGGAGTACTCGAGGCTGATGCCGCGGCTACGAAAGTACGATAGATAAAGTCTCCCGAGGTATTGCCGTCGTTATTGGCATGATTACCGGCGGCATAGAAGATTATCGTTCCCACATCCGTCGCTGGCGCGGTCCAGTTAAAGGTCCAACTGGCGCTGTCCATCTGACCTATGAAAGTGCCTGCCGAATTGTGTTGGATGTACTGGCGACTCCCACCCGGACCTGCATTATCGAGCACCTGCGTCAGAGCGTCAGTACTCTGCAGGTTGCCTGCCTGATCGTCAGAGGGATCGAGAGCTGTCAACTGAAAGCCCCAGCGCGTTCTTGTGTCATCGTCACTGCTATTGGTCACTGTGATCGGATAAGTCTGCCCTGGCACATAAGTCTGGGGGGCGGATATTGAAATCTGGCCCGGTGGCGGGTCGCCGACGCGCACATGGCATTCGGCGCATGCCTCCGACTCCTCCATCGGAGCGCCGGTATAGCCCGGCGGCGGCCCGCTGGAAAAGGCGTGCACGCTTGGGTTGGTGCTATTGGTTGACAGCAGGAAGCCTACGAAAGCGGCGAGAAGAGACGGAAGTATTATCAGTCGGACTTTTTCAAATTGGGGCCTTGAGAGAGTGGCACTCATCGCAACTTGACTCAATTCCTTGCAAAACGATCCACGAAATATCACGAAAATACCACGAACAAATTTTCGTGTTGATTCGTGTGACTTCGTGGATCGTTCGTTTCTTCCAAACCAACTACACCCCGGTGAGCCATACTGCCGTTAGACGAAGCCCAGATTCGGCGTCGAGAAACGTCCAATCAGCGGGAACACGGCGGGTAGATCGCTGGGAGATAATCCGTACCAGGTTGCCAGCGTTGCCGCATACTGTTCTACAGAGGTGGTCGGTATCCAACGGCCGCGCGGATTCGAACCACCATCGGTGTCATCGGGTCCGCCAAGTTGTAGCGTCGGGTAGGCGCCATACAGAGTGTTTCCAATCACCGCGCCTCCGAGTACGAAATGGTGGTTGCCCCAGGCGTGATCACTGCCGGCGGCGGTGCCCGACCCTGCAGGTTGCAGTGTGCGATTGAAGTCTGAGAGCGTAAACGTGGTCACACTGTCCCGCAGACCCAACTCAATTGTTGCCTCGTAGAAAGCCTTCATCGCCGCATTGACCTGCAGCAACAACGCATCTTGACCTCCTCCGCGTTGGTTGGAATGCGTGTCAAAGCCACCAATCTGGGCGAAGAAAATCTGGCGTTTCATGTTGATGCCGGCTGTCGGGTCAGTGCATGCCTTAATAAGTCGCGCAACTTGCAGGAGCTGGCGACCAAGTGATGTGTTTGGGAAAACCGTCGTCAACAGCGGGTTGACGCTGCTTAGAGCAACATCAGTTTGAATGGCACTGGTGCGAGTGTCGCTGGCAGCCTTCACGAGTTTGAAGTTGTTGTCCAGAGTGCGTAGCTCGTCGAAGGAGGCCGTGCGGACAGCGTTGTCACTTGCGGAAGCGCCAGCCCCGTTATTGAGCTGAAGCACGTTCGCCAGCGACGTAGCCGAATCGGCAACAGCGAGTTGGCGAGCGTCGACTCCAGTCAAAAGCAGGTTGATTCCAGCAATCGAGATATTCTGCGGGAAGGTGGATAGCCCGTTGAGCGATTTTGTCAAATCTGCAACTCGCCCACCCCAACCCGTTTGGCTAACGACGTTGGAGATCGCCGTTTGAAACAGTCCGACCTGATCTGAATGCGAGAAAAGCTGCAGCGGTTTCTTACCCGTGCCGTTCTGATAGGTTGTACGGGTCAGCGGCTCGACCAGGGGCCCGATGTTGCAGACCGCGGCGAGGCGACCCTGGTTGAACAGGTCCCGCATATCCGGCATGTTGGGATGAAATGCATACGAGCCCCCACCAACCGGGTTAACCGGAAGGAGATTCGCTTGCGGAATTGCCAGATCAACGCCCCGCGATGCGGCATAGGCAGCGTACTGGTCCAGCGAAACTAGCGTATTGTTCCCATCATTCCCGCCGTTAAGAAAAATGCAGACGAGCGCTTTGTAGTCCGCAGCGGCCTGAGGCGTGAGAGCGTGGACGATGCCAAAGCTCTCGATGCTGGAAGCCATCGCCATGCTGCCGAGCGCGCAAGCGCTCGTTCGAAGGAAATCTCTGCGTGTTATGGCCATTGTGTTATCTCTGTATGTCGTACTGCGACGAAGTTGCTACCAGGTAGACCGCTGTCCTTGCCCGTTTACGCGCGCGCAGCGCCACATCGGCGTCATTGATCGCGCTCATTGCGGTAACCAGCGATGCGCGCATCGCCGCGGACATAGTGCCGTGCAGCATGAGCGCATTGAGCTGATCCGCTATGGCTCCGGGATTGGCATTAGCGATTGCTTCCAGGTCCGTTAAGTCGAGTGAGGTTCCGCGGGGCCGATCAGTGCTGGGCGTCGTCGCTGACACGCCAGTGTATACAAGGGTGTTGACGTTGTTAGCCCGCCGCAGCGTGGTCGAAGTAGACAGAATTCCAAAAGCCGGCCCCAGCTTTTTGAGACCGGGTATTTCGTAACCCGGTTGGTAATAACTGAAGACCGTAGGCGGCAGGAAAATGGCTTGATCCAGCGTGCCGGCAAAGTCGACAGATGACCGGCTGCCCAGTACTCCGTCGCTGTTCATCGTCTTGTCGAAGGACTTCACGTTGTTGGCGCGCAGGATGTTGGTTATGTACTGTGCCGGCTCCCGCAACTTTCCGAAATTAGGATCCGTCTTCACATCACCGCGCGCTTCCGGATCGAGAAGGACCGCTTGCACGACCGCTCGCATGTTGCCGCGCACGTTCGAGCAGTTCTGTGGATAAAGAGCATCACAATCGTTGTTGAAAACCCGGGCGACCCGCTCGACGTAAGGCGGACTGGGGTTGCTCGTAACCAGATGCTGAATCATCTGCATGCCGATGAAGGGACCGACGTTGGGGTGTTGGAAGATGGTATCAAGGGCGACGTTCATTTCGTTCTGCGCACAAGTACTGTTGGCCGCTCCGCTGGCTCCGGGGCAGCCTGGCAGAGCCGTGCCGAATAGGGTCTTCGAGCCGGTATCGTGATTGGTCCCTCCGCGCGGCATCATCGGATCGCGGAAATTTGTGATGCCGGCCGCGATCGGTGCGGCCCAGTTCCAGCCGGTGAAGACGCGAGTGAATTCGTTAACAGTCGTCTGCGAGTAAGACGGGATAGGGAGGCCTTGAGCGTCAAGCTTCGGAGTACCATCGAGGTTCAACTCGTTCGTTCCAATCGAAAACAGTTGAAGGATCTCGCGAGCGAAGTTTTCGTTAGGATTCCGCTGCGTGCTCAAGCGCATGTCCAGGTACTCGCCCATTGCCACGTTCAAGGTGATCTCGTTCAAGAGCGTGCGATAGTTTCCGAAAGCTCCCCGATCCAACGCCTGCAGGTACGGGGTCATCCGACTTGGAGAATTAATGTCGCGTCCTGACACCACAAAGATCTGGTGTAATGCAAAAGCCACACGCTGTCGCAACTGATCCTGACCGTAGAGCGCGTTGGTATAGAAAGTCTTCTGTAGCGGGTACATCGTGTAGTTGTCACGCGCGCATTCCGGGGGGCTTCCGCTCGGACAACCGGTACTGGTGTCGTCTGGGGGGAATGTGAGGTCAGGGAAGTTCGAACCCTTGGCAACATTCAACGGGGGAAGACTGAATTGCTCGTCAAGATAAGCCCGGAAGCCCATGGCCTTCACACGATTAACTTCGGCCATCGTGGGACCCCACGATGCCTGTTCCAGAAATCGAACCGTGTCGGCATCACTTGATGGGCCAGTATGTGGATCCAGGACTAATGCCAGGTCTGCGGGCGGTGGAGTAACCGGCGCAGGCGTTGCTACCGCTCCAATGTCGTCCGGTGGCCCACCTCCCACATGACCGATCGCCACTCGAACCCGATTGCTGGACATGCCGTGCAGATTTAGGCCCAGCAATACGTCACCGAGATCTCCCATGTCATCGGCCAGGCGCACGATTATCATTGTGATGCCCGGGAAGCCCGGCACCTGACCGACGTGCTCAACCCTCAGCGGATAACGTTTTCCCGTCCCATCCTGCGCGTCGGCGGTAAAAGCACTGGTTCCTTCCGCGGAAGTACTCGACCCGTAAGGGGCCAGTAGATCCAGGTTCATTGCGAAAATGGCTATGCGTGTGCGAGTGTCAGAGCTAAAAGGGACCGAGGCCGTCAGCTGGAACGGTTCGGCCTTCATCGTGACAGACTCGAAGGCAATAGCGCGGGTAGAAGCGGACTCGCTCAACAACACCGGAGGCCTACTATTCGCCGCCTGAACCTTGGCGGGCGTACCGCTTATGCTCACTATAAGGACAATTTGGGTAACAAAATAGACGAGCCTAAGAGCGCACTTAGGCGTCCAAAGCGGGAGACTGTTTGTCATATAGATGGCTCTCCGTCACAAGATCATTTGCGTAAACCGCAAACTGTGAGGGTTCGCTAAGGTTTCATGGCGGGGCACCCGGGCCAGATCCAGGTTGAACGTAATATACCATGTTGGCGAAGCCCCGAGTCAACAAATTAGACGGGGGACACTGTGAGATAGCTGAAAAAGATTTGCGTGGCTGGACCAGAGTTGGTCCATACATAAAACTAAGGGTTTTCGACGCCTGTCGCCCGAAGGTGACAGTGAAAACATCGTCGCTCAACTACAGAACCGATCGGTACCGACCGGATCCTATGCAGCAAACTAATGCGATCCACGAAATCACACGAACTTACACGAATTAAGCCGTCGCTTTCGTGCTGTTTCGTGTGGTTTCGTGGATCGTGCTTGTTTTTCAGCAGCCTACTAAGGTCTGGGGCTCGAGATGTGGTCCTCAAGAAGTTTTTGTGCCTTGCTTCCGGGACTAATTAGAGCGAGTTTTTTGGCCCAGTCATAACCGCTAAAAACTCCTACGACTTCCGCGTTCTGATTATAAATTGGGCTACCGGAGTAACCATCCCGGCCCTCAATTCGCGCCGACAAAAACTCCTGGCCACGGAAGTTATAAGAACCGTGAAGTGTTCCCTGGCTGACGGTCCTATCACCATGAGGTCTGGCAATTAAGAGGAGACGCTCATCTTTGCTGGGAGTCGCTTGAAAAGCCGGAGTTTTGACTTGTTTGCGTGAACCGCATATTTCCAAAAGCGCCAGATCGGCTTCTTTGTCAACCCTAATCACCGTCGCCTGGCAGCCGTTTACGAATACTTTGACCTGCAGTTGATCCTTGGGCCTGAAGCCCAATGCGATCTTTTTGGAGTCGCTTAACTCTCCGGAAACGACGTGATATGCAGTCATCACAAGTCCCTCACCAACAAGGAATCCCGTGGCATGACCATTGGGTCCCAGCGCGAGCAGGACCGACATGGCCCTCTGCAGGTTGTTGCGGTTCTTTTTGGAGAACTCCAGTTCCAACGACAAGGTGTAGCTTGATTGTTGTTTGACAACTTGAGCGGTGCTCTTTTGCCCAAAGCATCTCGGCGCAAACATGGCGAGCGAGACGACAAGAACCAACCCCACAATCTTTCGTTCCATCTGAGCCTCCTTAGAAATAGTCATCCTGGTGGATCAGTCAATCCACTGGACCAGCACTACGTATTCAAATCTAGCGCAAACTTATTGAATTGGGGGCGATCGCCTGAGGACGATCAGCAACTCTTGAGAAGTAATCGCATCTTCTACCACAGAACTGGTTTAAACAGTTAGTCTAATTCAACAGTTAGTTCTAATCTGCCTCACAACCAACTTCAGATCCACATTGGGACACAGATCCACGCTGGGACAGCGGAACGGATTTCAATCGTCGTCTCTTGCAGTTGGAGTGTGCGAGCAAGACCCGGCCGGGCGACGAAAGTGCCCCCTTAAGGGTCTGGATTCTAGAATTGCCGGTCCAGATTACGGACGCCGATGCATTGACTCTTGCAATACTATGTCTTCTGAGGCCCATCTTTGGACCATCTTTGGACCATAAGAACCTCGACATCGACCGGTAGAATAATCCCGCATGAGTTAGAGCACAGGGTCTCTGCGTCACGAGGCCCTCTAATCTTACTGTCCCACGTTAACCTGGTTTTAATGACCCTTTCGTCTTCATAACTTCAATGACTGACGACGTTTTCCCTTGCGCGCTGGATGGAAGAAGGATGGCATTGTCTGTTTACTTTAGGTATAAACCAGGAGGCTTCATGTTCGTGCACGTTTCTCTGCTCAATCTAATCATAAGCCTCGTGGTTGCGCTCGTTCTTCACGAGATTGGTCACTTGCTGGCAGCTCGTGCCTGTAAAATTCGCGTACTCGAAGCTGGCCTCGGGTTGGGACCTCAGCTTTTCGGTGCGCGGGTCCAGGGTGTCGATTATCATCTTCGACTGCTACCGTTGGGCGCTTACGTCCGAATGGATATGCGTGGCCTGCAGTCGCGCCCGCTCAGCCAACAGTTGTTCGTGCTGCTGGCAGGCATTGCCGTGAATTTCATTCTGGCTGCGATCGCCTGGGGATCTTTCTTCGGTACCGTCAATCTTATACTGGCACTCGGAAACCTCTTCCCGTTGTATCAACAGGACGGATGGAAGAGCGGCATGGTGATTTTCCGACGAGCGTTTGGACGGCCCAAACCTCTGGTAGAGTGGTGCTTTACAGTGTCGGGGGTACTCGTGGGTTTTGGTCTCTTTGCGTTCTACCTATTTAGCCTCTGAGAAGTTTTCTGAGAGAGAGCGCGGTAGAAGATTCCAGGTATTCGTATTCAGGCAGACAGAATGAGTGAACTTTTGCCTCAGAAGCTCAATGGCCACAATTTGGCTCGCGCTTATGTTGCCCTGACTTTGGCCCAGGACGTTGCAAAGGGTTATGTCAGCGAGCAGCATGATCACACGGCATTACGCCCGTTACTCATAATCCTTGATGTAGCTGCCGAGTTGCTGGAAGAGATACTGCAGGACGCGCTGCCGGAGGAATCCCCTCTTTGCTCATTACCAATGCCCTGTTCAGAGGTGTTAATGTAACTTGCCGGCCCCCCCGATCAAATCTGAGAAACCAAAAAGCATTAGGCAAGAACCCTGATGAAAGCCAGCACACAAAAATCGCGCTTGAGCGATCTGAAAATCCTGGTTGTGGATGACGACGACGACTTACGCTTCCTGATGGCAAAAATCCTTCGCGACAAAGGCTACAGCGTCAGTGAGGCTGCCAGCGCCAGGGAGGCCGACGACGGTCGAGCAGGCCTTTACCTTCTCGGGCGGTTTCGTCAGCGTGGTGCTGGTGTACGCAATTATTAAGACCTTCACTTAGACTGATGAGCCACAAATCTGTTAACAATAACTCCTGTTAACAATAACTCCTTGTGTTCCCTCCGCCGAGGGTATATAAGCTTTACCTCAAGTTCATCTGCTCTCCGCTAAGAGCATCACACCCGGCGAACAAGGGATTCTATTCATGAGACAGCCTGCCCCAGGCGAGTGGTACATCGCCGTTGTCTGCAAATCGTGTAACCACCGCGTGATGCTATTCCACGATCTGACCGAAGGAAGGTCGGACTTGGAAAGCTCTAAATTCCTCATTACTTGTCCAAACTGCAACTTAAAAGGCTCATATCAGGCAGAGCACTTCCAGGCAGCTCCAATGACCCCTTCATGTTCAATGCTGAGAGTGTCCCCATTACCGCTCGTCTACTATTCTCCGGACAAACCTTGATCCTCAATGTGAGTACTTGCCGAAACGTGAGATAAACTCGGATTGAGTCAGGCCGCCGGCCGCCGCCAACTTCGTGATCGATGCCTCATTGAGAAAGTCTTTTACACCGATCCTGACCATATAGTCGCGTGCCACCCGGTAACTTTCAGTCTCCACGTCAACCAGTCGTTGCCGCCCGCGGCCCGTTTCTGGATCCGTCACCTGGCTGAAAGGGACGGGTTGAAATTCGCCACCCTGAATAGTAATCATCGAATTCGAGCCATCGCGAAGTAGATAGTTAAACGCCGCGTAACCGAGGTCGCGCGCATACTCGGCGTCGTAAGGGATAGGAGAGGCACAACGCAGTTCATAGCCGATGCTCTTGTCCACCACAGTTACTTTTATGCCGCGACGTTCCAGACGGAGCTGCACTTCATTCTTGACCTTGCGGCCCAGATCGATCTCGGCCACGCGGATGTTGCCTTGAGCGTCCCTATCGACATCCTGTAGCTCGGCAACTTCGTCCGCATCAAAATGTTCAACCAAAGCTTCTGACAGCAAGATTACCCCGAAGTGTCGTCCCATTGCTCGACGCTTGATGATGGTTCCTTCGACGATGTCGACGATATCGGCAAGTGAGATCTTCTCGTCAAACTCTTCGGGAATGATGGTGCACGTAGCACTCGCGGCCTTACCGATTCCGAGTGTTAAATGGCCGGTGGGCCTCCCCATGGTCACGGCCAGATACCACCGCTCGGTCGTGCGCGCGTCCTCCATAAGTCTCTGAACCAGTTCAACTCCGACGTGGCGGGCAGTTTCATAGCCGAGGGTCGGCACGGAGCCGGGCAGGAGCAGATCGTTGTCTATGCTCTTGGGTATCTGCACCACCTTGATGGCCCCGTGCGATTCACGTTCAATAGCTGCTGAGCTGCGAACCAAATCATCGCCTCCAATAGTGACAAGTGCTTCCATCCCGAGTTTCTTAAGCGCCGCGATGGTGTTCTCCAGCGATTGCGGCTGACTTGTTACGTCCGTGCGCGACGTTCCCAGCATCACACCGCCCTGCAGATGTATGCGGGCTACCTCACCTATTGTCAGCTCGTGTTGCTCATCCGTATACCGTTGAGCCAGCCATTCAAAGCCATCATGAAAACCAATCGGTGTGCGACCACACTTGATGGCCTCGATGGCGATCGCCGAGATCACTCCGTTTGTGCCTGGGGCTGGACCACCGCCGACCAGAATGCCTACTCTCTTAAGTGCCATCCGGATTGTGCTCGAACGTCAACGCTATTAAATCTGCGCAGGTCTAGACCCACCAACTCGCCATTGATCCACTCAAGGCGCTTGCCCGTTAAAGTAACCGAACCTGTCGCGAAATTCGTCAGTTGTCATATTGGCCGCGGCAGCCAACTTATCGACCCAGGAAGGATCTTCGAAATCCTTCGCCTCAAGTCGGATCATGTATTCGAGAGCGACACGATAGCCCTCACTTTCAACGTTAACCATTCTGACGCGCGTCTTGCCTGTTCCGGGCTCACGAATCTGGTCAAATGGCATGGGCACCATGCGTCCGCCCTGGACGCTGATCATGGCTTCGGTTCCGCCCTCCAAAAGAAACCGGATCGCGCTATAACCCAGATCGCGGCAATAGGCAGCGTCGAAGGGAATAGGATCAGCGCACCGCAGCTCGTAACCGATATTTTTGTTTCCGATAGTCACGCGAATACCGCGCTGGCTCAGGCGGCCTTGCACCTCGACTTTGACTTTCCGAGCCAGGTCAACTTCGGCGAACCGAATATTACCGTGTTCATCTCGCTCAACATCCTGTAGCTCCTGAAGTTCCTTTGCCTCCAGTTTTTCGATTAAACCTTCAGCCAGGATTGCTACCCCAAAGTGACGACCCATTGCTCGTCGTTTAATGATCGCCGTTTCCACAATGTCGCAAATGTCGGAAAACGCTATGGTCTGCCGGCTGAACTCTTCGCCGATCACAGTCAGAGTGGCGCCGGCTGCCTTGCCAATCCCCAGGGCAAGATGACCGGCTTTTCGGCCCATCGCGACAACTACATACCAACGTTTCGTCGAGCGTGCATCTTCCATCAAGTTCTGAACGAGTTCGACACCGTAATGGCGAGCGGTCTGGTAACCAAAGGTAGGAATGTGGCTGGGCAGCGGCAGGTCATTGTCAATAGTCTTTGGGACATGGACCACGCGTATTTGGTGTCCGGAACGTTCAGCGACGAAGCTGGACGAAAGTGCGGTGTCGTCACCGCCGATGGTCACAAGATGAGTAACGCCAAGAGCATGAAAGGCCTCAACCACAGTGCGGATGGCTTGTTCAGAACTTGTTGGATTAACCCGGGCCGTGCCGAGGATTGAGCCGCCTTCCAGATGAATACGCGAGACATCTTGAATCCGTAACGGACGCACTTTGGAGGTGTCTCCATGGATAAGCCACTTGAAACCATCCGCGATTCCGACAACCTCGAGGCCCTCATTAACTGCCTCAATAACTGCAGCCGAAATAACGGCATTGATTCCAGGCGCCGGCCCTCCACCCACTAATATCGCCAAGACTCCATTTGCTGACATACGCGCTTACAATAGTTGATTGAGGCTTACAATCACACAATAGAAGTCTCTAGTCCAGATGTTTTTTAGTACTGGTGCAGTTTGAGTTATCGTCGAAATTCTACTCGACTACAGAACCGAAGAGAGGTAGCGACCCCGTCAACCGACGATAAGATCTTGTTTTCTTTCGACTTGAGCAGGACGCTTATGCGTATCAGGATGCGAGCTACGGCTACGACGGGTACTATGTAGATCTAAATGAGTATCAGCACTACTTCCGGGAAGGCTTTCGCCGGGGTTACGAAGACGGCTATTACAGCCGCTCAAGGTACGGCAGTTATTCGAACGGAGGCCGCAGCATCCTCGGGGCGATCCTCGAGCAGATTCTCGGGCTTCAGTTGTTGGATTAACCCAACTGAGGAAACGCGGAGGTCAGACGAGCGCGTCGGATTAATTTCCGGCGCGCTCGTTGTGTTTTGTCCGTCGCTCGGTATAGTTAGAATAGGCAGCTTGTAGGGGCGTCCCTCCGTGGGCGTCCCATCGTGGGAGTGAGCCGGTAACGCCCCAACAATCATGCCACGATTGCTGGCGGTGGGGCGCCCAACGGAGGGACGCCCTACAACTCTCTACGCGGACTTCTAAAAAAATTATTTCCCAAGGAGCATGCGCATGCGAAAGAAGATTCTCTGGATTCTGATACTTGCTGGAGCTGGATTCTGCGTTGCAATTCAAAGCGGTCCCACTCAAAGCGTTCATTCACAGGGACGAGGCGGCCCCCTCACTCCGGAAGTGATCGCCCTGAGAAACTCGATCGAGAAAGAAGTTCAGTCAATTGCTATCGTCGAGCGCAAGCTCATGGTGCCGATGCGGGACGGCAAGCGCATGGCGGCAGACGTCTACCGCCCTAAGGACACGTCGAAAAAGTATCCCGCGATCTTTGTGCGCACACCGTACAACTTCAATTTCTGGGACGTCCGCAACGGCATACCTCGCGATATGACAACCCAGCTGGACGCGGTCAAGCGCGGGTACGCTTACGTCGTGATGAACGAGCGCGGTCACTTTTTCTCAGAAGGCAACTACGACATCCTGGGCGCGCCGCTCAGCGACGGCGATGACGCGCTCACGTGGATGGCCAAACAGCCGTGGTCCAACGGCAAGGTCGGCACGATCGGATGCTCCTCGACCGCCGAATGGCAGTTAGCTGTGGCGGCGCTGGGCAATCCTGCATATGCAGCGATGATTCCGCAGGGATTCGGCGCCGGCGTAGGACGCGTGGGCCCATATTACGAGCAGGGGAACTGGTACCGCGGTGGCGCGGTCCAGATGCTCTTCATCGCGTGGCTCTACGGTGAGCAGAACCAGGTGCGGCCGATGTTTGCGCCGGACACGTCGCAGGAGGATTTGATTCGCGCGTCGAAGTCGTTCGATCTGGCGCAGCAGTCACCGCGAGTAGATTGGTCGCAGGCACTCAGGCATCTTCCCATCATGGACATTATGAAGGCCGTGGATGGGCCAAAGGGTATTTTCGCCGACGAGATGCCGGTTGACACAGGGGGTTCGATGATTAAAAGGGCCCCGAATGATCCCGCATGGTACCGAGGGGGATTGTGGCACGACAACATGAACATCAATGTGCCGGGGTTCTGGTTCATGTCCTGGTACGATGTCTCCGCGGGACCCAACCTGGCCGCCTACAATCACGTGCGGAAGAGCGCCAGTCCCGAGATCGCCAACCAACAGTACGCGGTGATCGCGCCAACGCTCCACTGCGCCTACAAGCGCGCCACGGAGGACACAATAGTCGGCGAGCGCAGCATGGGAGACGCGCGGCTGAACTATGACGAGCTGACGTACGCCTGGTTCGATTACTTCCTCAAGGACGAGAAGAACGGCATTCTCGAAAAGATGCCGAAGGTGCGTTACTACACCATGGGGATCAACAAATGGCAGACATCAGACACGTGGCCGCCGGTGGGAGCGCAGCCTTTGAGCTTTTTCTTGTCGAGCGGTGGCAAGGCCAACACGCTCAACGGCGACGGTGCTTTGGCCAACGAACCGCCGTCAGCGGATAACCCGGATAAATTCGACTACGACCCGATGAATCCTGTCGCTTCTTACGGAGGAAATGTCTGCTGCACCGGGAACGCAGTGCAGGGTGGCGCTTTCGACCAGCGCAAGATGGAGACGCGGCCCGACATTCTGGTTTACTCGACCGAACCGCTTAAGGAAGGGATTGAAGTAAGCGGGCCAATTGAGGTCACACTCTATGTTTCTTCGGATGCTAAGGACACGGATTTCACGGTAAAGCTGATCGACGTATATCCGGACGGGCGGGCTTACAACCTTGACGAGACGATCCAGAGGCTGAGGTATCGGAACGGATACGATAAGCCTCTGGCATGGCTCGAGCGCGGAAAGGTTTACAAGGTGACGCTACAGCCGATGACCACGAGCAATTATTTCGAGGCGGGCCATCGAATTAGGATTGAAGTGTCGAGCAGCAACTTCCCGCGTTTTGATCGGAACATGAACACCGGCGGAAAGAACTATGATGAATCAAAACGTGTCGTCGCGCACAACGTCGTCCATCACTCCAGGCAGTATCCGTCAGAGGTGAAGCTCACCGTGGTGAGGAAAATGATTCCATAGCACCACTCAAGGCACAGAAATTCCGAAGTGTGAAAGCAACCACTCAGGGCACAGAAATTCGCAGACTCCAGCCCTCGCACCATCTGCACCACGTGCGGAGCGACGGTTCAATGTAGCCCACTTTCAATACTGGGATTCCCGTATGCCGCCGGACGCAGTTTAGTAGTAAACAATAGTTCGGGAATAAACATACTGGGGCTCGTAACGGGAGCGACGATCCTTCGTTACCGATTTCGAAGTGGTGCGTTTTGTCCAGTTACCCTGCGAGTCAAACTCGTAGGCATAGGAGTGTTTGCTTCTGATCGATCCGTCTCGTGTCTCAAAGATCGTCTCCTCAACTTCATTATCCTTATCATCGAGGATTGAAAGATAGCGCTGGTTAAGCGATCCATCTGCTGAGTAAACCAATTCCTCTCTCTGACTACCCGTGTACTTGTAGACGTAGCGCAACCAGAGTTTGCCATCGTTTCCAATCCATGTTTTTTCCGTGAGTCGCTTCTTTTCGTCGTACTTAAAAGTGAACTTATGCGAGTAGCGCGGGTCGTACTTCGGCGTTGCTTCGCCTGCCGGTGGCCCAATCATGATCGGAGGGGGATTGTATTCCTGTTGAATACTTTCCGAATCAGAAACGCGCGCGCCGTCGAGATATCCGTACGCGGTGATCTCCCGAAGGTTTCCCTTGTAATCGTACGACTCTCTCTTCGTCAGATTGCCGCGCTCGTTGTAATAGTCCATCGAGTTTGGCTTTCGCGTTTGCACCGTCCATGTGCCAGAGAGATCCTGACTTTCCGTAAAGACTGTCTTCACGCGCCCGCGAAGACCTTCGTCCTGAGCATCAGATCCAACCCTGGGAGAGACAGGCTCTTGCGGCAGGGGGCCGGGCTGGGCTTTGGCGGCCTGTTCGTTTCGAGCGGTCGCCACCTCGTCTTCATTGAGTAGATTGAAAGAATCGAGCACCTTCACGGCGATTCCTTCATAAACCTGCTGGTCGGATTTCAACATCACCGCTACCTGATACAACCTGCGCGATACGAGATAGACGCGATAGATCACCAACCCGCTGAAAAACTCGAATCTGAGTTCCCGCCCTTGATGCTTATTCAATTCAATCTGCTTCTCGCTCACGAGCTTGCCGCCGCTTTCTCTGGCCAACTGTTCCATGCCTTCGCGCACCGCGGCAAAGACGCCTTTGCTCGTTTCAGGCGCGTCCAGACGCTGTGCGCCATCAACATAGCCGGCAGTGAAGGCGCCTTCCTTCATTCTCCACTCAAAAGAGTCGCCAGTGGCTTTTCCGACTGGAGTGGGAATTGAGATCTCTCGAAAACCGTGCCGTTGCTGAGGCAAGGCAAGGGAAAACCTGCCTTGCAGAGATACGAACCTGCCGGCCCCGACAACCGAAGGCGCCGACTTGTTTTCGACACTAAACTCCTGCGCACGAACTGGCGGTGCGTAGATAGAAAGCAGGAATGTAAACGCCAGTCCGCTAGCAACCAGCAAGCGAATTGAAACACTTAAGAGAAGATGAGTAGTTCCGGATTTCAAGTTGACCTCGTGAGAGATTGTAGAATGGAACAAAGCCGCGCCACCTGAAAAGCTAACACGCAGCCGAGCCAGTGGCAATTTGCCGCATCGTCCTTGAACAGATCCAAAGATACGGTTCTGAGCGTAACTGGTGGTGACACTTTGGCTATCCCGAAATCCAGGAGTTTGATCAATCCGTCTCAAGCATGGCGGAAATTTGGTTGAGGGGTTAGAGGCCAGCGGCTGAAGCAGGATTCTCTTAACCTGTAACATTCTCTCGATATCGTTTATGATTCGCCGTGTTCGGTTAATTACGTGGAGCTAATAAGATGAGCGACCGCAAATATCGTCAGCGCGGCTATATGGAAAGCGATCGCGAGTCGCAGCGACCAAAGCCGCCATCAAAGGCTCAGAATCGTGAGGGCCCCCGCTCGCCAAGAATGATGGCATATGGCGAGGCGTTGAAGTGCACTACGTGCGGAGCAAAGGCTCCGCCGAACATCAACCTCGACAGCTCTTGCCCAAAGTGCAACGCTGACCTCCACACATGTCGTCAGTGCACATATTTCGATCCGGGCGCGCGCTTCGAATGTAGTAAGTCGATCGCCGCACGGATAGTAAACAAAAACGCGCGCAACACGTGCGAACTGTTCGCGGCTCGAATTGTAATCGAGCGCGACACTTCGTCAGGCCCTCCGACGGATGCTCGTCAGGCGTTCGCAAACCTTTTTAAGAAGTGAAATGTCTCGGATTGTTGCTGCCTGGAAGGTTTGGTGACTGACTACTTTTTGGTGGAGTCAATCGCGAAGAAGGCAGGCCGAGTCGGGAGTCAGCGCAAATCGAAAACGACATCGCAAACAAGGCGGCGTTGATCCAAACAAGTTTGAGAACTCTTTGCTTCATCGATGTTTTCCGACAAACGCATGAAACTCGATTCACAGCTGCCATCATTCGAGGGAGCCACCGAATGGCTCAATCCGGCCACACCGAATGCCCATGAAACCATCGGCCGGGAAACCAGGGGCCGGCCCACACTCGTTTATTTCTGGTCTATCAACTCCCAAATTTCCAAAGTTAATTTCCCGCATGTTGCGGAGTTGCGTAACCGGGGGAAGCGCGACGGATTGCGTGTTATCGCCGTACACATTCCAAGCTCGGAAGAGGAGAAGGACGCACAAGCAGTCCGCGAAGCAATCGCAAAGCTGAACCTTACCGAGCGTTGCGCGCTTGATAACGAGCACAAGCTGCGGGGCGCCTTCTTCAACGATACAGGCCTTGTCCCAGCGTACTATCTGTTTGATATCGAAGGCAGGCTCCGGAGTTTTTCGGCAGAAGAGAGTGGGTTGGAAGTACTAGAGGGCAGACTCGATCACATGCTCGCGGATCTCCGGGCCCGCTATCCCTTTTGTCCGGAGTGCGAATTGTACCTGAATGAAGACGCAATGTTTTGTTCTGACTGCGGCCTGCCGCTCATTTTGCCTGGCTCGCGCGGAAGTCATCCATATTACGAAAACCACTACGTTGCCTCGCTCCCGACAATACGACTGGTCAATCCCGATCCGCTGATCGGCCATACCATAGAGGGCAAATACGAGCTATCGGCCCGTCTTGGAGAGGGTGGCATGAGCGTTGTTTATCGCGCCCGTCGGATTCATATCGGAGACGATGTGGCCGTAAAGATCTTGCTGGGAAAATTCGTCAAAGACGAGGCCGCGCTCACGCGGTTTCGCAGAGAGGCGCGCGCCGCGGCGATGTTACATCACCCAAACGTCATTACTATTCACGATTTCGGCGAAGCAGGTGATGAAAATGCTCCAGCCTTCCTGGTAATGGAGTTTGTCAAAGGCACGCCACTTCGCGATCTATTGAACAGCAAAGAGCACTTTTCGGTTGAGCGTGCTGTGAGACTGATGCGTGGGATCTGTGCCGGTGCGGGGGCAGCACATAAGCAGGGGATTGTGCATCGAGATCTCAAGCCTGAGAACATTCTCGTTGCTGCGCCCAATGATGACTACGAATTCGAGAGTGTGAAAGTGGTTGACTTTGGCCTTGCAAAACTCCTGGCCGAAGCAGGCGCCGGGTCCACGGTTACGGTAGTCGGGACGCCTCATTACATGTCGCCGGAGCAATGCATGGGTGAACCACTTGATGCGCGTTCAGATGTTTATAGCCTTGGTGTGATGTTCTACGAAATGCTCTCCGGCGAGCGGCCGTTCGTGGCTGAAACCGTCTCGGGAGTTGTCAACAAGCATCTTTATGAAGAGGCGCCACCATTCACGGCTTCGCTGACAATACCCAGACGGATATCGGCCGCGATCATGCAAGCGCTGGCGAAGGATCCAGATGATCGACAGCAGACGGCCAGGGATCTGGCTCGACAGTTGGCAAGAGGCACTGCGAGAGAATTGTAAATTTAATGACGCTCTTCGTGCTTATTTGAGGGCATGATCAATCGTCTGCTTTAACTTGTTTCCACTGCGTCCAGGCGTGTAGCCGGTCCAGTGGTTGACAACACGTCCGTCAGCGTCGATCACAATAGTCTGAGGTATCGCGCCCCTGCCGTTCATCAAGGTACGAGCGATCTCACGGTCGGCCCAGCCAAGGCGGAAGCCAAAACTGACATCGTGCAAGAACTTATTCACACGCCCGGAAGAAGTACGCGGGTCTTCCGTGGTTAACCCTATGAACTCCACCTCGCGTCCTGCATAAGCCTTACGCACTCTCTCATACTCCGGAACTTCTCTACGGCACGGACCGCACCAGGAGGCCCAGAGGTTGATTACAATGACCTTGCCGTGGAAGTCTGCGAAGCGGAAGCTCCCACTTTCGAGGCTCTTAATTGGCCGCTCGCGAAGACTCTCCGGCAGGAAAAGCAACCCCGAGGGCGCGACGGGCACGCGGAGCTCGGGTTCCGGGTTTAGGGGTGGTTGTATGGGCGCCGTTTGCGTGGGCCTCGATGTGCTGACTCTTCTTCCAGACTGAGAAGCAGCGTTCAGCGTACAAGCGGCAGTAACGAGGAGTAGCAGGAGTAGTTTAACCATAGGAAATCCAGCGGCTTTTCAATTGATGAGTAAGTGTTGCGTAGTATTGCCTTCATTGTAAAGCACTATTGTTTTGATTAAAACAATTCACTTTAGTAATCCAAATGCGCCAGGAGCGTTTCGCTTTGCCGAGGCCGGTGCTCTTGCCCGGATTCTGAAAGAAGCCGGAGCTAATGACGTCACGGAGCGTATCCTAATATTCGTTATGGCGGCGCCGACCTCGCCGAGGGAGTTTTGGGAGATGCGTTCGGAGACCTCGGGGACGTTGCGAGAAAAATTAGAAGTGTCCTACTTGTAAGCGGCGTTGTTTACCGTAAGTGTTAGCGCGTTCTGGCCCGGCTTAACCACGACCCTGAGATTCCAAACCATCCCCCCTCCGCGAAAGGGCTTCTGCACTCGGTAGAATCTACCGTAAAGGTGATATGTGCCGGCTGGCACGCTCGGAAAGGTTCCCCTGGCGTTAGCGTCGGTGGTCATTTCGGCTACGCTGTGTGAGCGTATCGCCTTCATCGCACAATCAAACTCAGCTTTGGCCGGGCCCCCACTCTCCAGGTCCTGCTTCAATCCCTTACCTCCGGGCAACGTGGTTAAAATATCAACTCCGGGTACGTTTTTGACCTCGCCGAATGCATCGTAAAAATTCACGCTTTCGACAAGCGACATGCGTATCGGGAAGATTACCGGTTTTATGCCAGCCATCTGAAAGACCTTCTCCGCGTCTTCATCAAGCAGGTAGAGCGTGGTATTGGAAAAATTCCCTCGCTCTGTGAATGAGCGTGCAACCTGTCCCGTTCGGCGGTCTGTTTCCTTGTAAGTGTAAACGTAACCCGCCCCTCTCACCGATAAGGCGCTGTCTGCTCGAGCGCCTGGTTTTGCCGCGCGGGGCGCGTCCGTCACGGCGCAGGGTCGAGAATCAAAGATAGGATCGCTTCTCCCGGCCGACGGATTTGCTTGTGCAGAATCTGAATCAAGGCGTGCTGTATTACGTTGGTCAAGAGTGACTGAGTTCGCGCCGGGTTTAAGATCAACCCTCAGATCCCATACGAGAGCCTGTTTGTTATGAGCAGTTATCGCGAACAGGTAGTAACTTCCCGCCGGCACGCCGGGAAGAGTTGCTCTGCCGCTGGAACCCATCTTGACCTCGCTGACCGCGTTCGGCCGCATTTCGTATAGCGCCTGTTGGCACACTGGTGACTGCGTCTGACAGGCATAGACCCAACTCGCGAGAGGCGACGCCTTGACAGACGATCCTGGTGGACCCTCAAACATTCTTGTTCTCCGCATGAAGTTTTCAAAGCCCTCTTTGAACAACACCAGGGTTTTCCCAAATAGGGGGTCAACGGTTCCCGGTTGAGTCTGAAATCCTGATGAGACAGACAGAACGGCCGTTTCAGTCTGCGGCGTGGTAGCGCTTGCGACGACGACGCCGGGCCCAGAATTGGTTGGCTCCCTAGGTAAAGTGATTTTTGTTTCTGCGATAGGAGTCGTTAAAAGCAAACCTGCTAGGAATTGACTAAGGTACGGCGGATTGAGTGCCTGTGAGTGTGTCGGGACGGTTCTGAGTAATAGAACGACGGCGACAAGAAGGATCGTTGAGAGTCGGGATTTCATAAGTAACTCCGAATGCCGATAACGTTGACAAGAAAAGTTGCGAGGTGTGTTGGCGCTTATGATACTCCTCAATTACATCTGAGCGCCAAAACGGCACTCATGACCGAGGACGACCGAAAAACAAGACGTAGCCATCGCAGTCCTTGAGCTCGAACCCACGCAACCCGTCATGAGTGTCTTTGAGTGGTTCCGAAAACTCGACATTGCGCGACGCAAATTCGGCCGCCAGCGCATCAGGATCAGGAACGTAAAGGTAAGCGTCCCAACGTGCCTCGGGCTCTCGCTTGTAGTTAGGGAGTGGATCTACACCGACGTCCTTAAGCATGATCATCGCGCCACCCCTGCGCACGATGCCAAAGAATGGATCGTCAGCGGGCTCCTGAAAGGTGATCTCAAATCCAAGCTGGTCGCGATAAAACGAGAGTGCTGCCGCTGCGTCATGCACGATGAAGAACGGTGAGATGCCTGAAATCTCTGGTCGTGTCATATGGATACCCTTCGGCCTAGCTGAGGGGCGCAGGGTCCTTACAGAGGGCCCCCTGAGTCGCTGTTCTCTTGACCACCGCCACGATCTGCGGTGATCTTGGGTGGCATGAAAAAATCCATGAAGACATCGCTGATCATTATCGTGCTGGCGTTGGTCGCATGCCTCGTCTGGCTCGTCTGGCTCGGATCGCGACCGGACGAGCTGGTTGGGGAGAGCGTCTCCGACACTTCCCGAGGCCCGTCGTTCGAGGTGCGCGTCGTCATGCCTCGTCTCGGCCTGCCCCTCGGCGGGATCCTCCCGGATTCGCTCGTGGAGAAGCTCGACGGTACCCCCCGCGAGTTGCGGTTCGACCACACGAGCCGTGGCGCCCAGATCGGCAGCGTCGGACCCGACCGCCTCGAGCTCCGCGCCGATGGCTGGGAGCTCTTCATTGAGACCGACGGCGAAGGGCGCATCACTCCAGGGACGCACCTCGTGTTTCCGCTGGGTCTCGGGGGCAGGCGCGTGAGACTGGACTGCCGACCCGCAGATCGTGCCACCGGCTATCTCCGCACCAACACGCGGGCAGGCTCCGTCGAACTCGGCGGCACCTTCCTCGTCGAACTCGCCACCTGCAAGAATGCCGAGTCGGGGAAGGCCATTGAGTGGCCGCCGGCAGCGCTCACCGTCCGCGGGAGCTTCGTGGGGCCTGCAACACGGCCGTCGCTAGAGCCCAGCTGAGTCCGCCTAACGCGTTGTTGGGCGGCGTACCTGTATGTCCGACATGCTTCAGATAAAGACCTACCAGGCGATGGAATATTACTCGTTGCGAAGTGAAACGAGAGGGTCTACCTTCATCGCCCTCCATGCAGGAACAAAACTCGCTAATAGGATGACTCCTATTAAGAACACCGACAGCAAAACAAAGATCACCGGATCAATCGTGCTGACACCAAACAGTAAACTCGACATCGAACGCGTCAACACAAAGGACAGGAGCAACCCCGCTGCGACTCCAATGAGCGCGAGAATGATGGCGCGCTTGAGTATCAGTCTGAGGATACTCTGTCGCTGCGCGCCGAGAGCCAGGCGAATGCCGATCTCGCGATTTCGCTGCGTCACCGCGTACGACATCATCCCGTAGATGCCTACAGCAGCCAGTACCAGGGCCACCACGGCAAACACGCTCAGCATGAAGAGATTGAGTCGCTGTCGAGCGATGGATTTCCAAACAATGTCATCCATGGGTTGCAGGTCGGCGATAGACTGATTGCGGTCCAACGTCCAAACCTGATTACGAACCGCGCCCGCCGTCGAGCTCGGGTCGGCGGTGGTCCTGACTGCGAAAAAGACCGACTGAGAGCGTGCGTATTGCGTGAGTGGAAAGTAAGCAGTCTCGCGCCCCGGCTTGTCTAAAGCGACATGTTTCACCGACCCAACGACGCCGACAACTTCCAGCGGTGTCTCCGATCGAATCCATTTGATTCGTTTGCCCACGGCGCTCTGGTTGGGCCAGAACCGCATGGCCAGCGACTCGTCAATCACGGCGCGGCGGGGAGCATCGGCGCTGTCTGAGTCGGCGAAGGTGCGGCCCTCGATCAAAGGAATGCCCAGTGCCTTGAAGTAGCCTGGTGTCACGCCTCGCAGGTCTGCGGTCTCGGGAGGCTGGTCTCGCAACGGCGAATCGTCAATCGGAGAAAAACCACTGCTCAGCACGGCGCCGCTCAAGGGCAGTTGAGACACAGCGCCAACAGCCTGCACTCCCGGCAGCGTCTCCAGCTGTTTCTCGATGCGTTGGAGGAAGCCCGCGCGATCGGCAGGTTCCGGATAATAAACGGTACTCAATTGTAGGCGCATCGTCAGCACGTTCGCCGAAACAAAGCCAAGCTGCTCTTTTTGCAGGTGCAGAAAACTCTTGATTAGCAGCCCGACGCCGATCAGCAGCACCAGCAGGAGAGCAATCTGGCCCACCACGAGCGCCGCGCTGAAACGATGGCGGCTGCGCCCCATGGAAGCTGACTTCGAACTGTCGTTTAGCAATCGACTGAGGTTGAGTCTGGTGGCATGCCATGCGACGTACTCGTGAAAGGGAACGATGCTCAGACGAAAATGACTGTCTTGCGGATAAGCTTCCAGATACTGTTGCTGCATCGTGAGCGCGATGGCGTTCATTTGAGATTCGGCCTGCGCCCGGGTGACTCCGGGTTGCGGGCGGGCGAGAACATGCACGTGGCGCAAGTCACGGTTGGTCGTTCCCGCAGTCGGCACGACGCTATCAAACGGCACAAACACATCGATTCGCTCTGGGAACACGCTGCTGGGCGGCGGGATCGTGAAGTTGGCCGGAAGCACACCGACGACAACAAAAGGTTCACCCTCCAGGGTGACCGGCTGATTAAGGATACCCTCATTGCCGCCAAAACGCCGTTGCCAAAAACCATGACTCAGAACGACGACCTTTCGAGCGCCTTGTTGATCTTCCTCGGGGAGAAACCCACGCCCTTTCTCCATGTTCACACCAAGCAGCGGAAAAAGATTTGCCGAAGCGCCGATGGCCTGGAGTTGTTCGGGATCGCCAGTGCCGGTCAGATTTAAAGTCAAGTCTGTGAGGGCAGCAAAGTCTTTAAAGAGCGGCCCCTGTTGTCTAAAATCTTTCACCTCAGGAGGCGAGAGCCAAAGGTCTTTTGGGTTACGGGCCTCAAACCTGGCCCAAACGATCATTACTTCGTCGGGATTGGCGTAGGGCAAGGGGCGAAGCAGAACCGCGTCTACCATGCTGAAGATCATTGTGCTGGTGGCGATACCCAAAGCCATTGCGAGGATCGCTGCCACCGTAAAAGATGGATTTTTGAAGAGGAGACGGATACCGTAACCTAAGTCCTGCCAGCCTATTCTCATCCTTTACACCTCGCTTATCTCGTTCTAATCCCGTATTTCCTTCGAGTTCTTCGCACAGCCTTTAATTGCACGAAGTGTCGACTTCGTCCCACTGATTGAAACCTTGTGCACCAGATAGAAGTACACGGCATCCATATCTGCATGATCCTTTAGCCTTTGCGGTGCTACTGAAGTCTCCAAACAGTGCCAAATGTAAACCATTTCGCCCTCGGTCAAGTAAAGCTTTTTCAGGTTTTGATATTTCTCTTTGCTCATCCTTCTCTGTGACCAGCGGGAGCCTTCCGCCGTTAGCCTCCTGCGGATCTCGAGAGCCCGCGACGGCACGCTGGAAGTCACTGGCAGTGCATGGCAAGAGGATGGCCGCCTGTCAGCCAGGTACTGGAGCGAAGCGGTGAAGGAGAGGAAGGAGTCTGCGGGCGTCTTCTACTATTGGAAGGGGGAACGGCCTCTGGATCCGAACGCGCCGCAGTTGGACGGGACGGGAGAGATCCGGTTAGGCGACGGAATGAAGCTCGCTGGGGTTGGCATAATAATCGGTGTCGCAGTTGCATTCGTGCTTTCAAAGGTGATGTCGTCGCTGCTGTTTGGCGTAGGGGGAATGGACGCAATGACGTTTGCAACCGTCTCAATCGGCGCACTCGCAGTTGCGTTACTTGCCTGCTACATTCCCGCCAGGCGCGCGACGAAGGTGGATCCGCTGGTTGCTCTGAGGAACGAATGACGAGACCGCCGTTTAGTGTTGATTCGTGTAATTTCGTGAATCGGTCCGCGATCGTGTGGCAATCCACGATATGTTCTCGCATAATCTCGTTAACAGTCGAACGTCGCAATTCGTCATATCCATGCGCGGGGCCAACGCCACGCACAAACAGTGTACTTTGTTTATAACGGAGTCCCGAAATGAAAATGAACTTAGCGAAGACAATTGGAGCGTTGTTACTACTCACGGCACTGTGGGATTGCGCAACACAAGCGCAAGCGGTAGCAGATGAGCCAAAACGTCGTGAGGGCGAGATTTGGTTTGAGCCGATAAAAGCCGAAGTTGGAGGTCAAGCTTATGAAGGTGAACGCGGACACTTAATGGTTCGGGAGAATCGGAAGAACCCGAACTCTAATTTGATCGAGCTTGTTTTCATTCGCCTAAAGAGTACGAGCGACAAGCCCGCACCTCCAACGGTCTATCTCGATCCTCCAACCTCTCATTCTCCCCAACCTTTAGGTTGGGGGGTTAAGGGCGCGCTACATCATGATCCTCCAACCTCTCATTCTCCCCAACCTTTAGGTTGGGGTTAAGGTCGCGCTACCAGCTGTCGGAACCATTTCAATGGTTTTCCTCGCCACAAGGGAGTGGTCAACCCAACGCCGACTTCAGCTTGATGCGGCAATGGCGGCCTGTGAGCTACTCTATATTTAAAAACGCAACGGAGTGCCATGAAGTCAGTACCGTAACGCGGTAGCGTCGGGTCTACGGTTTCGAACTACAAATCTACGTGGTTACCGCTAGGGACTTTAAACGGCTGTAGTTGAGATGCGGGGGCGGCGGACCCGACGCTACCGCGTTACGGTACTGACTTCATGACACTCGGTTGCGTTTTCACACAGTCCTTACCGCGCGGTGGCACTGACCTCATTGTCTGGGGCTTTGAACTTCATACCGGTTTCCCCCTAAGTTTCTAGTGGGTCTGCTTTTATTCGTAACGCAGCGCCACCAGTGGATCAACTTTCGTCGCGCGGCGTGCGGGAAGATAACAAGCAACTAGCGCGACGACGATTAAAACGAACCCCATTATCGCTATAGTAAAAGGATCACGAGTCGGTAGAGATGGAACCGCAGCGATCAGCAACTTACCTACCGCATAAGATCCGGCGCCACCAAGCACGGCGCCAATCAGGATTACCAGCGCACCTTTCCTCAATACCAACCAGAGCACATCGCGACCTTGCGCGCCGAGCGCCATACGAATTCCGAACTCGCCCGTACGTTGGACCACCACATAAGAGATAACTCCATAAATTCCAACTGCGGCAAGCACGAGTCCCAACAGAGCGAACGCACCCAACAGATTACCCAGCAGCGAAATATTTCCCAGTCCTATGTCCACAGCGCTGCGAGCGGTGCGAACTCTATAAACTGGCAGAGTGGGATCAAGGCCTGCCACAAGGCTCCGTAAAATCTTCTCGACTGCTTCGGGATATTGCGCAGTGCGCAGCGCAATGAAGAGAGAATCTGGAGCATATTGGGCCAGTGGTACAAACGTCTGGTAGCGCGTATAAGGTTCACTCAGATCGCCGGGAAACCTCATGTCTCTAACTACACCAACAACTTCTTGCCAATCCTTCTCACGGGGATTACTGATCCGCTTGCCGATAGGATTCTCATTAGGCCAAAAGTGTTGGGCCATTGAGTCGTTTATGATCAGCACTTTCGGTCGATCAGCCAGATCTCCGTTGTTGAAAGTGCGTCCACGCAATAATTGAACTCCGTACGCGGCGAAATAATCGTTGCTCACTGGCTCGATAAACACTTCAGGATATTGATCGGGCGGCGGTTCCGGTCGACCCTCAACTACGAACGAATCACTGCTGTTGAAACCGTATACTGGCTGTGAGTTCCCGAGCGCGACCTGCTGCACGCCGGGCAAAGTCTTTATTCGACTTTCCAGCTCCGAAAAGAAGGCGACGCGCTGCGCATCCTTAGCATATCTTTCTCCCCGCAAGCTCATTTGCGCAGTCACCAGTCCATCGACGCTCCAGCCCGGATCCGAATTAATAAATCTCTGCAGACCGCGGAGGAATAGACCAGCAGCAGCAAGTAGGATCATCGCGAATGCGACTTCACCAATTATCAGCATATGTCGCAAGCGATTCTGTGAGCGTCCCGCCGTCGTGCCGCGTGCGTTTTCGCGTACCGCCTGATTGATGTCAGCGCGTGACGCGAACCATGCAGGCATAGTTCCAAACAACACTCCAGTCAACAAAGAACAAGCAAAGGCAAAAGCAAAAACCTTCAGATCAAGTTCGACCTCAGCACCGGGCAAGTTGACGAAGAGCTGATTGCTGATGAATCTCACACCCCAAAGCGCCAGTCCCAGACTCAACAACCCACCAATTAGAGCCATTACGATACTTTCCGTGAGAGACTGGCGCAGCAGCCGGAATCGACCAGCGCCCAATGCAGCACGGACAGCGAGTTCGCGTGAACGTGAAGCGGTCCGGACCAACTGGAGGTTGGCAATGTTTGCGCAGGCGATTAGCAAGACAAAACCAGCGAGGCCAAAGGTGAACCACATCACCTTTCTGCCGATCTCATCAGACATTGAGCGCTGAAGCAGTTCAAGCCGAACACTGTCGGGGTTGGGGCTGTTTGGTGAGTTCTCTTTTCCAATGTTAGCGACCAGAGTAACCATGCTTTGCTCGGCCTGCTCGATCGATACTCCAGGTTTAAGGCGAGCGAACGAAGATAGATAGTTAGCAGTCGTTTTCATTTGCTCAGCGTTGAATGCGAGCGGTTGCCAGAAATCAACTCTTCCCCAAAGCATGGGATGATCAAAGCCCGGGGGCATTACTCCGACGACGTTTACTGTCTTTCCATCCAGTTGCAGATTGCGACCTACAACACCTGGATCGCCTCCAAAGCGTTTTTGCCAGAATCGATCGCTCAGCACGATGACGTTGTTCGCGCCAGGCTCAAATTCCTCCGGGTTGAAAAGACGACCTAGCGCCGGCGCAACGCCGAACAGCGGAAGGAAGTCGGCCGTTCCCGCCAGACCGCTCAGTCGTTCAGCTGTCTGATCCTGCTCAACAAGGCTGCGGCTGACATAGTTGTAGGCGGCCATCTTCTCAAACACGGTGTTCCTCTCGCGCTGATTGAAGAAGTTGCCAGGTGAATGCGGCCAACTCTGCGAGTGAGGCGAAGTTCGAAAGACGCGCACCAACTGAGAAGACTGCGGATATGGAAGCGAGCGAAAGAGAAAGGTATTAAGGACGCTAAACATGGCGGTGTTAACGCCAATTCCCAGGGCTAAGGTGAGTGCTGCGATGATGGTAAAGCCTGGGTGCTTGAGCAGCATTCGAAGGGCATAGCGCACATCCTGAATCAAGCTTGTCATGGTCACTCCTTTGGCTCGTAGGTCGTGTTGAGGGTGCGTTGCCTCAAAAGTCGATTACCGTGGTAATGAGTTTCGTGTTTGGTTCGTGTGACTTCGTGGATCGTCCTTGTATTTCCCGAAGAACAGGAACGATCCACGCGCATCATACGAACCAACACGAACCAAAAATACGCTGACTCGAGTTAGGCCCGACTTTTGAGGCAAAGCCGCTTTATGGGTTAACACCACAAGCGCTTCAAGTGTGACAGCTCTTTGCGCAGACCCCGGCGAAAAGAACTATTAACGGAGGGTTGTTTTGGTGACTTCGCCCGAACGAGGCGTGGAGTTTCACGATCGCTGAAAGAATCTCAAAAGAGTATTCGGGCGCCCACAATCCTGGGCATGTTTGGCACCGTCTCATTCATGCAGAAAGGATCGAGAATATTGGCTATTAAAAGTTCGCCGAATGCAAACCGTGGTAGTGGGTGCGACGCTTCAATGCGCCAGGTCCTCCCCACCTCTCATTCTCCCCAACCTTTAGGTTGGGGTTAAGGTCGCGCCATACTCCCCGGAACCATTTTAATGGTTTTCAAGAATGAACCTCACACCAGGAGATCCTCTCATGTCCCTACTCACGTCTCAGAGGAAAACCATTAAAATGG
>JBGTHZ010000146.1:0-77640 GCA_041745915.1 Pyrinomonadaceae bacterium | reverse complement strand
TACCCCCGCTCAAGATTCGCAGCCATTCATCCTGGAATTACTACTCCATTGCTGAGTGGCTGCGAATCTTGAGCGGGGGTAAACCGCCCTTCCCAACCTGCGAATTTCTGTCGCTTGAGTGGTATCTGTGATCGAGTTTCTATTTTTTCACAGCTTCGACCGCGCTGTGGTACTGACTTCATAAGGCGCGACTAGAGTGATTGCGATCACGAGAAGACTCAAAGATATGGTCTCAGTCAACTAGCACGGCTGGCATCCACCTTTGCACGGAATTTATAAGGAAGAAGCTTGAGGCTTTTCGAAGTTCTTCTTTGTGAATCACTCGCTCGAGAATTTTACCGCCGGCAAGAAGTTGATCGCGAAAGGTTCCTGCCAACAAACCGGATTCCAATGGAGGGGTGAACAACTGGCCATCGATTGGTAGCACCACGTTGGCAACACTTGACTCTGTGACCTCTTCTCGCTCATTCCATAAAATCACATCATCACAATCGGGTCGATGCGCCAGTGCCTGATCGTAAGTCACGCGATTCGTAGTCTTGTGAAAGAGAAATTTATCTTTGGAATCAACCGGCTGCGCGGCCAGCGCAACGCGCCGGGGTGTGCTGCTGGGGTCGCGGAGTTGATTAGAGGCGATCTCAATCTTTCCTCCCTTGGACAGCAGCAAGCGAATCTTCCATCGCTCCCCAGAAGGCTTTGCCACCCGTTGGAGTTCTGAAAGAATCTGCTCCTCTGTAAAAAGGAAGTTGAAATATTTGGCCGATGCTTGAAGTCGATCGAGGTGCCGGCCTAAGAGAAAGAATTCACCGTCCTCAAGTAGAATGGATTCGAGAAGCCGAAATTCAGGGATCTGCTCAGCTAGAAATGAGCTCTTCAACAAGCACTCGTCGTACTCGCGTTCGGCGGTTGAGTCGATGGTAATACCGCCGCCAACTCCAAACTTCGCGGCGCCCGTATCTGAGTCCAATACAACTGTGCGAATCGCCACATTGAATACGCAGTCACCGCCGGGACGCATGAAGCCGATTGTGCCGGTATAGATACCACGCGGAAAAGGTTCAAGCTCACGAATAATCTCCGTGGTGCGAATTTTGGGCGCGCCAGTGATGGAACCACACGGGAAGAGAGCAGCCATCACATCGGTTAGCCCCATACCGTTCCGTAGGGTTGATTCGACTGTGGAAGTCATTTGCCAGAGAGTTTCATATCGCTCAACCTCAAACAGTTTCGACACCCTGACCGAGCCGGGGATAGAAATCTTGCCCAGGTCGTTGCGCAGCAGGTCGACAATCATTACGTTCTCAGCGCGATCCTTGGGCGACTCCGCCAACTGCCGGGCTCTTTCGGTATCTTCCTGGGCCCACCGCCCGCGATTGATGGTGCCCTTCATCGGCTTTGTCTTGATTGAAACACCACTACGTTCGAAGAACAGCTCTGGCGAGATAGATAAGACCTTGTATCTTCCGAGATCGAGGTAGGCACAATATTCCGCGCTTTGCGCGGCACAGAGAGTGTCGTACCAGGCGCCGGGATCACCGTTGAACTGAGTCACGAGGGGAAACGTGTAGTTAACTTGATAAGTATCACCCCGGGCTATTAGGCTGCGAATGCGGCGAACAGCTTCGCCGTAATCTGAGCGCGAAACTCTCGGTTCCCACGCCGTTAGATCGTTACGGCCCGAATTGAAGTTCGGCGCGGTAGTTGATGGCGTTGGCGGCGCCGGGGTTGATGCGGTTGGTTCGTCAAACACTGCCGCCCAAGCCAAAGGAAGGAAATCCGGAGCGTGGGTCTGCAGAGCATAGTCAAAAGCGGGAGCGGCTTCATAGCTCAACATAAGAACTACCCAGGCGCCTGACTTTGCTGCGGCCTCCGCCGTTTTAAGCAGGGGAACGACTTCTTCGAGTTGACTGGCGGAATACGTCCTCAGCGGAGAGGTGAAGCGAAGATGCAGGCCGGTGCCGTGAAGGTTAGACGAACCGAACATCACCTCGGGCATGCGCGGGAGTCTACTACTAAAAACCGAGTCCACAAAAAAAGAGGCGCCCAACGCGGACGCCTCGTCTTTGAGTTCTAGCAAACACAAAAGCTAAAACTGCAACTTCAATGCGAACTGGATTACGCGAGCCGATTCACCGGTCTGGACAATAGTCTGCGTTGAAGGCGGCGCCACAGTAGCGCAACAGGTCTGAGCAAAAACGCTTGACCTGATACTGGGTGAACCAACGGAGGCATCGCGAGGATTGTCGAAATTGGCATGGTTCAGAGCATTGAACATCTCTGTTCTGAACTGCAACTTCCAACGTTCCGTGATCTGGAATGTCTTAATAAAACCGAGATCCAGATTCCAGTAATGCGGCGCTACAAAGATGTTTCGACCCGCGCCATTCCGGCCCGGTGGAGGTATGCAAAAGGCCAGCGTTGGGTCGACGCCGCAGCGCACACCGCCGTTTACCGGGGCAAATAGTACCGGACCCGCAAAGGTTTGTCCTGGTAGATGCTGTAGGCTGGCCCTAATGTTAGGATCGACAACGGACGCGCGTGATTCATGGTTTCCGTTGGCCGTAAATGAACCGCTGCGAACTGCGAACGGCTCGCCGCTCATGAAGCTGAAAATGCTGTTTACGGTCCAGCCTCCGAGAATCTGATTAACGACCCCGCCCGACGAACCCAGAAACCGGCGCCCTCTGCCGACTGGAAGCTCCCACACCGATGCAGCCTGCAGCGAATGGGTGCGGTCGAAATCTGAACGCGCGCGCTCCTCGCGGAAATTTCGGATGTCAGTTGGGGTGCGTGAGTTGGTAGTTGAGAGACCGCCCCCGGATGCAGCTCCCACCGGATCGACAGATTGGTTGTCAATTGATTTCCCGAAGGTATACGCCATGCTAAGACCCATGCCGCTGCTGAACCGTCGTCGCAACGTGAATTGAGCTGCGTGATAGTTCGAGTCGCCGCTGTTGTCCAGATAAGTAATCACCGCGAATTGCTGATTCGGCCGCAGCTTTAGGCCCAGTGTAGTGTCTTCAATACGCCGGGCGAAAGCGCCCGCGCTATTAATATCGAGTTCGCCCCGGGTCGTCGTGGAATTGAGGAAGGTCGTTGCGGCCGCAGCCGTCAGTCCACCCTGCGTTTGCAACTGCGTGAACAATGGAGGCGTAACTCCTGTCACGCCCGCCGGGCATCCGGTACCGGAAGCATTGCAGCCATTCGCCCGATTCTGCTGCATGATCAGGAAGGATGGAACAATCGCATCCGCGTTGATCTGGTTGATGTCGTACGCCATGAACAGATGCGTGCCGCGACGTCCAATGTAAGCAGCCTGCATTACAAAACCACCGGGTAGCTCGCGTTGGAAGCTTAAGTTCCACTGGTGAACGGTAGGCAACTGCATCTTCGGTGCGAAGACCGTGACCGGCGGTGCATTCGTTCTTAACTGCTGCGGTGGCGTCAACAATGTCGATGGTTGGACTGAGGGAGCCGGCAATTGGGTCGGAAAGCCGCCGGCGACTGTTCTATTCACATTCGCCGAGTTGACGCATCCGGCCGTGATTGTTGTAAACGGAAACGTTGTGGTACAGCTTTGCACCAGGCCGGGAATTCTTCCAGCGGCCGCCGTAATCTGAAAAGAGGAAATTGTGTCGAATGCAATGCCATAACCAAGGCGAATAACGCTTTTGCTGCTGTCTCCGAAAAGACTATGCAAGAAGCCCGACTTAAAATCAGGGCTGTAGGCCAGACCAAGGCGTGGCCCAATAGCACCGTTGAAAGAGCCTTCGTACCAGCGTTTGGCTCTGACAAAGCTTACCGCACCTGGTTGATTCACTACCGGCGTTGCGGGTAGAGGCGTGCCCGCTATGGGTGTGCTGGCCACGAAAACGCTGTCTTGGGGTGAAGTATTGCCGGGCGGATTGATTTCCCAGCGCGCGCCATAGTTCAGAGTTAGATTCGCACGAGCTTTCCATTCATCCTGAAAGTAGAAGTTGTATTGATCCAAGTTATGCTTCTCTGCATATAAGGTAATGGCGTCACCAGTTCTGAACGGCAGGAAAACATTCTGGGAGAGATTCGAAATGAATGTTTGGGAGATCCTGGCAGGCAGCCCATGCAGGTTGTTGATGAGATTGCCCAGCGTGGTAGCGTCCGTCGAGTTGATGCTGGGTGCGTTGGCGAAGCCGTCGGAGGAAAACGGGTTGCGGTTTGCTGAGGCGAACGTCACTGAAGGTGTGACGTTGATACCACCCGGCTGGCCGCGTTGGTCGACGTGACGATAGAAGCGCAAATTGAAGCCGCCGCGGAAAATGTGAGAGCCATGAACGATGCTCAGGTTATCCAGCAGCTGCGGCGTAGTAACCCAACGCGCTGTGCGGGGTGTGTTGATGTAGGGCTCGCTCAATTCGTTAAAGTTAAAGGGCGGCACGTCCGGCCAGGCAGGGTTAGCTTCGCCTTGACTGAAAAGGAAACCGAACCTTGCGTACCCGGCCGTGAATTCGTTGACCACGCGTGGCGAGATTACCCTGCGATAGCTAAGCGCCAGATTCGATGTGCGGCGGAACACTTCGCCCAGCGGCGGCCCGTTGGGATAGACCTGCGGTCTACCGTTCAGAGGATCGCCTTTGAGAGTGTTGTAATCGGAAAACAGATAGCGCCCAAAGATGCTGTTGTTCTCGTTGAAGTTATGATCGATGCGTGCTGCGTAGGCCGGACCTCTGACCTGTGTGGGTGGATTCCACAGGAAGGCAGCAGTGTTAAGACCATCGCCAGATGTAAAGTTGTTTGGTAACGGCAGCGGAGTCAAGATTGATGCAACTGCGGAATCGAGCGGCGTCCCCCGCGAGTTATTGGCGCTACTAAGGGTATCATAAGTTCGAACGCAGCGAAGCGAGGTCGGCGTCGCGCAAAGAGGAACATTCAACGCGCCCGTAGCCGGATTCACCAGCAGGCTTGAGTTGCGCGTGATTGTGGTAGTGCCTATCACGAGCGGGTTTGCTGGATCCGGCACGAAGTAGCGGAAAACCCCGTTGCGCGCTTCAGACGTATAAACAATTGGTATACCGAATGTCTGATCGATCGGCTGCGTGAAGTCAATTCGGTTTGCCTGATAACTGCCAAAGAAGAAAGTTTTGTTTTTCCTAATCGGTCCTCCCATCTCGAACCCATACTGGCCCATTCTAATCATCGGTTTCGGCGTGCTCTGGGCATTCGAGAAAAACTCATTGGAGTTAAGTGCCTCATTGCGCAGAAAAAAGAAGGCGGTTCCGTGAAAATCGTTCGTGCCACTTCGCGTAGCAATCGAAATCGATGCTCCGCTATTACGTCCCTCTTCCGCCGTCGCGTTGTTTGTTGTGACTTTGAATTCCTGGACGTTGTCAGGATTGATGCGATAGAGATTGCTTACCGGGTTAGGTACTGAAGACTCATTAGCTTCGATGCCGTCGATCGTAACGTTATAAGCTCGATCGCGAGCGCCGTTGACATGTACGCCCGACCCGGCCCCTCCTGCTGAGCGCTGAACAACCCCCGGCTCAAGCAGGAGAAGCGTGAGCGGATTGCGCCCATTCAGCGGAAGAGCTTCGATAGCCTTCTGCTCCACAACGTTCCCGATCGTGGCGTTCGCCGTCTGAAGCTGCTCCGTCCCGCCCTGAACCGTGACCACCTCCGTAACCTGACCCACCTCCATCGCAGCGTCTACAGCCAATGGCGTATTAACTTCAAGTTGGTTCCCGGTCTGCTGAAACTTCTTGAAACCAGTCTGCTCGACAGTAACGGCGTACGTTCCGACGGGTAATGAATCGAATGAATAGACACCGGCTTCTGTTGTTGTCTGCGTGTGCGACACTCCCGTTGCTTCATTGGTTACGGTGACAGTGGCTCCGGCCACGGAGTCTTGTTTTGCATCAACGACGCGACCAGTAATGCGAGAGGTTCCGGTTTGGGCCGTCAGAACTGAAGCCGAGGTTGCGAGCAGAACAAGCAAAGCGGGAATCCGGCGTTTGAAGTTCACCATGGGAGATCCTCCTTATAACGTGGGTAGAGCGAGAAGGTCCGGAGACCTCGCAGTTAGACGCGCTTGGACTGACACTGTGGGTTAACGACGAGTAAGTCTGTGGCCGGCTCACGCGTTTGGTGCTTTTCAAAGAGTCGATGCAGCCAACCCCATCGAGTCGAGTGACTTACTAATGCTATTACTTTAAAAGCGACGCAAGTATATAACCAGAACATTTTGCGTCAAGGCCTTTCCGCTTAACACGCGGCAAGTAGACGGGTTTTTTTTTGCCTATGGAGCGCAGGCTCTTCAACGGAGCGCCGGCGTTTCAAAAATCGAAGATCGGTCCTTTTCGTGGGAGCCGAAGTCATCCCCTTGAAGCACACCCTTATGCACAGCAATCGTAAGTTGTTACCATTAGCTGAGCTTATTGAAATGATAAGAATCTTTAGCTACCATTATTCCACATGCGCGCATATAATTGCCGCCTGACATCGGTAACCATCTGGGCTTATCTGGGCTTTAAAAAGTTCTTTGCGCCGTTTCTGATCAAACGAATATGAACTTCGTGCATGTTAGATAGCCTCGTCATGAGTGAGCGTCAGCCTGTTTTTAAGTGATCGGCTGACAACATCAGGAAACAAAGCTTAGTTACCACCGTTCTAGCCCTTATTCCGGTAGCCGCCCTTCCAACCTCTGTTGATTAAGGAGTCTCGGCCATGCGAAAAAGCACCATCACCACACTCTTGCTTTCAATTCTTGTATTGTTTTGTGTTAGCACTGCAGCTCGGGCTCAGAGTGCCACGGGTCGTATAGTGGGCACGGTTCAGGACACATCCGGTGCATTGATTCCCGGGGCGACTGTGGTGGCGATCAACCCGGACACAACCGTAAGCTATAAGACGACGTCAAGCGACAGCGGCAAGTATGCTTTTGAAGCATTGCCTCCGGGCACTTATACGATTACTGTCGAACAAACGAATTTCAAAAAACACTCGACAAGCGAAAACGTCGTGACTGCTAATGACACCGTCACAATTAACGTTCCACTTGAGCCGGGTAACATTTCTGAAACGGTACAGGTTGTAGGTTCTTTTGAAAGAGTACAAACGAGTCAGTCAGGCAACACCGGCTCATTAGTCGACGAGAGGTCGCTGCAAAATCTTCCGATCGTCGGGCGGAACCCACTCAGCCTGATCGCAATTCAGCCCGGTGTCTATTCCGGCTCGAACACGACCGGCAACACCCACGTCTTCGGCTCGCGCGACCGCGCCTTCAACATCACCATCGACGGTATTGACGCAAACGAGACCTCGGCCGGTAATGCGACGTTTTCGCCGATCCGCACTAACCCAGATTCCCTGCGCGAATACCGCGTGATCACCTCGAACCCGTCCGCCGAGTTCGGTCGCAACAGCGGCGCACAGATCGCGCTCATTACTAAGTCGGGCACAAACGACTTGCACGGCACCATCTACGAGTTTCACCGCAACCGTGTGCTGAATGCTAACGAATGGGAACTGAACCGCGTGGGCGTGGGTCGCCGCTTCCTGTTGCGCAATCAGTTCGGCGGCTCGATCGGCGGCCCGGTTATGCTGCCCCGCTTCGGCGAGGGCGGGCCAAGTTACTACAGCGGCAGGAATCGCACCTTCTTTTTCTTCAACATGCAGATTCAGCGGCAGACGCAGACTCTGGAGCAGATTAACACCGTCTACACGGCCGCGGCGCGTCAGGGCATTTTCCGCTACGCGACTGGAGGGCGCAACCGGCCCTTCGGCGTTCCGGGCGCATCCATTGACGCGCAAGGTAATCCAATCGTGCCTTTCGCGACTTACAATGCCGTTGCGAACGATCCGCGCGGCATGGGACTCGACTCTACGGTGCAGTCCATTCTTTCGCTTACGCCGCTTCCGAACTCTTTCGAGTCTGGCGACGGCCTCAATACCGCGGGCTTCCGTTCGCTTGCGACGCGCACTGACCCACAGCGGGATTTCAATATCCGGATCGACCACAACTTCAGTGATCGAAATTCCCTCTTTGCTCGCTACAGCTTTGGCCAGCAGGACACTGTTGGTGACACAACCAATAGCGGCGCGGCGCGCTTCCCAAACCTCCCACCAATTGTGGCCACTTTCAGATCCCCCAGCAACCTCGCTATCGGTTTGCGCTCGACACTAAGTAGTCGCACCGTTAACGAGTTGATTATCGGCGGTAACCGATTCATCTTTGACTTCGCGATTCCTTCGAATAAGGATCCGCGAACCACCCCCATTATTTTAGCGACGGTAACCGATCCGCTCTCAAATTCCTTCGGCAACAAGCGCACCATCAACACGTTCCAGATCGTTGATAACATAAGCCACGTTTTCGGCTCGCATACCTTCCGCTTCGGTACCAACCTCCGTCTGCAGGAGCATTACGATGTGCGGGGCTCCGTTGCCGGCGAGGACTCGAACCCGCTGATCAGGATCGGTGGGACCGTCACCGCCAGCACCTTCAGGGTGCCCGGCAACGTCAACTCCAGCGACATCGGCACGCTCAACGGCCTGATCAACAACATGCTCGGCAGAGTGAGTTCGGAGAGGGTCGGCCTGGTCGCCACCGGTAACCAGTATGCGCCGCCCGGCACTGGGTTTCTCTTCGATGCCTGGTTTCCAGAGGGCGACTTCTATTTCCAGGACGACTGGAAGGTGCGCCCCAACCTGACGCTAAACCTCGGCCTGCGCTGGGAGCCAAAACCAGCCCCGTTCACTCGCAAGGGGAGCACTATATTGGTACCCAATCAGTCGGTCACGCTGGGAGCGCCTCCGTCAAGCAACCTCTCGTTCGTCGAGGGCGAACTTTATAAGAGCGATTGGAACAACTTCGGGCCCGCCATCGGGGTCGCTTGGGATCCCTTTTCAACTGGGAAGACCAGCATACGCGGCAATTTCCGAATAGCTTTCGACCGCATTTCGACGTTTCTGCCTTCGTCGGCAGTCTTTCCGAATAGTCCCGGCACGACTGCGGCCAACATCTTTAACTTCAACACATCATCAGCGACCGATATTCGGCTGCGCGACGGCCTGCCATCTCTGGCCTTCCCCTCGTCAGTTACGCCCGACTCGCGTCGCACTCCTTCCTCACCGCAAACGGCCTCCCTGGAAGTGCTTGATCCCAATTTCCAAACACCCACGACCTACATGTTCTCCGCAGGGGTTCAGCGCGAAATCGGCAAAGGTCTCGTTGTCAGCGCTGAGTACATCGGCCGCGCGGGGCGCCACCTGATCGGCGGTTATGAGCGCAACCAGACGAACATTTTGGACAACGGCTTCCTCGAGGCATTCAGGATCGTGCAAGCTGGCGGCACGAGCCCACTGCTCGAACGTCTCACCGGGCCAATTCGAGGGAGCCAGACGGCCCTCCAGTTCATCCAGGCGAGCAGCACTCTCAGAGGGTTGCTTAACATTCAGCGCAATGCCGCCGGCCAGGTCGTCGGGCCGCCGCTTGGGGACTTCCAGAACGTCGCCGCGTTGGCTGCGAACTTCAACAACACCTTCGTAACCACAGGCGGTGTCACGAGGAACTTGCCTGACGCCGCCGGCCTGGGGGCTTTTTTCTTCGTTCCTTACCCGCAGTTCCAGGGGGGGCTCCAGGTGATCGACAGCGACTCGTTCTCGAATTACCACGGAGGCGTTTTCCAGGTAGGGCGGCACTTCGCTCGGGGACTCGACTTCAACCTCAGCTACGTGTTCGCGAAGTCTCTAGACGACAAGTCGTACGACCCGACATTTACCCGCATCAGCAGCGGCACCACACAGTCAGCGCAAAGCACGCCCTTCGACGCCAACAACCGGCAACTCAACTACGGCATATCCGATTTCGACCGCAGGCACGTCTTCCAGGGCAACGCTATTTACGACCTGCCCTTCGGCAAGGGCAACCGCTTCCTGAACACGAATAACGGCGTACTGTCGCGGATTGTTGGGGGCTGGACGTTGGCCACGACCTTCGTCTACCAGAGCGGCTTGCCGTTCACTCCTGTAGCGGGGACGAACACGTTCAGCAACCGCAATAGTTCGCGCCCCAATTTCAGCGGGACGAACTTCAACCCGCGCTACACAGTTGACCCAACGACGGGCAACATGTTCCTGTTCACTCCTCAGGAGGTCGCGCAATTCTCGCTGCCGGGTCCGGGCGACATCGGCAACGTCGGTCGTAATTCGTTCCGGTTGCCGCGCTTCTTTAGTATGGACGCGTCGCTAATCAAACGCATCGCTATAGACGAGACCAGAAACATAGAGCTGCGCGCTGACGCCTCAAACGTGATGAACACGCCGTATTTTGGTTTCCCTTCGTCGGGTGTGAGGCTGACAAGTGGTTCTACATTCGGTCGCAACACCTCGACCGAGAGTGCAGCGCGTGTTGTTCAAGTCGCGATCAAATTCAACTTCTAATCTAACTCAGAAGCAGGAGGCCCGCTACTGTGGATCTCCTGCTGACAAATTTTCGAGTTAGTCACCAATGGTATCTCGCTTGTACGTTCTTCTACTGGTCCTATCGCTGTTGGCGACACCCCGGATCTTGCTGCGGAGTGAATTGGCTTCCGCACTCGGCTATGATCTAGTAATAACCAACGCGCGTATAGTCGACGGCTCGGGCAATCCATGGTTTCGCGCGGATGTGGGTATCAAAGATGGTCGCATTACCCGCATCGGCAGAATAAATCCGACAGAAGCGCAGAAGACGCTGGACGCCAAGGGACAAATAGTTGCTCCCGGATTCATCGATGTCCACACGCACGTTGAGTCAATTTACAACCTGCCTGCAGCCGAGAACTTCGTGCGCATGGGAGTGACCACGCTAGTCACCGGAAACTGTGGTAGCTCGGTCACCGATGTAGGTCAGTTCCTGGGACGTATCAAAGAGAAGCCACTCGCGGTAAACCTGGCCACGCTGATCGCTCATGGTTCTGTTCGCCGCCAGGCCATGGGGTCGGATGACCGCCAACCAACGCCCGACGAGACCAGGAAAATGGAGGCGCTCGTCGAGCAAGGGATGAAAGACGGCGCGGTCGGCCTCTCGACCGGACTGATTTACGTTCCAGGCACTTACGCCAGGACAGATGAGATCACCAATCTCGCCCGTATCGTCGCGCGCTATGGTGGTCTGTACGCTACTCACATGCGCAACGAGGGCGAGAAGGTCGCCGATGCCATTCGCGAGAGTATTCAAATCGGCGAACAAGCTGGACTGCCAGTTGATATTTCGCATTTCAAGATCAGCAGCAAAAGGATGTGGGGCCAAACGCCGATGACCATCGGCCTGGTCCGCGACGCGCGGGCGCGCGGGTTGATGGTTACAGTTGATCAATATGCATACACAGCGAGTTCCACTTCGCTTGACTCTCGGATGCCTAGCTGGTTGCGCGCGGGAGGTTTTGAGGAAGGGAAGAAGCGACTGGCTGACAAAGCTACTCGCGAACGTGTAGTGAAGGAGATGAAAGAAGGGCTAAAGCGCAGCGGCTTCAAAGACTATTCATACGCCATGGTGGCGAGTTATCGGCCAGACCCTTCCTTTAACGGTAAATCGATTACGGAGATCACAAAACAACTCCGGGGTAAGAGCGATGTTGGGAACCAGATCGAACAGATTTTGACAATGTATGAAGCCGGCGGGGCGGGCATGGTCTATCACGGCATGAATGAAGACGACGTCCAGAGAATCATGCGCGAACCTTTTACGATGATCGCTTCTGACAGCGGTGTGCGGGAAGTGGACGAGAGTGTTCCGCATCCGCGAGGCTATGGCAACAACGCGAGGGTGTTGGGACGTTATGTTCGTGAGCTGCGTTTGTTATCGCTGGAGGATGCTATTCGCAAGATGACCTCGCTGCCGGCTCAGACCTTCGGCTTTCGCGATCGTGGCATGGTGCGGGAGGGCTTTGCGGCCGACCTCGTGATCTTCGACGAAAAGACGGTTGGCGACCGGGCCACTTTTGAAAAGCCACATCAGTATCCCGCCGGAATAGCCTACGTACTGGTGAATGGAGCATTGGTGTTGGCTAATGACCAGATGACCGGCGAACGACCCGGTATGGCACTGCGTGGGCCCGGTCATGTAGTCACCGTTGCGCTTAAATGAATTTCTAAATAAACACCATCGCGTTCGACCGTATCAGCAAACTCTAACAATGTCATGAATTATGTTGATGGCCTACGAGCTGTAAAATCAAGCTGGACAGCAATTAAGGCTGTATTTAAAGCTTGTTAAGACACACGGGCCCGGTGTATAAGAGCATTAGTTTTCGCCCCGTTTCGGCTTTAGTTTCCATGAAGAGAATCAGCTATTTAATAATCCAAAGATCCGATCCGGGATTCTCCGGAACTCGGAAAACATCCGGCAGCACATCTCTAAACAGAAAAAGGACATTCCCATGAAACGAAATTCCGGAACGAACCTGACAATCATTCTCTCCGCGGTGGTTTTACTGCTTGGTCTCAGTATGGTCACGTTTGGCCAGGAAGAAACGGCGGCCACCTTAACGGGTCAGGTGACCGACTCGACCGGCGCCACCGTCGCGGGCGCTACTGTTGTCGTCACCAACGAGGCGACCGGTCAGGAGCGGCGCCTGCAGACTAATGACGACGGTCGCTACGTTGTCTCACCTCTTAGCCCAGGCAGGTACACGGTCTCGGCCGAGCAGGTGAACTTCAAGAAGCACGTGGAAACCGGCGTCGTGCTGAACGCAAGGGATCGGCGGCTTCTCAATGTCGCGCTCGAGGCAGGTAGCGTTAGCGAACTCGTCACGGTTTCGGCCGAGGAGCAGATCGTCCAGGACAGCCCGACGGGTCAGACGCTTATCTCGGGCACGCAGGTCGTCGAGATACCCCTGGTCAATCGCGATTTCACGAAGCTGCTGGAACTCGTCCCCGGCGTCAGTTCCGACCTCTCGGACGAGACCGGCTTCGGCTTATCGAACGTTGTCAGTGTCTCGATCAACGGCATGCGCCGTAACGCCGTCAACTTCTTCGTTGACGGCGTCTCGAACACCGACGTCGGCTCCAACGTGACGCTGCTTTCCATCCCGACGATCGACTCGATTCAGGAGTTCAAAGTCCTAACGTCGAACTACACGGCGGACGTGGGCCGTTCGGGCGGGGGTACCGTAACCGTGGTGACAAAAGGCGGCGGCAACGACTTTCACGGCTCGATCTACGACTTCGCGCGCAACAACCGGTTTAACGCCAACACGTTCTTCAACAACCGGCGCGGACGAAGAGCGGACGGCACCCCGGTCGCGCCGACCCCACGACTGCGCTACCACAACTTCGGCGGCACCTTCAGCGGTCCGGTCATGCTTCCCCGCTTCGGCGAAGGCGGCGACGCCTATTGGAGCGGGCGCGACAAGACCTTCTTCTTCTTCTCGCACGAGCAGCGCCGCATCACAAGAGGCATTACCCAATCGACGATCATTGTGCCGAGCCTGGCCGAGCGTCGCGGTGACTTTACAGGCGCCCTCGGTCTAGCGCTCTTCAGCACGAACGCCGGCACAGGCAGTTGCACCACGCCGGGCGTCGGCACCTGCTCGACCACTCCGCTCACCGTCACTGACACAAACGGTGCCGTAGTTCAGGCCCGCGCCGGGATGATCTTCCGCCCAACAGACGTACGCGCCTTCGCCGGCAACATCATTCCCAGCGGCAGCATCGATTCTCGCTCACTATCGTTCCTGACCGCGTACCCCGAACCGAACGGCGGCACAAACCAGTTCACCTTCTCGCCGATCAACTTTCTCAAGACACGGCAGGAGACCATCCGCATAGATCATAACTTCAGCGACGATCACCGCTTGTTCGGGCGCTACACGCAAGACCGCAGCCAGACGCAGGAGCCAGGTGGCCTCTTCACGGGGATCGCTCTTCCGAACATCGCGACGACCGATACGAACATCCCCGGTAAGACGTTCGTCGCGTCCCTGACAAGCGTGCTTTCGCCGACCTTCGTCAACGAAGCAACCTACAACTATTCGACGAACCTTATCGACTCAGCCGTGGTAGGCCGCAGCCGCAAGTCGGACTACGGAGGCGTGTCCACTATCCCGGAGGTCTTCCCCGAAAACAACGCCGGAGTCATCCCGACCATCGCGTTCACGAGCGCAATCGCCAACCTCGGCGCGTTGCAGGGCTTCAACATCGAGTACAAGAATTACCTAATCCGCGATGTCGTTACCTTGACGCGTGGCAACCATACGTTCAAGTTCGGCGGCGAGGCGTCATGGGAGACTAAGGATGAGAACGCCAACAACCCAACGCAGGGTATTTTCTCGTTTAACGGCATCCGGACACGCGGCACTTCGGGCTCGATCTCGCTGACGCAGACCGGCATCGCGTTCGCCGACTTCCTCCTCGGTCGCGCCAACACCTACACCGAGGATCAGCTTGACGTGACGGTCAACCTGCACTTCGGGCGCCGCGAGTTCTTCGTGCAGGACACGTGGAAGGTGCGCCCGAACCTGACGCTCGACCTCGGCGTCCGTTATCAGTACTTCGTCCCGGTCACCGATGAGAACAACGTCCTCACGTCGTTCGACCCCGTACTCTACAGCGCAGCCGACGCTCCGACCTGTACTACTGCGGCCTGCACGTCGCTGGTGCGCGGGACGGGCAACGAGCTGAACGGCATCGCCGTCGCCGGCAGCACCTCGCGCTTCGGCGAGCGCATCAACCCGCCCGACAAGAACAACTTCAGCCCGCGTGTCGGCTTCGCCTGGGACCCGTTCAAAGAGGGCAAGACCATCGTTCGCGCAGGCTACGGCTTCTACTACGATCAGGTGTTGGTAGGCATCTTCGAGCAGAACGCCTTCGTCAACCCGCCCTACAACAACCGCGCCATCTTCAGCGGTGCGGGCGTGTCGTTCGATAATCCGAGCGGCGGCGCACTGGGCGCCCTGCCCATCCGCGCCCTGATCGCCAGCGCAGCCGACTTCGAGACTCCTGTGGTCCAACAGTGGTCGCTAGGCGTGCAGCACCAAGTTTTCCGCAATGCTGTCGCAGAGTTGAGCTACGTTGGGACGAAGGGCGACCATCTCATCCGCCAGCGCGACCTTAACTTCGCTCTGCCCGCGGACGTTGCCCGCGTCGGCACAGGCAACCTCAACACAGTTCGCCCCTTCCTCGGCTACGGCGCCATCACCTTTCGTGAGACGAGTGCGCGCTCGCGTTACCACGGGCTGCTCTCGGCTTTCAGTTACCGCTTTGGTAACGGTCTCTCGCTGACCACGTCCTACACTTTCAGCAAGAACCTGACTGACTCGACTAACGATCGCGATGCCATCGACAACCCGCAGAATCCGTTCAACCTGCGGGCCGAATACGCCGAGGCGCGCAGTTCCCGCCCGCACATCTTCGCTGCCTCCTACGTCTACGAGCTTCCTTTCTTCACCAAGAACTCCAACCCATGGAAGCGGGGCCTCCTCGGGGGCTGGCAGTTCGCGGGCATCACGAACATTGAGTCCGGCCCGCCAATCCCCCGCGTCGTCGTCGCCAGCATTCTGGGCGGGATCATCGGCAACTACCCGAACCTGATCGCCGACCCGACCGCCGGGCGTGCCGGCCAGATTGACCCGGTCAGCGGCCTTCCATTTATCTTCAACCCGGATGCCTTCCAGGCCCCCCCGACGGGTACCTTCGGCAATACTCCGCGCGCCTTCGCGCGTGCGCCCGGGCGCAACAATACGAACCTGACGCTGACAAAGAACATCTACTTCGACACTGAACAGAACGTCAAACTGCAACTGCGTGCGGAGGCTTTCAACGTCTTCAACCACACGCAGTTTCTCGGCACCGGCGCGCAGATGGGCACGACTACGTTTGCCATCCCGACCGCGACGCGTCTGCCGCGTGAGTTTCAGTTCGGTGCGAAGTTCGTGTTCTAACGAGGGCTGTTGACTTGACCCGTGTGCCCGCGAAACCTGATCGGCTTCGCGGGCACGCGCGCGTTTGGCGGGCTTGTGGTTTAATGCGCGGCAGGACCGACGGTGCTGGAGTGGAATAAATGAACAGTAACTCGGAACTGCTCTTGCGAAATGCGCGGGTCGTGTTACCCAACGGTGTGGTTGACGGCGTAAGCGTGCTTATAGAAGGCGATCGCATTGCTCGTATCACTGACACACCCGAGCCCGAAGTACGTCACTATGACTCGGATCAAGACCTGCGCGGGTTGACGTTGTTTCCCGGATTCATCGATGTACACATCCACGGGGCTGTGGGCGTCGATACGATGGAAGCGACCGCGGAGGGGCTCAATCGGGTCTCCGAGTTTCTTGTCAGCCAGGGGGTTACGGCATGGTTGCCTACACTCGTGCCGGCAGCACCGGAAAATTATCAAAGTGCAGTAGACGTAATTGAGCAGTTGATTCATGAACAATCAAGCGCTGGGGACGAAAAGCAGTCGGGACGCCTGCGGTCCCATCAGCAGGGGTCCCGCTCGATTGGGAGCGCGCGAGTGTTAGGTGTGCACTACGAAGGCCCGTTTGTGAATACTGCGCAATGCGGGGCACTGCGCTCCGCTTACTTCAGATCATTCTCGTCCGTCTCCGACCTTGAATCATTAGCAGTTCCAAATGACAAGACCTCAGCGCGAATGATGACTCTCGCGCCGGAGATTGAGGGAGGTCTCAACCTGGTTGAAGAGCTTAACGAGCGTGGCTGGGTCGTCTCCATCGGCCACACTCGGGCAGATACCGGCGTGCTTGATGGCGCCTTTCAGGCAGGTGCGCACCACCTGACTCACTTCATGAACGCAATGGCGCCGCTGCATCACCGTTCCCCTGGACCGGTTGGTTGGGGGCTCTCACGGGATGATGTTACGTGTGACGTGATTGCGGATGGTGTGCATCTGGATCCTGTAATGCTTAAGCTTCTGGTCAAACTGAAGACCAGCGATAGATTGACGTTGATCAGCGACTCGATTGCCGCCGCCGGCCAGGGAGATGGTGACTACAGGATCTGGGGCGAAACCATAACGGTCAAGAACGGACGCACTCGGAACGAGCGGGGCAGTATTGCTGGGTCGGTCATCACGATGTTCGATGCAGCGAGAATGATGAGATCGCTCGGCGTGGCAGAGACAGATCTTGCGCGTATGACAGCGACAAATCCTGCAACGTTGCTACAGGTAGACGACGACTGCGGTTCGATTGAAGTAGGAAAGCGCGCCGACCTGACTGCCTTGGATGCTGCTGGGAATGTCCGCCTTACTATCATCGGCGGCCGCGTGGCATACCAGAATTGAAACCACGTCGTCCGAAACTTGCAGCTCCACAACTGAGTTCCCATGATCCTGGGGATCTGGGGTAATGCTCAATCCTTGGAGTGCGGTGGCAAGAGGAGCGCGACACCGCTTTGGGTGTGCCGACCAGTCGCGAATCGAAAGCGCCGTCGCCGCTTCGCTCCGCCGGCGCACTCCATAAAACTCTCTCTTAGGGAAGTTTCTTCTTAAAGCGCTCTGCTTCGCCCGCCCGTCGCTTTTCGTTGATCCCTTGAGCTCTCTTCAACTCCTGCTGACCTTCTGCCTCCGAGCCCGCTCGCAGCAGAGCGCGACCAAGCTGGAAATGCCCATCCGCGATCTCATCATTGATCTTGATTGCGGCACGCAGTTCATCGATCCCCCGTTTGGTGTCGCCGCTGAGCACGAGTGCGCGGCCCAGCGCAAACCTGGTATCAAACTCGTTAGGGTACGCATCAGCGGCTCTTTCCAGTAATGGTAGAGCGCGTTGCGCTTCCCCCCTCGTCAAATACAGATCCCCGAGCGTAAATGCCGCGCGCGGATCTTTTGGATCAAGTCGTAATACTTCGGTTAGTTCACGTTCAGCGTCGTCGTATCGGACGAGTTTCCAGTAGAGATAACCGAGGCCGTAGCGAACCAGTGTTGATGTGGGATCGAGTTCCACACCTTTGCGGTAAGCCTCGGCAGCTTCTGGTGTGCGGGCCGCTCCATCCAGAGCATCACCGTACTGGGCCCACAAATAACTTGTTGCACCGGCAAGATCCAGACGCCTGCGTAATACCTCTACGGCCTCGGCAAAACGGTTTTGACGCATGAAGCTCTGAGCGGCCAGCTCGAGTAGTGCGGCATCGCGAGGCGACCGGGCCAGCAATTGTGCTATTTCGCGAGTAGCCTCCTGAAATCGCTCACTGCCCACAAGGGCAACGGCCAGCGCCCGACGGGCGCCCTCATTCCGCGGTTCAATTGAGAGAGCGCGTTGCAGCGGCAAGATTGCGCCCGTGTAGTCTCCAGTTTTTACGAGAGTGAGACCCACATTGAAATGGGGTCCGGCCAGTTTAGGGTCAACGGCGATAGCGCGGTTCCAGGCTTCTAAGGCCTCAGAGCTTCTGCCCTGGCGATTTAAAACAACGCCCAGATTTGTCCAGGCGCGCGCATCGTGCGGCGCAAGATCCAGTGCGGCGCGCCACGCGTTCTCAGCTTCAATCCAGTCTCCTTCCAGCTCGAACTTTTGCGCGGTTTCGTAATAAGAGCGTACCCTTTGGAGCCTTTGGCTATCGTCCCTCGTGCTCTGCGGGCAGACTCCAACGGAGAGAAGAAACACCAAAGATGAAGCGGCTACGAGTTGATTCAATTGAGGTATAACAACGTGCAAAATCGGTGCCTTTCTTATTCACACCTGGCTTTAGCCTGGTGATTCAAGGCAGATAGATAACCGAGAACCGTTTTAACGGTTTTCGGCTTCACAATATACCTCACAAGGAAGAGTTAACTAGTCTCATTCACACTAGGCTGAAGACAGGTGTGAATGAGACGTCAAAAACGCATAGCTGGGCCATTTCATTACCAAATGGAGCCGACGAGTACATCCGCACTCACCGCCGCTCCCGAAAACCCCAAACCCAAAAGGCACAGGCAATCAGCGTGGGGACGACGACCAGCGCTTGCAGTAAAAAGGCGATAACGTCGTTGGCGCGATTGCCGGTGTACGTCAAACCAGTCACGCCCAGGAAAGACGCGAACAGAGTGACCAGCCAATTGGCCCACGCGGGAATTCCTACCCCAATCGCCAGCCGGCGCAGCCCTCGCTCACTGTAGTGAAGGAACTCAAAAGACCAGGCCACAGTCAGCAGCCACAGTCCTCCCAGCAATGCGTTCAGATGAGCGATCAGCGCGACCCGCGGCAGCGGCACCACAACTGTTCCTGAAAGTGCCACCGCCGACCATAAACCTGTCAGCATGCCGACAAAAAAGAGAAGTGCACCAGCGAATGCCAGGCGCTTTCGAATGAGCGATGGGGTCATGGTCTGGTTCCATTAGTTCGATCGCGTAAAGTGATGAGTACTCATGACTCCACCGCTAAACATCCCACTCCTCCGGAGTGAACAATCTCCGAACAGGTTATAACTGATTACGCTCGCCACAAAGTTTCTTCCCATTGGCAATCGGGAATCGGTAATTAAGAACCTCCGTAGAATCCCGCTCGCCGGTAGGATTCGTCCAGCAGTTCAACTGGATGACAAACCCGCAAAGTCATTCCGGCAAGCTTAGATCCCGCCCCAATCTGCATCTGGCAGCCGGGGTTGCCGGTGGCCAAAATAGCCGCATTTGTCTCGCGGATGTGCGAAAGCTTTTCCTTCAAAACTCCCTGGGACATGTTGGGTTCGAGCAAGTTGTAAATTCCCGCAGCGCCACAGCACCGCTCAGCGCCTTCGAGAGGAACGAGCTGCAAATCAGGAATCGCGCGCAAGAGGTTCAATGGCGCTTCAGCCGCCTCCTGTCCATAAAGAAGATGGCAGGAGGCATCATACGTCGCCGGCTCCGATCGCCAGCCGGAGCCCTCCTTCAATTTCACACTTTCCAACTGTTGGCTTACGTCACGAACGCGAGAGCTGAACTTCTGTGCCCGCTCACTGAACAGCGGGTCGTCAGCGAGCAAATGGCCGTACGTGGCGAGCATCGCCCCACAGCCGCCGGCATTGGTGATGATTGGGAGATTTTCCGAGTTCTCGAATGCTCCAATATTCCGGCGGGCCAGCGTGCGAGCGCCTTCGAGATCGCCGGCATGTGCATGAAGGGCCCCACAACACACCTGTCCTTCGGGCAGGGTTGTTCGAACGCCGTTAGCCTTAAGAACGCGCGCCGTAGCTCTATTAACCCGGGAGAATAATCCCTCGCCGACGCAGCCCGCGAAAAGCATTGCAGCGTCGTGAGATTGTGCGTCGAACCGCGGTTTTGTAGCCTTTAAGAAATCAACATCAATTTCCGAGTCGACGGAGAAAGGTGACGAACTATCGAGGAGAGCGAGAGCGAACTCAAACCGTTCTGAGAATAGTCTGGGAACCCTCGATCTCACCAATAATCCTGCGACACCGGAGTCTCGAAATATCCGTGCCGCGGCAAAGGCAAACCTCAACCTTCCAGGGTGCAACCAAACGTGTCGAAGTGCCATCCGGAGTAACCGATGGGTAAGACCGCGTTTCTCGCCGGCCGCAAATAACTCCGCACGACTGACTTCCAACAATTGCCCGTATTGAACACCGGCGGGGCAGACCGGCTCGCAGGCCCGGCAACCCAGGCACCGATCTATATGGATTCTAAACGAAGAAGAATCCGCCGGGAGTTTGTTTTCCTCAACCGCGCGCATCAGGTAGATCCGTCCGCGTGGGCTGTCGTTCTCGTCGCCAGTGAGGACATAGGTGGGACAGGCCTCAAGGCAGAGACCGCAATGCACACAGGCAAGTAGCTTATGTTCCTCAGCTGCCAGTTTGGTTGTGAGTTGATTAGCCAAGGAATCTTCGAGCTTGAATTGCTTTCTCCTGCTTAAACCAAGGTAAGTTGCAGATACGATCCACGAACTCACACGAAGTTACACTAACAAGATTTCGTGTTTCTTCGTGTGATTTCGTGGATCGTTTCTTTGGATCGTATAAAGTCGCTGGAAGCAAGAAAGCTCGCAATCCTAATATCCCACCGCCAGGCCGTCGCTGCCTCGCGGATCGGTGGCTCCGAGTCTGACGCCGGTCTTTTCCTCAATCATGATTCCTTGTGCGTCACCCATGTAACGAGACCTTGCCGCAAGCTTGTGACGGCGATTCGCAAGCGCACGCCGGGTGTCCCCGGACAATCCGTAAGGTTCCCACACCAGTTCATCCGGCAGCCATTGATGATGTATTCGGGGTGCATCAATAGCCTGCTGAATATTCATGTTGTAATCAATGACGTTGGTGATTATCTGCAGCACGGTATTGATGATTGTTGGCCCACCCGGTGTACCCGCCGTAAACCACAGGCTGCCGTCTTTGCGGAGCACAAATGTTGGGGTCATCGCAGATAGTGGACGTTTTCGCGGCGCGACCGCGTTTCGCTCACCCTGAATGAGGCCATAAAGATTCGGCGTTCCCGGCTTGGCAGCGAAGTCATCCATTTCATTGTTCAAAAACACTCCGGTGCCTTTAGCCACGACCCCCGAACCAAACCCGCCGTTTAGAGTGTAAGTATTCGCAACGGCATTGCCGTGCGAATCGACGACCGTGAAATGAGTGGTCTCTTCAGACTCGTAACCGGCGGGACGACCCGCGCTAACTTCCTCACTCGTGGACGCGTTTTCGGGATCAATCGTTTTGCGCAGCTGGTCCGCATAGGCCTTGTCGATCAGTCCAGCCACCGGCACTTTCACGAAATCCGCGTCACCCATGTACTCAGCCCGGTCCGCAAACGCGCGACGCATGGCTTCCGCGGTCAGATGATATCTGTCGGACGAAGCCCAATCATGTTTCGGAAGGTCGAAGCCTTCCAGAATATTGAGAATTTCCAACAGCACAGCGCCCCCGGATGAAGGCGGCGGCATCGAAAGGATTTCATAACCGCGGTAAGAACCTCGCAGCGGTTCGCGTTCTTTGGCTACATAAGCGCGCATGTCTCCCATCGTTATCAGACCGTTGTGTCGCTTCATGTCCTCCGCGATTAGCCTGGCCGTCAGTCCCTGGTAGAACTCCCTGGCCCCGGATCTTTGTAATCGGGTGAAGGTTGCCGCCAGCTCGGGTTGTCGAAGGATCTCACCGTCGTTATAGAAGTTTCCGTTGCGGAGGAAAATTCTGCGCGTCTCCGGATACGTCGAAAGTAAATCGTTACCGCGGAGAGAGCGGGCCAGTTTATGTCCGATAGGAAAGCCTTCGGCGGCCAACTTTCGCGCGGGTTCGATCAGTTGGGACCACGTGAGCTTGCCCGAACCGTGTTTCTTGAGGGCCAATTCCATTCCGGCAACAGTCCCTGGAACACCTGAAGCCCGATAGCCCACGGTCGATGAACCTTCTCCTTTGATCAGGTTGCCGTCTTTGTCGAGATAGACATTACGATGGGCAGCGGCCGGGGCCATCTCGCGATAATCAATGGCGACGGTCCTTCCGTTGCGCAGGCGAATCATCATGAAGCCGCCGCCGCCGAGATTTCCGGCGGCAGGATAGGTAACGGCCAGCGCAAAGGCGACAGCAATTGCGGCGTCGACCGCGTTACCTCCACGCTTCATAACATCGATGCCAACTTGCGAAGCAATCTGGCTTGTTGAGGCGACCATGCCGTGTTTGGCGCGGACGGGATCTCTAGAGGCGGCGACCGCGTTGAATGTCCCACCCGGCGCGAACAGGAATGTGACAGCGAGAGAGAACGAGACTGCCAGGGTCAGAGCAGCGCGTGTAAATTTAGTCCAGGGTTGCATCTTGGTCCTTCCATGTCAGATCGTTACTATTCAATGCCGCGAAAACCGTCCCGGCGAAAGAAGGTTTTGCGGATCCAGTTTATCCTTGATTCGTTTCATCAAGGTGCCACTACTACCGCGAACGCCCCAGGCGTCCATCTCTAGCTTTACTTCGTTCGGAGCGCTGTCAATAACCACGGAGCCACCGTAGGATTCTGCGACATTCCGAAGGTGCTCGAGTTGGCTTAACTGTTCCTCGGTATCTGAGCCGAGTGCCTCCATCATTCTCACTTGCCCGTCAGCCATCCCTGCCTGCCACAATGACTCTGAGAACGATTCGGGATGGGCTTCCTTGACGACCCTTATGAACTCCGCGACCCGCGTCCGTGGAACAGTTGCTCGCCAACTGTGAGCGTCATTGAGATTCGTTGATGCCGCGGCCAGCCGGGACCAGAGGTCGCGTTCATTTGGCTCAGTATCAATGCTTCCAATCTCTGCAGCGGCATGAATCTGAGTTTTTGCCCTTTCAACCTGATAGCTAACAGTTTTGGCAATGCCCGCGAATCTGGTCAACAGCAAAACATCACCGGCGGCGACTTCGACACCGATGCGATGTGCCAAAGATGCGGATAGCAACTCTAGTGCAACCGGGAACAGCCGGGTGTCATACACCGACTGCGAGGCTTGTATAATGTCTCCCAACGATCCGGTGCTTAGAACTGTAACCTGGCTTGCGGGTTGGGGTCGCAGCTTGAAAGTCAGCTCAGCAATCAGGCCAAGTGTGCCGTAGCTTCCGGTAAACAACTTGCATAGATCATAGCCTGCGACGTTCTTTACCACCCGGCCACCGGCCTTAACGAGTTTCCCATCCGGCAGAACAACCCGCATCCCAATCACGAAATTCCGGGGCATGCCATAACCACATTTGTTCGCACCGGCCAAGCCGGTTGCGACCAGTCCGCCAAGCGTGGCGCGCCCATCGTCAGGAGGATCGAGCGGCAGCCACTGGCCACCATCCGCCAGCATATGGTTAAAGCTTTCCAACGTGACTCCTGCCTGCGCGCTGGCTACCAGATCCGCTGGCTCGTGATCAAGAAACTTGTTTAAGCGTGTAGTGCTGATAATAAGGTTTGCCTCATCGAGTGGATTTCCGGCATTTAGCCAGGTCGAGGCCCCGGCAGGCACGACCGACCAGCGTTCACCAGAAGCGAGCTTCATGACCTCGACGGCCTCTTCAATGGATCCGGGTGTTACGAGTAGAGAAGCGGAGATGGGGAGATGGGGAGAATGGGAGACCGAGAGACGCGCGGACTCTGTCACCTGTGATACTCCGACAATAGCAGATAACTGTTTAGTTGCATCGTCTGAGTCGAAAGGACGGTGACCGCCACCTGCGGCTCCGCCGCCCTCCCTTGCGGAATGGCTATGCCTTTCCGGAGCGGTATCTTTTGGATTTCTCAGCGAGGCTACGCCTCGCTGTTTCATACCAAACCCCATAGACCCGGTCGTTACCGCTCCCGGTTCTGACAAGATGCGCGCTTCCCCGCATCCTCGCAGCAACGGAATGATTTTGCCGGGGTTACATAGTCCTAACGGATCGAATGCCGCGCGCACTTGAAGCATTGTATCCATGTCGTCATCGGAGAATATCAGCGGCAAGAAATCTCGTTTGTCGAGACCGACACCGTGTTCACCTGTGATGCTTCCTCCCGCGCGTACGCAAGTTTCCATTAGTTCACGTCCCGCTTCTTTTACGCGCCGAACCTCGTCCGCAGAGCGCGAGTCGAAACAGATCAATGGATGCAGGTTGCCATCTCCCGCGTGGAAGACGTTTGCCAAACGCAACTGATACTTTGCTGAAATACGGTAAGCATCAGCCAGCACCTCAGGGAGACGCGAACGGGGAACCACTGCATCCTGGATCATCGAATCCGGCGCTATTCGTCCGACGGCTCCAAATGCTCCCTTCCGAGCCGCCCAGAGTTTCTTACGCTCCGCTTCGTCGCGTGCCAGGCGACAGGTGCGGGCACGGTACTCAAGACAAATGCTCTTGACCCGTTCTGCCTCGTCGTCGAGTCCAGCTTCAATACCATCGAGCTCTACTAGTAGCGCCGCGCCAATGTCCTGGGAGAGCCCGGCGGCAAAGATGCTCGCTTCAACTGCCCGAATGATCTCGCCGTCCATCATTTCTAAAGCGGCCGGCATTACCCCGGCGGCGATAATCGCAGAAACAGCATGGCTGGCGTCGTTCACTTCGGGAAACTCTGCGAGCAGGGTGCGCACCGCCGGCGGCACCGGCACTAACCTCAAAGTAACTTCGGTGGCTATTCCAAAAGTGCCCTCAGAACCGACAAAGACCCCGAGCAAATCAAAGCCGGTCGTGCCTCGCTCACTACTTCCGAGATCGACAATCTCCCCACCTGCCAGCACCACTCGCGCGCCAATTACGTGGTCCGTGGTAGTCCCATATTTCAGGCAATGAATACCGCCGGCATTCTCGGCTATGTTTCCTCCGATGGTGCAGGTTCCCTGGCTTGATGGATCAGGAACATAGTGCAATCCCAGATGCGCCACAGCCCTTGATACATGAGCGTTCACCACTCCGGTCTGTACCACTGCCGTGCGATTTCCCTCGTCGATGCTGAGAATCTTACGCATCCGAGCAAGTTCGATAACGACGCCACGATTCAGTGCCAGCGCTCCGCCAGACAGACCGGTGCCTGCGCCCCGCGGTGTAAATGGAACACCAGCGCCGGCGAGCAACCGCATGACCTCGGCTGTTTGTTCAGTTGAAGTGGGAAAGACTACCGCTCGCGGTGGATATTTGTGTTGGGGCAGACCATCGCATTCGTAAACGATCAGCTCACCGGGCTCAGAAAGCACGGCCTCAGGTCCAACGATCGCGCGCAGGTTTTCGATTAGTTCATCCAAAGTGTTTGGCTGGTATGCAGACTCGAAGAAAGCAATGATACACTACGCCTCCGATCTGCCAAGAATACACCTTTAAGTTTCAGTTGAACGCGATTGCATGATGCGGGCGCACAGCAATCGGGAGCGGGGCAAAAAAATCATGCACTGAAGCTAACCAGAGTCGAGCGGGGGTAAACCGCCCTTCCCAACCTGCAAATTAGCGCTCTTTGAATCGAACGACTCAGCGTCCGCTAATTTGCTGGTTGGGAAGGGCGGTTTACCCCCGCTGAGGTTGGTTAGCGCGCATGTATCAAAGTCCAAGTGCTTCAAACGAAAATGAAGATCAAACTCCTGCGCGTGGTGTTTACAGCAATCACTCTTATGGTTTCTAACTTGCCAAGCCACGCCAACGAACGCGTGCTGTCACCAACTCTGATCGTCTTCAACGCCACACGGTTCACACAATGGACCCTGGCAAGCCTACCGCTGAGGCTATTGCTGTATACGGTCAGCGAGTGATCGCCGTTGGAACCAACAAAGAGATCAAGGGAATGGCCCGCGCCGATACGCGTTTAATCGACGCTCGAGGGCAATTGGCGCTGCCTGGCTTTAACGATTCTCATGTGCATTTTCTAAGCGGGGGCTTTCAGCTTGCGAGTGTCGATCTGCGCGATGCGAACACGCCGGAAGAGTTTGCCGACCGTATCCGACGGTTTGCCGAGAGACTTCCATCCGGGCGTTGGATTACCGGAGGCGACTGGGATCACGAGCGTTGGGCCAACGTCAATGGCAGCGCGCCGCTGCCTACTAAAGATCTCATCGATCGCCTCACCGCCAATACCCCGGTATTTGTTAGTCGTTTAGATGGACACATGGCTCTCGCTAACAGCCTCGCTTTGAAGCTGGCCGGCGTAACGCGTGAAACACAAGACCCGGCTGGTGGCCTGATCGTGCGTGACGCGAAGACGGGCGAACCAACGGGGGTCTTGAAAGATGCGGCGATGAGTTACGTTTGGAAAGTCGTTCCCGAATCGAGTTTCGAAGAAAAACTTGCAGCCGCTCGAGCGGCCACAGAGCACGCAGCACGGCTCGGCGTCACCAGCGTTCAGGATGTGTCCGCGGGCAACGATGTTGGCGTCTATCAAACGCTACTGGATCGCGGGGAACTAAAGACGCGCATATACGCAGTTTCACCTCTGCCTGCCTGGGAGCGTCTGGCGCGAACAGGTGTACGCGCACACTTCGGCAACCCCATGTTGCGAATCGGAGGACTGAAGGGTTTTTCCGACGGCAGCCTCGGCTCAACCACCGCATACTTTTATGAGCCATACAAGGATGCGCCGAATACAAGCGGCCTTGCCGGCGATGAGATGTATCCGGAAGGCGCGATGCTCACCCGCGTGCGCGAAGCCGATCGCTCCGGGTTGCAGATCATGATTCATGCCATTGGAGATCGGGCAAACGATTCGATCCTGGCGATCTTTGAGCAAGTAACCCGCGAAAATGGGGAACGCGATCGGCGCTTTCGCATAGAGCACGCGCAGCATTTGCGGCGGGAAGACATTCCGCGCTTCAGCCGCGCCAGAGTAATTGCATCGATGCAGCCGTATCACGCGATTGATGATGGGCGTTGGGCGGAGAAGCGAATTGGCCCGGAACGCGCTAAGACAACCTATGCATTTCGCTCTTTGCTGGACGCCGGCGCCAGACTTGCTTTCGGCACCGACTGGACCGTGGCTCCCCTCGATCCGATGCTGAGTATCTATGCGGCGGTCACTCGTCGCACGCTCGATGGGAAAAACCCGAACGGGTGGGTTGCTGAGCAGAAGATCTCTGTTGAAGAAGCTGTTCGTGCCTACACCGTTGGTTCTGCTTATGCGGAGTTTCAGGACGGAGTGAAGGGAAGTATTACTCCAGGCAAGCTAGCCGATCTGGTGATACTGTCACGCGATATTTTCAAGATTGATCCGAAGGAGATCGAAAAGGTGAAAGTCGTGATGACAATTGTTGATGGAAGAGTCGTGTTCGAATCGCGCTAGCCAATGTATGCTAGATTCAACCACACTGGCAACGCTCTACCACAGAACCATTTGCAGTAGCCAATGGATAATAAACTCAACGAGACCGGGACCATTGGCAGTGGCCAATGCATGCAAAGATCAACTCGCCCCTGTGGCTGAGTGCTGTTGGCCGCGGTTGAGTTTAGGCTCCACTGGCTACCGCAAATGGTTCTGTGATTGAGTGTTGGGATGCTGAAGCTCCCATTCCCAGCTAGCGAATCCTGACAGTAAAACCCACGCTGCCGGTATTGTCCGGAGATGTTTGACTCAGGTTCCCGCTAAGGGACCATCTGACATCTGTGACGGCCCGGTCGTAACCCGCTGGCGCCCCTGCTCCGCCACTCCCCGGAGCATAAGTCCAGGTGGCGCCACTATCGTTGGAATACTCAACCGCTACAGTGAGGCCGGTTGTTCCCAAACTGCTGGTTACTGAACCTACCTTGAAATCTGTGTTCGTAGGAATGGGATCTTCGATAATCAGATTTGTAGCGAGCCGGCCACCGTTATTCGTGAAGACTATGGCGTAGGTTAGATCGGCTCCAGGCGGTTGTGGCGTGTTTGGGTTTACTGACTTGACGAGATCCACCTGAGGCACTGGGATAACGGTAACGTCCTCTGCCGTGTTGGATACTGGATCGTAACTTGAAGTGGTAGTGCCTCCGGCCGTGGTGCGGGCAGGATCTAAGTAAGTGGCCATGGCCGGGTTTTGATAGGTTCCACCGGCAACAATCGCCGCAACGTTCACCGTAAAATTAATACTCACGCTGCCACCACCGGGAATCGCGAATGTTCCCCAGAGCGGCACTGCGTCACCCAGAGTTGGATTGGTGGTTGGCAGGCGAGTAGAACCACCATTCAACGTCACGACGACCGTGGCGTTGTATGTAAAATTTACGGGCAACGTATCGGAAGCCGCAAGGTTTGTCGCAGTGCTTCTATTTGCTGCATTGGCGATCAGAATTGTGTAGGTCGCGGTCGTTCCAGTGGGAGTGTTGGTAACTGAGGGGGTGCTGGTTGATTTGGTTACGGTTAAGACTGGAACGCATTGTGCTCCTGATCCAGCGCCTAAGGCCACGCTTGGCGATATCGAAATCACTGAACCAGTTTCGCCGTCTGTCGCCCCAAAGGGATCGGCGGCGGTGGTTGTAATGCCGTTGTTACCGCCGCTAACATTCGTGCTGGCCGCGGATGTGATGGCGATGAAACCACCGCCGCCGCCACCGCCTGGGCCATGCCGCTGGCCAGGAGTGGAGCCCGGTGCTTCCGTAGGCCAGGAATCCGCACCGTCGCCACCACGCGCGTTGATTGTGAGGGCTCCAAGTCCGCCACTGTTAGCGATCACGATCACGCTTCCACCTGCGCCGCCGCCGCCAGCGCCATCGTTAAGCGCCGCGTTTCCGTCCGCTCCGTCCGCCGAAATCGAGGCTGAGCCACTGAAAGTAGACGCTCGTATCATGACGATTCCGCCGCCCGCGCCACCACTGCTGGCTGTGCCGGAAGAATTATTCCGGGAGCCGCCACCTCCGCCGCCACCCAGGACCATTCGATTTTCAGCGCCCGGGAATAACGCTCCGCCATTGCCGCCTCTATCGAGATTCGAGTTCCAGGTGCGTCCTCCCTGGCCACCCGCACCTCCGTTGCCACCCCCACCGCCGCCGGAGTTTTGGTCATTCGCAGATGTGTTGCCATCGGTGCCGCCGCCACCCGCATTGCCCGGAGCTCCGCGAGCAGTACTGCCGTTGGGATAACCCTCGACTCCCGTGTCGGTGACTGTATTGAAGACGGCGTCGTAGACGTAGCGAGGCGTGCCGGCAATGCCTTCACCCTTGCCACCATGGAAAGCTCTGGTTGCCAGATTTCGATAGTCGGTATTGGCGCCGCTGCTTCCGCCGGCTAGTTGCCGCGTTCCACCACCACGAAAGCCCATACCATTGACGCTGACTGTGGCTCCTCCGAGATTCACGTTACCAGCCACATCAAAGGCCAGGATGCCGCCGGTTGTGCCATTCCAACGCGCGGCAGTCAGACCGGAACTAAGAGTTGCGCTCGAATATTGCGGCACCCTGACGACCTGGAAACGTCGTTGGCCCTGAGTACCGGAAGCTGTGGCGTTGGTGTAGGTATAAAGCAGGCCGTTGCCTGTACCCGTGCCCCTGATTGAAACAGTACCTCCGGCTGGTCCGGTAGCAACCACGTATTCGTAGCGCCCGGCGTTATTGAGAGATGTCGAGCCGCTTCCCGGGACGCCACTCACTCCATCACCATATGAACTCGTATTGTCTGAGTTGATGGCCGCATCCTGCATCTGGATAACCAGGAGCAGATCGCCGGTAGCAATCGCCGTGGATGAGCCGGTGGACGTGCCGATTGAAATTGAAGTTGCGCCGGTACTGGCGTTAGCCGTGCCTGGATAATAAGTATTGATGACTCCGGTTAAGGTACCGCCCGGTCCATCTTTGCCTGGATTCGCGCAAACCTGGGCCTGTACTGAAATTGCCGGTATCAGTAGGCATGCGCAGACAACCATTACTTCTCGCAATATTCGCATCGGGAATGCGGGCAATCGATATCGCGGGTTTGACTCCGAGCGGCTCACTTCTGCACTCCAGTATTTGGCTGTTCTTCCTTGGAGCCCACCAGTCCATCGTGCGATGTCCCGAACAGATCAAAGAGGTGGGAGAGTTTGGAGGTCAGGGTAAAATAGAATCCACTTTTCGCCGGCAGGGGAGAGACTCCCACAGGTTCATGTTTCGCGCTGAAGTTGTAACCCAACCCCACACGTAGATCCGGCAGCGCCCAGAATCCAACCTCGCTCCCATAAACCGAGCGGCTGGTGCGGGTGGATGGCTGTGTCAGTCGGCGCATCTCCAGGGCCCAATCGAACCGGCTCGTCAGCCGATACTGCGCACGTCCCTGTGCCAAATAAGTGAAGGTCGAAACAAAAGGAAGATCCGCTTGCCCATTAGCGTTAAGCCTCAGCGCCAGCCGTCCGTAAAGTTCCAGGCGGTCGGTGGCTTGAAAATAACCATCAGTGCTTAGCGCATCCAGGCGATCGCGAGTCTCGATCGACGACCCGACGGCCGCGTCCTGAGCTCGCGAGCGATGAGTGAAACTGAACAGCAGGCCAGCACGGTCGGATTTCAAGGGCCGGTAAGCCAGGGCCGCTGTTCCTTCCATCGACGAACCTTGACGACCTTCGAAACTGGTGCGTGAAAACTGGAAACGAGAAAGCGCCGTGATGCCTTCTCGAATTCGCCCGGCCGCACCAAACGCCAGCAGTTGGCCCGCACCCGCACGATCGCGAAACTCATAGCGGGCGGATGAGCGAAAGTCTTTGTTCGGCTGCCAGCCCATTCCTACGGTCACGCTGTTGAAACTCTCGCCATTTCCTGCGAGATGAAAGCCGCGCTCGAAGCCAAGCTCCAGCGAAAACTCTTTGTTAATAGGCAGCCGATTCTGCAAACCAATTACGGCAAAACTATCGGTGCCGTTGATACCGTTTTCAAGCTGGTACCGGCCAATCATCGAGCTATATTTACCGAGCCGGGTTTCGATACCGAAAGCAGTTTCCCGGCGCGCGCTTGAGGAAGCAAATCCGGCCCCGCTGGCGGAAAAATCACCAATGGGCGTGATCGGTGCTGAAGCCAGGCGCTGCGTGAAGAATAGCTTTGCCCACTGATTGACCTTGTAGGTCGCAGCCAGAGTGGTCTGATCCGGGTAAGTCGGATCAGCTTCGCCCAGGTTCTGTTCACGTTTGACGGCGATCTGGAGCTTGTCCGTCAGCTTCACGTCCGCTCCTACCGTGATCAGGTTCGACTCAGTGCTACGATCGGTGAGCGAGTCGTCAAAGCTGCGATGGTCGTATCCCAGGTGCAAACGGACGCGCTCGTTGATGGTCTCGTCCCATCCAGCAGAGAAGGTTCGCCGGCTGTTATCAACCGTTGAAGTTTGGTTCCGTTCATCCATCACCCCGAATCGCAACAGTGTTGATGAGCGTGGCTTCAGTTCGAAAGAAACCTCGCCACGTCGCGAACCGGGTGTAACAGTCGCGCCGAATGGATTGAGGAAACCCTCTGAGGCAGCAGAATATCTTGCACGAATCACACCCTGATAAAAGCTGAGAGGCTGGTTGAGTTGAATATCTACGGCGTTGCCGTTGTGTTCGCTTGAGCCCGTATCGAAGAAGTTCCCAAGGCCCATGATTTCGCCCTGGCTACGAGCAAAGGCGAAGCGCAATGTTCCCTTATTTGGCAGGGTCTTTTCACCATCGATGCCAGCTAAGACGAACGAGCCGGTTTCGTCCTGCCGCTGCATTACTCCCGCAAATCCCAGTTGCAGACCAAGCCCGGTAAACGTCTTGCGCGCGCGCGCAGTATATACCGCGCTGGAAAGGGAATTTGCACGATGTTCATAGGTGACTACCAACTGGGTCAGGTTAAGGTTGTAATCGAAAGTGGATATGTAACGGAGGAAGAAAAGCTCCCCGGTGAGTGGATTTAGGTTGTAATCAATCGAGCGCCCCAGAGTCTCGCGTGAAAGAATAATCTCGGGGTTGCGCCGGTCGCGCACTTCCAGCACCACAGTTTCCGACCCCGCCAGAATCTCACCGTGCGAAAGGTGCAGCAATCCCAGACCACCTGCGGGGAAAACGTCACGCGCAAACGCCGTGTCGGGCCGTGCACCGGTGACCGACACAAAATCCCCTTCCGAATTCTCCAGGTGTATCTTCACGCCGGTGAGTTTGCGCGCATAACCCGCGAGGGCCAGGTCTTCCATGTCGGCTTCAAAGTCTCCGAACATCGCGTAGGAGCGCTTGCGATCCAACCGCGCGTACAGTTTAGAGTTCGATTGGGCCGCTTCGTAGCGCGTCGATGAATCGCCGAACAATTGGTAGACGCGATCGAGTGGATCCAGTTGGAAGAGACGGTCCCGTCCGGCCGTGCGATTGATTGGCCGTTGTGTATCGTAGGACAAGGTCAGCAGGTTTTTCTCACCGATAGGTCCACTGTAGAAGAAACTAAGCCGATTGCGGACGTGACCCTCTTCACCGCGCAAGTTAACTTCCGGTATCGACTGCCCCACGGTCATCTCCGCCAGGCCTACCAAAATCGTTGGTCTTGACTCCGGGGTGATACGTACTTTCGCTTCCGCTTCGATTTGGCCCATCTGCGCGTGCAGTCGTGCTTCACCGGGGGCGCCGGAAGCGACCAGTCTTACCATAGCCTCGCCCTGCACCATAGGAACGATGAGCTGGCTTAGCACTGCTTCGTTTGTCCGATCGCCCGAGACTGAAGTGGATCGTTTCGAGACGTTGGAATCTGAGGAAGACTTTGTTTGGGCGCCCCGATCTTGAGCGGCCTTAGCTTCCGATTTGCGATCAGTCCGCACCAGCTCACCCGCGGACGTTTCCAGCGCTACCTGATCGTCAGCAGCTGGGCTGCCCCACTGATCGAAGGCGCGGACACGCAGAGTGGTTGAATCCCGGCCGCCAGTCTGAATCTCACGTTTCTCGGGAATAATCTCCAATCGCCGTGTTGGACCTCTACCGAGCACCATTAATTCCTGGGCATTCCCGGTTGCACCCTGCGGGCTGATTGCGACTACGCGAACAGTGTTAGGTCCCGGGCGTAGTTCAAGGCCGACGTAAGTGAAAGTCGTAATGTTGTTCTTCTGATCCTGACGAACGGTGCCAACGTTCTTTTCGGAAACGATCTTCCCGTTCATCTCACACTGCACGGTCCAATTCAGCGCGACGCTAACGTTTAGCTCGACTGCCGCGCCCATCACAGTCGCGTTAGCCTGAGGACTGAGGATCTTAACGTCACCGGGCGCGATCGCTTCGAGAGTTTCGGTCGTCACGAATGATTCCGTGGCCGACGTCTTAACTTCGAATATTTCCGGTTTGGAGAAGGTGAGTGGCTTGGAACCGAGGGAAGCGACTCGGCGGTAGTAGCGACCGGGCGCCAACGGAGTGGCCAGGTGTAACGTAGTTGCTACTGTCTCATCGAAGACGATGTGTTCGAAACTCTCATCAGTAGCGAGCTGAACCCGAAACGAGTTAGCGAACGGCTGTCGTGGCAACGCGATTCGTATAGGCCCATTCCCAATGGAAGCGGAGGAATCGGCGCCATCCTGTGATGGCGTCACCGTTGAGGGTTGCGCCGCTCGATCCACCTCGGAAAGTTCTGGTTTCACTTCGTCACGAGAAACGAGTGCGAAGTTCTGACGCAGGAGCGCGCCGCCGCCAAGAGGGGTCCGCAATAGTCTGGTCCAGCTGCGACCCGCGAGGGTACCGCTGTCCGAAAGCTGGTAACGACTCGAGACGGTGATTGGATCGAGCGAGAGCACCTGAGAGCCATCGCCCAACGAGGGAAGATTATAAAGTCCCTGGGAGTCGGTCACTACCGACTGACCGGAGTGGAGATACAGTCTCACATCGGACAACGGCAGATCGCCTGCGTCAAACTTTCCATTGCGATTCTCGTCAACGAACACCCGGCCTACAATTATCTGGCGGGTTGAAAAAGCACCGGCCCCCACAACCACGGTGGCCCGGGCAGGTTGGGTCTGATCGCGGTCGCCGCTGGGAAACAAACCGGCAGCCACCGCTACATTTTCCTGTTCGCCTTCGCCGGCGTTTGCTCCCACGCGCACGCGATAGAGCAAACGAGCGCTGCCGCCGGGTGTGATTTCACCGATGCGAAATAGCAGCTCAGTGCCGGTAATTTCAGGTTCTATCGGCCGATCGGCAGCCGAGCCCAGGGTGAGCCGTCCGGTACCACTTGCGTAATGAAATGAAGCCGGCAGCCGATCGTGAACTACGACGTCAGATATTGTCGCTGCGGTGGGGTTGTGGATCTCCACTCGATAAGCAACGGCGTCGCCGATCTCAACGCGCGGTCGATCTACCAACTTGTTAATCTCAAGTCCCCGAGGCTCAAACATCGGAATGTTGAGCGCAATCGTTGCCAGATCATCGATGGTCACGTCTTCGTGAACCAAAGTAAAACCTCCGGCGATTGCCAGCGGTTGGCCATCGAGTGCGTGTACGCTAAGTGTGAAGAGACCCGCTAGAGTTGGGCGTGCCGCAACTTCGAGCATTCGTGTTGAATACCCCTCGGCGGTTACTTTCATGAAGTAGTGAGCCGGAGAGCCTGGGGTTCCCAGTTGTTCGGCAAGCAAGGCGAAACTAAAGCGGCCCATTGCGTCTGTCGCGTAAGGATTTTCATTCTCAACATTGGGCGCAAACCCTGCCCCCGGTGGGATGTTCAGAGTGGAGTTGTCGTCCTGACCGAGGAGAATTGCAACGCGGGCGCCGGGAATTGGCGTACTGCTGCCAGCCCTGCCGGCGAAAACAATGCCGAAAGGATCAATGACCACGACCGCCGGGGAGCTGGGAGTGGGCGGAACATTCTGACCGCTAATCGTGGCGGTGTTGATCACGCCGATACCCGGGGTCAAGATTCCATTCAGACGCGCTTTGAAAGAGAGAGTCACAAGCTGGCCCGGCGCTACTGCGGGTAGTTGGAACACTATGCGTCGGCCCTGCACAGTTCCTTCGTCGCTATCGTCAGCGTCAGTGAGTATCCGATTGTCCAAAATCAAAGAGGACGGTACATATTCAACCCGCACCGGCAGGTCGTCGGTGATGACCACTCCCCGAGCCGTCACATCGCCATTGTTGCGAAAAGTGATCTCATAAGTGAATGCACTTCCGGTGCTGACAATTGACTGAGGATTGCCGTTCACCGTTTTTAGTGGTGGCAAATTGGTATCCACAGGCGAGCTTAAGCGGGGCCCGGCGCCCAGGGCGTTGATGATTGTGCCGTCGTCCGTGGGTCTGCCATTGACGCCATCGGCATTGGAGCGTGCGGTCAAACGAATCGTGAGGTTGCTGTTAGCTGGCGAATCGTTAGTGTCCACGATCCCCAGCACACCCAGGCAGGCGGCGGGAGCGAGAAGCGAGGAAGCGGATCCATTGATGGTTGCAAGCGTGTCAGCATCGCTCACCGTGCCGGTATTGTCGTTGTCGAAATAGAGATTGACGAGGGTGGCCGGTGCGTTAACCTCCGCATTGGTAATCGTGTAGGTATCTTCCGCATTGCCGGTGTTACAAATTCGAAACACTCGGCTCAGGCGTTCGTGAGGTCCCACTGCGGCTGAAGGCTCGGTTTCATCCGGCGTGACAGACAGAAACGCCACAGCCTGGATGGTGACGGTGACCACAGGTGAGTATGCTGAATAATCAATTCCGGCGTCGTCTCGATAGGTTGCTTCGGCGCGATTCGAGATGACGGTGCCTGCCGTTTCTGGTCCGTCAAAAGCAAACGCCGTCGTTCCTGCGCTGTGCCCAATAACGAAGACACAAAGCAGGACTACGACGAGTTTTCTTAGTGAAGGAGCTAGCATTAGAGTTCGTATTCGAGAGGAAATGAGGTGGGGCGAAACGCCCGAGTTTGACCCTCTAAGTAGTACTAAGGCGGTGCGAGTGTTCTCTTTACCTGAGAACCACCGCACCGCTTAGTTGTTTAGCGAGGCCCGGTGGGCCGGGCTCCTATTTGATTACACGCTTGAACTCAAACACTCCTGATTGTCCGGCAGCGAGTAATGCGATGGTATCAGTCAGCACGTTTGAGCCTAGCGCATCGCCCGTGATAATGCCGCCGAGTGAGTCGGTCGCGCCCACCACGTGGTCTGTGTAGGTGGCCCAGTTGTTGGGGAGTGCCGCACCATTCTCCGTGATGACGATGTTAGTCGCAGTTAGCGTAACATTGTTGGTTCCGCCCGAACTGGACACGTTCGTGTAGGTGATGGTGAATGTGATCACTGCGCCCGGAACGGCGTCAATGGCTCCACCGACTCCCGTGCCGTTATCGACAATGACGGATTTATTGAGCCATACGAAACCCGTGTAAACGCGGTCAATGGTGTCGTTCGTGGAAGTGACTGTGTTGGCAGATGTAGCGCGAATCACCGTGTCGTAACCCGTCAGCACGACCATGCCCAGCGGCAGGGTTACGTCAACCGTGTAGTTGGCCGAAGCACCGAAAGCGATTGCCAGCGGAGCAACCGGAGTACCGGTGGCGGCACCGTTGAGGACCACAGTGGTGCCGTTTACAACGACTGTCGCACCAACAGGGAAGCTCGTCACAGTTAGCGTAAAGTTGTCATTCGCATTACCAGAGTTCTGCACGGTATTGATAAAGCTCACCGTGCCGGAGGCAGTAGTGACTCCACCTTGAGGTACCCCAGCTATGCCCGTGTTGACACTCTTGTTCGTGTAGTCGTCGTTAGTGTCGGCTGGACCTACCGCGCCCGGCTGTCCCTGTGGGCCATTAAGCACGCTGCCGGTCTGCAGCAATGTGGTCAGGCGTAACTCAGACAAGTCGCTGATTTGCACCGTCAAGCTGTTGGTAGCATAAGCGATGCCTTGTTCAGAGATCGGGTTCGTCGCATCCGTGGTGGTGATAAGGACGTTCATGTCTATTACCGGACTGCAACTGCCCACTCCAAGTGAATTACCCACATTGAAGGCCACCCGCGTGATGCTTGCCAGCGGCGGCAGGGCTGTGGCCCACATTGCAGTGGTCACAGGATCATCTGCAAGCGATGACGTCGAATAAAGCACGCCCACGCCGACAGGGAAGCTCTGAGTTGCGTCGAGTGCTGTTCCTGCGGGAATTGGCGCCACAACGAAGACTCCGGCGTTGAATCCTACCGGGCCATTGACGAGTGTCACGGAACTCGCTGGCTGGCCCCCGATATTGCAGAGTTCCCAGTTGTAAGTGATTACCGAAGCGAGCGCGACTGGACCGGTCGGGGCGGTCAAGGAGAGCTGGAGGATCGCATCGTTTGCGACCGTCACGCTTCTGTCACCGCGCGCTTCGCGCTGTCCATTAACTGAGGCAAGAGAGACAGTGCGTACTTCGTTGAGGGAAGTGTCGGCCGGCTGATTGTCAAATGTTGGACTCACCGCTGCAGCATCTCCGAGGAATACCTGCACGGTCTGACCAGCGGAGGCAGCTATGTTGATGTCAACTTCAACGAGCACATTGATTGAACTGCCCTGTGAGATGGAAGCGGAGGTGACATCGGCGCCATTACCAAAAATGGCTACGTCACCGGGATTGATGGTGCCGCTGTTATCGACGTCGATCACGGCGTTGGTGACGACACCTGGGCCACTCAAAGATACGCTGGCGCCGCCTGAGAGGAATAACACCTCGTCTGAGAAATTGCCGGTATTGGCGACAACGAAATTGAACACCACTCCGGTTTGTCCGGCTACTACTGCGGGATCGGTCGCGCCATCAGGCGTAATCGCCAATCCGGAAACTTTCGCCACCGTAACCGTGACGATGTTGGAAACAGTTGAATAAGAACCGCCGCTGCCATCGGAATATGTCGCGGTGGCCTGGTTCTGGATCAGGGTGTCGGCAGGTGTCGTTTGTCCAATTGACTGTCCAAACATCGCGCAGACAATCGCAATCAATGCGATGACGCGTGACACGGTACCTTGTGGCGGGGGAATTACTTTGTTCTTCATCATCTTCCTCATATGAATCCGGGGGTGTGATCCCTGGGAAACCAATAATCTTCAGGGCTTGTGAGACATCGGTCCCACTAAATTTAGGCAGCGTTAATTCAGCCGAACTTTGTAAGAGGCGTTGCGCTTTCTACCCTCTTCCAGGGGATCGGCCCACTCGTAACGAATCTGGGTATACATAGATATTGGAGCGGCCACTTTTTTGATGGTGCCGTCAGGCTGCCTTACTTCGATAGTGGGGCGCTCCGAAAAGCTCTTGCCACGGTCGATGCTGTAGGTCACGGTGGCGGCGCCGTCGGCGGTTACGCTGCCGGCGACGAACTCGGTGCCGGGGGGGACGACGCCAACAGCCTTGTAGTCGCGCGCCGGGGCGTTGCCTTCATTCATCGAAGTGATCGTCCAATCCATGATTTCGCCGGACTTAACAGTCGCGGCTTCCTGCACGGGTATCCGGCCATTCTGGCGCTCTACCACGCCGGAGAGCAGCACTTTGATTTCAGGGCGACCGGTCCGCAGGACCATCAGGTTCTTTTGCGCAAAGGCTGCAGCACTGCCGAGCACTAACAAACCGAGCGCGACGACAGGTAGCGTCCGTAAATGTTTCTTAATTTTCATCGTTATCTCCTAATCAAATCGGGCCTGGCTAAGCCAAAGGCCTTTGAAGCCACACTGAGGACATGGACCCGACGAAGAAACTAGACAAATGGTGTGCCCGGTGCTCTCTCTGGGGCGAAAAACCGGGGAAAACCGCGCAGTCAGGGGGCGTAATGCCTCGTTCAAAGAACCGTACAATTACGAAAAAGGGTCGGTCATGCCATGGTTTGTCAGTTGATTTGGACAATAAGTGTCAGAAATGTCTTGGAAGGCTCGTCCTGAGGATCCAGAGCGGCCTGGGAGCAAGAGCTACTAGTAGACTGAAAACCGCTTTGGAGTGCGGCGGCAAAGCTCTGCGCGACGCCGCTTTGGCTTCTTCATGTCTATAGGATATGGCTCGCCAATTCAAAGCGGCGTCGCGCAGAGCCTTGCCGCCGCACTCCCAAATTCCGCTGTTTTCATATCCTGAGGGTTTTCAGCAGCCTACTAGGGAATGGAAAGAGGTTCAGTAGTTCTGCGCCGCCAGAACCGGTAAACGAAATAGATCAAGAAACCGGCTGCGGCTGCGATGAGTGAGTCGCGAGCTTCCGTGAGGGTGCTGTTTGAAAGGAGCCAGATGGAAAGCAGAACTGCAATGACGCTGATTGCGGTTCCCCCAGGCAGTGTGAAAAAAGCCGGGGGCGCGTCCTTCTTCCGTCGTAGCGTGGGAAGTGCCACACAAGTCGCTGCATAGGCGAGCAGCCTGGCAATGGTGCTTACCGTGAGCGCGTAGATGAGTGAACTGGACAACGTGAGCGCCAGCATCAGCGCTGCGGTAACGAGAATGGCCACGTGTGGGGTGCGAAAACGGCGATGGACATCTGCGAGACCCTGCGGGAGTGCTCGGTCAAGTGACATCGCAAAGAGAATCCGCGGAGTCGACAAGATCGCGACATTCAGATTGCCGATAACCGAAGTTATCGCCCCCGCGGCAATGATGGAAGCACCGACCGGTCCCATGAACCGACTCGCCGCTTCAGCCAGAGGCCTTTCGGTCGCGCCAAGGTTCGGGAGAGTGCCTATGGAAACTGCTTGTATGAGTATGTAGATCGCCGCCACAATTGCGATGGCCACGAGGATCGCGATGGGCATGTTGCGACGCGGATTTACGATCTCGCCGGCGGGCACCCCCGCGTTTTCAAATCCGGTGAATGCGTAGATGAGAAGCAACACCGCGGTTGAGAACGCTCCATAGCCGGGATAAGCGCCGAGAGTAAAATTGTCGGGACTCAGAAAGAAAAGACCTACCGCAATAAAGAGAAGTAGCGGGAGAAGTTTGGCTATGCTAAAAACGTTGCTGGTAATCGCGGCATTACGAACTCCGATGTAATTGATGATGGTCAGTGAAAGCGTGATTGCCGTAATCACAAGGGCGCGCCAGAACCCCGAGCCGGCGGGTGGCCAGAAGAAGCTCAGATAAACAATCAGTAGATTGCAGTTGGTAGCGTAGGCGCTGATGCGCGCGATCCAGTTCATCCACCCCACCTGGAAGCCGACGGCGGGACCAAAAGCCTCACTCGCATAACGGTAGGGCCCACCTGTTTCGGTAAACCGGCTGCTCACCTCGGCGAAACAGAGGATGATGAGCACGACGACGAAGGCGCAGATGACGAAGGCGATCAAGCTGTAGCTTCCGATCAACCCAAAAGCCTTAGCGGGCAACACAAATATTCCCGCGCCTATCATGCTGTTAATGACTACGCCGATCAGGTCCCACTGGCGAATGCCTCTTTCGAGCCCTTCCTCTGATACTTTTGCCATGGCCTGCCTTATAATCGAAATCGTTTGCTTAAACAACGAATTTAATTTTCGGTGATGATTGAAAGAGCGCCCTTCGTGGGCACCCCAGGTTATCCGCTTATAGAATCTGCGGATAGCATGGTCGCCCACTGAGGGACGCCACTACTACTCATACTAACCATGAAACAAAGAACCAATCTCGCTTGCTTACTATCTATTTCGATCTATCTGACTGCGGGTGGTGCACCGATGCCGCCCGCGCAGGACAACGGGTCCGCGCGCACCTTGCAGGCTCTGGTGGATCAAGCTGCCAAAACCACGCTGGAAAAGTTTGCCGACAGGAATCTCAAGGCGGATCAGTTGTCGATTACCCTCATAGACTTGCGCGACGAGCAGCATCCGGTAACCGCAAGCTATAGGGGCAACGAACGCATATATCCCGCCAGTGTAGTGAAACTGTTCTATCTGGCCGCCACCCATCGCTGGCTTGAGGATAAGAAGATTGCCGAGACCCCCGAGCTCCGGCGATCAGTAAAAGACATGATCGTTGATTCCTCAAATGAGGCGACCCAGTACGTCCTTGACGTGGTGACGCACACCACCGGCGGCTACGAGCTACCGCCGAACGAGATGGGAAAATGGCAATACCAGCGAAACGCCGTTAATCGTTACTTCACTTCGCTTGGTTATACGAATATCAACGTCAACCAAAAGACTTTTTGTGAAGATGCCTACGGGCGCGAGAGCGTCTCGCGCGGACCGAAGGGTGAGAATCGGAATAAGTTGACTACCGATGCCACAGCGCGTCTGATGATGGAGATCGCAACCGCAAAGTCCGTTACCCCGCAGCGAAGTTCGCAGATGATGGAGTTGCTTAAGCGAGACTACTCAAGCAAGAGCAAGGACGCAGACGATCAGGGGCGCGGTTTCACAGGCATCGCTCTGGCAGGCATTGAGGGCGCCCGGCTCTGGTCAAAGGCGGGATGGACCAGCACTACCCGGCACGATGTGGCCTACATCGAGCTGCCGGACGGAAACAAGTTCGTGCTGGCGACTTTTACTACTGATCATGCCAATGAACGCGAGATTATTCCTACCGTGGCGCGCGTGGTGATGAGTGGATTGAAGGGTGTGAACCAGTAGAGGCGGTGTGAAAAATATAAAGAGGACCTACTGAATTAGTGGGCATGACTAATCTTTTCAGATTAGAGCCGCATTGGGGCCGGCGCAGCGCCATCCTGGGCAGTCTGGTCTGGTTGCTGCTTTTCCTGACTCGAATTGGGGATTCACCCGAGACAGCCTTGATTCAGCGAATCGTTCTGTTGGGAATACTGGTCATTGTTCCGCTGGGTCTTTCTTTAGTACCCGCTTCCGAGTCCAGAGACGGGGAATCATGGTTGTACCGACTGGCTTTGTTCGCCCAACCCTTCGCGGCAATCGGCGCTGTACTTTCATTCTTGCTAGAGTCGGGCGTGCCGGCAGCCGTACTCGCTTTCCTGTGGTTTTGCGAGACGACGCTAATTGCGGTTTTTGGCCTGCAACGTCTTCGCCGGCCCGAACTAAGAACGGCCGCGGAAGTCTCCATAACTGCCGGACTAATATTTGTTCCGGTGGCGGGTGTGTGGATGGTTGTGCACCGTCTGGGCATTCAACTTCTGGGTTACGGTGACACTATCATTCTGCTTACGGCGGTGCATTTTCACTTCGCCGCCTATGCCGCGCCAATACTGGCGGGTCTGGCCGGCCGGAGACTGAGCCAATACGCTGGTGTTAGCCGCGTGTTTAAATTCACGCCAATTCTCATCATTGCGGGAACGCCTTTGGTTGCCGCCGGCATTAGTTTTTCGCCGGTCCTGGCATTCGCCGGCACTGTAATGATCTCGATTGGTCTGGTGTTACTAGCTATCCTGATTCTGGGCTGGGTTCTACCCTCAATGGAATCAATTCCGGGTCGGGTTCTACTACTCCTTTCATCTCTATCGTGCTTGCCCGCCATGCTCCTCGCCTGCATCTACGCTTATAGCATTGTCTTCAAGCAGCTCTTGATTGACATTCCGCAAATGGCAATGACTCACGGAATCTTAAATGCGTTTGGCTTTTCGCTGTGCGGCCTGGTCGCGTGGTGTGTCGTCAATCGCCGGACTCCCTCCGCCTGGCGTTGACGGGGCTGTCCGCAGATTACGCCGATTACGCAGCGCGGCCTCGACCTCAACAGGCAACAGTTGGCTCGTTTGCTAACACTGACCGACCGTGGAACATTTCATCTCGGTGGTTGTCTAACCGTTTACAGCACACTGTCAGTGCGCCATGCAGCGCTCCAGGCAAAGGGGAACCAAGTATGTCAACGACAACCACCGCAGAGAACAAACCATTCATCAACGTCACGCCGCTGATTGATGTCTTGCTGGTGTTGCTGATCATCTTCATGGTGGCGGTGCCGCTGAAACCTACCCGCTTTGAAGCGAAACTTCCTGCTCCGCCCGACGATCAGATTCTACCGCCGCATATTCATACGCTGATCGTAACCATTGAACCCGATCGCAGTCTTAAACTGAACTCGCTTACCGACATGGGGACCATAGATGAAACGGAAAAGCTCAGCACGGCGTTGGTGAAGCTGTTTCGCGAACGGGAACTCAATCGTGTTTACAGAGCCGAGATGCTTATGCGCCTCGACCTGCCCGAAGCTTCACGAATCGAACGGACGGTGTTCATCAAAGCGCCGCGTTTGGTGCCCTACGGCGAAGTGTTGAAAGTTATTGACGGAATCAAAGGCGCCGGAGCGAACCCCATCGGCCTCCAGATTGACAACCTCAACTAGGTTCAATAATTGACTTTCGGCGGTAGCCAATGGATCCCACCACTCACCCGAGTGTTAGCCTCTCACCCGAGCGTCAGTCATCTCACCCGGGCGTCAGTTAACTCAACACACAGAACCATTTGCCGTAGCCAATGGATCCCACCACTCACCCCGAGCGTTAGCCTCTCACTCGAGCGCTAGTCACTCACCCCAGGCGTCAGTTAACTCAACACACAGAACCATTTGCGGTAGCCAATGGATCCTACCACTCAACATCCGCATGCGCTCAAACGTTTACCTTAACCATCGATCGAGACTGCATGGAAACTAACCGCGGGTCCGGGTGGCTCCTGCTCGGGGTGAGTGGCGGGATCCATTGGCTACCGCAAATGGTTCTTTGTGTTGTGTGGTTGCCCGCAGGCCCTCCGACATGAAACATAGATACGGAAAATGACACTAGTGACTCTGCACGCTGCTTGCCCCGCGAGAGCGGGCCGGTGTAATGTCAATTTGCATCCCGACCCTTTCTCTATATAGATCTCACAGGGAGTTAAAATGCACCGGATTAATTTTCACTCGACTTTGGCAGTAATTGCTGCGATCGCGCTGTTCTTCGCGAGCGGATCGATCTCACTATTTGGGCAGGATGGCGGCGGCACGTTGCCGCGCGACATCCTGGGCGGTGCGGCCCTGGTTTTTAGCAAACCGGAAAACCCTCCCGTCGGTGGTGGCCGGCTCGGTGGGGACCGGGTAACGGAGCGGCGCCCGCCGCGACCTACATCCAAGGCCCAGGATCAGATAATTGCGAGGGCGAATGCGGCGCGCAGCGCACCCACTCCGAGATATTCGGAAGCCGAGGAGGAATACCGTCAGGCAGCTCGCTTCGATCCAATGGATGCGCGCGCGTATGCGGGATTGGGAAACGTTTACATCGATCAGGGCAGGTTTGCAGACTCGATTAAGCAATACGTGAAAGCGGTCAAATTACGAGACGATTACACGGATGCCTACATGCCGCTTGGTTACGCGCTGGTGAGGGTGAATCGCTATGCTGATGCGATCGCCACCTATAATCAAACCCTCACACTCGAGCCTGACAATCCCGAGATCTATAACAACCTGAGTTACATCTACAACCATACGAATCGTTACAACGAGGCGATCGAGGCCGGCCAGCGAGCAATTACACTGCTCGGAGAAACCGGTCAGGCCTATAAGCAGGGTTACCAGACCCGGGATCAAATTCTGTCACACGCGTACAAGAATTTGGGCAACGCTTACAGCGGTTTGAAGCGTTACAACGAGGCCGCCGAAGCTCTAAGGCAGGCAACCATAATAGAACCAAACAACGCTGCCGCCCACTTTAATCTCGGGCTGACGTTTTACACCGGCGGTCGATACTCAGAAGCGATTCAGGCTTATAAAGAAGTGACCAGATTAAGACCCAAGCTTGCCGCCGGCCATTTCAATCTGGCCCTCGCTTACGTTGCAGCCAACGACCGCGATGCGGCCATGGCCGAATACGAGACTCTCAAAACCCTCGATGCGAAAATGGCTGCCCACCTTTATGGCTTGATTAAGAAGTAGACGTGTGAAAACCTAACGGAGTGTCATGAAGTCAGTACCGTAACGCGTCGGGTCTGCCATCCCGATGTGGACTCCCAGTGGTTAAAGTCGCTATCTGTAGATACCCAATGACACGTAGGATTCCCGGCATTCGCGAGCCACTAAATTCGGACGTCTCTCTTGAGCGTCCGACTGGAGAGAACCAACTATGAGCGCACCTGAACGAAAGAGTGCGTCGCGGCGGTCAGACGGGTTTTCAGTTCGCTCTCTCGCCGCCACTCCCGCCATACAGCGAGCCCTCGAAGCGAGTCTGAGAATTAAGGACCCGGCTGGTATTGACGACCAAATTCCCTTCAAGGGTCTGCTTATCAACAAAATGCTGGGCAGCCTGCCAGAATCGGAGTTCGAGGAGTTGCTGCGCTATTGTGAACAGGTCTCGCTCCTGACCGGCCATGAGCTGTACGGGTTCCAGCGGCACGTTGATTTCGCTTATTTCCCGGAAACGGCGGTGATATCGCAACTTTTCTTGCTTGAGGATGGCAGTACTTCGGGAGCATCAATTGTAGGTAGCGAGGGCATGGTTGGCCTGTCGGCAATTTTAGGCTCTGGTCCACCTGCCTATCGATCCCAAGTCATCGTTGGAGGAAGCGCCTTCAGAGTAAGAGCGGAAGTCATAAAACAGGAGTTTGTTCGCGGGCGGGGCCTGCAGCAACTATTGCTAAGGCACATTAGTGCTCGCCTGGCACAACTCGCCCAGAAAGCCATCTGCAATGGACGTCACCGAGTGCAGGAGCGTTTATGCACCTGGCTACTGATGATTCGAGATCGGGCAAGTGAAGAGCAGTTGCCGCTAACCCAGGAACAGATTGCTCAACATCTTGGCGCGCGCCGTCCCGGCATCACGGCTTATTGCAAAGCGCTTAGAGACAACGGAATTATCAGTTATCACCGAGGGCTAATCCGTATTCTTGACCGGCCTGCGCTCGAAGCGTCCGCTTGCGAGTGTTATCGAGCGCTCGCCTCGATCGATCGGGCTGGGAGTTCAAGGCCGGGGCATGTTGCCGCCATAAGAGGATAACAATAGCCGCTGCCGCGTTTCACCGGGAAGATATCACTTCGATTTGCCGGAAAGACTCTGCTTAAGTATCTGGACCAGGTCGATTACATTTCCTTCCTCGCGTTCTTCGCTTTCGACCCTCACGACATTGCTCCGCTTAGCCTGTTTCTTTTTTACCAGCTTAAGCAGTCGCTCGGTTTGTTCGTCCGCAAGCTTGGTGGGCGAGAAGTTTGCTTTCGACTTCTTACTAATCAACGTCTCGAACTTGCGCACCGTGGCGGGAGGGACTTTCTTCTGTTTTGGTAGACCAACCTCTGCGGGCGAACGGATCTCATCGGGAAAGCGCATTGTCTCAGCGCGAAGAAGACCGTGGTCTGCAAAGATGGCCACCAGGTACTCCTTGCCACGCATTACAAAGGTAGCGATTCCCGCCTGCCCGGTTTTTTCCATGGCTTCAACTAACAACTTGTATGCTTTTTCTGAGTTTGCAGCGGGAGTGAGGAAGTAGCCACGTTCAAAATAGAGAGGTGGAATTGATTCTTTCTTAACGAAGCGCGTGAGATCGATGTCCCGTGTCTTCTCCGGCGCCAGGCGTTCCAACTCTTCATCCGTTACAACGACGTACTTTCCTTTATCGATTTCATATCCTCGGACCAACTCGTCCGCATCGAGATCGCGCTCGGTTTTCTCTGAGTAGTACTTGCGCGTCAATGGCTCTCCCTCAGGGCCCAGCATACGCAGGGGTGCGCGGCTCGACTGGTTGGCGGGAAAGAGATTTACCGGGACACTAACCAGTCCAAAGGTAAGAGTCCCCGACCAAAACGGTCGCACGCGCGACCCTCCATTTGTCGATTCCTTTTTGGATGCTCTCTTACGCGGCATGCTTCTGCTTTCTCAGTGCTGCAATGCTCTTGGCGAGCACGCTGTCGAGCGACGTGGTTTTGCGTTTCGATTTCACCGCCGTTAACCTGGGCGCACGGCCCTTTGCCTTACGCGCAATAAACTCCATTACTCGTTCACGATACTCATCTTTAAATTCTGCTGGGTTGAACTCGCCCTGGAGCAGACTCACTAGATGCTTTGCCATTTCGACTTCTTTCGGGGTGGGCACGCGGCCCGCCGGCTTGGATAAGTTTTTTGCGGAAATCACTTCGTTAACGTTCCTTAGCGTTACCAGAAGCAGGTAGCCATCCTGCGCTCGTAACGCCCCGACGTAGGGCTTGTTCCGCATCACCCAATGTGCGATCCCTTCGCGATTGCGTTTCTCTAAGGCTTCCGCAAAAGCAAAATAGGCTTTCTCGTCGCCGTCCGGCCCGAGGTAGTAGGGTCGCTCGTACCACTGCTGGCTGATCTTCTCCGGAGGTACAAATTCGGCGAGCTCGATTTCTCGAGAAGGCTTCGGTTCCAGACTCTTCAAATCCTCGTCAGTGACAATCACAAACTTCCCCGGTTCGATTTCGAAGCCCTTTTGAATTTCCTGGTTGCCGACCTCCTCACCGCTATCGGGATGGACCATGTGCTGTTTCACTCTCATCAGGTGCTTGTCGTCGAGAATATGAAAGCGCACTGCGCGGTCCGTGACGGCCGAAAAAAGTTTCACGGGTATTTTGGTAGAGCCGAGCTTTAGCTCTCCTTTCCATATTGCTCGAGCGGCCATAATTCAGGATACCTCGACTTCGTTCGCACATTCGACGCATGTGGAGCAGACGGTCACCGATTCTCGCTCTCGGATACAGTCTGTGCACATCGGCCCATCGCAATCGACGCAACGGTACTCAGCTTCATAATGATAAAGCTGATAGCAGCCGGAGCAGGTTTCTGTTCCCGGCTCAAGCCACCATGCCTGTATTCGCGTCCTAGCCATTTCTTATAGTCGCGTTCAGTTTGGGTTTGGTAGCCCGGGCCGGCTTGATCTGTGATTGAGCGACGAAGATGGGAATCTCCCTTAGGTGAGTATCGGCTCTATGCTGGTGTCGTCTTCCCATACAAGCGTTCCACTCCCACTGTTCTCTTCAGCACGCCTCGCACCGCGGATGCTTCAGAATCCACACAACTGGGTACGGCTAGCTTCAGGTTAGCAAGCAGAGTGCCGAATACTGTTGGTGGAGCACACCTTGGCACATTCTCGCCGGTCATCGGTATTAACCACGCACTTCGGTCGGGGTTTTCGCATATGTGTGTTAACGCACCGACAACCTCTGCGTGAAAGGTATTAAAATACCTACGCGCGACTCGTCAGACTCCTTGGCCTGAGCACACATCGCTAATACATATCCGTTAAATAACCCCGAACGACTAGTTCGTCGTCACGGCTGGCTTCTCAGAGAGGATTCCAAGGGTCAGGCAGTTCCGACCAACATTGCCCCGTTTTGTTCGCAATCAACGCGAAGAGTGAGCCGCCCGTGCGTCCAATCGTAGCTCTACAATTGTCTAACTTCCGTGATCTCGCGAAGGACCGAGCTCAAAACTGTGTCGGAGCTGGTCACGCGGCATTCCCTGCGTGAATTTGAAGTGGAACAAAATGCCAAGGCGTTCTTCAAGCCTGTTAGTTCCGATATCCTCCAGACAAAGCTGGAGCGTTGGACTAAAGCGACCAAACAAACGACAGCCATAGATTTTAACGAACATACTGATAAAAATAAGTTGGCCCGCTATTGACCTTCCACAGCTCGCCAGTCTGAGGGAGATTCAGCAGCCTGGGCAACCAGATTTCGTTACGGAGCTGATCGACCTGTTTCTCAAGGAAACTGATACAGGTCTGCAAGCTTTGCGTAGTGCCGCGGTCAACAAGAATGCGGTTGAATTCCATCGGTTGGCGCACCTATTGAAGGGCAGCAGCGCCAATATCGGGGCCCTGAGAATGGCGGCGCTCTATGAAGAAATGGAAAGGAAAGAGCTCAACGGAGATGGCGCGGCATTGTTCGCCCGAATAGAAAAAGAGTTTGCTGTGGTTAGTGAAGCGCTCAATGCGGAGCGACGAGGAATCAACGAATGGATATGCTGATTGCTGAAGACGATCCCGTCTCAGCTCGGATCCTGGAAAGGACCCTGGCCGCATGGGGCCACAATGTTTCAATGGCCACGGATGGGAAGATGGCCTGGGATATGCTCAGCCGGGCAGACGCTCCGCCACTGGCGATCCTGGACATCATGATGCCGGAACTGGACGGATGTGAAGTTTGCCGGAAAGTGCGACAAGTATCTGCCGCCATACCGCCGTATCTAATCTTGCTGACTGCTATGAGCACTAAGGATGATGTGGTTAGAGGCATACAGTCCGGGGCGAACGACTATTTAACCAAGCCTTTTCATCGAGAAGAGCTTAAGGTCCGGGTGGAGCTTGGTGTGCGGATGCTCGAGCTGCAGCGGGTTTTAGCTGATCGGGTAAAGGAACTGGAAGACGCCCTGTCACAGGTTAAGCAGCTACAGGGTCTTCTGCCCATCTGTTCGTATTGCAAGAAGGTTCGTGACGATCAAAACTACTGGCAACAAGTCGACGGTTACATTTCGGATCGTATGGACGTTCAGTTCACGCACAGCATCTGTCCGGATTGTATGGATCGCGTGAGATCCGATATAAAGGCGAGGAAGCAAGCTTAGCGAAAGCGTAGGATTCCAAACAGTGATATCTGTTTCGGCCTAAACTCGAATACGAAAGAACCCATGCGCTACGGTGACCGCCGCGAAAGTGCCGACACGCCAGCGCACTCCAAAGAGTTGGCGCCGATGTAAAGGAGGAGCAGCTATTCCTAACTTGTCCCAGCATGAACCCGTAATCGTATCGCTCGATGTTGTCTGGCAAGGCTCGTCCGGGAAACAGGATGCCCGCATGAGCGAAATCAGCATGGAAGGCTGCTTCATCGATAGCATTGTGCAGGGAAGGGCACTGGGAGATACAGTTGATTTCAAGGTTCATATTCCGAGCGGACCCTGGGTTTCGTTGCACGGTGAACTCGTCAATGAAGATTACCCGATCGGCTTCGGACTGCTCTTCAGAGGCCTGACTGATGGCGACAAGAGATTGTTGGCGCAGATTGTTGTAGCGCATGGAGGTGATCCTGGTGAGTTGCAACCTTCACCGTCAGTCGTAGAGGTAAAGTCTCCACAGCAGATTTCTGCCAGCCGTCGCCGTGTCCTCATCGCTGACGACGATGCGTTAACGCTGCGCATGGTCAGCGCCATCGTTGAGACGGAAGGCTATCAAGCCGTGTCGGTGGCGGATGGCCAGCAGGCACTGAACGTCTTGCAGCAGGATACGACGTTCAGCGCCGCCATATTTGACATGATGATGCCGCACCTGCAAGGGTTGGACCTGATCCTCTTCATGAAAGCGAATGAAAGTTTGCGGCGCATACCAGTGGGCATGATCACCGCTGAGCAGGATCCAAAGATCTGGGATGATAGCGTCGCGGCGGGCGCGTGCGTGTTTCTGCCAAAACCTTTCACCCCACCTCAGGTGCAGATGATGCTCCGCATACTGATTAGCAAAGCCGAGTGACCCAGAAAGCCCTCCAGAGCGCTGTGGTTATGCAGCGATGACTGAGCTTATAAGGCGTCTATTCGGCGACGAAGCTGCCGGCGCTCTCGAAGCTCCTTTTGCTCTGGGGGACAGGGATGCTCTGCGCCGTTTATTCGCCGACGCAGGAATGGACGATGCGAACATTATTACGGAGGAGGGAAGAGCGCGATTCCCATCGCTTCAAGCATGGGTTCATACCGAGATTAAGGGCTGGACTCTTGCAGAAGTGCTCAACGATGAGCAGTAAAATTGCTGCTTGAGGAAGCAGAACAGGAATTGAAACCGTTCGTCAACGAAGATGGCAGTATCTCGTCCGTGATCACTGCTCACATAGTCACCTGGCGGAAGTCATAATTGTAGGGGTCCCTCAGTCGGCACCCCAAGCTATCCGCCGATTACGCAGATTACGCAGAACCCTTCGGCAGTAAAAACGAAGTCACAAAGCCCTTGTATCTTTTTCTGCGTAATCTGCGGATTATCTTGGGTCCACAGAAGTGAGAAGGCCGCACTAGAAGCGTGACCCTCATGCAGGCTTCTGGTAATCTGTGGCTAGAGGTCGCGACCTCCTCCCCCGATTTCAACTTCACCTTTAAAGCAATGAGCGATTTTCATAACCACCCCATACTGTTCTACGTCGTCCTTACGGCGTTGAGCCTGGCCCTTTCCTTTGACCCGATACCTGGTCATGGCCAATCACGGGAAGGGCGTAAGACTGCTCGCCCTGTCGCCGGGGGTTCGAGAGTAAAGCCAACTTCCGCTATTCGCGAAAGGCCGCCAGCAGCTTCACTCGAGGGCTCGCTCGGAACTTCCCTACGACTGGCAGTTCCTCGAAATGCCTCGCTGAGATGGGATCTTAAGTGGACATTTGGCGGCAAGCAACAAACCGGTTGGCATCTTTACGAGCCCCTGATCAAGCGTCTCCTTCAGACCGAACACAACGCGGCTTCGGAAGGGTTCGCGGCGGCCCTTTCGAGATGGCAGAAACGGTCTGGGTTGCGAGCTAGTGGTGTGCTTGACGAAGAGTCGCTCAATGCAATGGTTTCGGAGTGGCAAGGGAAACGGCTTAAAGAACGCAGCTACCCGCCCTCTGAAGATCTGGTGACGGCACCCTCTTCCGACTTCTATGACCCTACGAGGAGTGAGGATCTAAGACAAGTCGAGCGTAAAACCTACGCCGCCTACAAGCTTCTGGTGTCAGCTGCAATTGCCGATCGATCGCTCAGTCTCGCCCGAACTCCGAAGGGTGAACTCGCACCTACGGAGAAATATTTGAAGATCATGTCCGCGTTCCGGACGCGGGAATATCAGGAGAAGTTACGCCGCCAGTCGCCGCACGCAGGCCGCGCCGGCCTCGCCGTCAACAGCCCTCACTTTACGGGGCGCGTACTCGACCTATACGTCGGCGGCGCGCCGGTTGAAACGAAGGACGCAAACCGCGCCATCCAGGTCCAGACACCCATCTACCAGTGGCTCGTCCGCAACGCCGATCGCTTTGGATTTCGTCCCTATTACTACGAGCCGTGGCATTGGGAGTACGTTGAGTAAGTAAATCGACAAGCTTCCGATTTACTTCCGCTTAACTTCTGTCTTCAACAAAGTTTTTGAGCAGACGTGCCCGCGAAGGGTGTCGAAGCTTTCTTAGTGCTTTGGCCTCTATCTGTCGAATTCGTTCACGCGTGACATTGAAGTTCTGGCCCACCTCTTCCAATGTACGCTCCTGGCCTTCCTGGTCCAGTCCAAACCGCATTCGTAGAACTCTTTCCTCTCGCGGACTAAGGGTTTGAAGCAAATCGCCGGTGATGTCGCGCAGGTTTAAGGCAATCACTCTCTCGGAAGGGCTCGTGCTTGATTTGTCTTCGATCAAGTCTCCGAGCTGTGAATCTCCACCTTCGCCGATGGGCGTTTCCAACGAGACAGGTTGTGAGATCAGCTTGAGCGCCTTGCCTACCTTCTCGACGGAGGTTCCCATCTTGCTCGCAATCTCTTCGGTCGCGGGCTCACGTCCCAGTTCGCGCACCAGCTCACGTGTGGTGTTCTTTAGTCGGTTGATAACCTCGATCATATGAACCGGAATGCGAATTGTGCGCCCCTGATCCGCAATCGCACGAGTGATTGCCTGCCGAATCCACCACGTGGCGTAGGTCGAGAACTTGAAGCCCCGCCTCCAGTCGAACTTGTCCACACCTTTCATAAGACCGAGATTGCCCTCCTGAATGAGATCCAGGAAGTGCAGTCCGCGGTTTTGATACTTCTTGGCGATTGAAACCACCAGACGCAGGTTGGCCTCAGTTAGTTCGTGCTTGGCCTGGGCGGCCTGAGCTTCACCTGCAACGATCATCTGGTAGGAGCGTTTGATCTCAACAAGCGAAACATGATGTTCGGCTTCGATCTCTTTGAGCCGACGTTTAGCTGCTGAAATGTGACGCTTGAATTCTCTCGATTCTTCCGGCTTCAGGCGTGTTTTGCCTAGATTCTTCGTGTAGTTTTCTGTCTGACGCTCGAGCATCCGCACCTCTTTATTGACTGTGCCGATCGCGCCGATCAATCGCTGCCTCATTCCCTCCTTGAGTTGAAGACCCGAGATCTCGTGTGCGATAGCGAGCCGTGTTCTGACAAGCTTGCGCCTGAGCCGGAGGAGCTTTTTTGATTCCTTAATCGGCCTGGGCTTCTGGGCGACGCGCCATTGCTCGTATTCTCTAAGACCCTTGAGGTAGAGCTTGCGAATGTTACGAATACTTTCGACTGTCCAATGGAGGTATTCTTCGCTTCGATCTTCATGCTCCTCTGCTTCAGTTTGTTCGGAGAAGCTAACCACGTCCCGAATGGCGAGCGTCTGATTCTTTAGTTCACTGCCGATTTTCAGGATTTCAGCAACGGCGATTGGAGAACGAGTGATAGCTTTCTGCGTACGCTTCTGTCCCCACTCGATCCTTTTGGCGATAGCGACTTCCTGTTCGCGTTTGAGTAGAGACGCCACCGCCATTTCGCGCATGTAAACGCCGACCGGATCCGACGATTTATCGAGCTCACCCGCCGAAAAATCGAGTTCTGCATCATGACTCAAGGGAGTGTCGTCGTCTTCACCAGCGCTGATGCTCGAGAATGAGCCCTCTTCGGTCAGAGACTCGTCCGTCACCTCGTCCAGTCTTTGTAAGACCGAGTCTATATCACTTGTCGAGGCGGGATCTTCGAGAATCTCTTGCCCTAAGCCCACAAACGAGCCCTCGACTGAACCCAACAATTGAACCGAGCCTTTTTCTTTCTCAAATATCGTCAATCTACCCTGCCTTTCATGATCACTTTTGTTGGTGGTAAGAATGTCCTGTTCACTCCCTAATGCCCTGTTCCGCTCTGAGACTCCTCAGGAACTACTTCCAAAGACAACCTCTCTGTACCTCTCATAACCACGAGTGACAATTTATGCCCAATGCGATCCTCGGTTAGAAGCTTATGGAGATCATCGATACCGGCAATCGGGTGATCGTCAAAGCCTACAATGATGTCCCCCTCCAGCACCCCGGCTTTCTTTGCCGGACTATTCCCATCGTATGAGATAACCATGATGCCGCTCGAAGCCGGTAAGTTGTAGTAGCGGACGATCCGTCGCGGAAGCGGAACGTTTTGTCCGGCCAGCCCGATATAACTTCGACTCACTTTACCGTCACGAATTAGCCGGCTGGCCACAAACTTTGCCGTGTCAATCGACGTGGCAAAGCAGATTCCCTGAGCGGGCATAATCATCGCGGTGTTGACGCCAATCACTTCGCCGCGAGAATTAACCAATGGGCCACCGGAATTCCCCGGATTAAGTGCAGCATCTGTCTGAATCACGTCATCCATTAGCCGACCTGATTGCGCCCGAAGCGAGCGTCCCAACGCGCTTATGACCCCGGCAGTCACTGTGTACTGAAATCCATAAGGATTACCAATCGCGATGACTAGTTGACCCACACGTATTTTTTGCGCATCACCGAGCTGCGCGGGCACCAGATTGGCCGCATTGATCCTGATTACTGCCAGATCGGTGTCGGGATCGTCTCCGATAAGCCCCGCCTCGTACTTGTGCCCGTCCGGAAGAGCAACCTCAATGGTCATGGCCCCATGTACCACGTGGCTGTTCGTCAAAACGAAACCATCAGGGGTAAAAATGAAGCCCGAGCCCCCTCCCTGGGTCTCTTGCGGACCGCGCCGAGGGTTCCCACGGGCCCTCATTCTCTGCCGAACCTGGATATAAACAACCGATGGGCTGACCTTCTCTGCCGCGTTGATGACTGCGCGCGAATACGCATCCATCAAGTCCTCTTCAGGCTCAGATCGAGGTGCGCCGACCGCTCCATTGCGGCCGCCTTTAGCAGCGAAGATTTGGTCATCTAACAATTCAACGGTCTGCATATCAAATACTCGCTTTTGTTACTATATACGTTACAAATAGTCGTAAAGTTTTTTATAGTCTGCAGCTCGCCACTGCTCCCGTCTTCATTTACTGACGCACGGTTTCAAGCGTAGTACCACATCCTCGATGGTGATCTTCGTAAGTACGTGTTTAACTGCGGAGTCGACCTCTTCGAGCACCTCGCCCAGTACTGTCTCAATGTTAATGCCCACGGGACAGCGACGACTTGGCTGATGGCGATGCAAGGAGAAAACGCCCCCGCACTCAACCGCCTCGTAGATATCGAGGAGGGTGATCTCGCCGGGCCTCCGGGCCAGCTTTGAACCCCCTGCAGAACCTGTCTGCGAAACCACCAACCTGGCGTGGGCTAGTTCGCAGAGGATTCGCCTGATAACGACTGGGTTGGTGTTAACACTTTTGGCCACTTGCTCGGACTTAAGAGGCTCGTCCTCAGACCAGGCCATTAGCGTTAGAATATGCACCGCAACTGCGAAGCGGCTGCTCGTCATATTAGTAACCCTACTACTTAATAGGTTTGGCAGTAATCATCTGTAACAATTATAGTTACAGACGAAACTTTGTCAAGACGCGCTCATTGGGTGGTGGCTTCACTCAGATAGAGTGCCATGGCTCTCGACTTGCCGCTTGGTTTTTGCGTATAGTTTGCCCCCACTTGACGTTCGAGGTTGCAATGTTGGGAGCGCTGGTTGCTCTCTCGGACAAACTCTGAATCGTGATGTCACTATCTAAAGAGATCGAGGAAAAAACAGAGAGGCTGCTCCGCCTTTGTTCAGAAGAAGGTTTAGGCGGCGTACTAATCAATTCTCAACCTAACTTCTCCTGGCTGACAGCGGGAGGACGAAATGGCATCGACCTGAGTCGTGAAGCCGGCGCCGGCACCCTTTTTCTGCGCCACGATGGAATGCGTTTTGTTCTCGCCAGCAAGATCGAAATGGGCCGGCTGCTGTCTGAAGAACTTGAAGGTCAGACTTACCAGCCGGTTGAGTTTGCCTGGGAAGAGGAGAAGGCGAACGCATCTTTAGTAACGGATCTCGCCCGCTCGCTGGTGAAGGAGGAATTGCCGCTTGGCAGTGATCTTCCACTGGGCGGCGACGTGCGGCTGTTGGCCGGAGCCGTAGCCCGTGCGCGCCACCAGTTAACCCCTGCTGAAGTAGACCGCTACAGGGTCCTTGGCATGGATGCCGGTAAAGCGATTGGAGATATGGCCCGGAAATTAGAGCCAGGGATAAGTGAGAGGGAAATAGCGCGACTCGCAATTGATGCTCTGGCGGCGGTTGGCGTCTACTCAGTTGTGACCCTGGTTGCGGCTGACGATCGTTTGAAGCGTTTCCGCCATCCAGTGCCCACGGATCTCCGCTGGAAAAAAGTACTGATGATTGTCGTCTGCGCGCGCCGAGGCGGACTAATCGCTTCGCTGACCCGCATCGTTTGCGAGGGCGCTATACCAGGAGACTTAGTCAGTCGGACGCGTGGCAGCGCGTATGTAAATGCCCGGCTTTTTGACGGTACCAAGCCAGGCGTGACAGGTCGTGATCTCTACGAACTGGCAGCACTCGCTTATCGTGAGGAGGGTTTCCCGGGAGAAGAACATCTCCATCACCAGGGGGGAGCCACGGGTTATCAAACGCGCGATTGGGCCGCGCATCCGCTCAGCACAGAGAAAGTTCAAAACGCGCAGGCCTTCGCCTGGAATCCCTCGATCACCGGATCAAAGGTTGAAGAAACTTGCATCGCTTTTGAGGACGGCATTGAAGTAATTACTTCCAGTCCTGGCTGGCCAACCATTCCGATTGAAATCGAAGGTCGCCCCTACGTCTTGCCGGGTGTGCTATCGCTGTAAGCAATCAGGAACGATCCACGAAATCCACGAAGTATCACTAACAAATTTCGTACTGTTCGTGTCGTTTCGCGGATCGTTTTGGTTTCCCGGGCAACCAGACGATCCACGAAGAAACATCAAGCCCCCGAATTAAGATCCAGACAATGACCGAATGATAAATGTCAAATGACATATGGAAAATATTGGACCGTGGCCTCGATGCTGGCCACCACTCGCCAGTGCTCTCACGTACCCCGGCTCTTAGCTCCATACCCCAGCTCGGCGCCTCCGGAGATAATGTGGTCAACTCCGGTTGTGAAAGTAGCCTCGGCTGCGATGAAGAGACAGAGCTTGCCGACTTCCTCTATTGTCCCCATTCGTCCGAACAGCTGCGCAGCCTCACCCTGGGCACGGCAGGCCTCCGGGTCAGTAGCAGCGTCAATCGCCTCCTGCCAGAGCGGAGTGTAGATGTTGCCGGGCGATACATAAACACGAGGCCGTCTTAGTGATATTTCGTGATATTTGGTGGATCGTTTTTGATTTTTGCTTCCTCGTGGATGACTCGGATGAGTCGCTCGATCTCTGGCTTTAAGGATGGGTCCAGCCTGAGACACTCCGCAAAGTCCTTCTCGGCCTCATCTGTCTGGCCCAAACGGAGCCGCGTCAACCCGCGATTGCCAAAAGCTTTGGCGAACCGGGGGTCGAGCTCGATCGCTCGAGTTAGATCATCAACGGCTCTAGTAAAGTCGCTCTTGCTGTACCAACCCCTCGATCGTGAGTAAAAAGCCCAGGACAGCTGCGGATTCAATTGAATAGCGCGCTCAAAATCAATAAAAGCTCCGTTTGTATCTCCGCTCAACATCCGAGCTATTCCGCGGTCCGAGTAGAATTCCGCCTGGCGGGGATTCAGTCGTATTGCCTGATTAAGATCTGTCAGTGCTCCGGACAAGTCGCCTTTATCGGCGCGGACGTTGCCGCGAGCGTGATAAACCTGCGCATCCCGGGAATTCTTTTGAATCACCTGGTTGAAGTCGGCAATGGCGCCGTCGAGATCTTTCTTGATCCAGCGGATTGAGGCACGGTTTTTGTAACCCTGGACCAGTCGCGGGTTGATCGCCAGCGCCTGATCACAATCGGAAAGAGCGCCTTCTATATCCCCCAATTGAAAACGTGCCAAACCACGATTTAAGTAAGCAGCCGCAGTTAGTGGGCTGACGAGGATGACGCGACCGGTGTCTGAAGTGCGAGTTATCGATGAGGTTTCCGCATTCCAGGTCTGTTTGCCTCGCAGATCAGGACTGCGCGGGCGGGCGGTTTCGATGACGCGGGTGAAATTAACGATGGCGCGCTCAAAGTCTCCTTTTGAGAAGTGGTCCCATCCGCGATCGAAATGGTCCTGAGCGGATTGAGGACTTTGCGCGTTCGCGGTAGACGTTAGGAGTAGGAAGAAACCAAGTAACAAACCGCGGCGAAGCTTCGGCACGTTCAACCTCCCTTGAGCATGAGCCTAACCTGCCTTCGAAAGGCGGTTCACGGGGAGACGTTAGAAACAATCGGTCGAGCATTCGCAGAATGTTTCGCTTTCAGCAAGTAAACACCGCGAGTGCCGATCCTGTGGCGAAAAACTTTCTGCCGGCTAACAGGTACCAAATTCCTCTGTGTCTTAAAACGATCAAGTTTCGGCTTCAGTTCCATTTTGAAATGACGTGACGATAAGTGTGTCCTGGCAGCAGCGGAATATCAATTGACAAAACTGGAGAGCACAGCACAATAGCGGCCATATGCGCGTGATCCGTTGGGGCATGATCGGTTGCGGCGACGTAACAGAGGTGAAAAGCGGTCCGGGGTTTCAAAAGGCAGAACACTCTTCTCTGGTGGCCGTGATGCGGCGCAATGGAGACCTCGCCAGGGACTACGCCAGACGTCATGGCGTCCCCCGCTGGTACGACGATGCTGCCGGTCTAATCAACGACCCCGAGGTGGATGCTGTCTACATTGCCACACCTCCTTCTTCTCACAAGGCATACACGTTGATGAGTGCTGCTGCCGGTAAACCGGTCTACGTTGAGAAGCCGATGGCGCTCAACTTCAGCGAATGTCAGGAGATGATTGAAGAGTGTCGAGGCGCCGGTGTGCCGCTGTGGGTGGCTTACTACCGGAGGGCGCTGCCGCGTTTTCTCAAGATCAGAGAGCTAATCGAATCGCGGGCCATTGGAGAAGTGCGGTTCGTCAATGTAAACCTTTATCAGCCAACGGCCCCCGAGGATCTCGATTCAGAGTTGCCACCATGGCGGGTCGTTCCGGAAATTGCTGGGGGCGGTCGCTTTGTGGATCTGGCCTCGCACATTCTGGACTTTCTCGATTACATACTTGGACCCATCGCCGAGGTCAGCGGAGCGGCTTCGAATCAGGCCGGCAGATACGCGGCTGAGGATATTGTCACCGGGACTTTTAAGTTCGGATCAGGAGCGCACGGAGTAGGGGCCTGGTGTTTCAGCAGCTTCGACAACTTTGATACTACTGAGATCGTGGGGAACGAAGGCAAGTTGTCGTTTTCGACGTTTGGAACCGAACCCGTTAGACTGACCACCCGAGCTGGTGTTCAGGAATTTTCTTCCGACACTCCGCAGCATATTGAGCAACCTCTGATTCAGACGGTGGTCGATGAACTGAATGGCATTGGCAAGTGTCCGAGCACGGGCGAAACTGCATCCCGCACGTCATGGGTAATGGACCGCATGCTGCGGAGGTGAGAAGCGACTGATACCGTTTTCACACGGTCTCTTAAGCCACGGTGTGAATTAGAGTTAGATTCTTTCCAATTGGCAATTGGCAATCGGCAATGACAGGCCTCCAATCTACTAGTACGTGGGTTCCTCAAGACTTTCCAGTCACCGCTCCGAGCCTGGCCTTTTTCTCTGAAGCGTTGATCAGCTTAGCCAACCGACTCAAACGAGTCTCTTCTTTTTTCGCGCTCATCACCCAGAAACTAGCGGTGCGCTGATAGCCGGGTGGCTGGGCGCGGAAAAACTTCCAGGCTTCCCAGTGGGCTTTGAATTCCTTCTCGCAACTGGCACTAAGCTTACGCTCGGGATTCTCAAACGAATAGATTCCTGACTTCTCAGCGCTACGCGCAGCGAAGGCCTTTAGCCCAGCCGGCTTCATCCTTCCAAGTTTGCGTAATTCCTTCGCTCGTTTGGTGTTTACCAGGCTCCAGACACTTTTGGGCTTGCGCGGTGTAAACCGAAATGTGTAACTCTCTTCATCCACGCTTTTCTTCAGTCCATCGATCCAACCGAAACAGAGCGCTTCATCCAACGCCTCCTGGTAGGTAATTCCATGCTTGCCGGAGTTCTTTTTATAAAATCCAAACCACAGTTCAGTTGCTTTGTCGTGGTGCTCTTCGAGCCACCGTCGACATTCAGTCGCTGATTTGAAAAAGGTTGGTTTGAAGATGACGTTCACAAAACTACTTCACCTGACTATCCACTGCTACGCAGATTCCCACAGAGAGAGCTTTGAACTTTGATCTTCGGCCTTGGGTCAAGCATTTTTGGCAGCGCAATTACTGGTTAATTCTGAGACCGGAAGTTCAGAGTTCAATCTTTAGGTTGCTGCTTAACGCTGCCGACAAGCTAAAGCTTGAACTCAAAACTACCCACATTGGTTCAGCACATTCATAGGGATCCCATTCGTGAATAACACCACGAACAGCGTCAAATATTTTCTCGCGATCTCGATTTCTCACTTCTCTTGTCATCATTCAACTAAGCAGCCCAACAACTCCTAAGAGCGTAGGGCCTTTACACGTTCTTCCAAATCTCGCGTGATCTCTTCCGGCTTATTTTGTGCCGAATATTTTAATGGCTCCCCTATTGCCAGGGAAACCTGACTTGGTCTTGCAAAGTGTTTGTTTGCCTGCTTTAGTTCCCATAAACCATCAATTCGCAGAGGCAGCACCGGTGCATTGAGTTTCGAAATCAATAACCCGGTGCCTGTCCGGAAAGGATTGATCAGTCCGTTTTCGGTGCGTTTTCCTTCCGGGAACACAAGCAGATTATAGCCACGGTCCATGAGTTTGCCGGCAAAGGCAAAACTTTGCCGAAAGCCGCTCTTCTGCGGCATGGCGAACACGTTGAAAAAGAGGACCACTAGAACATACTGGAGCAAGTAACGCGCGCGCGTAATCAGTCCAGTTGTCCGTTCGGGATAAAGCCATTCGCGCAGTAATTCGCCATCCATGGCAATTGCCAGTTTCCTTCTAAAGCTTCCCGAAAGCGCCAGCAGCACCAGTGCATGGTCCACGACCGAAACGTGATTGCAGATAAAGACTAGTGGCCCGCGGACTTCTTTCAGGTGATTTCTGCCGATGATTTTGGGCCGGCCCATGAACCAGGTCAGCGGCAGCACAATCAGATAAAGCAACAGGATGCGCAGCCAGCTGAGTGGCCAGCGCTGTTGCCAACGCGGATAGGGATAGCGCCCTGCCTCGTTCGGTTGACCTTCAAGAATCAGTTTCTCCACCTGGCCGAGTGTCGTTGCCTCAGTGAAGGTAGCTTCATCGAGCTCGACCTGATAGCTCTCTTCAAGAGCGCTCAAGAGCTCCACTCTGCCGAGTGAGTCGAGCTTCAAGTCGGTCCCTAGCTTGGCAGCAGGATCCACTCTCTCGGCACCGCCAGTAATCCGGCTGACAATTTTTTCCAGACCCGCGGAATGAACAGTCGAAGGCGACACGTTGGATCCTTGAGTGACATCACTCAACCTCACTTTCATCAGTTCGCCGACGAGTTGCCTACGGACTTTCTGGGTTGTGGTGCGTGGAAAGTCTGCTTCGGGCCAGACCGCCCAGCGATGAACCCGCTGATGTTGTGCGAGCGATTCGTTGGCGCGCTCAATGGCCGCCCCGGCGTTCGCTTTTTCGTCTCGTAGTATAAGAACTGCCAGAGGTTCAGGTCCGTGCGGTCCTTCTGTCTCCACGATTGTGCTGATCTTTATTTCCGGCTGGCGATTGACGACAAGCTCAATGTCCTCCGGATAAACATTCATTCCCGCGGAAGTAACGATTACCTCTTTTTGCCGCCCTTTGAAGTAAAGGTTTCCCTCCTTGTCAAGCTCGCCAGCGTCACCAGTCCTAAACCAACCGTTTTCTGAAGCGGTTATCTCTCCGCCGGCTTTCCAGTATCCCGACGAAACGTTCGCCCCGCGCACCAGAATCTCGCCGTTCTCCGAGAGCCTCACGTCCTGACCGGGCAGTACTTTTCCGATGGAGCCGCGCACATTCTTAAACGGATGGTTGACGCTGATTACCGCCGCAGTTTCGGTCATGCCGTAGCCTTGAATTACCGCAAAACCGAGTCGCTGCCAGAACTCTTCTGTGTCGGGACTAATGGCTGCCCCACCCGTTATGAAGGCCCAGAACTTCCATCCGAACATTTGATGGACCCGCCGAAACCTCCACCAACGCTCGACGAAGTTTGACCGGGCGGCTGCATCAAGGTCGCTGCAAAACCTCTCGAGGCGCTGGTGTGCTTCGTAGTCTCGTTCGATCTTTTCGCGCATTCCATCAAGAATGCGCGGTACACAAATGACCACTGACACTCGCTCACGCTTGACGGTCTCTATGATTTGAGTTGGCACCAGCGATTCCTGAAACAAAACGGTGCCCCTGAGAAGCTGGGGCACAAAGATACCCATGAATTGGCCGAAGACGTGACTAAGAGGCAACAGATTGAGAAAACGTATCGGATGGACCAGACGCTCCCATTTTAGGTACCGCTTAATCTCTCGCTCCAGCGGCGTCAGGTTCGCCATGAGATTGCGGTGGGTGATCCGCACGCCTTTGGGATCGGCCGTGGTCCCCGAGGTAAAGACGATCTCCACGGTGTCGTCGATACCTATCTCAGTGAAACAGGGTTTTGAGGAATGATGCGCGATCTGCGATCTTAGTTCATCAATCTCCATCACGCTGAGATCCGTTTCCAGGAAACTCGCAGTGGCAGCATCACAGAGCACCAACTTTGGTTCTACCTGCGCTTGAACTCTTTTAATGAATCCGGGCTCGCTTTGAACATCGAGGGGCACGACAATCGCGCCGCGAAGAATGCAGCCGAAGAATGTGCACACCCACTCAGGACTATTCCGGCCCCAAAGCAAAACCCGATCACCTTTTTCAATCCGTCGTGCTTCCAGTTCTCTGGCGAATTGGATTGCGGTAGTTGCAATGTCGCCATACGACCACTGCTTGAGTCTTAGCCCGGGCCTGTGAGCGAACGCAGTTTCATTCCCGTGGGACAGGAAATCGTCTAGATAACTGGCGAGCGATATACGCATCATCTCGGATCCAGAAGCGTGGGCACCTATCACAATCGTAGAGCGATCTGCGCTGCTGTCAACCGAAACGCGCCACCGTTGAAGCCTTCGGGTGTATTCCACAAACGAAAAGCGGCAGGTTCAGCGACCTGCCGCTTTTCACTACTTAAAAACTACTAATTGAGAATAAATGGTGAGCCGTGGGAGGGCTTGAACCTCCGACCCGCTGATTTAGGGTTTCACAGGCACTCCAGCTGGTTATCGTCCATATAATTCTCAGATTGCGAACGGTTATTCACTGACTGATATCGAAGTTCGCCGGCCCGAACCGCTGTTGATACTCTTGCGAAACGAGAAATGCCTTAACCATTTCGGCTTGAACGAAGTTGCCGTTGAACTGATTCAGTTTGTCCAGCCAGAATTGATAACCGTCAAAGTTCCCGTCTGGAGCATCATCAGGATTACGACGGAGATAGCCGAAGTATTGCGCCAATACGAAAGCAGAGTTGAAATGTCGATTGTAGACAGACGCGCTTTCAGCCACGCTACGTAATGCAAGCGCACGTCCATCGGCCATTCCGTTCCCAAACGCTGTAATCGCCGCAGCTCGTTCAGCCGCAGTAGGCGTTGCGCCAGTGTTTTGGAAGAGCGAATCGACGAACTGATCGGCGGTCTGACTCTGTGGATGCTCGGCAAAAAATTCCGGCCGGTTTACCCAAGCCAACGCGAACGCCTGTTTATTCTGCTCCAGTTTTTGCTCCCATCCAGTTGCTCCCACGACCACGCCGCGACCCAGTTCTTGAGTGTCGCGGAGAAACTCGGAAAACCGTGGTAATCCGCGCGGCCTCGCTGTGTTGGGTGGGTAAGAGGCGGTATAGAAGCGGTGTACGAGATATCCTGTTTGTTGAAACTCAATTGAAATGAAGAACGCGGCAGAAACGTTAATGCGCCGCAGGGCCAGGCACTCAGCTTTTCGTTGCGGATCCGGTTCGGGGTCGCAAGACGTGATTTGATTTGTCCAGAAGTCGAACCCCGGACCATCATCAGACGCGTCCCGATTGAGAAAATCCTGGTATTGCTGACGGACAAAAAAGCGCGCATCAGCAAGCGGGTTAGCCGCGCCCGGCTGCGTGTCGTTGTCATTGATGGTAATTGTTATAGTCGAGAACCCCGGGGTGAGATCTGCGTTTGTGGGGTCCCTAAGAGTCAAGGTGAACGCCTCCGGCCCCTCAACCAGTGTGTCGTTTGTGAGCAGGATGGTAATGGGCTTAGATGTTTCTCCCGAAGCGAACTGCAACGTTCCCAGCGTAGTATTGAAGTCAGAACGATCTGAAGCCGTGCCTGACACGGTCTCATATGTGACGGTTGTGGGCTCCGGACCGCCCGTGTTACGCGATACAAAAACCATGACGTTGCCCGCTGATTCCGAGACGTTCAATGAATTCTGATTGAAGCCAACAGTCTTGAGCCTCGCAGTGAAGTTCGCAGTTGGAACTGCAGAAACGTTGGTAACCGTGATGCTTGTTGGACTGAAGGTATAGTTAGTCTTTGAGGGGGTAATAGTGAAGCTCCCGCAAGGGGGAATATCCGTAAGCGTGAAATTGCCGCTCGCATCGGTTGTGCCAGTAGTCGTTAATGAGCCAGTAATCGCGAGTGTGACGCCGCCAGGGTCGCCGTTGAATGACGTAACCACTACGCGCTCCGTTAACGTTGGCGGAGCCGGCAGAGGCGCGGGTGTAAATGATGGGTCGTTTCCTCCTATGAGACTGTGTTGGAGCAGGAAAACCTGGCCTGCGTCGGTGCGAAATGCGAGTCCATTTGAACCCCAGCGGACCAGACTGGAAACCGCCCCGGTCACCCCGGCCAAGCGCAACTCGCCAAGTTTCAAGAAAGTCTTAATGTCGAAAACGCGCAGAATAAATCCGCCATCATTTACCAGAAAGTAAATTCGACCTGCTCGAGAGTCCGGAGCAACTGGCGGGCTGCTCGAGAAGGCCCCGGTCGGACCTAGCAAGACAAAAGTGCCCAGCGGCCTTGGCCCCTCAGGATCAGCTGCGCGCCCAAATGAAGAGTAAGCGACTCCGTTGTCCACTTTGAAGTCGATCCCGAACCCTCCGAAGACACCGCCAGTCTCTGTCACCGGTATCACCCCGCATGCTGCGATGGCTAACTTGCGAAATTCGAACCCGGTCGTTTCGGTGTTCTGTCCGTATAGCACCTGCGGTGACGCCGAGAACTCGATCTTGTTGTTTTGCATTTGTCCCGGGGATGCCGTACCGCGCTGGACTCCGTTGTCAAAGACGGCGACGTTAGCGTGCCGCGGGCTAGTGGATGGACGCATCCTCGAGACCACCAGGGTATCGGGTTGGCCCGGAGCCACCGCCATATCCTCGGCACGAAAGGCGCCGAAGAACGGATCACTACCCAGCGAAAACTGAGGTCCTGCGGTACCCAAGGACACGTCGAACCGGCGCACCGCGTTCGCTCCGTCGAGGGCCACATAAATGAATGCTCCGTTATCTGAGATGGCGAGCTTATTCGGCTCGCTACCAATGAACACGCCCGGACCAGCAGCTCCTGTTACTGGGTCGATTGGTGCAACGCTATTTCCGTTCGCGCCTGCACTTGAGGGAACGCTTGCATAGATTCTCTGAGTATTTGGATCTACGACGAGATCGTTTGTTGTGAGTGGTATCTGTCTCAATTCGCCAGGTGCCGGAGTCGGAATTGGCGTCGGAGTAGGTGTTGGCGTGCCAGGTGGCGTCGGCGAAGGAACGGGATCGGCCGACGGGACAAGTGTGGTCTGAATCAGAAAGGTTTGTCCGCCCGTGGTGCAGAAAGCCAGTCCATTTGATCCCCAACGTACTAAGCGCGTTGGGGTGCCGAGCACGTTCGGAATCTCCAAGGTCCCGAGTGGGACGAAGGTCTGCTGATCGAAAACTTGCAGTGTCACCGTTCCAGTCGTAGTGGGCCCGGGGTTAAACGGAGCGCTCAGGAAATATACGCGTTCTAGCGCGGATTCTGACACGAATGGAGTGAAGCTATTGATGTTGGTTCCGGTAAAGGTACCGAGAAGAGTGCCAGAGTCGGGGTCAAGAACGTGTCCGCTTGCCGTGTAGAGTCTCCCATCGTCAAACTTGATGGCGCCGCTCCCAGTTACGGGAGAACTACTTATTAGTGTCACTCCGGAGGGTGTGACGGCCATGCGTCGAAGACTCCCGCCGCCAATGCCTAGTGCATACAGGCGTGATACGTCAGTCGTTTTGAAGGTGAGTGTTACGTTCTCGAAGACATCTTGCACCGTATCGCGTTGAACGCCGTCGTCATAGATCGCAATGCCGGTGTTGGAATCGCTTAAGCGGATGCGAAATACGGCGAGTGTGCCGGGGTTACCCGGTTGCACCGCCATATCGCGCGCGAAGAACGGCGGGCTGCCGGCCGAGAATTGCTGATCAACGGTCTGCGTTGTTACATCGAAGCGTTGCACAGTGGCCGCTCCATCAAGCACCACATACAGAAACTGGCCATTTTCGGAAATAGCCATCTTCCCTGGCTCACTTCCTACGAACACTGACGAACCGATGACACCCGTTGCGGGGTTAAGAGGCGTGATGCTGTTGCCACTGGAACCGGCGGTGGATGGCACACTCGCGTAGATCATGTGAGTGTTCGGATCGACGACCAGGTCTTTCGCATGCAAGTTGATCTGGCGGATGGTGCTCTGAGCGGGTGATTGGAGCGGAATAGTGACGAGAGAGGCATTGGTGTGAACCCTAGCAAGCGGGGCTTCGGCAGCATCGGCCAACCGCGAATGCGATAGGGCGGTTACGAGAGCAGCGCCTCCAATGAGGGAAACAGCAACGATTAGTAAGACGAATCGAGTGGGACTAAGTGAGAGTCGTGAAGACATTCTGAGATTTCCTTTGGGTAATGAAGAACGTGAATCTCAACCGCATCTTTGTTGTTGAGAGCGGGCACAAGCCCAAAGATCGTCGCAGAGAATCCAGGACATTCGTCAGTCAACTTTGCGCAATGGGCTGTTGTGGGCAATAAACAGTTCATTGATCAGCGCCTCAAGCGATGCTGCTGCGGACATGATGCACGCGCTGCCGTCCGAGCGTATCTCTACAAAGAAGTTGCCGAACGGTTGTCCGGCATTGTCCGCCTCCAGCTTAACTAGTTGGTCGCGGAATATTGTGGCAGCCGTTAAGTGCTGCAATGCGAAATTGGCAATAACTCTACCTTGCCCTTGGAACCGAATTGAGGGTAACTGCATGGGTTCGTCTTCAATCGTTCGTTAGCGTTGGCACACTAATCTAGAAAATGACAACGGGCAGCTACTCAATGGCTGCCCGCAACTATTTGATAATACGCTACTAATAATGGTGAGCCGTGGAGGGCTCGAACCTCCGACCCGCTGATTAAGAGTCAGCTGCTCTACCAACTGAGCTAACGGCCCGCAAGTGGAAAGAAATTATACGTGCGGTGACTAGTGTGTCAAGCAGGCATCGGTTTTGAAAGTGCCGCAAAAGTTTTGGTAGCGGTTCGCACTGCCAGGGCTTTGACGGCGTAACGGGCTTTAGAATCGATTGGCAAAAACGATCTACGAAATCACTCGAACCAACACGAAAAGTGTTGATCCTCTTACGGGGGACAACTCTTTTCGGACATATTAAGGCGAATGGTTTGGATCGTCATCGTTTATACGTGGAAAAAGAACTGAGAGTATGAGACTACGATGTCGTTCGTAGTATACCGCTCCTGCGCGATGGGCGACGGGTCGGTGGAAACACTCAAGCTGTTGCAGCACATTCTCTCTGCGCCAGCAGCACGCGCACGCTCTCAATCAAGGCATCAATGTCAGGCTTCGCCACATACGCATCAGCGCCCGCCGCAAGGGCCTCATGTCTGTGCACCTCATATGCATCACCGGTGTAAAACATGCAAGGAACATCAGGCGTGGCTTCGCGGAGTTTCTTACACAGTTCCAGACCGCCCCCGTCCGGCAAACGCTTATCGAGGACGTAAAGATCAAAGTTCTCGCTTTTCGCTAGTTTCAACGCGCTTTCAATGGTTACGGCAGTGACCACTTCGTAGTCTTCCAGAGCCAGAAGCAGCGTAAGCATTTCTGAAGTGTCTTCGTGATCGTCGACGCAGAGGATGCGACATTTCACTCGCGACATGGGGGAACCCTCCTGAGAGTTTGAAGTTTATAGCGGGTAGAGTGCCGAACGCTCGGAAAATGAAGTGTAAACCGAATTGGGCCATCTGCCTAGCCAATATTCAGGGAAGCGTGGGAAGTGGGACCAGTTGTCGGTCTTACTGGAATCCAGGTCTTATTGTTAATTTCGATACAGTACCTATGTAACCAGGATCGTTCACATTCTTTTGCGATCCGTTACTAGCCAGGTGGGCAGATTCCTCCTGCCCACCGCCAATGTACCAGGGGCCATACTCCTCCCAGCATCGAGACGTAGCGACGGTGCGGCAGTCAATACAGAACCGGGAGCGATAGCGACCGGATGCCGGCACTCAGCTCAGCTTGAGGGCCCGATCTTTTGATTAGCAATTCAAGCTTGAGTGCCAGCATCCGGGTCGCTACCGCTCCCGGTTCTGTATTTGCTCCCTGCGCTGCTTCTGTTGCACTTCCAACTTGAATTCGCGAATCACAAGTGGGAAATGGAAAATGAGAAATGGAAATGGAACAGTTCCTTACCTTCCGCCCGGCACTCCCTTCCGATAGCTGACTATCTACTTTGCCGGGCGGCGCGGATCCTGCAACGCTCTGAGAAGCTGCTTCAATGATTCAATCTCTTCGTCGTCCGGTTCCAATTGCATATATTTTTCCAGCGCCGCAGAGGCAGCCGCACTTTCGCCGAGTTTGTGATAGACGAGGGCGAGATTGAAGTAGACGAGCGAGAATCCAGGCTCAATCTGCGTGGCGGCTTCGTAGTGAAGACGCGCCAGAGGAAGTTCGCCGGCATCGTAGTAGAGGTTCCCAAGATTGTAGTGCGCCTCGACGTGGCGGGGATCGTTCTTGAGCGACAGGGTGAAGTTGTCGAGCGCCTTCGCTACGTTCTCTTGTTCCAGGTTAATGATTGCCAGGTTGCAGTAAGCCTCAGCCACATTGTCGCCTTCGCCTATCGCCTCCACATAACAGTCAGCTGCTTTCGGATCGCCCTGTTCGTGCAAGAGCAATGCCTCTTCAAAAGGCGTGAGCAGACGCGCCAGTTTGCTAACTTCCGCTCGGAACAGATTCAACTGCCCCTGAAGCTCCGCCTCAATCTGCCGAATGCTCTGACCCTGAGACCTCAACTCACGCACACGTCGGAATTGAGTGAGCGCGTGAAAGTCGAAGCTGTAGTCTTTGGCTTCCGGCGATGAAGTGGACTGGATGATTCCTTGTTCGGTCCAACGTCGAATTGTCCCCTCGCTCAGACCAAAAAGCTGTTTGATCTCGCGAACTGAGTAGTTGGACTTGACACGTTGGTAATCTGCCTTCGCTGGGACAGGTGAGGGGAAGGAGAGAACCTTATTGCTGTTTTCGTTCATCAATAAGACTAAAAGCCTAAGACGCCTTTCGCTTCTTAGCTGCCTTTGGCTTGGCCATTGGCTTGACCAACGTGATCTGCGGTTTCTTCTTCGTCGTACTTTCGGCCTTCACCATCGGTTTACGGCCCGACTGCTGCAGGCTCTTCTTGAGCGCGCTCATAATATCAAGTCTAGGTAGTTCTTCAACCTCAAATTCAACTGTCTTCTTGCCTTTGATCTTGGATTCAATCAACTTTTTGAGCGCTTCGTGGTAGTTGTCGACCGTGTCGATCTCCGCCAGCGAGGTCGCCATCTGTTCCACCAGGGTGGTCGCAAGCTTGAGCTCATTCTTGTCGAGCTTTTGTGCCCCCTCAATCTCGGGAACGTTATCGATACTCCGAAGCTCATGCGGGTAATGCAGCTTCTGCAAAACCAGACCCTTCTCGTGCGGGAACAGGGCCACAAGATCCTCGCGGTCGCGCAGCACGACTTTGCCGATACCAATCTTGCCGGTCTGTTTCATCACCTCGCGCAGCAGCGCATACGGTTTTTCGGCGACCGGGCCGTCAGGTCCCGCGTAATACGGAGAGTCGAAGAAGGTTGTGGGGATTTCGTTCGCATCCACGAAACCGATGATATCCACGGCTTTGGTGGTCTTGATCTTTACCTTGGCAATGTCCTCAGGTTCGACAATCGCATAGCGGTCGGACTCGTACTGGTAGCCTTTGGTTATCTGGTCATTAGTGACCACCTGGCCACACTTCTTGCAACGTTTATCGTAGCCAATCGGGCCGTAATCATCGCGGTGCAATTGGTTAAACTGAATCTTTTCGGAAGTCTCAAGGGCGTTGTAAATGCGGACCGGAATGGCAACCAGCAGAAACCTTATGTGACCTTTCCAAATTGACCTCATGGCTATCTCTCCTGGGACGCGGAGCGTCGCTGACGTCGTCGTGGCACTGGGTAACTGGTCCTCTTTGCGAGTCTCGCCGCGCAGAGGCGGCGAGGCGACGTATTATGCGGTCCATCGGCCTCATATGTAAAGCCTTATCTTCTCAGGCTTTCCGGCACTTTAGCGCAGGAAACGCTCTAACTCCGGCTTGGTCCTCTGGTGAGGTCGATCATAGATATCACTCAAGCGACATAAATTCGCAGGTTGGGAAGGGCGGTTTACCCCCGCTCGAGACTCGTAGCCATTCATTCTTGAATTACTAATTCATTGTTAAGTGGCTTCGAATCTCGAGCGGGGGTAAACCGCCCTTCCCAACCTGCGAATTTATGGCGCTTGAGTGATTGGGCTAACCGCCCCGCAAAACTAAGCGTGCATCAGGGCGGTGCGCATGGCGCCGGCGGATTGCCAACGTTGCGACGGATCCTTGTTGAGAGCCCGATCGATAATCTCGCAAACGGCCGGCGGAACACCTGGCGCTCGCTGGCGCAAGGGGATAGTGGGCTGTTCGAAAATCGCTTTGATAGCTTCCGCCATACTCGACTTCTGGGCCAGATTCAGCGCTATTTCGCCTGTGAGCAGGCTGTAGGCGGTCATGCCAACTGCGTAAATGTCCGATTGCGGCTTGACGTCGCGGAAGTTTCGGATCTGCTCAGGAGGCATGTAGGCGATCGTGCCGGCACTTTCGCCCGCCATTGTTACTCCGCTCATTCCGGACTGCTTGAAGCTCTTGGCCAGACCAAAGTCAGTGAGCTTGGCGGTGAACTCGGGTCCCGCGCCGCTGACTAAGATGTTCTGGTCCTTGATGTCGCGATGAATGAAGCCCAGCGTGTGAGCATAGGAAAGGGCATCGAGCGCTTGCGAGACAATCGAGACCGTTTCGGCGCATGAAAGCTGGCCGCCGCGGGCGTCAGCAAGTTTGGCTGCATCGGCGCCCTCTACATACTCGGTGACCAAATATACGACGCCGTTGTGGGTTCCGCGATCGACGAATTCAACGATGTTCGAATGCTTGAGGGCGGCAGCGACATCGATCTCACGCAGGAAGCGACGCATGGCCTTATCACTGACGGCACACTCTGGCAGCAACGTCTTAATCGCGACCGCCCGTCCTGTTTTCTGATCGCGCGCCAGCATTACGCATCCCATGCCGCCTCGACCCAGGACTCTTACCATGTCGTATCCGGGCACCGGCTGCGGCGTGCGCTTCAACTCTTCACGGCAATCTTCGCAAAGAAAAGTGAGATGCTCATCCGACGCAGAAGCCTGGGTCTGTTCACGTCTGCCGCAGTTCACACACTCGACGAAAACAATAGCTGGACGGGTGCCTACATGTTCGTCTCTTAGTGTCGCCTCTGGATCGACGATTTGATCTGCGTTGACCTCGACAAGTAAGACACTCTCGCCCCCCTGGATCTGGTCACCGTGATTCAGAAAAGCTTCTCTGACTCTCCGGCCATTTACAAAAGTGCCGTTGGTGGACCCGAGATCCCGAAGAAAGCATCGAGGAGGATCGATCTCCAGCAGACAGTGATGTCTGGAAAAGAAACGATCATCAGGCAGGCACAGGTGGGCGTCGTTCGTGCGTCCGATCAGGAAGGTATCGTGTTGATTGAATGCAAAGACGCGACCTTTGTAAGGACCAGCTAATACTCTTAGATTGACCTGCATTGCTTTCAATTCCACCTGGCAACGACTTCAGTCTGTGATTGCCGGCTGAGATAGCTTCAAGGCTAGATAACCTACAAGGCGTCTACGCAGACTTAGTCTGTGCCACTTCCACAACCTACCTTGTGATCTCCAGATCGTCGAAGACCACTTCTGAAGTCTCGCTGGTGTACAGTCCCGCGACCCCACGTCTGAGGTTCTCATTGTCGATTATCCGGGTGAGGTAACGACCATTGATATAAAACTGCAGTTGATTGCCTCTGGTCCTTATCTCCAACTGGTTGGTGCTTGTTCCTGAGCGAATCGCCGCCGATCTAGTCCAGGGCACCAGCGCTTTTTGATTTCCTCCTTTATGCAACACCACCTGATACTGAGGCTCGGCGCCAGTGACGACAAGCAGCGCGTAATCTTCCAATTCATCGGCTGGTGATTTTTGACCGTGGACGATTAGACCATAACCGGAAGTAGGGCCGGTGCCGTCGACGCTTCTGGTAGTTACGCGCACAGTGGCATTCTCCGTGGAGTAGTCTGGTGAGGGAGCATACATCACGAGATACGTCTTCTCTTTGGAACGCATGTGATACTCGTCGTCTTTGTACCAGATGTCTCCGAATTGAAAGTTTCCGGTTCTCCACTTTTCTTCGGAAAAGTTATCAGTGACAGAAGCGGGCAGAGTGCTCGTTTTGGAATTGGCATTCCCAGTCCGGCTGGCGTTGGCATTGACGCTTCGGTTGGTGTTAACCACGCGCGTGTTGGCGTTGTTATTTACGTTTCCTTCCGCACCAAGGCGAGAGACGGCCAGGATCATTATAATCAGTCCGATCCCGAGAATTCCGACTACAGCAATTCCGCCGACTACCCACCAGACGGCGTTGGATTTCTTTTGTGGCTGCATCGCGGGTGACGGCGACCACTGCGGCGGCGGCGGTCGACTACCCCAGGCGGCCTGCCCGCCGGGGGAACTGGGCCGTGGTTGGATCATTTCCGGGACCTGATTGAGCAAAGGCTGTTGTTGTCGGTAGATCTCAGTAGGTGGGGGCTCGACGGTATTCCGCGGCTCTGAATACGGAACTGTCGCATTATGATCGACGGAGGGCGGAATTTCGCTGATTAGCGGAGTTCCGTCTTCCAGACAGAAATTCAGTGATGTGTCAGTGTAAGTGCGATTGCAAGTTGGGCAGCGCTTCATGAAGTCCCGGTTCTTGTTCAGTGGGCTGTCAGGGAGTTTATAGCACACGATTGTGTATATCCTCTGCCCACTACCTCCGACCCGATCCCAAAAAGATGCTCAAGCCGCGCTAATTGCAGTCAGTAAGGCGGTCAAGAGGTGATCGGTTTACCGCAACGCCCGCAGAATCTGGTGGTGGCCGCATAGCCGGTGCCGCACGTTTTGCAGAAGACTTCCACCGGCTTAGGCGTTTTCCAGTTTAGCGAAGAGGTGCCGATGGGAATTCCGCATCTGCCGCAAAATCGAGTTGCCACGGAATATTGATGACCGCAGCGCGGGCACACGACACCGGGAGGTTGGGTGGGCGGGCCGGGAACCGTCGCCCGATACGAAGCCTGACCTCTATCCGGGAATTTCGGATCTGAGAGTTGAGAGTTCAGATTTGAGTGTGGAACCGGCTCCAACGACGTGTTTCCGCAACGGCCACAGAACCTGGTGCCCTCAGCAAAGCGGGAGTGGCAACGACTGCATACAACTATGCCTGTGGTAAGTGGATGAGCCCCGGCGCGGCTGGCGAGACTGCCGCCTTTCGAAGGGCTCAGCTGGTCACTCGAAGGCGCGCTCTTAAACTGCGCCTGGATGATCTGTTCCGCGGCGTCGGGCCGAATCTCAATTACGCGTTCATCGTCTGCCTCTCCTATGCGAGCAACCCGCAGAACGTGCTGGCCGGGAGCGATTGAAGTGAGGACGACTCGGCCCGAGCGTCCCACGCTGCCTCGTCTCTCATCGTCGACATACACTTCCGAGCCTGCAGGCGCCATGATGACGACTCGTGACTCGCCGGGACTGGAGTCTTCAGAAGACACCTGTATCGCTGACTCGAACTCTTCCAGCCACTCGCTCGCTGTTGCTGGTCTATCTGCCGGTTCTTTTGCCAGAGCATGCATTACGGCCCGCTCGATTTCGGTCGAGATGTCGGAACGCAGCGTGGTCAAGGCGGGTGGAGCTTGCAGTAGTTTTTGTGCGATCAGTTGTGTGATATCTCCCGTAAAAGGCGGACGTCCGCCCAGCATGTGATAAGCGATCGTTCCCAGCGCGTAAATATCGGCGCGCGCGTCTAGCCTGACGCCCTGTTGCATCTGTTCCGGAGCCATGTATTCAGGTGTGCCGATAATGCCGCGGGATTCCGGTCCGCTGACGGTTTCCGAGCGATCGGAATGGACGATCTTAGCCAAACCGAAGTCGCCGACTTTTACGAAGCCGTCGTCTGTCGTGCTGGCCGATTTCCGGCGCTGCTGCATGATGAAAATATTAGCGGGCTTCAGGTCGCGATGAAGTATACCTTCGTCATGTGCGGCTTCAACGCCACCCACAATTTGACGCAGTAGAACCGCAGTGCGCTGGATGTTGAGCGTGCCTTCGCGTCTCAGGAGTTGATAAAGAGTTTCGCCCTCCACGTATTCCATTACCAGGAAGAAAACGCCCTCCGGACTCTTACCGAAATCTGTTACATCGACGACGTTAGGGTGGCGGATCGAGGCCGCCGCGCGTGCCTCCCGCTCAAAACGCGCGATGGCTTCTCCTTCCTGCAAGTCTTCGTCGCTGAGTATGTCAGGGCGGACTGTCTTCACCGCCACGCGGCGCGTTACCAGATTCTGGTCGCGTGCCAGATAGACCTGGCCCATGGCCCCTCGACCAAGCCGCTTCTCGAGCAGGTAACGTTGGGAAAGCAGCGTACCCCCGGGCAGAGTGTGTTTGGTGTTTGCCGTATCTTGAGGGCAGACGAGGACGTCATCCTCATAGCAGACTTCGCAACGGGGGCACTCGCGCATGATGGGAAGTCTAGTTGACTGTCGCGTTTATTGGTAGTAGCGGGACTGCTCCATTCAGATTTCAGAGCAACATCCAGAACAGCGAGTTGCTCCAAGTGGAACCGACGAAAGGCAATAGGGGCATTCTTTCATTTCCGGCGGCGCCTTCTTAAGTTTGTTGACCTGTCTAACAATCAAGAACACCACCACGGCGATAATGAGAAAGATGATCACGTCATTGAAAAACATTCCGTAAGCAATTACCGGTAATCCTCTGACTCGGGCTTCCGCCAATGATGGAGGTCGCTCTCCGGAGAGGTCGATAAAAAGATCTGCGAAGTCGACGTTGCCGAGCATCATGCCAATTGGCGGCATGATGATCCCCTCGACCAGTGAAGTTACGATCTTGCCAAACGCCGCCCCAATAACCACGGCCACGGCCAGATCGATGACGTTACCCCTGGCAATAAAGTCGCGGAATTCCTTAATCATCTCAAGCCCCCTTCGATTACTGCCGGTTTCCGATTGCCAATTGCCGATTGCCGATTTGAGTTCCGCCTTGGGTTGCGCCCTCACCGGCCCGAGCAAACAAAGTCAATGAACTCAAAGCTGAACCAGCACTCCAATCGGCAATTGGCAATTGAAAATCGGCAATGTGTTCACTGTTTGCACACTTTGGCCAGTTTGTATCCCGCGTTCTCGGCCTCGAGCGCGGTTTTAAAAGTCATCCGGTTTGCAGCGCTGATCTCCGTGGCAAGCTCACAATCGGATGGATAGTAGATCTTGCTCTGCTTATCACCAAGGATTTCCGGTTCCTCTGCGCTGCTTTCTGCCAGCGCCTCCTTTTGCTCTTCCTGTGCAATTCTGCGGGCAGTCAAAACTTCATCGGCGGCTAGATCGAGAATACGGAAACTCGGTCCCTGGGCGACGCTGGAAACCGTCACCTGAAAATCAGCGCACTTCAGTTGTTGCCCTTGCGACTTCCACGGTGACCACGCGTCTGGCAGTGACAGTGACTGCGAGATGCCTTTAACAAAGTCAGCGACAGTCGGCCATTTGAAGCTGGAATCATAACCAATCCAAAGCGAAGTGACGCGTCCGTCAAGAAAATCCAGCGAGATCGTTCGTACGCCTGCGAAGCCGGATTTGTCTATTCGCGAATCGAAGTAGGGATTGATGCTTGTCTTCGACGTTCCCAGCTCGTCGGTTCGTCCGAAGACGACCTGCGGGACGCGCGCCTTCACCTGGTCCATGGTCATTCCCATTCGAAACCCGCTCAACTCAGCAGCTTGGGGAAGTTCACTCAGGTTGACTTTGCACGAGCTATCCTGCGCCACAACACTTTCCACCGGGAGCAGGAGAAATACGAGTGTGACCAGGCGCAAACAAGGCGACTGGCGCATGGAGTTGTGGGTCATAGATCTATTTGACAGGAGACTATACCGGTTGCCAATCAAATCTGAGATCTGAGATCTGAGATTTGAGATCTGAGATCTGAGATCTGAAATCTGAAATCTGAGATCTGAGACTTAAAATACAGCGTCAGGGAAGGAAAGAGCGAATCACTTTTTCAAGATTGTCCGGCTCGAAAGGCGTGGAGACATATTCGCTGCATCCTGCGGCCAACGCATCTGCGCCAAACTGTTGCTCTCCGTAAGCAGAGACTGCGACCACCGGAACGTTTTCCAGTTCCTTCATTGCTCTTATCTGGCGGGTTGCGGCTAAGCCGTCCAACTCCGGCATTTCTATATCCATAATTATCAAATCGGGACGCATTTCCCTTGATGTCGCCACCGCTTGATTCCCGTTTTCAGCCTGCAGAACATTGAAGCTCTTCTTCTCGAGCCAGCTTTTCAAGAGCAATCGAGTGTCGTCGAAGTCATCGACCACCAAAATCGTGCGCTTAACAGGCTGTACAGCGGGCAAGTGTCCTTCCATGACATTCGTTAAGGTCGGGGAAGGAATGGTACCCGCGGCAGGGGTCGAACCTGCGACCTTTCGCTCCGGAGGCGAACGCTCTAATCCACTGAGCTACGCGGGCACGGGTCGAAGCCACAAAAGATAGCATACCCTCACTCTTAGTGAAAAAGGAGGAGTCTTGTTAATTAGGCACGTAGTCTTTCCATTTTCCATTCGTCATTTATCATTTTTCATTTGGTCATTTCTGATGAATCCGACCGGAGTTCGGCAGCCCATCGTCCAGTCTCATGCCAATGGTGGATTCAAGTTGAGGTGTAACTTTGAAATTTAAAAGGCCAAACTGGAAAAGCGTAGACATGCTTTCTTCTAATACTTGCAACAGCATCGAGACGTAGCGACGGTGCGGCAGTCAATGACAGAACCAGGAGCGATAGCGACCGTGTGAAAACGCAACGGAGTGTCATGAAGTCAGTACCGTAGCGCGGTAGCGTCGGGTCCGGCCTCCGCATCTCGACTCCCAGTGCTATAGTCGCTATCGGTGGATACCTATTGATACGTA
>JBGTHZ010000145.1:0-16226 GCA_041745915.1 Pyrinomonadaceae bacterium | reverse complement strand
CTTCCGCTACCGTCACGTCGCTGATCGAGAGGGCAGGCAGGCTGTCGTCATTGAGGATCGTGCCCAACCCCTGATTGTCGGCGATGCTCGCATTCGCAGCGCCCGAGAGGTTTACGAAGAACGTTTCGTCTGGTTCATTCAGCAGGTCGCCATTGACAGCCACCACCACCGGCTTACTCGTCTCTCCGGGATTGAACGTCACTGCGCCACTTCCGCTCTGATAATCACTCCCTGCCGTGGCCGTGCCATTGGCCGTGGCGAAGTTGACTGTCACTGTCTGTGAGCTGGCGTTGGACAGCGAGACTGCAAACGTGAACGACGTGATGCCGCTGTTGCCTTCGCTTTGGCTGACGTCGTTGATTGAGATAGCAGGCACCGGATCGTCGTTCGTGATCGTCCCCAAACCCTGACCGTCGGCGATGGTCGCATTCGCAGCGCCGGAGAGATTCACCAGGAAAGTTTCATTCGGCTCATTGGTTGTGTCTCCGTTGACCAGTACCGTGATCGGCTTACTCGTGTCGCCCGAGTTGAAAGTCAGCGTGCCGCTTCCTGACGAGTAGTCGTTGTCTGCAGTAGTAGCTGTGCCATTGCCAGTGGCGTAGTTTACTGTGATAGTTTGAGAGCTTGTGCTGGATAAACTTACGTCAAATGTAAATGAGGTAGTGCCGCTGTTCCCCTCGACCTGACTGACATCATTGATCGAGAGCATGGGCAGTGCCTCGCTAACCGGCATGCAGGCGGAGAATTCCGACGTGTTGCCTAAAGAATCAGTTGCTGTGCAGTTAATAACCCCAGCGTTTGTGCCAGGGGGAAAAGTGAAGGGAAAACTAAATGAAGCATTGCCGCTCGGATCGGTCCCCACTCCGTTGACACGACCAAAGGCCAGGGGCTGCGTTCCCAATTGATTGCTCGAGCAGACTGGATCAATACTGAAATACCAATGAACTGTGTAGGTGTTATTCGGTGTACTGTTTAAGGCGCCGTTGATCGTTACAGTTTCCCCATGTGTCTGCGGATCGTTTACCTCCTCCGGCTTCGAGTGCACTACTCCGGTAAGAACTGGGAAGTTTTGCAGGTTGTTAGGACCCGTATCGGCGTCGCCGGGATCGTTAGGAGTCACGCCGAAAGGACCCAAATCAATTCCCAGTCGATCGTTACCGAAGATCTCATTATCGATAATCTGGATTTGAATACCCGGATTATCGCCGGCATCGGGCGTAGTGACGCGAACACCAACACCTCCGAGGTCAGAGAAAAAAGGACTCTGTCTGCTGTAGGCGATCCGATTTTCCTGAATCGTATCGCCCGTTGCGTTGGCGGGAATAATAATGCCATCGCCACCCAACGACGGGTCAGTACCGTTTCCCAATGGATTGTTTCCGGTAACATCTGTGCCGATATAATTTCCTCGGATCAAATTGCTCATCGTGCTGGTGCGATTAACGTCCCCAATCTGAATGCCAGCCCTGCGATTTGCGGAAATAATGTTCCGAACGCCTGGAACTGTGTCGGCATCCCCGCCGATGGTGTTGCCGGTTGCGCTGAAGAGGAGAAACACACCTGTAACGTTAGCTAGTTGTGCCGTGCCTGTTACGTCGGTGCCAATGAAATTGCCCTGCACCAGGTTCCCGAACGAGCTCTCTTCGCGAATATGAACACCCGACGTTCCGCTGCTACCTCTGTTCCCAGAGATGATGTTCCGAGCCGCAGGGGTCGTCCCCCCAACGGTGTTGTCGTGAGCTGTAAATGACAGCTGAACTCCATCCCCTGATAAGCCGACCTCGGCTGTGCCGTTTACATTGGGTCCAATAAAGTTTCCCTGGATAAGATTTCCATTGGAACCCGGATAAACGAGATCGATGTTAGTCGACTGGTTGCCCGAAATTATGTTGCGAGCGCCGGCCATTGTTCCCCCGATGAGGTTATTCGGCGAGCCATTGGCGCTTCTTGAACTGACGCCGGCACTGGTATTCGCCACCCTGGCGGTTCCCGTGACGTCAGTACCGATAAAGTTGCCCTGAATCGTCGTCTGCGAGACGGAGCCAAATTGATTACTGAGCAGAATGCCGGTGTTGTTGCCAGAAATGATGTTGCGAGCGGCGGCGGACGTTCCGCCAACAAGGTTTCCGGTGTTCCCAACCTTGATGCCGTCGAAATTACCCGACGCCGCAGTACCGGCAGCGTTGGTTCCTATGTAGTTTCCCTCGATAATGTTGTTGCCACCGGAATGGATCAGAATCGCGCTGTCATTGAAGCGGTTTATGATGAATCCGCGGATCGTAGTGCGCCCGCCTGTAATCGTGAACCCATCAGCTCCCGACCCAGCAGTATTCCCATTAAGCTCAATCAACGGTGTACCCGCAAATCCGGGTTGAGTTGTCGCGTCTATCGTTACGGGATCGAAAATTGCGGGTAAAGGCGACGCCACCGTTATGGTTTGCACTCCCGAGCCAGGAATGCTGAAGATTATTGTGTCGGTAGTGGGAGAATTATTGGAATCGATAATCGCCTGTCGCAGCGAGCCGGCGCCGTTGTCGTTTGTATTGGTAACAACGAATTGACTTCCCGGCGGATCGCCAAAGATCAGCGTCCAACCACCTGAGATGTTACCGCCCGAGATGGCAGGAAAATCATCAACCACGAACAGCCGCCAGGTACCGTTCGGATCGGTGCCGTTGAAAACTGAGGCGAGCGTTGCCGATCCTGCAGGGGCAGGATCACTATAGGGCGGGCTTGGCGCCGGCGACGGGAAAGTGTCACCCGTACCAATGTCCGTTGGTTTGTAGGCCCCAGAGGTTGCCGGAGCGGGAACCCCTCCAGGTGCATTGTCATCAAACGTAAGGACCAGGTTGCTGACGACCTGGTTGCTGCCGGTGTCCGACATGATAATCATATTCTGGCCGGCTGGCCCGACCAGCAAGATGTCCACGTCCGGAATAAAGGCGTTAAGGTTGTTCAATCTCAGTCGCAATCTATCTATTGTCCCAGTCAATCCGGAGACATCTATAGTCGATGGGTAGGGACTGGCCGCAGGGTCAGATCCGCTTGAAGGCAGTGTAATTGGCGACGCGTTGGAGAATATGCCGTTCGGCGTATTGATTATTGGAGTTCCACTGCTCATCATGCTCTGCGATGTCAGTAGTATCGCCGGCTCGCTCGAGCCTCCTCTAAGAAGCACCAGGTCAGTCAGCGCATCGATATCCAGTCTCATCGGCAGAAGCGCAATTGGATCGCCTGCGACGGCCAATGCCACAGTCATTAGCTCGAATCCTCCGTCTTCCCTTTGTTTTCTGGCGCGCGAAGCAATGTGAAGTTGAGAGCTATGTGCGTCAAGCACCACAAGATCATCAGTGGGAAAGGTCGAGACGCGCGCTACTGATAGTCCGTTGGCTGCGGGCCAACTCTCGTAACCAAGGGCCTCATACGACCATCCGTCGACTGTTTTAGTCTTCTGCTTTGTCGGTTGTGGGTGAGTAAGCAGATTCACGTGCCCATCACTTGCGAGAAGTGCAATGTCAGACAGCGCGTCGCCGTTGAAATCGCCAATAGCGACGTGTCGGAGGTCAACGGGAAAAGCACGCTCGGTAACTCGTGGTGGACGCACACCGGACTGTTGCTCGACGGGAAGCGATAACTTCCGATCGCGTCCATGCAGAATTAGCAGTTGCCGACCAGCCACCACGGCGACGTCAAACTGAGATTCATCGTCCAGTTCCCCAACGGCTAACGAAGTTGCCTCCGCAGGAAGTGGCAGGATTTCGGGTTGCGCTTTCCGGGCTCCCAGCGGTCCTTCAAAAACCATGAGGCGTGGCCCGCTCGAAGTATTAATTCCAATCACAACATCCATCAGCCCATCGCGCCGGTTCACGTCTGCAGCCAAGAAAGCGGTGAGAGTTCCCGTGAGTTCCACTGTTTGTGCTGGTCCAAAGCTGCCGTGGCCATCGCCGGCCATGAAGAGGAGCGCTCTCTTCTCTCTGCTTCCGGCGACGATGTCCCAGTGACCGTCGGCATCGAAATCACCGGCGCCGAGAAAATCTGGACTGATGGGCACCTCGAAAAGACTAGCCGGTGCGAGAAACGGTGCGTTCGTGAATATGCCATCAGCTTTTCGCTGCTGCGCTTCGGGGCTATTCGGGTAAATGGAATCCACATTTCCACGTAGCAGCGTCACCATCCCCCGACCTTGATATGAGTAACCGCTCAGAAGGTCAGGCATACCATCTTCATCGAAATCAGCGGAGGCAAGACTGCGCGGCTGCGCGTGGTTCTGTTCCAGCGCCCGTCGCAACTCTTCCGATCCGGCATAAGGTGTCAACAAGTCCCGACCAGAAGTGAGATTAATTCTCGAATCGACCGCACCTAAGGTACGGACACTTACCGTTTCACTCAGGCGCGCTGATTCAAGTTGCTCACTAGCATTCGTTTGGATGCGAGCTGTTTTGGCTGTGGTAATGGCTCGGACGAAAAGCGGCAGAAGACCAAGCGCTAGAATCGCGGCTAAAGCTGTAAGCTGAGGAGTAAAGGTGCGCCCTTCCCGGGCGCTCGGCGCCAAATATCGGGTGTGAGTTTGGGGGTAACTCATTTTTGGCTAACTCTCCGAAGGTAGAGGGCCTACTCAATGTACGAAAGCTCAGGTTTCAGAGGATGTTTGGTAAGTACCTGGAGCTATAAATCCGGAGGTAAAGAAAACGATGTTCGGCCGCCAATATACATCAACACCAGCTGGAAGTGGAAGAAACCGGGCACGGGTGCTTTCATTCGGCTAAGAACGATCCGCGAAACTATACGAAGTGGCAGGAAAAGAGTCCTTAGTTAGTGTTCATTCGTGTCCTTTCGTGGATCGTTTTTACTCATTATGGGCTCTTTTATAGATTGCTAGGGAAAGCCTCACGCATCGCGGGGTCTAGAATGAGTATTTGAGTCCCAACTGAATGCGGCGTCCGGGTGTGATTGTATCGACAGCGCGTCCGAATCCAGCGGCGCCCAGGAAGCGGATCGGAATACCAAAATTAGCACGGTCGATGAAGTTAAAGATCTCTGCTCGCACCGTGAGTCGTTGCTGACTTGTAAACGCAAAACTCTTCACCAGAGCCAGGTCAAGTTCCAAGATGTTGCCGGCGCGAAACGAGTTACGATCAATCTGACCATCTTGTCCGATCGGCGCAGTCAGCGATAAGGGATCCGGGGCTACCAGAATTAGCGGGCGACTGCTGTTACCGGTAACTTGCAAACCCTGGGTGGTATTCAAGCGATCGGTCAGGTTACCGTCGAGGTTTACATCCCAAATGGTATTGACAGTGAATGGCTGTGCTGTTTGAAAGCGACCCAAACTGGCGACCTGGAACCCACCCAGAAGTAAGCGAACGGCCTTGGTGCGGGTACTGAGCGCCGGCAGATCGTATACGAAGCTATACGAAAGCCGGTGTCGCGCGTCGAAATTGGCAGGTGCTCGTTCTCCTGCAAACGTGAAACTGTTTTGCGGAAGTGCCGAGGCGCCCGCAAGATCGAAAACATCTGATACATCGTCGACTGCTCGAGATAAGGTGTAGGCAATCTGGTATTGGATAGCCCTGGGGAAGCGGCCGCGCAAATGGATCTGCATGGAGTCGTAACGAGAGTTGGCGGAGCTTTCGTAGATGTTAACCGCGCCCGCAGTAGCCGTAGGCCGGCTGCCAATGACCGCTCCGCTGGGGTCTATGCGCTGTCCCGGCCCAGCCGTAAAACCAGAAACATTAGGTTGATTGCCAGCGACATTTATTCTCGTGGGAAAAAGAAATGCGTTAGCGCCCAGATTTGGAGTAGTCAGACGAAGGAGATGACGACCCTGAGTGCCAACGTAGCCCAGGGAGATAACCAGATTGTCGCGCAGCTGTTGTTCGAAAGTGAAAGCATAGTGGTGCGCTGTCGGCATTTCCAATTCGCGCGCGGGCAAAGTAAAACCGAAGCCCCCTGGAAAAGACGTATTGATACTGACCAGGCAGCTGAGTGACATTTGCGGGTTAAGGATGTTCAGTGTTCCCGGCTGAGTTACCGGCAAGAATCTCACACTGCCCTGGCTGTCTGGGCACGGAAAAAACGGAAGACTCGGATCCGTTATGACAAAGCCAACACCGGTCTGGGTTGATCTGCCGCCTGCTAAATTCAGCGTCAAAAAGTTTGGAAAGACATTTCGCGACTGGCTGACAACTGCTCCCAGCGCCTGATCGAAGAATATTCCATAACCCAGACGGAAGACGCTGGTCCGGTCCGGTCCAAATATCTCAGGCGAATAAGCCAGGCCAACGCGTGGCCCAAAGTTATTTCGGTCAGCGTCAAAGATCTCCGTTCGCCCATCCAGGAATCTTCGCAGTCCCGGAACCAGGGCCAGTGATGGATCGGTAAAAGTATTTTCAATGCGTCCGGATGTCTCCCGCGGCGGAGTGTTGTATTCGTAACGCAGGCCAAATGATAACGTCAGGTCAGGTCTCATCCGCCATTCGTCCTGAGCAAAATAGTTCCACTGGTAATAGCGGAGATCGATAGCGGAGCTGGCGCCCGGAGTTACCGATTGAAAGAAGCCGCTGGGAGCTGATGCGGCTGCGAGATCGATGGCGCTGATAAACCCGGATAGTTCGAAGCTGCCCTGGGCATTCGTCGTGACTCGCGGCGCTCCCACAAAACTGATTAGCGGGCGGGCGTTGACCGGAAGATCACTGTTGAGCTCCGTCCGGCGAACGTCTGCTCCAAAAGTCAGGGCGTGGTTGGCAAAACGCATAGTCAGCGTGTCGGCCAGTTGGTAAGTGTTGTTTACGCGTCGCTGTGGAAAGTTGAATACGTCAACGCCTACGGGACTGAATCCAGCGATGGAAATCTGACCCACCGGCCCGATGAGATCCTCAGTGTTGAAATTGAAGAATCTGCTGTACACGACATTGGCGAAGCCCGGTACCGTGTTGTTGACCCTCAGCGGTGCATTTAGCAAAAAAAGGCTTTCGTCTCCGCGAAAGGTGCCCGCCAATCTGCTGGGGATGAGGAACTCCCGGTCGCGCAACTCCTCGAACACCAGGCGTGTGCGGCCGTAGGAAGCTCTAAGCTGATTGAAAACCCTGGTGGTGTTGCTGGGCGAGCTAAGCTCGCTGTTGAGAAAGTTTGAAAGGTTCTGCGTGCGCACGTTCGGCCGTATCGAAGAAAAGACCGCGCCGCCGGTTACGGGAATGTCCCTGAAATCATCGGTAAAGTTATACCGCGACGTAAAGCTCTGCACCCTCTCACCCACTTTGAAGTTGGCATCCACTTTTCCTGACAGCACCTTGCCTTGTTGGCGCGCCGGCAAAACCTGTGTGAACGTGTTCGTGCCGTATATGCCATTTGGATTATTTGGAAAGGGATAAAGGCTGAAAATGGCGTCACCACTTACCGTCGCCGGAAAGCTCACTATCGGCTGACCCGTGAAAGGATCGGCGGAAAGACCTGTAGCCCCGCTTCCGAAGATCCCACGCTCCTCTACGGTAGGCACTGCAAAGCTCTCTTCCTTAGTCGCATTCACGTTCTGACCTTCGGCCGAAATGAAATAAAACATGCTTCGCCCCGAACCACCGGGTTCGTTGGGCACCAACGGACCACCCAGCACGAGCCCACCTTTTGTCAGAGTGAACGAATCTTCGCCGCCGCTTTGGTTTGTGACTATTATTGGTCTGCCTTGAAAAATCACCGGTTTTCCTCCGGCTCTGAGTGGCGTGGCGCTGTTGCCGAGGGTCGTATCGAAGAAGTTGCGCGCGTTAAGCTGGCTTGAATTGAAAAAAGTGTATGCAGTGCCGTGAGTGTCATTGCCACCCGACTTCGATACCGCATTAACCTGGGCGCCGATGTTTCGGCCAAACTGTGCAGGCGCCAACAGAGTAATTGCCTGATACTCTTTAATCGATTCGATGGGTTGCGGAATGAGGGCCACAAAACCCTGTCGTCTTACCCCGATGTCTTCGTCGTTATTGTCGGATCCATCTACGGTAAAATTGTTAGCTCGCGACCTAAGCCCATTAACTGCAAACTGCCCGGCTGAGCCGACACCTGCGCCAACACCCGGGCCAGCCACGCTGCCAAGTGTTTGAGGCGGCGGAGCAATTCCTGGAAGCAGCAGTGTCAGCTCATCAAACGTGCGAACCCGCGTGGCTGCACCGAGTGGCAGCGTCGACACCTCTTCTTCGTTGAAGGAGCCGCCCCGCCGGCCATCACTTCTAACAATACTGCTGCGAACTTCGGTGTCTTCGACGCCCAGCGTTACGACTGGCGAGGGCGAAGCAGTCGGCGTCACTGTTGCCGGGGCTGGATCGAGCGCTACGGGAACCGGCACAACTTCACCGGTGTAAGTAATCTTCAAACGCTGTAGTACTTCGCGAGACTGATATCCCGGCATGGAGACTCGTACTCGATAGACTCCGGGAATCAGCAAGCCCTGGTAGAAGCGACCTCGAAAGTCGGTACTGAGACTGTGACTTAGTCCGGTTTGTTCGTTAATAATCTCAACAGCCGCACCTTTTAACGCGACTCCGGTTTGGCTATCGCTGACGATGCCCTCGAAGGCGCCCGTGACTGTATCTTGAGCTCTCACCTCTGTAGTGGCGGCTAAGAGGCATATGAAAACGGCGCCAATTACGGCGTGAAAAAGTAGCGAACTTTTGCCAGCCAATAACACCGCCGGCTTAAGCGCGGGTATTTTGCCGGTTGGGAAGGGTTCATTTTTCATTTTTCATTTCTCATTTTTCATTCGTCATTGATAAACCATGTTTCGTGTTTGTTCGTGTGACTTCGTGGATCGTTCTTAATCGATCAGTCAAAAAAGCGATCCACGAAATAACACGAATAATCACGAAATGTTTCTAACCTACGAATGCCGAGGCGTTATTGGTTCTTCAAACTCATAACCGTCGCGTTTTCAGTTAACACTAATGGCATGCGTCAGCAGAGATGGGTTCCAGTGCCTGCTGTTCTTAACGTGCTCGACATGACACGAAGTACAGTTGGGTTTGTCTTTGGAAATCAGCACGCGGTTAGTTCCCTGTTCAACTCTCCCGTTATGACATTCACTGCAAATTGTCTTAGGGGTAGTGCGATCGATGGGATCAAAGGACTTATGACAACTGGAACACGAGAGCTCGCCCTGAAGGTTGCCCTGCATCCCGGATCCACTGCGGACGCGCTGGACATGAAGCGAATGAAATTGCTTACTGCGCCACTGATCGTCGCTATCCGTTGGCAACCGCGCGACTTCGATCTTTTTCAGCGCCCAGTCACCGTCGTCGAGTCCCTTCCATGTCCATTTTTGATTGATCACCGGGTAGCCGAAAGTGCCGCCATGCGGAGTGTTGACCCGCCGGCCTTTGTATACGCTTTTATTAGTATCGTTGTGACAGGCGGTGCAGGTGACGAGGGCCCCGTGAGCAGGATTGAAATCCGAACCCTGATGCTCAGCGTGACAAGAAACGCATCCGATGCCCGCGGCGGCGTGTGGCTTGATGACGGTGGCCACAAACGTTTCCGATTTGTGACAGGCGGCACACTTAGTTTCCGTGCTACCTGTCAGGGAATGGCAATTGGTGCACGAGTCGGCATTTGCCTTAATGGCGATTGGCGGATCCATTTCCATCTTGTCCCGCACATGACTTCGGGAAACAGGCGCCGGTGCATAAGCATTGGCATACCAGTAGGCTGCCGCCGTTGACAGCACCCCAACAATCACGGCGCCCCAGATGAGAAACGAAACCGGCCAACGCCGGGCCAGGTCGGATGTGGGAATCCAATTAAATTTCGCTCTGCCGGCACGCCGCTGGCTTCTGGGAAACAAAGGCGAAGGGCGCACCATTTTCCCCGCCTCGCGAATGCGTTTGTCCCAAAATAGATCGAGAGCTTTGTTGCCAGGAAGCGGAGCGGCGCGAGGCTTCGCAGCTTTTTTCACCTCGACGGGCACGGCCGACAACGATCTGGTGGTAATCAGGTCCGGGCTACTGGCATCAGCTCCGTAGGCAACAGCCCCGATTTCCAGAGTGACCTTAAGTACGAGCTTGCCTTCCCCGCGATCGACCTCCAGCCGGAAGGGGCCGGCCTCCACGATATCGCCGGGCGCCAGTGGTTCAATCTCTTCAACTGCCCGACCGTTTAATTTGGGAGGGTTCCCAGGCCGCAGACTAAAAAGGTAGTAAACGTTGTCGATCCACTTAATACCTGCCTGAGCTCGAGACACCGCGGGATGATTTAGAACCAGTTCGCATTCCCGCAGACGCCCTATGAGCAGACCATCAGTAACAATCGTGAGCGGATCCTGAACCAGGTCCTCGCGAATGATGATGAATCGACTCATGATTCTCGGTTGGAGGCTTAGTTTTATTTGATGGCGAAGTAGACCACCTGGATTATGTGCACCAACATCAAAGCCAGCATCAGGGACGTTGAGATTACGTGCGGCGGAACCCACAGTCTTAGAATCTTATGGAGGAAAATCAGCGCATCCACCCGAGTCAACGTTACAGCCGTCTCCACCGCACGCTGCAACAGCACGCGCTCGTCATCAGTCGCGAGTCTGGTAAATCGTTCTTTAAATTCTTCCCGAGACTCAGCCAGCACAGTCTTAAGCTCCTGGCGACGAATGAGCTGACGAAGCAAAAACGACTTATGAAGAAATCTGCCGCGTACCTTTTCCTCGATTTCCTCGCGTAACCAACCGCGGCTGTCTTCCGTAATCCCTTCCAGTTCTTCGCGCAGCTCCGCGCGCCGGGCTACCAGATCCTCCACCAGCAATGGCTCGCCTTCGATACTGGTCATCAGTCGCGGCGCAATGACGTAGGCAGCGACTCCGAAAAGTCCAGTGGCGATGACAATATTAAAAGCAATGTACAGTGAGGTTGTCAGCAAACCTCCGGTACTGGTGCCTCCGTGCAATAACAGCACCACACCCGCGAACGCTCCGAAATAGACATGGGCCAGCATCCAGTATCGTAGGGCGCCCGCCCGCCTTCTATAAATCTGCTTGCGAACAGGATAGGTCATGACCGCAACAACGCCGAAGAGACCGACCAGACCCGTGATCCATCTCATCGTCAGCCAGGTTCCTCCTATCCTGCCGTCTGGTCCATAAGTGGCCAGGCCCCAGACTGCCGCCAGCGCCACGACGACGGTTAGTGTGATACCACCGGCATGCCAGAGCCGGGCGATGGGATCAGCCTTGTGAATGTTGCGGCCAATCGCGTGCGTCTGGTCACGAAAGATAATTCCCTGTGTGCCTGAGATCTCATCGAAATAAGTTAGTGGGTCCACTCGAACGAGAGCACCTGTAGGGCAATTCTCTTCACATGAGTAAGCAGACCGTCGCGCACCCGGTGGATTAAGAGGTGTGTGCTCACAAAGATTGCATTTAATCGCAACCACATCATCAGCAGCGGGCGGCGCCGGTGGGGGTACCGGGAAGCCCAGGCTTAACTTCTGTTTCAATGTCCCGAAGAGATCGAAGTCATGGCCGACACTTCCGTTTCGAGGGACCATGGAAATCGCATCGTAAGGACATTGCGTGGCGCAGTCGAAACAACCTATGCAGGTCAGGGGATCGATATCAACATGTCCCATCGGATCGCGAAAAATAGCGCCAGTGGGGCATCCGGTCAGACACTCCGGATCCTTGCAGTGCATGCACACCTGTGGTGAAAGCACGTGCTGCGTGCGACTCCGACCGACTTTAACCGGCCTCGCGATATGAATGCCGCGGCGTAAGAGCCGCGACTGCCCATGAACCTTGTGGCAGGCAAGCGAGCAATTGCCGCAGCGCATACAAAGGTCCATGTCCATCACCAGCAGATTTGCCCCGTCAACAATCCCGGTAGCTATTTCCTGCTCGGCTGCGACCATGGGCCGTATGTCCGGAAGTGACTCGATCGTGGGTGGCAGTCTGTCGTCGGCTTTCGAGAATGCGGCGAACGCAACACTAATACGCTCGCGCAGGACCGGATCCGCTGCCAGAGGAGCAACTGGAACTTCCAATACTTCAGTGCGGGCCATTAATGAGACGCTGTATTTCCAAACCTCAGGTTGCCTGGTGCCTTCCAGGCCCAGGCAGTTTCCCGCACCGAGAAAGTCCACGCCGACACTCACGCCCACTCCCATTGCTACTCCCGCAGAGGCAGCGTCAAAAGGAATTCCGCGAGATCGTCTAACCCAGCCACTCCTGATCAAAAACACCTGGTCGATTGCGGCGCCTTCCTGGCAGAGCACATGGTGCTTGCCATACACCACAAATTTGGAAATCTCTCGCAGCTTCTGAACGATCTCTTTGTTCAATGGATCGCTAACAGCCTGCGTCAGGTCTTCGAGAACTCGACCAAAGCCGTGCAAGCGGTAAGTTTCGTCGAGCGCCTGACCAAATCGCGGTAGTTTTCTTAAGAGACGTAGCGCCGGGCGAGTGACTTCCAGTACCGTGGCCTTGCCGCCAGCGGCTACGGCGATTGTTGCATTGCGCTCAACGCCCGCAAGCACCGCCATTTCTCCAAAACACGTTCCCGGTTGAAGCTGATTGATCTTTCGTTGATCACCCTTGGAGTCTCTTACGAATACATCAAGCGTTCCTGCTACTCCGATGTAGAACGTGTTTCCACCCCACTCTCCCTGGCGCATAATTTCTTCGCCGGCAGGGTAAGTAAGCAGCCGCATGTATGGGCCAACCTTTTTCCCGTTACCGTAATCGCGTCCGCGCACGATTACCTCCAGGTCGGTCGCATACTTAGGCTTTCCATCTTGCTCGTCGAACAGCTCGGAAGTGAGTTCGAGCTGCTTGATTGCTTCCAACAGGGCTTCCTGGTTCGGGACTTCCTGAGGCATCTCGGCTTTATACTACTTAAGTTAGGAAAGTTGAATCATTAACTTGGGTTAACGGGATCTCGGCGCGCGCGCCCGAGTAGCAACTCACTCATGCCGCGGCCCATGAGGCCAAAAACCCCCAAGCGGCAGAAGCTGTGAAAAAAATCGATCACATATAACACTCAAGCGACCTAAATTCGCAGGTTGGGAAGGGCGGTTTACCCCCGCTCAAGATTCGTAGCCGTTCATCCTTGAATTCTGTTCGTTTTGAGTGGCTGCAAATCTTGAGCGGGGGTAAACCCCCCTTCCCAACCTGCGAATTTCCGAATGCTGATTAGTATCCGGGGGCGAACTGATTTTTTCCCACCTTCGGCAGCCGGTGGTCGTCGTAGTGCGGATACGAGCACTCAACTAACAGAACCGCTTGCCGTAGCCAGCGGCTACAGCTCTCAACATTATCGAAATTGCTCCGGCCAACTGTGTTAATGGATGCACTAAGCGCAAGATGGCGCGCTTCACCGACGGGTCGTCTTGACCCACGCGCCAGCCTCTTCCCGGTTCCGTGGCGGAAGCCCTTTCTCACAATCTACTTCTCTCATGCTAGACTCTCTCGGCAGGATATGACGAAGGAAGGGTTGCGACTGTTCATTTGAAAATGCAATCGGATTCACTGTACTCACTCTACTCCATCCCCCTCGAACAACAGGTAGGACAATTTTTCTACATTGGTCTTCCGGGCAAAGAACTCGACGCCGAAACGCGCGAGCTGGTCGAGGAAGTTAAACCCGGGGGAATTATCATTTTTGGCCGCAACGTTGCCAGTCCGCAGCAGTTGAGGAATCTGGTTGATGGTGTGCGTGAACTACTTCCGGTTGCGCCCCTGGTGGGTATTGATCAGGAGGGGGGACTTGTCGATCGGCTGCGAAAGATTTTTACTCCCATGCCGGCTGCCCGCTCTATTCGCCAGCATGGGGATCTCGCTGCGTCCCGCGCGCTTGGCCGCATCACTGGCGAAGTACTTCGTATGCTCGGCTTCAACATGAACTTCGCGCCCGTCATGTCAATCATGACAGACGAACGTGACCTGCTGTCGAATGGACTCTATTCCCGATCCTTCGGCCGTTCTCCCGGAGAAGTCCTTGGCTATACCACGGTCTATCTGCGCGGGTTGCAGGAAACTGGCATCCTTGCGTGCCTGAAACACTTTCCGGGGATTGGCGCCGGCGAGGTTGACTCACACGAGCAGATGCCCCTTGTAAAACTCTCGCATGACGATCTGATTGCGCAGGATCTGGCGCCTTATATCGAGTTGTTTCAACGCCGCGACGATCGAGTGCGTTGCGTGATGGTGAGCCACGGCGGTTTTCCGAATATCGACATCCGCAAAGAGTTTACCGGCGGTTTACTTGAGCCGGCATCCTTAAGCCACAACATTGTCACCCGGTTGCTGCGCGAAGAGTTGGGTTACCAGCATCTCGTCGTCACCGACGACCTTGAGATGGGCGCGATTTCTCGCCACTGCGATATTGAAGCGGCTGCTATCCGATCTTTCCTTGCTGGAGAAGACATGATGCTCATCTGCGCCCATCCCGACGTGATTCGTCGCGGTTATCACGCGCTACTGAAGACAGTGCAGGCAGGCAAGCTCCCCGAGGGGCGTATTCGCGAATCGTTGAAGCGCATCGCGGCCATTAAGGCGATCGCCAAAGAGCCGAGACCCCTGGACCTCGAACGCTTTCAGGCGCTCTCAGCTGAGACCACGGAGCTTAATGAAAAACTGAATTACACGTACGGAGGTACCCTCTTATGATAGCCAGGAGAGTGACTGTTCCTCTTCTTTCTCTTCTGCTAATCGCCGCGATGTTCCCGGCGGGCTGCCGGCGTCAGAGCGGGACCTTCGTAATCGCGCTGGGAGATAACATCCGCACAATCGATCCCATCGGGTCGCCGTCGGTTGATACGGCGAGCGAGCGCGTGCGAACGCTGATGTTCAATTCGCTGGTCAAGAAGAATGAGAAGTTTGACTACGTTGGGGAGTTGGCGTCTAACATTCTGCGCTCAGATGACGGACTGACGTACACCTTCACGCTTCAGGAAGGAATCAAATTCCATGATGGACGACCGCTCACTTCTGCCGACGCCAAATACACGCTCGACCTCGTCTTGTCCAGCAACTTTGCCAAGTCTGCCAGTTTTTTTGAAGGCTCGGGAGAGAATAAGAAAAGTTATGTGACGAGAGTTGATGCCCCAGATGCAAAAACTCTGGTCGTCACGCTTACGAAGCCGTGGGTGGGATTGCTTACCAATCTGGTGCCCGTCGCGATTATCCCGAAAGACAGCTATGCAGGTCAGAAGGATCATCCGGTCGGCTCAGGTCCATTCAAGTTTGTGCGCTATGACAATTCGCAGCAGGTGCTCGACCTCGAGGCCTACCCGGAGTACTGGCAAGGACCGGCAAAACTTCCGGCGCTCAGAGTGCGTGTGATTGCCGACATCAATGCGCTCCAGGCGGAACTGCAATCAGGCCGCATCGATATTGCTCCACTGCCTACAAACCTTTCACCAGACGCGGTTAAGTCCCTGGGACAGTATCCGAACCTGCAGGTACTTCAATTCACCGGTTCTAATCTAAACCTGTTGACATTTAATACCGCGCAGGCTCCCCTGAACGAAGTTCAAGTGAGGCAGGCGATAGCTTATGCGATCGATCGCGAGAGTCTGATCCGCGATTTACTTCTCGGGCAAGCGAAGATTGCCCACTCGATTTTGCCTGAGGATTCCTGGGCCTATACGCCCGGACAGGTTTACTCCTTCGATCCGGTAAGGTCGAAGAAGTTGCTGGATGAGGCTGGCTTTAGAGATCCAGATGGTGATGGACCACAAATGCGTTTTCCCAAACCAGTAGTTTTTAAGATCTCCGGAGCCAGCGTGGCAGCCAGAAACTACTCAGGAGTGATCTACGATTACCTTAAGGCGGTAGGTATTCCGGTAACCATCGAAACCGCAGAGCTCAATACGCTCTTTGACGAACTGCGCCGGGGCAACTTTCAGATTTTCTACGGCCAATGGACGGGCGGCAATCAAGACCCGATATTCTACAAGGATCTCTTCGCTACGTCGGAGATTCCCACCGAGACTCGTCCTTCCAGAAATCGCGGACGCTACAGCAACAGAGAACTCGATGCCTTGCTCGAAGAAGCCGCCAACACCTGGAACCGCGAGAAAGCAAAAGTGTTGTATGCAAAGATTCAGGAGATCGTCAGCCGCGATGTGCCTGTATTCCCGCTGTGGTACCAGGCGAACATGGTTATCGCCAAGAAGAATGTGAAGAACATTCAGGTCGATGCCAGCGGTGACTGGGGATTTGTCCGTAACTTGACCGTTGAGTAAGCAGAGGGGAATCATTTTTC
>JBGTHZ010000144.1:0-19472 GCA_041745915.1 Pyrinomonadaceae bacterium | reverse complement strand
TACGCGCCGCTTCAGATACTCAGCAATAAGAAAATCGTTCTTGAGTTTCAGATGCGGGCCATGCTCCTTGGCCGCAGCTCCCAGGGGTATGACGATTACGGTTGAAGGCGTCAGTGTTTTTTCCGCCTCTATCCAGGTAAGATTTTCAAGCAAAATACCCTTTGCCCTGGCAGTGGTTTTGCCCTGGCCGGCAATCGCTACCGGCAGAGCTATCCACAACGCAAGAACGGCTGACAGCAACTTCATTTGTTTCCTCCATGACTATTGTCCTGGTGCCCCAGATCGCCATCACGATTGTCGCGGGTCATGAGGTCATCAGTACCACCGCGCGGTAGCGGGTGGGTCGCGCTTCGATAGCTGGACGCGTCGGGAACGTGGACCCACCCGCTACCGAGAGTGTGAAAAACGCAACCGAGTGTCATGAAAGTCAGTACCGTAACGCGGTAGCGTCGGGTCCACGGTTCCAACCACAAACTACGTATCAATACGTATCCACCGATAGCGACTATAGCACTGGGAGTCGAGATGCGGAGGCCCGACCCGACGCTACCGCGCTACGGTACTGACTTCATGACACTCCGTTGCGTTTTCACACGGTCTCTACCGCGCGGTGGTACTGATCTCATGAAGCGCGACAAGTGTGATGCCTTAGCGCAGGCTCTTGGCCACTTCGAGAATCTGTTCTGGGCGCGCACGCACCCAATAGTTTTCCGTGAGGTTCAACCACCGCACAGTTCCGGACGAATCCACCAAAAACTCGGCCGGCCTGGCAATGTCCTGCCCGTCAATTCCGGCGCCCGCGTGCAGCAAATCATAGCGGCGAATCACTTCGGCTTTCGGATCAGAAAGAAACGTGAAAGTGTAGCCGGCTCTCTGACTAAGATCGTGCGAAACCTCTGGAGTGTCGACGCTGATTGCAACCGGACGAATCCCTGCCTCTTCGAGCTGAGCCAAACTATTCTGAATGCTCCGAAACTCGGAGTTGCATGAAGGTCACCAGTAACCTCGATAGAAAACCAGCAGCACACCTCTGGGCGGTTTGCCTTTGACTGGTGCTGCCAGAAGCTCCGAAAGCGAGACTGACTTGCCGTTGGTGTCGGAGAGAGTGAAGTCCGGGGCCTTCTGGCTAATCTTGGGAGCGCTTTCAGACGCGGGCAAGTGCCTCGCGAAAATAAAAATCCCAAAGACAAAGAATCCAAAAATGGCAACGCTGAGCGTGGCCAGGATCGCGCCGAGGATCTTCGATCGTCTGGGGCGGTCGGCTGCGAAGGCACGCCGGATTCCCACCACCAATAGCGCCGCAGCTAATGCGAATAGTAGTAAATTGGCCCAGGGGAAATCGCGGGTTACCGGGAACCAAACAAAGACGAGAAAGTAGCTGATGAAAGCTATCAAGCTAAACAGAAATCCTGCCCAGATTGGCCAGTTGAATCTTCGAATACTCATAGAAACCCTTTCCGCGCGGTGGTGTTTTGGCTCCTCAAGCACAATACACGATCCACGAAACCACACGAAATAGCACTAACCAGGACTTCGTGCCGATTTATGTAATTTCGAGGATCGTTTTGGACGGAGTTGCTCCGCCTCGTGGACTGCAGCCTGGAGCCACGTGATAAAGTAAGTTGCTTAATATCCTATGTCTAACGTCTCCGAACAGTCCGCTGCTTCGATCGCAGCCGTGATAGCTGAGCCAGCTGGATCTGATACGAATCCGTCCCCGCGGGAAAAGAGACGTTACGACAGGTCAATCGTCGAGGGACCACTGCAGTCCGCAGTCTGGAAAATCGCCTGGCCGACGATGCTCACCAACATGATCGGCGGATTGCAGGGGATTGTCGATCATGCGCTCGTCGGCAATCTCGTCGGCTACACAGGAAACGCCGCGATCGGAGTGGCATGGCAGATCTTTATCATTGTCATCGTTTTCATCACTTCGCTATTCACCGGCATGAGCGTTCTCGTGGCCCGCTTTGCCGGCGCGGGGGACGAAGAGAAGGTCAATCACACTGTCTATCAAGCGTTCCTCACCGCCGTCGGCATCTCGGTGCTGATCATGGCGCCGTTAGGGTATGTCCTCTCGCCATCCTTGCTTGATCTAGTCAACGCGGCACCCGAAGTGAAGGCGGAAGCGTTGCCTTTCCTGCGCATCATGTTCCTTTTCAGCACCGGCATGCTGATTTTCTTTATGCTGAGTGGCGCGTTGCGCTCCGCTGGAGACGCGCGCACGCCTATGATCCTTGGCATCGCACTGACTGTGCTGAACCTGGTACTTAACGTGATCCTTATTCGCGGGCTCGGTCCCATTCCCTCATTCGGTACTGCCGGGTCGGCGATGGGCACCGTGATGGCCTCGGGGCTCCTGGCCGTTTACTCGATCTGGAAACTCTGGAGCGGCGGCTGGGTCGTTTCGTTTCCCCGCGGAGAAGGCTATGGTCCGGATTGGCGGATCATCAAAGCGCTTTTCCGGTTTGGACTGCCGACCGGCATTCAGGGAATAGCGATGAATATAGGTGGAGTGTTCATGCTCGCGTTTATCGGTTCACTTGCCCAGAGCGCAGCCGCGCAGGCCGCGTTCGCCGTCTCGTATTCACAACTGTTCTCACTGATCACCTGGACATCGATCGGTCTGATGGGCGCCGCAGCGACTGTCGCCGGACAGAACCTCGGGGCCGGCCGGCCCGATCGGGCCAACGCGGCGGTGCACGTGGCAGCGCGCTTTGGGTTCGCCGGCGCGGCGTTCATCGGTATCTTCTTTCTTTTCTTCCCACGGCAATTGCTCGCCATCTTCGGAATGGACGAGCCGGCAGTTGTCGAGATCGGCGTCCAACTCCTGCGCGTGCTTAGCCTCTCGGGTCTTTTCATCGCTGTCGCGCTCACTTACACGGGTGGACTGCAGGGAACGGGAGACACCAGGAGCCCGCTCTACATCTCGATCATCTCGCAGATTATCGTGCCTCTGAGCATCTGCTTTGTGATTCAGCAAACCAGCAAGTTGGATCCCATCGATATCTGGATCGCGATCCTTGTCGGTCACGCGACGCGCTGCGCGCTGAGCGTGATGCGCTTCAGGCAGGGAAAGTGGCGTGGAATTGCAGTGGATATCTAACTATAAAAATCAGTCCCGGCGTCCAAAAGAGGATGAGGATCGCTACGAACGATGCGGCGCAACCAAAGAGGTTCGTCGAACATCTGCGCGAGGCCGCGGATAATGGCATACCTGGGCTCATCCGCAATCCGCACTGGCAGGTTGCTATGTTCACGCAGGTAATCGTCCAGGCCGCCGAACTGAGCACCGCCGCCCGTAAGGATGATCCCTCGCTCATGTATATCACCCGCAACTTCCGGAGGAAGCCCGGTAAGCGTCACCCCCACCCTTTCGACGATGTTGTGAACCACATGTTGTGCGACCGGATAGATTTCGCCGGACGTGATCTCGATAGCCCCGGGACTCCCGGTAAATACATCTCGTCCGTTGATTGTGATCTCCTGAGCGAGGTCAGTTGGAAGGATCGCTGAAGCCAATTCAAGCTTAAGACGCTCAGCCGTGTGGGCGCCAATTGCCAGTCCCCGATGACGACGGCAATGATCGATAATGGCAGCGTTAATGTCCCAGCTTCCGATCCGTTCCGCGTGCCCGTGCACAATCGCTCCGTTGGCGAGGATGGCGACGTTAGTTGTTCCGCTACCGATGTCTACCACCGCCGAAGCCCGAGGGTCGTCCACTCTGACACCCCCACCAAATGCGGCCGCGAGGCCCTCTTCAATCATGATCACGCGACCGATTCGCGCATGTTCGGCGGCGTTGAGCAGGGCACGACGCTCAACCTGTGTGACACCGTACAACACGCTCATCAGAGCCCGACGGCTGAAATAGGAATTACCGCCACGAGCTTTGCGGACAAAATGCGCCAGCATCTCCTTCGTTCTTTCAAAGTCTGCGACGACCCCATCACGCAACGGAGCGATCACCGCCACATCGCGGGCTTCGCGTCCATACATCTGTTGCGCTTCAAGCCCAATCGCCACGACCTCTCCCGTGAGCGTATTGACAGCCACGAGGGATGGCTCATCGACTACCACACCGCGGCCATGCACATAGATGATGGTGGCTGCCGAACCCAGATCTATTGCTATGGATTCAGAAACTAAATTTCGCAGAGCATTCCGACCCAGGAACGCTGCTGTCTTGTTCATAAACGACATATTACCTGCTATGAAAACTTGAGTTGATTATTTCTAAGGGTGCTAATGTAATCTCGCATCGTTCGTGACCGAATCCGACTGCGCTTTTCGAATGATAGATTTTTTTGGCATTTTTACGAAGCGGCCGCAGCGTGTCGCAGATTTCAATTGGTTTGATAGCGGGTTTCGGGGCAAGTTGCTGTCGGATGATTGTGCGGACTAAAGTGAGGCGGACTCAAAAAACCCGACGGGACAGAAGAATGAGGAGTCATTCGTGTACGCCGGAATCATGACGTACGAGAAGCACAGACGGTAAGTGGAAGCGAGTAGCCAACGTGACAACGCTGCAATGAGGTTAGTCTCGCCTGTTCATCACCGCCTCAAATTGGGCGCCATAGTAATGATTAGAGACCTAGTTCCTCATCAACAAGGGTCTCGACGCGCGAGAGGGTTTCAGTAACACCGCAAATCTCAAAGACCTGCTGTGCTGGAATCGCTTCACTTGCCGTCTCAGATGCCTGACGATAGATGCGTCCCTCAAACAGTCCGTCGGGTCGCATGAAGATCTCGGCGCGACGTTGGCCATTTCGTTTCTCTTCAACTAGAAACATTTTCACCTCCCGGAAATAAAGACAGTGACTAACACGACTAACGAATTCACGTTGACAGTCTTCTCGACCATCTTGTCGTTCTGTTAATACTTCACCTCTCTTACTGCATGTTCGATTTAAGCGCGCGTTTCTCTCACCCGGAACATTTGAGTACGTAACTTCGAAGGAAGTGTGGGCGCTGGGCCACGGCACCCCTTGTTCCGTATTGTGAACAACCGCTCGACAGCACGAGTGGGGGAGATGTACCATGCGCTTCCTCGCCGGTTCAAGTAGTGGTTCGACATAGTGAACATGTGCAGTTTTAGGCTTATCAAGGTAAAACTCTTAACGCGTCGTGTTTCTCAGGAAAATTCCCGAGATGAGGCCGGGCGGTGAAAGTAATGTTCGAAATGGTGAACACAAATGGTGATTTTGTCCGGGGCGGGGAGGGCCGGGTCGAACAAGATGACGCGAGTAAAAACTGAAGGAAGGACTACAAAGGGCCGGGAGCACGTCACTTCGGTGGAGCGGGCCTTATCGATTCTGGAGTTGCTGGCAAGCAAGCATCAGGGGCTGAGCACTTCTGACATCAGCCGTTTTGCGCAAGTCCCCAAAAGCTCAACCAGCTATTTGCTGCGAACCCTGGTCGGGCGCGGCTATGTTCACCGGGATGCGGAGACCGGTCAACACACGTTGGGAATCAGAGTGCTAAGCCTGGGCGGGCAGGCAATGCAGGGCATGGCCCTGAGGGAAGTGGCCCTTCCGCACTTGCGACACATCGTTGACCGCACGCGCTTCGACGCGCACCTGGGTATTCTCGACCACGGCGAGGCCGTCTACATCGAGCGGGTTGAAGGCCCCGGTTTCATAAAGATGGCCACCTGGGTGGGACGGCGGATGGTGCCCCATGTGACGGCCGTTGGCAAAGCGCTAATCTGTCACCTCGATGAAGCCGAGGTGAAGAGCCTGTTTGAACAACACCAGATCAAGCCGCTCACGGCCAACACCATCACCAGTTTACCAAAGCTGTTGGCTGAGTTGAGCCAAACGCGCCGGCGGGGTTATGCGATCGACGACGAGGAAAGCAGTGATCGAGTTCGCTGTGTTGCTGCGCCGGTGATGGCGCCTAACGGTGAAGTAATTGCCGCGCTGGGAATCAGCGGCACAGTTGGCCAGATCTCCGACGAGCAATTGGCCCGTATCGGTTCGGTCGTGCGCACATCGGCCATTAAACTTTCGGGCCAGTTAGGCGTGCGCACCGGTAGACCGGGTCGCGGTTAGGTTGTATACGCTGAATCTCACAGCGTCTCGTCCGCTGCTGTGGCTGGTCCTGTCTTACTAAAACAAATCCCATTCTCTGGATCGGTATAGTAGAAGTTGCGGCCGCTTGCAGTAATTCCTTGCGACTGTTCCGGGTCTGCGTTCACCGCGAACGTAGCCGCCTGCTTATCTGTCTTGGGTCCCAGGGTAATCGTAAACACATAGCCACGGATGTGGGGCTGGTCGTAATCAAAACGCTTATCCAGATAGCCTTCGTCAAACAACTCTCTAAACGTGCCATAGTGACTCTTGTGGTCGATTACATACTTAGCCTGTGCCACCCTGATAGCATTGAGGGTAGTGACTGCTGCAGCTTCGTTCGCCTTGCGTATGCTGCTGTGGTAGGTCGGAATCGCAATGCCGGCCACGATTCCAATCACGGCAATTACGATTAGCAACTCAATTAACGTGAAGCCGTCGGTAGGGGATACGGGACGAGTGTTTGGCATGATTCATCACCTCTGCGTTAATCATGAGCCTGAAACAGTTAAGTTCCATAATGTCCGGCCAACGGTCAGCACAGAAAAAGGACTCATCAGAACGCTTCGTATCGCCGAAGTAACGGCCGCCGTGATAAAAAGTTGGTTTCCGAAAAAGACTCTGGAACACCCAGGGGACATATCGCTGTTTCAATGCGTAGAATGACATCCGAGGAAGCGCCGGGTTCAGGTGAAAGCGTCCAGCTGTTTGGGAGTGGTGCCGCCCGGTCATGCCTGGAAAAAATGTGATGCGAGTTCGTGTGGCGCAAGGGATTCTTTTGGGCGCGAGCCTTGGGCTGGCCGTGGGTGTCGGCGCTTATACCTTTGTGTACGCGCGCGGCTACTCGTACATGACCGATAACGCCGAGGCTTGCGTTAATTGCCATATCATGGAGGAGCAGTATAGCGGATGGCTGAAGTCAAGCCATCGAGCTGTAGCCGTCTGTAACGATTGCCACACGCCGCCGGGGCTCGTCGGCAAATACACGACAAAGGCTCAGAACGGTTTCTGGCATTCTTATTATTTCACCACCGGTTGGTTCGAGGACAACATCCGTATCACACAACGAGGCCGTGCGGTAACTGAAAGAGCTTGCCGAAACTGCCATCAGGAGATAGTCGACGCTATTGAGAGTTCACACCCAGGCTCTGACGAGTCGCAAACGAGTTGCCTGCGCTGTCATAATTCAGTTGGACACATGCATTAACGCCGGGCCGAAGCGGTTTCCCACTCAAGAGAGGCGACAAGAGTTAAGCGTAAAGAGGGAACGGAAAATGACTGGAGACAAAAAGAACGAAAACGCCGAAAGCGTTGACAAAACCAAGTCATCAGGTGGACCACGAAAGCGACGCTGGCTGCGTTTCTGGGGCGTCGTAGTATTGTCCGTCATGGCTACCATTGTTGGTCTCGCACTGCTGTTGAACATCTTTCAGCGCAAGCAGGAGGCCCGTAACCCCTTTTTCAAAGTGGTCGAACTGACGGACGACACAGTTGATCCAGCTGTCTGGGGCAAGAATTTTCCGCTACAGTATGATGACTATCTGAAGACAACCGATCAGGTCCGCACGCGATATGGCGGAAGCGAGGCCGAACCCCGCACCCCGACACAGGCGGATCCGCGTTCCATCGTCGCCCAGTCCAGACTCGAAGAGGATCCCCGCCTAAAAACAATGTGGGCCGGTTATGCCTTTTCGAAAGACTTTCGTGAGGAACGCGGCCACGCCTATATGCTCGAAGATCAGATGTTCACCGAGCGGCAGCAGGTTACGAAGCAGCCGGGTACATGTCTGAACTGTCATGCCTCAGTTTACGTCGCCTATAAGCAACTCGGCGGCGGCGACATCGTTAAAGGCTTTGACGAACTAAATCGGATGCCATACTTTGAAGCCCGGAAGACGGTCACGCACCCGGTCGCCTGTATCGACTGCCACGATTCGCAGACGATGCAATTGCGAGTAACTCGCCCGGCCTTCATGGAGGGCATGCGCGCATTCAAAGCCTCACAGGGAATCCAGAACTACGACGTGAACAAGCAGGCCACCCGTCAGGAGATGCGCGCGTTTGTCTGCGGACAATGCCACGTTGAGTATCATTTCAGTGGATCGGAAAAGCGCCTCGTCTATCCCTGGGCCAAAGGTCTCCAGGTCGAAAACATTCTCGCCTTTTACGATGAACAAAAGTTTAAAGATTGGGAGCATGCAGACACAGGTGCGCCGGTACTCAAGGCGCAGCACCCGGAATTTGAGATGTGGAACCAGGGAATTCATGCGCGCTCAGGTGTGGCCTGCGCCGACTGCCATATGCCATATAAGAGAGAAGGCGCACTCAAGATAAGCGATCATCACGTGCGGTCACCGCTTCTGAACATCAATCGCGCGTGCCAAACCTGTCATAAATGGTCGGAGGAAGAACTGAAGGCGAGGGTCGAGACTATTCAGGGTCGTACGCACAACCTGCGCAACCTGGCGATGGATGCGCTTGTCGATTTAATCAACGACATCAAAAGGGCGAAAGGCGCCGGCCGAACTGACGCCGCTGTGACTACTGCGCAGGATTTCCAGCGCCGGGCGCAGTTCTACCTCGACTTCATCGAGTCGGAAAACTCGAATGGGTTCCATGCGCCTCAGGAGGCCACGCGAATCCTCGGCGAGTCGATCAACTTCTCACGCAAGGGGCAAATTGCTCTGCGAGATGGCTTGCAACCCACTAAGGCCGACTAGCTGTTACCGCTTTCGGCTCCGGTCCTCGGGTCTGTTCGTCTCTATCTATTCGCCCTATCTATTCGCCCTATCTATTCGTCGTTGACACTGGGCTATCTGGAGAATATAAGTCGCTTGTCTGTAGCAAGCACAGGAGCCCGACAAACGGGCAAAGACTTAAGAGTAACCTTACCTGGAATCAAGGCGTAGTAACCGCTAAAGGCTGACCGCATTCCTATCGCTGGTTCTTTCACAGGAGACTTATAGCCATGAAAAGCTCAATCCAAATTAAGCTCATTTGCGTGCTTGCCCTCACCTTCGCGATATCTGCTGGTTGTGAGTCTTCGGCCCCCAAACCGCCCAAGGCGGTAAAATCGGTGGCTTTCATTACCAACACCACCTCCGACTTCTGGAAGATCGCTCGCAAAGGAGTCGAGAAGGCTGACGCTGAACTGGCTGATGTTACGGTTGCCTTCAAAACCACAAATACCGGAGCGACAGAGGAACAGAACCGACATATTCGACAGTCGCTTGACCGTGATGATGATGCCATTGCGATCAGTCCGATCGACTCCGCTGGTCAGAAAGACTTGATCAACAATGCTGCGAAGAGAGTACCGGTCATAACTCATGATAGCGACGCACCGGATAGCGATCGTGTGCTCTACGTCGGCGCTGACAACCATGCCGCCGGACGCCAGGCAGGTGAACTAATCAAGAAGGCCCTGCCACAGGGTGGAAAGATCATGGTCTTTGTGGGCCGGGCCGAGGTACAGAACGCACGAGAGCGGTTCGAGGGACTGAAGGAGTCACTGCAAGGCACGAAGGTAGAGGTAATTGACCTGATGACTGACGATGCCAACCCCACGCGCGCCAGGGAGAATGCGTATCAAACGCTCAAGAAATATCCCGACATCGCCGGCATGGTGGGATTGTGGTCCTATAATGGCCCAGCGATTTTGCAGGCACTGAGACCGGAACGTGCCCTCGGCAAAATCAAGATCGTATGCTTTGACGATGACCGAGAAACACTCGCAGGGATTAAAGAAGGAGAAATCTTCGGGACCGTCGCGCAGCAGCCGTTCGAGTATGGCTACCAGACGGTTCAGGCGGCGGCCAGAATCCTGAGAGGCGATCGTTCGGTGGTCCCGGAGAGCAAAACGATTCTCATTCCGACTGTCATTGTCCAGCGCAATGACGTTGATGAGTACAGCAAGAAATTGGACCAGCTACTCGGAGGCACACCAGGCTAGCTCAAGAACTATTTAATCAAACACGCGTTTTGGGCATTGACTTCGATCATCTTCTGAACGTCTAAGTCCTCAAGGTAGCAGTCAAACGATTGCAGAGGTCCTTTTCCTCCCATTCGTACCAACGTGCCAGCGCAGCTCGAAAGTGCTTTGTGCGTAATCTGGAAAAGTGACTCAAGAGCCATATCATTGCGTCGCGTTCGTCCTGGGAAGTCGCTCGCTCTGAGCTCGCCTTCTTTTTAAGTCTCGATAACCGCCTCCCAAAGTGTTCAATCCACAGATCACAATCATGGAGTTCACCTAAAGCTGATTGCATCTGGGCCACCTGGCGTGAAAAAAGTCCTAACTTATCGCCCCAGCACGGAGCAAACAACTCCATCGCATACCTCAGGCGTTTGGCTGAAATGCGCATTTCGTGCAGAGGTTTAACTTTCTGTGGTTCATATAAACAAGGACTCAATGCTTCCAGTTCCTTCAGATGTTTAATTAGAGTCGATCTGGCAAACACTTTATAGCTGGGGCCGCTATTCAGGAGGGTGGTCCCGGATGTAGATGTTTTGGTTATGGCGCGGGGCACAATTGCATTCTTAAACGCGCGGCGGAAACTGCGTTTAAGTTGAGAGAGCGTCCGATAGTTTATAGCTTCCACCAGTTCTCTACGCGCGGCATCCAGCCCCGCCTTATGATCGTCGATAATCCCTTGCAGACCTGACGAGATTTCCTTGTTGGCTTTCTTCTGCAATTTCTCAAGAGCGATGATCGCCACATCGAGGTCGCGTACGACTCCCAGTTTGTCAGCAGTTTCTTTGACGTGCTTGGTCGAAAGGGCGATCCGTGCCTTGCGCAGGTGAGGCGCGAAGTCTCTCAGTGCGCTGCGCACGCGACGAGAGGCCACTCGCATATCGTGAACGCCCTCAGGGTCTTTGAAATCAAGCGCAGCCTTGCGCAAACGAAACATTTCGTCGAACCTGGTTTCCAGCACCCGAGGCACAGCTGCGGTCGCTGACTCATCGCATTCAATGCCTGCGATCTTCTTAGCCTTCGCCATATGTAATCATCCGCGAGTCGACTTCGCACTGCTGAGGTTGATGGACAAAGTGCAGTTGAAAGCCTCCTCGAACAAGGGGCGTCTGCTCTCCGCCTCAATCATTTCTTTTTCGCAATTGACATCACTTAGCAAGGTTATCTTGACCACGTCTCCTTCAACAATACATTCAAGCTCACGCACGCGGCTTTCATGACTTCTGTCCAATCCGTCGGCGAGTCGTAGAATGGCGCCCAGGCGCGCCACGGAGTCGCGATCAGCGGTATTGAGCGCCGCGAAATCCGGGTGTCGCTCTTTGGGAGGAGAACCGCGGTGGTAACGGGCAATATTCGCGATAACTGCACGCTCACCTTCGGCAAATCCGGTCAACTCAGAGTTCTTTATCAGATAGAGCGCATGTTTGTGATGCGACCCGTGGGCGATGTGATAGCCGATGTCGTGAAGCAACGCCGCCGCCGATAACAAAGTGCGTTGGTGGCGACTTAGCTCTTCACTGGGCGCCAGGCTATCAAAGATCTTCTCAGCCAAACGAGCGACCTGGAGGGAATGAGCTTCTTCATAGCCAAAGCGCCGTCCGACGGCGTGAACGCTGCGCATTTTGGGATCGGCGAAGTGCGAAACAGGCGGTCGGGATTCAGCTTCCAGTTCCCTGAGCCGATCGATAATGACGCCTTCACGCAACGCCCATTCGCAAGTTTGCAGTGAGTTGAGCCGTAGGGCGCGCATAGCGCCTTCAAGTATTTGACCGCCGGCGATAATGATCTCAGCACGCTGAGAACTCAGTCCTCCCACTTGCTTGCGCTCCGCAGCAGGGAGGATGGCAAGGCTAAGGTTGAATCGCAAGAGCAGTCCGAAGGAAATATCATACTCGGAGGGTTGCGCCGGTTGGTTTTTTCGTTGTGAGTCCCTCTCCACACGTGCACGCAGGGCCGCGCCTAACGCGAGAATGGTCCCGGATGTCCCTGTGGCTTGCTGCCACGTTGCATTCCGCAACTCGCGCGCCGGGCGTTCGAATGCCGCCTGAACTTGACGACGCAGATCAGCCAATTCTTTAGACTTTGGGGGATCGGACTTCAGGAATTTCTCCGTCAGACCAATCGCGCCCAAGTCTAAAGAAAATAGCGCGAGTGGCACTCCCTCGCGAAACACGGAGATTTCAGTCGAACCGCCGCCGATATCAAGGTTCAGATTGGTGGTTCCACTGATCGAACAGCTCTGACTCGCCGCCAGCCCGATCAGTCTCGCCTCTTCGACTCCGGACAGCACCTCGACCTTGATTCCGCTCTTCTGTTGTACTTCCCTAACAAACTGTGCGGAGTTGTTCGCCTCGCGCACCGAAGCTGTGGCCGTAGCAATTATCCTCTCTGCACCACGGGCCTCGGCAATCGAGCGAAATCGTTGTAGACATTCCACGGCGCGGTCGATGGCGGCCCGGCTGATATGACCGCGGCGCAGGGTTTGATGACCAAGTCTGACAAACTCCTTCTCACGAGTCAGGACAGCGAACGAATCGCTGGCTGCCGCGTCAACGACTACCAGCTTAATGGAGTTGGAACCAATGTCTATTGCTGCAAGTTTCAAGTCTAAGAACCCGATGCCTTCGCAACTGGCATTTCGAATGAATGGTCGCTTTCGATTACACGGGTTACCGCGCGCCTCAACGTAGCGGCCACGCGTCGCACAGAAGTCGAGGCGCTGACGACTTGAAACCCATACTCATCAGTCATGCGGTCAAATACTTTTAGCATTCGTGTCTGGTATTCAATAAAGCTGTCGTAAAAATCCTGACCGAGGTGAACGTCCATACCCGATTCCCAATAATCAAACCCGTGACCGGACGAAAGTACCCGTTCGATGAGTTCCTGCGCGCTGCTGATCCGGAGGTAAAAAACCGCGTCAGGAATCAAAGCAATTTGATAGATCGAGCGTATCCAGGGCGCATCAATCCCGCGCACTTCCGCCCGCGCTATTGCCGAGTAGATGTATCTATCAGTGAGCACGATAAAGCCGGATCTCAAGGCGGGCAGGATTTCGTTCTCGAGTCGATCGACGAAATCCGTAGCGTAGAACAACTGCAGAGTCAGCCGACCAAGCGTATGGCCGGTCTTGGCCTCTTTAATTCCGCGTCCGGCAAGAACTGATCTGGTCATTCCCGTGTCGAGAACCGCGTGGCCTCGCGACTCCAGCCAGGTGCGCAGCAGTGCGATCTGGGTTGATCTTCCAACACCATCGGTCCCCTCGATGACGATCAATTTGCCACTGTACGCCTCATCGTCAGTATGCGGTGGTGGCGTGCCGTAGAACAGTTTCTTATTAATGGGATTTGAACCGCCTGTTTTGGAGATGACTCTTGATGAGTTGCCGAACTTCCCGCTGTTGCTGTTCGATCGAACGCGTGGCGTCTATTTGAGTTAACCCAAATTCACTAACCATGCGATCGTATTCAACTAAGATTTTGCCCTGGAAGAGGGTGAAACTTTCTTCGGGGTTCTCTGCCCAGCCCATGTCAAGACCCGCCTCGTAATACTTTAAATGAGGCCTGCTGGAAACTATGCGATCAATGGCAATGTCGAGTGGCGCGCGAAAGAAAAAGGCGATTGTGGGCTTCACGGCAAACTTGTAAACTTCGCGAACCCACTCAGGATCGCAGCCGCGCGCTACGTCGCGGGCGAAAGCAGTATAAATGTAACGATCCGCCAGCACTATTGCCCCGGCTTTCAATGGTGGAATGATGTCGCGCTCGGTGCGGTCTGCAAAATCCGTGGCGTGAAGAAGTGAAAAGGTCGCCGGTGTAAATAGATGTCGTTTCTTCGCTCGTTTAGTCGTATCCTTGACCAGCGGGGAAGAGTTCCACTCAGAGAAAAAGACAGGGTAACCTTCAGCCTTCAGCCACTGGTAGAGCAACATGAGCTGCGTCGATTTGCCACTGCCATCTGTGCCTTCGACCACGAAGAGCTTGCCAGGGAAACGGTGTCGACCATACGGAATCATAGCGTGTATCTTGACTGAACGACGTTACGCGAATGTGAACAGTCTACGGAGGTAAGTAACGTTCATGAAAACACTGCTGCTGCTAAGGCATGCAAAGTCGAGCTGGAAAGACGCAGCGCTTGCGGATTTCGAAAGACCTCTCAACGACCGGGGACGAAAAGCGGCCGGGCTGATCGGGAAATTCATAGCAAAGCAGGATGTTAACATAGATTTGGTTATCAGTTCCCCAGCGGTCCGCGCGCGCGAGACGATCGATCTGGTCCTGCGTGCGGCCAGGCGTTCGCCTGAACTGCGTTTTGACCAGCGGGTCTACGAAGCCAGCCCAACCCGGCTGCTCGAGGTAACTTCGCAAATTGAGGATGACCGGAAATCAGTAATGCTTGTAGGCCATAATCCCGGAATGGAGGAACTGCTGACTCTATTGGTGGGTGTCGAGCAACACATGCCCACGGCCTCGCTGGCCAAGGTGGTACTAAGCAGCAAAAAATGGGACAAGATCCTTTCAGAAAAGGGTGTGCTTGAGTCATTTATAAGAGCAAGGGAACTCAAGCCCGAGGGAGTCGGTCGTGGGTAGCCAGTGTGAAAGCGGGTCAGGAAGAAGGCATTTTCCACATGGAAAATGGAAAATGAGTCCTTCAAAACCGGCAAGTAATTAGGCGGAATGGACATTGGGGGAGCGTAGATGGCGTCACGAACAATAGTCGTCGGGGACATTCACGGCTGTTACGATGAACTCATGGATCTATTGGACAAGTTAGATTTCGGTGAGAGTGACCGGATAGTGTCGGTCGGTGATCTCATTACCAAAGGACCGAAGAACCGGGAAGTGCTGGAACTTTTTATGACTGACTCGCGATTCACAACCGTGATCGGCAATCACGATCTCGCGTTACGCCGCCTCTGGAATGGAGAAGATGTCGACCTCAAGTCTTCGCAGAAGGAAACGCACAAGGAATTGAAGGAGGAGAAAGATCGCTTCGTACCGTATCTAAACTCCTTACCATTCACGATCGATCTCGGAAGTCACCTGGTAGTCCATGCCGGCTTGCGCCCGAACGTGGAGCTGCAATCTCAGACCACCGAAGATTTAACTCAGATACGAACGCTGGGCGAAGACCGCGATAGCAAAGACGGAACTCCCTGGTACGACGTTTATGAAGGTGAAAAGGTCGTGCTGTTTGGACATTGGCCGGCGTCGGAGCCCCGACGCGGGAAGATGGCAATCGGACTGGATACAGGCTGCGTCTACGGTCAACTGCTTACGGCCTATACGATAGAAACAGATGAGCTGAATTCCGTCCCGGCCCGCGATGCTTATGCTTCCTCCTGACTCCAATTACTGCTTCTCTAGCGGGGGTAAACGCAGCTTTCCGGCTATGAGACTCCCGTTCTTTAAAACCTTTCTTCAACATTGCCATTCATCGCCGCCGCGGCTGCGCAACCTGTGGTGTAAATTCTCCCAGCGTGGCACGCACCTGCTGTTCGCGACCATCACGTTGGATCGTCAGTGTCACTTCTGTGCCGGGCGCTGTGCCCGCCACCAGGTTACGGAAAACATTGGGTTCATTTACTTCAGTTCCATTAAACGCGGTAACGATATCACCTGGTTGAATGCCCGCTCGGTCCGCGGCGGAGCCGGATTGCACCTGGGCTACTAGAATTCCGCGCTGCTCTCGCAGTTTTAGCCTCTCGACTACTTCGGCAGTAACCTTTGCTACGGTTATTCCAAGCTGGCCGCGCCGCACCTTGCCGGTTCTCACCAGCGAGTCCATCACCGAGCGTGCCATGTTTGAAGGAATGGCAAAGCCAATGCCGATGCTCCCCCCGGAGGGCGAAAGGATTTGGGAATTGATGCCCACGAGTTCGCTGTTGGTGCTGACCAGCGCTCCGCCTGAATTTCCCCGGTTGATAGGCGCATCAGTTTGCAGGAAGTCTTCAAACGCGCCGCTGCTCAATCCTGTTTGCCGTCCCTTGGCGCTGATAATGCCCATGGTTACTGTCTGACCAATCCCCAGCGGGTTACCGATGGCGAGGACTACATCGCCCACGCGCACACGATCCGAGTCGCCCAGGGTCAAAACCGGCAGATTGGAAGCCTCCACCTTAAGAAGTGCGAGATCGCTAGGTGGATCAGAGCCTACCAAACGAGCGTCGAAGGTGCGGTTATCGTTCATGTCGACCTTGATTTGCTCGGCGCCATCAACCACGTGATGGTTGGTAAGAATGTACCCGTCCGCGCTGACGATAACCCCGGACCCAAGTCCGCTTCGCGTTGGTGGAGGCTCCTGTGGTGTACGCCGGCGTTCACCGAAAAACTCTCGGAACAGTGGATCGTCCATAAACGGATATTGTTCCGGCGCGCGTCCCCGCATTTGTGAGTGAATGGTTATTACCGCCGGCGAAACCCGGCTTACCACATCGGCATAAGATAGTCCCGGGGTAGCGTTGCCTGGCGGAGGGTTATTTATCGGAGGGTTGGCAACTGCCGGCTCGGAGCTCGATGTTATGACGGCGGATGACGGCTCCTGCCGCTTACATGCCGGAGCAAATAGCGCTATTGCCACAAGCGCCGCCAGGATGCTACGTCGAGCCCGCATAACGTGACAGTTTTGAATCACAGGTCTTCCGCCGATCATATTATCTCCTTATGTATACATTTTTCTCCAGCACTCCATGAGATTGACGCTCATGCTGATGCGCTTTGTGCCAGGGCTAGTTGCAAACGTCGAACGATCTCCGGCTTGGGTAAAACACCGACAAGACGGTCGACCTCTCGGCCGGATTTGAGAATCAGCAACGTGGGAATGCTTGCACCGGGCGCAGACGGCTTCATTCCCTTGCGCAACCTTTTCCGGGTCGACCCGATTGTTCGCGCCGCAGGAAGGGCAACGAAATACTTGCTTCTCAGACATTTACTTTTCAGACCTCCCGCTAACGAGTGTTTAGTTAATGATACATCGGGTTCAAACAAAGTCTTCATCCACCTAACCCCAGAGCCAGACTATTCTGCAAAACGTTCGCAATCGTTGTGCCCTTTAATGGGTGGCGACCAAATACCAACGCGGCGTGCCATTTCCGGGCAAGTGGGCTAAGTCGCCCCGGTTCTATGTGGGTGAAAACTCCCATGGGCCACACCATTCACCGAGTAACGTGACGTTTAGAGAACATGTGCAGTCTAATCTGGCAGGAACGGGCTTTGCTCTCATCTCACAGGATAGGAAAATACAACTTACGAAGGCTCAAGCTTTAGCAGTACATATTGAACTCATTGAACCTGGGAAAGGCGAGATAAAAGATGACTCAAGTATTGGTCCTTTATTACAGCATGTATGGTCATGTCGAGAAGCTCGCAAAGGCGGTCGCAGAAGGTGCTCGCGGGGTGGCAGACGCTAAGGTATCCATTAAGCGTGTACCTGAATTGATGCCTGAAGAGGTGGCTCGCAAGGTGGGGGCGAAGCTGGAGCAAGAGGCGCCTATCGCTACCGTCGATGAGCTGCCAAATTACGACGCGATCATCTTTGGCACTCCAACGCGCTTCGGCAACATGTGTGCCCAAATGCGGAATTTTTTGGATCAGACTGGCGGCCTGTGGATGAAAGGCTCTCTTGTCGGAAAAGTCGGCGGCGTTTTTACCTCGACTGCGACCCAGCATGGCGGGCAGGAAACGACGCTCATCAGTTTTCACATCACCCTGCTTCACCATGGCATGGTCATTGTAGGCGTGCCCTACGTGGAGCAGGGCCTGATGAAAATGGATGAGATCACCGGCGGCACGCCTTATGGCGCTTCTACTATGGCTGGTGGGGATGGATCGCGCCAGCCCAGCGAAAACGAACTGGCCATCGCGCGCTTTCAGGGTCGGCACACGACCCAGATTGCTAAGAAACTAGCGGTCATTTTATGAAAACAGTCAGGCTGCCAACTGGCGAGCGCGTGCCGGCTCTGGGTCAGGGTACCTTGGCGCGAGGAAGTACCTCTCGAGGAGACAGTCGCCAGCTTCGAGACTCTGGTCCAGGACGGCAAGATCCAGCACTGGGGTGTAAGCAATTTCGATGTCTCCGACATGGAAGAACTTGTAGACCTTCCCGGCAGCTCAAAGGTAACAACAGATCAAGTGCTCTATAATCTAACCCGCCGGGGGATTGAGTATGACCTCCTGCCCTGGTGTCGCGAACGACATGTGCCCATCATGGCTTATTCGCCAATCGAGCAGGGGCGACTGCTTAAAAAGTCAGCCCTAAAACAGATTGCTTCCCACCATCAAGTTACGCCGTCTCAGGTGGCCCTCGCTTGGGTCATCAGGCACGATGATGTCATTGCCATCCCAAAAGCAGGGAAGTCAAAGCATGTACGAGAGAACCATGGTGCGCTCGACTTGCGACTCTCGAAGCAGGATATCTCAGCGCTGGACGAAGCCTTTCCGCCACCAACGAAGAGAGTTCCGTTGGAAACAATCTGAATTATGAATACGCTTTCAGCTTAATTCCAATATCACCACAAAAGAAGAGAGGGCGCCTGTTGCAGCGCCCTCTGATGCCGATCGTGACTTTCTCGTTCTGTCTTCAATTATTTCCCAATGGGTGGATCGGTGGCTGTCGCTGGCTGGGTTTCGTTAACATGAATTGTATTGGTCTCTGAGTCCATGTAAAAGTAATTCTTGCCCGTTGCGCCCACGCCTTCTGATACTTGTGGGTCGGAATTGACTGCGAAACCGGCCTGCGCAGTTGTTGATTTGGGGATCACCCTCATGGTGTAAACGTATCCGTCTACCACAGGTGTCGCGTCGTCAAAGCGGCCATCAAGCAGATTCTCTTTCCGCATTTCCTCAAAAGTTCCAAAACGGCTGCGCTGATGCGCGTTGTAGAAAAGCATCTGCTGTTCGGCGATTGTTCTGAGAGTTTTGATGGCTGCCGCTTCATTAGCGGCGCGAACTGCAGCTCGCCATCCGGTTACACCAACAGCGATCAAAATGCCAATGATGGCAATCACGATCATTAGTTCGATAAGCGAAAAGCCTCGCTCCCGATTGCGTTTTATACTATTTGATTTCATGGTAATCCTCGCGGTCATTACACGTCCCAACCGGTCCCAGGTTCCCGGGGATTCCATTACGCGCCGGAGAGCGCGCTAGCTGGAGGAACTGAGGTAGTCTACTACAAGGGAGCAACAACCGTCACTTCACGCCAAAACGTGGTAATGCTCCTTAGGTGTGTTGCTGGTTGGGGTGCGTCGCTCGTGTGTCATGAGGTCAGTACCACCACGCGGTAGAGACCGTGTGAAAACGCAACGGAGTGTCATGAAGTCAGTACCGTAGCGCGGTAGCGTCGGGTCCGGCCTCCGCATCTCAACTCCCAGTGCTATAGTCGCTATCGGTGGATACCTATTGATACGTAGTTTGTGGTTGGAACCGTGGACC
>JBGTHZ010000143.1:0-63638 GCA_041745915.1 Pyrinomonadaceae bacterium | reverse complement strand
CAGCGCGCGGATCTCGATATCCCACTGACAGTCGGTTCTGTCGACGCTACAGTCGATATCTCTGCCGCCGAGGTGGCGCTCGTCGAACCAACTAACACTACAGTCTCCAGCACTATCGATCAGAAACGTATTAATGAGCTGCCCATCAACGAACGCAGCGCTACCGGATTTGCCCTGACGCTATCCACGGTGGGCCGCGACAACGGACGTCCTATCGGACCCGCGCCGACGTCAGGTCTGAATATAGGTGGGCAGCGCGGTCGCTCCACCCTCGTGCAGGTTGACGGCGCTGACTACACGGACAATTCGATAAATGCTGCACGCTCAACCGTGAGCCAGGAAGCAGTACAGGAATATCAAGTTTCAACTAACTCTTACGCGCCCGAGTTTGGCCGCGCCACGGGTGGCATCGTCAACGTGGTGACGAAGAGCGGCACAAATGATTTTCACGGCAACGTCTTCGGGTTCCTGCGTCACAAGACAATTCAAGCGCGCAACGCCTTCGCGCCGATTATCGACAACGACCCAAACAAGAAGCCACCGTTTACTCGCGTGCAATACGGGGCTACCTTCGGCGGCCCAATCGTAAAAGACCGCACCTTCTTCTTTACCAGTTTCGAGCAGCGTCGCCGTCAAGAATCGGGATTCTTTACCAGCGACGTGGCGGCAGGCTTGAACGGCAGCGTTACGATTGGAGCGCCATTTCTACCATTCACAAATGTGTACTCCAATCTTACGCCTGCACAAGCCACATTCATCGGGGGTGAACTCGCAAGAGCCGCTACAATCGCCGACCCTTTAGTGCGTGGCCAAGTTATCGGCACGGCTATCACCTACGCCACCTTCGCTTCATCGGGTGGACAGCTTGGTTTAAACGGAATTAGTCCGCTCCGTAGTCCGGGCGGCGCAATTCCGGCGGGTCAAATAATCGGCGGCCGTTTCTTCATTACCGGCGCGCCCATTCCATCCCTTGCCAACAACGGGATCCTCCCGAACTTCGTGACGGTTAATGAGACGGGCCAGCCTATAGCATTTCGGCCGTTAAATAGCCTGGCGCGTATCTTCCCTATCTCTGAAGGGACAACCTTCTTCTCGTTGCGCGGCGATCATCAATTTAATAGCAAGCACAGCATGACGGTACGCTTCGGATACAATCCGAGCGACCTGACGGGTATTCAGGACGAATCACAGAACCAAACGTTTGGACAAAATGATTTCTCGCGCACTGGAATTCAAACTTTGCGCGACATCTCATTCGCAGCTTCGCTGGCCTCGTCGATTTCGAACAGCACGTTTAACGAGGCTAAGTTCAACTTTGGACGCCGCCATGCAACTTTCGACTCGCAAATTCCCGGCACGGCCATTCAGGTTATCGGCTCGGCCTTTATGGGTTCGAATCCGTTCTCTCCGGTCGATCGCACCGAGAAGCGATATCAATTTGCGGATAACCTGAACTACGTTCACGGTAATCACACGTTCAAATTCGGTGGCGATATTAACTTTGTCGACATCGGTGCGAGCTTTGAGTTGAACTTCCCCGGGCTGCTGAACTTTGGCGGAGTAGCTCGCAGCACCCTGGCGAGCTTCATTGCCGGTTTACCAACGAACGCTCCCGCCATAACACCTGTGCAGTCCTACGGTCTGGGCTTTCCCAGCGCCTTCATTCAGGGCTTCGGCAATCCGAATAGTGCGATCAAGAACCGCCCGCTCGCATTCTTCGCTCAAGATTCGTGGAAAGTGCGACCAAACCTGACACTTAACTACGGACTGCGCTACGACATCGAACTGACCGATACGATTCCGCCAATTGCTTTCACTGATCCGCTTACGGGTATTGCCCTCTCTCCCTCCGACCTGTTAACCGCGCAAGACGCTGTGGGTGTCCAGCAAGGATTCCCTCGCGATAAGAACAACATCGCACCGCGAGTAGGCGTTGCCTGGGACATAAACAACGATGGCAAGACCGTTCTGCGCGCGGCGTACGGCTTGTTTTATGACCACCCGCTCCTGGCAGTGGCCTTTAACTCAGACATCGCTGACGCTGCCCAACAACAGCAGTATTTTAACGTTCTGCCGGGCAGCCCGGCGTCTGACCAGCTCCTAAATCTCTTGCAGATCTTTCAAGGGACGGTTTGCTCGGCGGCGACTACCAATGCTCTTTGCGCTGCACGGCCCGCCGGCTTTACTACGCCAGGCGTCGCACGATCGGCGGAATATCTACCGGGAAGAGTTCGCTTCAACGATCAAACTTTTGTCGGCTTTGGACCGCTGTTCCCGTTCACGCTCGCCGTAGGTAAAGATTTCGAATATGCCTACGCCAACCAGGCCAACCTGACAATCGAGCGCGAGTTAACGAAGAACATGTCTTTTTCAGCCGGCTACATTTTTGTCGGCGCTCATCATCTTCCGCATCCGCAGGACGTAAATGCGCCCCAACCGGATCTGTTAATCGAAAACTTTCGCCGCTTCGCCGGGCGAAATCCCGCGAGCAACGCCGAGGCACAGTTCTTTAGTTTGCCGACCGTTTGCACCCCTACTACGTGCCCTCCAGGATATACGGTGATTGTTCCTGGACTCGTGGGTCGTAACGGGTTGGGCCAGGGCGTCGTCAGCCCGATTGCCGCAAACTTCTTTCGGCCGAACTCGCCGAATTATTTCTTCGTCTCCTCAATTACCGGCGGCGCGGTGAACAAGGCGGCGTTCGACGCAGCGTTAGCGGCGGCGAACACCTTGCGAACCCCCGGTCCAATCACTCCGTTCGGTGACGTGAGCGCGCAGCTTTCGGATGGCAACTCCAGCTACAATGCGATGAACCTGGAATTGAAGAGACGCTTTTCAAACAACTTCCAGTTCCTGGCCTCCTATACCTGGTCGCATTCGATTGACGATTCGTCCGACCTGCAAACCCTTCTCAAGCCGCAGGACAATCGTAACTTCCGCGCCGAGCGCGCGGATTCTCTCTTTGACCAGCGTCATCGTTTTGTCTTCAGCGGGGCCTTAAGCTCACCTTCAGAGTGGCGCAGTTCGTCGAGCGCCGCGCATCGTTTCCTTTCAGATTTTACGGTCGCTCCGATAATCGAGTTCTCTTCGGGACGTCCCTTCAACATCCTGACGGGTAGCGATTCGAGCGGTGATCTTCAAAGCTCGAATGATCGCCCGAGCGTCGCGGACGGTGGCACGCTGTTCGTTCCGACGACGCCTTTTACAGGTGGCAGCCTCGGACGCGATCGCGGCATTACGCACGGCTACGCCTCGATCGATTTACGGGTTATGCGAGGAATTCGCCTTGGCGAACGCATCAGGCTGGACTTGATTGCTGAAGGCTTCAACCTGTTCAATCGCTTCAACGAAGCTGCCGCCTCACCCTTCTTCCTGGACGTAAATGCCTTCGGGCAGCGAGATGGCGCGGGGCGCTTCTACAGCCGACCGACTGCAGCCTATGATTCGAGACAGTTTCAGTTTGGCTTGAAACTGAATTTTTAGTTTTGGGTGAGCCTTCGGTGAGCGGGCCTGAATTCGTCTGAAGTTACCCGGCTAGAACGTTAACGCGCACCGCCGAGGACATTCCCGGCGGTGCGTTCTTTTGCCCACAACTGTGAAAAACGGCGCCGGGCGGAGGTGGCGGTCTCCCTTGATGGACGGTCGCGGGTGGGGCCATGAACCAGACGACCAATCTTTTCCCCAGGGAAGGCGGCTGTACAGAGCGATCTCTGCCCGCCACTTTTCGTTGAGTGGGCTATAAATTGAGGTTTGTCCGAGCCGTCCGAGTTGGGATACATTTGGAGACAGTGGCATGCGGGCAAACTAATAGGGCGCCTTCGGCATCCGAAAATAGGTGTTTTTGGCGCAGTTGAGTAGCCTCAGAAAAACCTCTCCCTGGAAGCTCTTATGATTAATCGACGTTTCCAGCCAGCACTGTCGCTTGGCGTCCTGGTTTTGCTGTTTGCGAGTTTAGCCAGTGCGCAATCGAGCCGACCGCGCCGGGTGAAGCCGTCCCCCAAACCAGCCGAAGAGCCACTGCTACGTCCGGAGCCGAAGCCGAGCCCAACGGCAAGAAACAACCCTAACGCTCCTTTAATAAATGTGCAGCCGGTTAAGCCGGTAGTTAACACCAACTCCGCAGGAGATACTTCGCATGCTTACCAGTTGTTGCAGCAGAAACAATTTGCAGCGGCAGCTAAAGAGGCGAAGGACGTGGCGGCGAACTACCCTAACGACGCTGAAGCCTGGAAAATTGCCGGCTTTGCCGAGCTAAACCTCAAGCAGTACTCCGAAGCCGCTGCGGACCTGGAGAAAGCGATCTCGCTACAGCGGTCAGCGAAGCAGGAAGATCCGAACACGGTTGACGCATTGGCCCAGGCTTACGTGCTCTCAGAAAAGTTTGAACAGGCGCTGCCAATGCTGGTGACTGCAACCACGCGCACCGGCGCCCAGCCCGACGCGAGCATGCTCTATTATCGCGCTTTGTCGGAGTACAAGACGGGCAAAGTCGCTGATGCGGAAGGCACTTTCAATTCCGTAGTAAAACTCAATCCCAAGGACTCGCTATCCCTTTTTTATTTGGGCCAGCTGGCCCTGGCCAGAAATGATTTCGATGGGGCTATCGTAGCGCTTAATCGCGCCACCCTCAACGATTCACGGATGGCCTCAGCCTGGACGCTGCTCACTTCGGTTTACCTCCGCCGAGCTGGGCTGGGCACAGACACCGCCAAAGCCGATGCTGACTATCTCAACGCGGTGCGTGCGGGTGAAGGATTAATAAAGCTGCGAACTGATGCCGAAGCCTTGACCCTCTTCGGCCAGGCGCTGATTGGTTCAGCCCAGTATGCTCGCGCCGCGGCGGCTCTGGAACGCGCTGTCCTGGGGAGTGATGCCAAGGGCGTAACCTTCTATCTCCTCGGCGTGGCACATTCGCGCGCAAAGAATTTTCCGAAGGCGATTGGTGCACTTGAATCAGCAGCAGCCAAGACACCCGGGGACATGAACGTCTATCGCGAGCTGGGTTATGCATACGAAGTTTCGAAGCAGTATGCAAAAGCGTTGGCTGCTTACCAAAAGGGCTCGAATCTGGCGCCGGCTGATACCGATTTCAAAGAATCGATCGAGCGCGTCCGTCCGTTTGCTAAGTAGGCCATTCCATCCAGGTAGCTTACTTACCTTCGACAGCTAACTGGCTGGATGTTGCCTTTCTACCACATTCTTCACTCGAATTGAGACTGAAGCATTAACTCACCGGGAGAACAAAGATGAGATTTATTTCCATTCTGGTCCTGACACTGCTGGCCTCGCTAGCTGCCTTCGCGCAGCGACCGCGGAGCATCGATACGAGTGCGACTAGTGCTTCGGCAACTACTGCCATCGCACGAGCTCCGCAAACTGTTAAGGCAAAATACGAGGGCGGTGTGTTTGGTCATAACAACACGATGAACGGCACCTTAAGCTTTGACGATACCAATCAGCGTTTGCTATTTCGCAACAAAAAACAGAAGGAAGTCCTGTTTATTCCCTATGGCGCGATAACTTCAGCCTTCGCTGACACGCAAAAGCGACGCCCCGCGGCAGCCACAGTAGCCAGCCACATTCCCTTCTACATCGGGATCCCCTTCGGTTTCATAAAGACCAAGGTTCGCTATTTGACCGTTCAATATACTGATCCCGACAGCAGAACCAGTGGAACCACCAGCTTTAAGCTCGAGAACAAGCAAGTACTCGCTTCGGTGTTGCAGACGCTCGCTGAAAAAGCAGATATGACTGCGCGCGGTGAGGTCTACATCAAGAAGCGTGACGCGGTTGTGGATAAGACGATCCCCTAAACCGACTCACGTGGATAACTTTGGAATGGAAGTCTTGGGGCGGGCTCAACCCGCCTCTTTTTATTGGAGCTGGTATGCCCAAATCAACTGGGTCAATAGTAAAAAGCTCACTTGAGCCGGGTGCAGGTTGGCGCATCTATGTGGGTAGTCACTACAAACCGAGTAGCGGTAGAGGCTGTGTGAGAACCCAAAAAGGAGGTACGGCAATTTGCAGGTCGGGCAGGCGGAACCTGTCCCCGCTTACGCTGAGTGGCCTTCAAGCTTGAGGCGGCGACAGGTCCGCCTTCCTGACCTGCAAGCAGGGCTTGAGTCTTCCTTTAGGATTGGGTCTTGTTTGCACCGGTCCCCCGAAGTTGTTATTCCGTTTTGCGCTCCCTGTATATCGGCTCTAGAGTGCGTGTGGTGTGCTCGGTGACGCTCGGCGCGGCCTCAGAAAGCGCACGCACTTGTCTCGCACCAAGCTTACTCGTAGTGAGTTTCGGCGATTGAGCTAGGATTGCTATTTCTTTAGTAGCTCTTTTCGAGCGCACCATTAGCCAAATGAAAACGCTCTCGGCTCCCAGAAGGAGCAGGAAACTGAGCAACGAGAACAATGCGATCAGCATGTCGCTGAATCCTGCCTCCTTCATCACGGCCATCAAGCCGATGAGCATCGCGAGACCCCCGACGGAGACTGCTACGATAGCCCAAACCAGAGACTCTGGTGTTGCTGCAGGCTTGAGGGGGACCGGACGCTTTTCTGCGTTTACCTCAGCACCACAGCGGTTGCAGTAGCTCAGGCTTTCCGTCACTGTCGTGCCGCATGATGAACAAAACATGCCTTCCTCCTCTCGACGACATAAGACGCTGTGAACGGTCGAGTTTCAGCGTCGATAGCCTCGTCCAGATCATTAGCGCCTACGCCGGTAGTCATCGCTTAAGGATTCAGTTAAGTAAGGTCACTCCAACCTCCCACCACGCGTTACTCTACCTACCCGCTGATCACCTTTGAGCACCAGCTCACAGGCCTTGAAAGCGTACTCCTCAAAGTCTTCCAGCCTGGAAGCCAGAACTATCCAGCCGTTCGTTCCTGAACGCCACAATTGCCGCCTCGGCAACCCGGGAAACTCCCTCGCCAAACTATCGAGGTGTTCAGCGCTAGTGTAAACCCAGATGCCGTTAGTGCCCGGATGCTTGACGCTGTTCCTCAATGAAAACAAAAGTCTGTTATCAAGGTAAACATTAGTAGATCCAAACAGACTTTTGATGGTGGGACGAAGCGAAATTAGCTCTTCGAGTACAAATGGAAATGGAACTTTTCTCTTAAGGGAAGCGGTGTTCTTCATGGTTTCTCCAGTAAGAGATATGCGTACTTATTGTCTGAACTTCTCTGGCTTAGCTCCGTTGTTTCTTAGAAGCACGCGAGACTCTCTTCTTGGTTGCGTGCTTTTCCGTCACTTCCTTTTCTCGCGGTTCTTGGATCAGGGCCTGCAATTTCTCGGGGGCAATCAGACGCCAGGCTTCATGAATGTGAAGGGCCAACTCTTCATCCCCCACGCGATCAAGCTCGATCCCGACCCAACCGCGCACCCCAACATACGGCGGCCGGTAGAACATGTCCGGTGAGCGCTCGATTAGCATTGCCTGGATGCCAATCGCTGCAGGTATCGTTACGGCAATATGCCCATCGTTGTGATGATTGTTAGAGCACATCGCGAACACCTTCTTACGGACGAAGAAAGTCGGTTCACCGTGTGAGATCTTTTCCCACGTCTCCGGCAGCGAAAGACAAATGCGTCGCACTCGTTCCAGCTGCTTCTCGCCATCGTCAGGCTTTCTTTTGTTTGCCTTTTGTTTCATGAGGTTCATTGGAGGGAGCGTTGCATCAGGATGTCGGTCTGCGGATCGTCTCCCAACTGAAACACGTGCGTTCCCACCTCATGAAAATGCCATCTACGGTAAAATGCCTGGGCACGATGGTTATGTTCCCAGACACCGAGCCATAGCGTTTTGTAACCTCTCTGCTTCGCTTCACCAATACAAGCCTGCATCAAGGCCGCGCCAACGCCGCTGCCAAGACTTTCTCGCGAAACATACAGTCGCACTAATTCGATTGGCTTAATCCCCGTGACGTCATCCAGCACATTTCCAGAACGGAGCAAGGCATACCCCATAGCGACTCCATTAGTCTCGGCGATTTCGAACAAGCAGTGAGGGTCTGCTAACTCCGCCGCTTGTTGCCCCAGGCTAAATGACGAGGCGAGATAAGCAGTCATGTTTTCGGGCGTGTTGTCGGCAGCGAAAGTCTCAGAGAAAGTGCGCGCGCCGAGTTCAGCCAACAACCCAGCATCCTCAGCTTTGCCGTGGCGAACAATAAGATTGGTGTGGAAACCTGTTTTCAGTCTCATCATCAGTGCATGCATTCCCGGCTTGGTTCGTCAACAAACCAACCAAAAATAATCTGAAGATTTAGAGGTTTACTACTTTCCACTCGCACGATGGATGGCGTCCCACACATTCCATAACACGGCTATTGCGTCCCGAGACGTTCATCGTCGGTGAAGACCCAGCGACGGTCGTCTACGGTGGTGACGAACAACCAGAATGCGCACTCGGTCGCGGACGATACGGAACAGAAAATGATATGGAAATCTTTCGAGATTCACGCGCCTTAGGTCGTACTCGCGAATGTCGTAAGTCTCGGGAGAGTCGGCGGCTTTTTGAAAGGAGGGTCGCAGCTCGCTATAGAACTCATCCGCGAGCTTGGGTCCGGCGACACCTTCGTAATAATCCATGATCCGAGAAATGTCAATCGCGACTTGCGGGTGAAACTCCAGCAGCATTAGCCACGCCGAGCCTGGATCTTTGAATCCAATTCAGCTAGCGAAATAGCCTGCGCGGGATCGGCCTCAGCCTCCGCGTCGCGTCGAAGCGCCTCGGCTACGCCTTCGTCCTCATCCGACAAAATGCCTGGGAGGGAATCGAGAAGATTAGCGGCCAGATTTGCGCGTTCTTTCTCAGATAGGTCGAGCGCGAGTTTCTCTACTTCAACGATGGTGCTCATGAACCAAGGATAACCCTGGGAAGCTAAGAGAGCAACAATCCGCTAGCTCGAGGGCAGGTGTTCCAGATTTCGCATCCGCGCCAAAACCTCGTCGCCAGGAATCAGCGCCGCCTCTCCAGACTCTACCTGAGCAATGCGTCGCCGCACTTCCGCGAGCTGCGCGTTGGTAATCTCCGGTGAAGCATCCTCGGTCAGACTCGCAATTAGCCGCTCGGTGAGTTCGACGCGAGCATCTGGCGGCAAGGGCCACCGCATCATGAAATTTCTTCGGTTGTTGCTATTGTCAAAGACTACAGGCAGCTTCATCTCGTGACAAGCGGAATAGAGTGAGCGGTGTCTCAGCCACGCTGGCCTGGATTTGGGAATCTAATTCCGCGAGAGAAATAGCCTGAGCAGGATCGATCCTGTAAATCTTGTTATCCTGTCTAAGTTTTTGGGCTTTGATAGATCTCACCACCAGCAGCAGCGAATTCTTCAGCCTTCTCTTTCATGCCGGTTTTCAGCGCCGCCTGTTCGTCGATCTCCTTTTGGGCCGCGTACTCGCGGACATCCTGAGTGATCTTCATTGAGCAGAAGTGTGGGCCACACATGGAACAGAAGTGGGCCAGCTTGGCGCCTTCCTGGGGCAGGGTCTCGTCGTGATATTCGCGTGCGACTTCCGGATCGAGCGAAAGGTTGAACTGGTCCTCCCAACGGAACTCGAAGCGAGCTTTGGAAAGCGCGTTATCCCTAAACTGCGCGCCGGGGTGGCCTTTGGCCAGATCGGCGGCGTGGGCTGCTATCTTGTAGGCGATGACGCCGTCTTTCACGTCTTTCTTATTGGGCAGGCCCAAATGTTCTTTGGGTGTAACGTAACAAAGCATTGCGGTCCCGTACCACCCAATCATCGCTGCCCCGATGGCCGAAGTGATGTGATCGTACCCGGGCGCTATGTCTGTAGTCAGTGGCCCAAGAGTGTAGAACGGTGCTTCGCCGCAACTCTCCAGTTGCCTGTCCATGTTCTCTTTGATCAAGTGCATCGGCACATGGCCGGGTCCTTCGATCATCACCTGACAATCACGTTCCCAGGCAATCTGTGTTAAATCGCCGAGTGTTTCCAGCTCGGCAAACTGGGCTTCATCGTTGGCATCTGCGATTGAGCCGGGACGCAGACCATCGCCTAAGCTGAATGAGACGTCGTAGCTGGCCATGATCTCGCAGATCTCTCGGAACCGGGTATAGAGAAAACTCTCCTGGTGATGCGCGAGACACCACTTGGCTAAAATTGAACCTCCTCTACTCACGATACCCGTGGTGCGTTTAGCGGTCAGGGGAATGTAAGGAAGACGCACGCCAGCATGAATCGTGAAGTAGTCAACGCCCTGCTCCGCCTGTTCGATCAGCGTATCGCGAAAGATCTCCCACGTAAGGTCTTCGGCTTTGCCGCCCACCTTCTCCAGCGCCTGGTAAATCGGCACAGTGCCGATAGGGACGGGCGAGTTACGCAGAATCCATTCGCGGGTAGCGTGAATGTTCTTGCCGGTGGAAAGATCCATGACCGTGTCGGAGCCACACTTGATGGACCAACGCATCTTCTCAACTTCGTCGTCGATGGAAGACAGGACAGCGGAGTTGCCGATGTTGGCGTTGATCTTTACCAGGAAGTTGCGGCCGATGATCATTGGCTCGCTTTCCGGGTGATTGACGTTCGCGGGGATGATAGCGCGGCCGCGAGCGACCTCATCGCGGACAAACTCTGGAGTGACGAATTCGGGAATTGAGGCGCCAAAAGACTCGCCGCGATGTTGGTGGCTAAGTGAAGAACGGTCATCAGTATTTGGAGTGTTGAAACCTGGCATGGATTTCGAAAGCGATGGTTCACCGCGCTCCAAAGAACGTCCGAGGTTTTCGCGAATGGCGATGAACTCCATTTCGGGAGTGATGATGCCCCGACGAGCGTAGTGCATTTGCGTCACGCAGGAACCCGACTTTGCGCGCAAAGGAATGCGTCGCAGGGTGGGGAAATCCTCCAAACGGCCCTTTTCTTTTTGACGTGCCTGGTCGGCTGCCGCAAAGGTTAGATAACCATCATCGATCGGTTTAACATCGCGACCTTCGTACTCCTCGACATCGCCGCGCTCGAGAATCCACTGGCGGCGTAACGCCGGCAGACCCTCGCTTATTTCGCTATGAGTAGCAGGATCGCCCCACGGACCACTGGTGTCGTAAACACGCACGGGCAAATTCTCTTCCAGTGTCCCATCAAAGTTACGTGAAGGGCTTTGGTCGATCTCACGAAAAGGAACTCGCACACCTGGTTGTGTGCCCTCGACGTAGATACGGCGTGAATTGGGCAACGGCTTTTCGTTGGAGATCTGATTCTCGAGTTCGGTTGATTTGATTGCGGCGCTCATGAGTACTCCTTAGTTGGCTAAAGCCCAAATAAAGAACCGTCCCACCTTAGTTTGGAAAGGATGGAACGGTCATTAAATGGCTGTTTCTCCCTTCGACGGTGCTAACCGTATCAGGTTCAAGGGGTCTCTGGATTTTTGATTTTTGATTGATGGCGATTGGGATTGTTCCGACAACAGACTCAAAGAGTCGCAACGAAATCTACAATCACAAATCGCAAATCAGAATCACCAGACTCTCAGCCGCTTCGGTGCGGCTCCCCCGAAATCTTTGTTTGCGACCATAGTTTACTCCTCAGCACAATGATCTCTCAACCTCACCCATCTCACAGTCAGGAAGGCGGACCCTGTCCCCGCTCTGACGTTGGTAGATTTTAAGCTTGAGAGTGAGCACGGCAATCGCCTTCCAAATTAAGTGTAATTGAAGTTGAAGATTGATTGCCAGGTCGTGGTTTTTCAGCTTGAGGGCGGGGACAGGGTCCACCTTCCTGACTGTGAGAAGGGTGGGGTTGAGAGATTGTTCTGCGGTTACGATATAATGCGAACGCTATCACCCACACCCAAGACCTCGGAGATTCGATGCTGAATCAACGCGCTATATCTCTGTTACTCCTTCTGTCGCTGTTATTCCTGCCGGTTCTTGCGCAGACAACGGAGCGAGACGAAGACATTCGCGCCCGCATTCGCAAGGAAGGCATGGAGCATTCGCAGATTCTCAAGACGATGCACATGCTCACAGATGTTTATGGACCGCGTTTGACCGGCTCTCCCAACCATAAACGAGCGGCGGAATGGACCATCAAGCAAATGACTGAATGGGGACTCCAGAACGGCCACCTCGAGCCGTGGGATTTTAAGCACCCCGGCTGGCTCAACGAACGTCTTACGGCGCACATACTATCGCCGGTGAAAGATTCACTGGTTTGCGAAGTGCTGGCCTGGACGCCGAGCACCCGCGGCACAGCGCGAGCTAAAGCGCATCAACTCGTCCTACCGGAGAGGCCCACGCAAGCCCAGTTGAGTGAGTACTTCGCCAAACAGAAAAGAAATGTGCCGGGGCGCATCGTCCTGGTCGGTAAACAGCAAATCGTCCCGGTGAACTTAAGCCCGCCCGCCAAGCGCGTCGACGAAAAGCAGATCGCCCAACGCTTCGATCCTGACTTCCGGCCTACACCGCGACCAACTCCTTCGCCCACACCAACGCCCTCCCCCGGACCGAGCCCACTGACGGGACCACAGATCGTCGATCAGTTGGACAAGTTCCTCAAGGACAATGGGGTGCTGGTGCGCGTTAATGACGCGGGCCGCGAACATGGGCAAATCCGCGTTTTTAATAATCGGAGTTTTGATGTTAGCAAGGTTGTACCGACAGTGGTGATGCGGAACGAAGACTACGGACGTATCTCTCGCATTCTCGCCGGCGGAACTGAGGTAATGCTGGAATTCAACATCGTCAACCGCATTTATCCTGAGGGCAAGACTTCCTACAATGCCGTTGCCGAGATCCCGGGGAGCGACAAAGCAGACGAGGTAATAATGCTGGGCGGCCATCTCGACTCATGGCACGCCGCAACAGGCGCAACGGACAACGCCATTGGCTGTGCCATCATGATGGAAGCTGCGCGCATTCTGAAAGCGCTCGGCCTCCAACCTCGCCGTACTGTTCGTGTGGCTCTCTGGAGCGGCGAGGAACAGGGACTCCTTGGTTCGCAGGCTTACGTCAAAGAACATTTCGGCACTTTCGAGAGTCCCACACCCGCTTATGAGAAATTTGGCGGCTACTTCAATATCGACTCCGGCACCGGCCGTGTTCGCGGGGCCTCTGTGTTCGGTCCTCCGGAGGCTGCCAACATCCTGCGCGGCATCCTCAAGCCCTTCAAGGACGACGGAGTGGTAGGTGCGATCGCCACTCGTAGTCGCAATCTGGGCGGAACCGACAGTACGTCTTTTAACCAGGCAGGTCTGCCCGGCATTGGGCTGGCCCAGGATCCGATTGAGTATGGCACGCATACCTGGCACACAAACCTGGATACTTACGAGCGCATTCTGGAAGACGATGTGAAGAAGGCGGCTGTGGTGGTGGCCACTGCGGTTTATGAGTTGGCGACGCTCGACGAGCTATTGCCACGTTTCTCGAAAGACAATATGCCAAAACCTCCGCCCGCTGCACCAACGCCTACGCGCCAACCGCCAACGAAGCCGGCACCGAAACCGAAAAGAAGAACCAAGGCCGTTTCGAAAAGGACATAGCGCTGACTTAAGTTCTTGTAGGAAACACAGGTTACTTGTCTGAAAGTCCCGTAGGGACCAAATGTATATAAACGCTCGGTACCAAAGGGTCTCGGAGCTCCGGAGGAGCGAAATATTAGCGCTTGAGTCACTCCATCTCAGGAACATTTCGCTCCTCTGGAGCTGGCACAAACCTTAGCGCCAACGGTCTATAAACATTTCGTCCCTACGGGATTGATGAAGTGAACTTAGTAAGGTTTGCTCGAGGGTTGCTATCCCCCAATAAAACTCATGGTGCGTGAAGGCGTGACGAAGCTCGGATCGTTGATGTAATGGCGAGGTTCTTTCTTCATCACCACACTCTCTATGTAGTCGATGATCTCAACCCTTGATGCCCCAGTACGCACTACGTCGCGGAGACTGTGCTCCACGGTAGAAAAAAGGCATGTGCGGATTTGTCCATCAGCCGTGAGTCGGATGCGCGAGCAAGCGCCGCAGAAAGGTTCTGAAACAGGGGCGATGATGCCAATCTCGCCGGGTGCACCGTCTGCAAAACGGTATCGGGAAGATGTTTCCGACCCGCGCGCCTCGTCGACAGAAATTAAGGGAAATCTTTCGCCTATCCTTTCCCGGATCTCGCGCCCGGAAACTACCATCTCGCGTGACCAGTCGTGACCCGAATCAAGTGGCATGAATTCGATGAAGCGCATTTTCACATCGTGCTGGCGGGCAAACGCGGCGAAGTCTGCAACCTCATCTTCGTTGTGACCACGCACGATCACGGCATTGATCTTTATCGGCTGGAGCCCGGCACGTTTCGCCGCAGCGATCCCTGCGAGCACGCGGTCCAGGACATCTACGCCAGTCATCTCCTTGAAAACCTCTGGCTTCAAACTGTCCACGCTAATGGTGATGCGATCCAAACCCGCGTCCTTTAAAGCTTGCGCTCGATCAGGCAGGAAGTAGCCATTAGTTGTTAGCGCCAGATCGAGTAGTCCTTTCGGTTTCAAAGCGGTGAGTTTGGCGATAATCGTTTCGATGTCGCGTCGCAGCATGGGCTCGCCGCCGGTAAGGCGCAGTTTCTGGATGCCGAGGCTGACAAAGATCTCGCAAGCATACTCAATCTCTTCGTAAGAGAGCATCTGCTCTTTCGGCGCAATAGGAGGTTCGCCGTGGGGAAGGCAGTAGAAGCAGCGAAAGTTACAGCGATCAGTCAGTGACACGCGCAAGTCTCGTATAGCCCGGCCGTATGAGTCTTTGAGGGTTGCGGTCATATCTTTGTTCGGCACAGCAATAATACGCTTACCCTCAAGTCGTTCCAAGTTGGCGTACACTCTTCAACCTTAGTCATCTCGCAGTTAGGAAGGTGGACCCTGTCCCCGCCTCAAGTTTTGAAAGCCATCAAGGCAGTTCATGAAGCTCCAAACCTCGGTCATCTCACAGACAAGTTGATTGCAGTTGAATGGTTCCAGAGTTGAGGCGGGGACAGGGTCCACCTTCCTGACTGCGAGGTTTTGGAGTTGAGGGATTTCCGGCGGACTAAAGGCCCAGGCGTTGATTCGTCATGAACACCGAAGCCGGCAGGCGTTTCTGTGTTCCGGGAAGTTTGAGCGTGCGTTTCAAGACGAAGTCGAACAGCAGCGGGTTGTAGTCGTAAATCTCGTTTAAAGATTCACGCTCATCGGAGTCGATATAGCCACCTCTTACCAACGGTCTGGTCCTAATCAGGATGTTGATTGCCGGTAAAGGATAATCACTTCCGTTAAGAAGACGTTCGTGCAAATCCTCACGTTCCAATACCGTCGTTAGTGGTTTCCCGATCCGGTTAAACTGAGTCATCGCCGAGATTTCGCCAAAGAGCAGGCCCTCATAACGCTTCTCATCCATCAAACGCATGAAGAGATCAAAGTTTGCTGCGCGCTTCTGCCCCGGGCTGTCGAGATCCTGGTTATCGCCCAACCCGGCGCAATGCGCGACGATTACCTTCACGCCATGATCTAACGCACGTCGCAAAAGAAGCGGGTTACCGAGCTTCTGGTCTTCCTCTGCCTCGACGGCCTTTTCTTCGCCACCATGACTGAGCAGAATCAAATCCAGCTGCTTCATCTTTTGATAGAAGGAATCGCAACGCGGGTCAGAAGGATCGATCCCCATCGCGTTTGGCAGCCATTTAACAATCCGCGCTCCTCGCGCGGCCCACTTCTCAAGTTCTTCAAGCGCGTCGGATCGGTAGGGATTGACTGAGATATTTGCCACGAACAAGTCCGGATATTGTTCGGCCAAAGCAAACACGTACTCGTTTGAAACGTAGAATTCTGTTTTCTCAAGATTCACCGAACCATCCGGCCGATAGTTCTTGTCGAATGCCAGAAGCCTGTGTTTGCCATGATGCTGGATGTGCCTTACCAGATTAACCAGGCGTTGAATCAATTCCTCGTCGGCCTGATCGACATCTTTCACACCAGTCGCGCTGAGATAGACCTTAAACTTGAGATGATGAAAAGGATGCGCCCAGCTACGCATCTTCGGGTTTACGAAAGCATTCGTGTCTCCCCTCCCAAGCCCGGCGATGTGAGTGTGATGATCAATCAGGAGTTGCGGCTCAACATCGTCGAAGGCGCGCTTGATTAGGTCCGCTGCCTTCAAGCTTATGCCGTCTTTTAAGTCCTCTGGTTGGCGGGTGAAGGCGCCGCCAATGTGATGCAACAAGCACATAGTGATTTTAGATATCGTTCGCTATGTTTCGAATGCAGAACATCGTTCCCAGCATAGAAGCCACGAGGACGTGGTCGTGTGCTGCTAAAGAGACGCCGTATACGTCCGCCTTCACAACCATTAGTGTCTTGCCGGCTTTGATAACCTCCGCCCTCGCAAGAAATTTGTCGCCTTTCGCCGGTCTCAGTAAATTAACTTTGAACTCGACACTCAGGACTTCGGAGCCTTTGGACATCAGACTATAGGCAGCATAACCGCACGCTGTGTCAGCGATCGCGGTGACTATACCCGCGTGCACATATCCATTCTGCTGAGTTAATTCAGTTCGATACGGGAGCTCAATCTCAACTACACCGGGCTCGATACGACTAAGCTCGGCTCCGATTAGTTGCATCATCGCCTGCGCCGCGAAACTTTTCTTGATGTCTTCGGCAAAGGAGGCATTGAGAGGTTGGGGGATCATTGCACTCTTGGGCAAGGCGGCGCCAACTAGCCACCCACTTTGAGGCCGCGCCTCCTTCGTTGTGGTGCGGTTAAGGCAGACCTACTTCTGCGCCAGGAACTCCTTAGCTTTGCGCAACTCGGGTCGGGCCCCGTCGCCGTGAGCCATCAGCGCCACAATCTTCCTATAGTAATCACTGGCTTTCTTCTTGTCCCCAGCGAGTTGGGCTCCGAGCGCGGCCCCGTAGAGTCCGTTAAATCGCTTCGGTGAATCCCTTAGTGAAGTCTCGAACTCACGTAATGCCAGTTCCGGTTGCTTCAGTTCCAGCAGCAGATCTCCCAGCAACTCCCGCGCTGGGACGATCGGACCAGGGGTAACCGGATGTTTTTCCGAGGCAGCTTCAAGCTCGGTAGCTGAGCGCATCAGCGTCAGCGCTTCGTCGCTCTTTCCCTCAGCGTGTGCCAGCCAGGCAGCCGCCGTTTGTCGTTGAATCTCGACCTGATTGGCCCAGTAGGTATCCCTGGCGTTGGCGAGTGCGGCCTGAAGCGCGGTGAGTCTGTCAACATCTCTGCGAGCAGCGTTCGGGTCGCCATTCCGCGCCGCTCCCACAGCGCGCGCGAAATAGATTATCGCCTCCGCAAAGCGGAAGCGGTCCCAAGGAAAAGTAATGGGTTGCAGTTCGAGACGCGCGGCCTCGGACCAACTCCGGCGTTCGAGCGTATAGCGCGCCGGTATCGCAGCAAAGGCATAAGCTGAAGCCAGAATCTCCGCGTCGACTTTGTCGACTGCTTTCGCCTGATCGACTATCCGCCCGGCCTTCTGGTCCTCTCCACTCTGCAGATAGGCATATACGAGGTAGTCCAGGGCATGAAGCTCATCAAAAGAGGCAGCGCCAGGGTGCGTTCTGGCCACATGGTTCTTCGCCGCCGCCGCCGAAGCGAGGTTCGAGTCAATCGATTCCTGCCACAGGCCAAGACGCGTAAAAATATGAGAGGGCATGTGCAGCGCGTGAGGAGACGAAGGAGCAATCCTGGCATAACTGCGCGCGGCCGGCAGTGCCAGAGATGCCAGTTGCGGATAGTCGAAGCTATGAATCAGGTAGTGCGCAACGCCAGGATGTCTGGGCTCCAAAGGCAAAACCCGATTCAGAATGCCGGCCGCCTTCTTTTGGTTTGCGAAACTCTTGTCTGTGATAGGCCCGGTCCCCAGCAGGGCAAGAGCATAAAAAATTGCCGCCTCCCGGTCCTTCGGGTATTTCAAGTAGACTCGCTCCATTGCCTTCTCGTAAGAAAGAGCCCGGGTGCGGTGATCGAGCCAATCGGAATCCTTGTAGAAGGCTTCTATCGCCTCGATGTAATCCTTTTCCCGATCGGTTTTCGCTTCGACTGACTTTGCTTTTTCAACGGCGGTCCAGCCTTTTTGCAACTCCGCGGGCGTCGACGGCGCCCAGACGGGATGATAAAGGCTCATAGCCACACCCCAGTGGGCCATGACACATTTGGGGTCTTCCGTGGCAACTGCGGTAAAGGCTTTTTCAGCTTCCTCGTACCAAAAAGAGTGGAGCAGCGCTGTAGCACGATTGAATTGCTTCCGGGCAGCAGCATTGCATGATACCGGGAAGTTAACCTGACCAAGCTTTTCCGATGGACCGTGCGTGTGAGTGTGTGGCTGCATTTCCTGTGCTCGCATCGGTGAAACACAAAGCACTGAGATCATTGCGGCGAGAAACAGATGAAAGCTCTTCATAACAAATCCTCCTTCCTGATTCTTATCACAGCCGGAGTCTCGATAGCCATCTTTCCCGCGAACCTTAAAACTCAAATGGTTTACCGGCGCGACAGCTCATGCTTTGGCAACCCCTTGCGTTGATGCCTGCTCTCAAGCTCGACCCGCAACGTGCAATCCCGTTTCATTCCAGGGAACAAGGTTGGCTCAGTGCGATGGTTTTTCACACGACCGCTTCCAATCTGATTATTCCCCATGCGCGGGTTTATGCTCTGCATGCGTAGTCGGAAGAGATCGAGATTACCGAGGTTGATGCCGACGTTCGCATCCTCCAGCAGGTCGCGAAGACGACGATGAACGTTGGGGCTTATTCAGCAGATTACCGCCAGGGAAGGAATAGGGGAAAAGGGAAAGAAGGGAAAAAGGGTAAAAGGGTAAAAGGAAATGGGTAATTGATCCCCTCCCATATTACCCTTTTCCCCTTGTGACCCTTTTCCCCCCAGATCATTTTTCCGCCCGGCGCCAGGTCCATTCCTCGGCGGCGGGCTTGCCGTTCATGGTGCCTTCGATCTTCGCGTGCAGCACGCCATCCTCGCCGAGCCAATAAATGATGCGCTGGGGAAAGTCGTGCTTCGCGTTTTCAAATACAACGCGCTTCCCTTTTAGTTCGATTAGACGAAACTGAGTTGCCGGCCGGCCGCCCGGGCTGGCCCAATAGGAAATTCCGTCGGGTTTTGCTTCGATCCGCAGAAACTCGAAAGATACTGTGCGTCCGCCGGCCACGTCACGATGAAGTCCGAGCATGGTGTTGCCCTTCGGCGCCTGCCAGAGCTCCTCCATCTCCACTCCACCCTGAACCCCGGCCCAGTTTCCCGCCATCCAGGAAAGCCCGGTCAAGTCTGTTACTGTTGCCTGGGAGCGAGCGTCCAGTCCGCCGCCAATCAGCACGAAAAATACGATTGCGATTACCACTCTTGATGCGTGCATAGATTTATCCTCCGAAGAGCAGCTTAAACGCTTCGCTGAGTTTCGTCTTGAATAAAAGCGACATCGTCAGAATCTTGTTTGCGGAGCAAAAAAATCACGCAAAGACGCAAAGTCTAGAACACATTCTTCTTTGCGTTTTTGCCCCCTTTGCGGCTTTGCGTGAAACCAGCCCTTTGCAGGTGGGTCAGCAGGATCACGAGGGTCCGAGCAGGGCCGCCAGCCGACGGGAAGACACAAAGTGGGAACCGAACTCACCTTCCGCAAGTCTCTGCTCGGCCGGGGTGTGTCCAGCAAACTCGCGAAACTCGCGCACCATGTGAGGCTGATCGGCATAACCTCCTTCAAGCGCCAGACTGGTCCACTCGCGCAAGGCCCCTTCGCCCACCAGTCGCAGGAGATTCTGAAAGCGCATGATCCGGGCAAACGCTTTCGGCGAGAGCCCGACGCCTAATCGAAACTCGCGTTCCAACTGTCGCGAGCTCCATCCGATCTCCGCAGCAACTTCCTGTACACGAGTTTGGCCGCGGCTGCGAATGATCTCCTTCACGGCCGCTTCAAGCCGCGGGCGCGAGTTGGTGGAAACCAGTTGCCGCAAGAGAAACTCTTCCACCCGTTCTTGGCGTTGCAGGTTATTGCGCGCTTCAAGCACAGCATCCTCGAGGCAGATTCCTTTATGGCCCCAGATGTTGCCGGTGGAAATCGTGCTATCAGTAAAATCAGAGAGTGAGAAAGGCAGGAAACGGTAGGCGCCAACCGGGCGAAAGCGGACACCCATTACCTCCACATCTCCGGTGGGTCGAAGCAATAGAAATCGTGTCAGCTCGCCGACGATAAAACTTCGAGGCTGCCGCTCCCATTCGCCTGCCGGAGTAGAGCGTTGAAAAGGCTCGCCGAGGTGAAAAATCCATTCGACACAACCATCAGGCATAACTCTTTCGAACGCTCCCTTCGCAGGAGAGGTGACGGTTTCCGAGACAAACCAAAAGCATTCCAGATGCCGGGCCAATGCCGGCGACGGTCTCTGTTCGGTGTAACGCAACATACTGTCCTTATTGGAAACCACGACCTTGCGCAATTGAGGTTACTTCGACGATCAAGCAACGGTAATTATGTTCCGTCAAGGATCGCCTTCTTTTGTGTTTTTGTCACTCTTAGGAGCGAGCGGTTATTTGTGAGTGTGAGTTTAAGGCCGGACCTGCGGTAGCGCTCAGCACAGCAGAAGCTACTCAATACACAGAACCATTTGCGGTAGAGACTGGACTGACCCCCTAGATTGAGACAGAAGAATTTAGCACACTAAGCAGAGAAAGGAGCTGCAAGTGGCTAAGAAACGAAGGGAAGGGTATGCGAAGTATTCGGAGGAGTTCCGGCGCAGAGCGGTTGAGCAACTAAAACAAAGCGACAACGTGAAAGCGCTGGCGAAGGAACTGGGAGTCGATCGGAGACTCTTGTATTACTGGCGCGAGCGAGCGGATATGGATGATCGGCGGCCAGCGGCGAACGCGCGGGAGAGCAAATTGCGCGCAGAGGTCAACCAACTGAAGCGGGTGCTGGCTGACAAAACTCTGGAATTAGATTTTTTCAGAGGTGCCTTGCAAAAAGTCGAGGCTCGACGACAGCCGAGCAGCGACAGTGACGGGAAGGCGTCTACGACCAAATCCGGGAAGTGATGTCCTTGCAAGGCAGTTTGAGCATTGAGCGGATGTGTCAATTGGCCCAGGTTAGTCGGGCCGGCTTTTACCGAACGTTGCAGGAACAGCAGCCGGTGAAAGAGGAGATGGAACTGCGATCAACTATTCAGCAGATCTTCGTGGAACATCGGCGCCGCTACGGCTATCGGCGAGTGACGAAAGAACTGCGGCGGCGGGGGCTGGTCGTCAATCGCAAACGCGTCGAGAGGTTGATGAAGGAAGATAATCTGCTGGCAGTGCAACCGCGGGCCTTCGTGGTGACGACGGACTCCAGACACGAGTTGGAGGTCTATTTGAACCTCGCCAGTCGTATGAAACTGACCGGAATAAATCAGCTGTGGGTGGCGGATATTACCTATATTCGCCTGAAAACAGAGTTCGTCTATCTGGCTGTCATCCTGGATGGTTTTTCTCGTAAGGTGGTGGGTTGGGCCTTAGATCGAACGCTAACCACGCGCTTAGCGAAGACCGCGCTGGAACAGGCAATCGCTCAACGCCAGCCACCACCAGGCTTGGTCCATCACTCAGATCGCGGGGTGCAATATGCTTCCCATGAATACATCAACCTGCTGCAACAGCACCAGATCATTCCCAGCATGAGTCGACCAGCGAATCCTTATGACAATGCCAGTTGCGAGAGCTTTATGAAGACACTCAAGCGGGAGGAGATCTATGCCAACGATTATCAGAATCTCGAGCACCTGCGGCAGAACCTCGCGGAGTTCATCGACCAATACTACAATCGCTGCCGCTTGCACTCGGCACTTGGCTATCGCTCGCCGGAGGAGTTTGAGCTGGTCTTAGATTCCAGCACCAGTACTGCTGGCGCGACCATGAGTTTTTTTAGGCATGAGGAGGACTATCGACCCGATAGCACAACGGCAGCGCGCGGTGCTGATTCAATAACGAGGAGCGGCCTCCAGACCGCTCCCCAGACCATCGGTATCGATGAGTCTCCGGCTGGTTATTCCTTGGCGAGTTGCTCTCCAGCAGAGCTCGCCTCCGCTTCACCAGCCACCCACGATTCTGTAGCAGATAAAGAAGTTTGAGAAGCAAAATCTTTGATAAATGCTAGTGTGAAAATTGCGATTGTCTCATCAAAGGGGGTCACCCCAAGACCGTGTGAAAACTCCAAAGTCGACACCCACAAAGGGCGTGAAACCATTTCTCGTTAGCTAGATGTTCGAGTTTTCACACAGCCTTGGTAGCCAATGGTCCCACGTATCAATAGGTATCCACCGATAGCGACTATAGCACTGACTTCATGACACTCCGTTGCGTTTTCACACGGTCTCTACCGCAAATGGTTCTGTTCTTGAGTGGCTTCTGTCCGTTCTGAGCGGTTCAAAGGGTTCGAAGTCAGAAAGGAGATTCTGGGTCAAAAAAAAAGAACTGGCCCGCACTCATGCTCTCCCCTGCCTGAGTGCGAGCCAGACTCACCGCGCGTGTGCCCCACTGCGCGGCTAAGCGAATATGCGTAGTGTCAGCACGCTAGCCAACTCGTTCGCTAGAATGAGGGGGCCTTTTACCAGGCGAACCGTTGACGGTACTCGGTTGATTCGATAAAGGCCCGAACCATCTCCGCCCGGTGAAAATCACCACCCGAGTCGTCCAGCTTCTGACGCCAGAAGTTGAATCCACTCATGTCGAAGTCCTGGCCTTCGTCAGGATTGCGATGGAGGTATCCGAAGTACTGCATCAGCACGAACGCCGGGTTTTTCTCCTGCTGTTTGAACTGCGAGTGTTCAGCTACACGCCTCAGCACCGTGGCCCGGGTCGCTTGCTGTGTACGCAGTCCCTCAACCAGATCATTGCGCTCGGCTGCGGCAGGCTGAACGCCCGCGTTGTTAAAGAGTGCATCAACATATTGTTCGTTCGTGAGTGAACCGAAGCGTTGTTGAAACTCCGGACGTAGGACCCATGCATCAGCTATCCGGCGCTTATTATTTTCGAGCGTCTGTTCCCACCCCGGCGCGCCGACGATCAGACCTTGCGCCGCCATTTGCATGTCAACCAGGAATGAATTCCGTCGCGGCATGACGCCAAAACTCGCTTTGTTGAAACGATAGAGCAGGTAACCCGTCTCCTGAAATTCGATGGAAAGGAAGAACGCGCCCGATGTATTGACCCGCATACGCCGAACGCACGAATCGTCAGCTCCGCATCTCTCGATTTCCCGTATCCAGAAGCCTAAACCACTGTCGTCAGCCTCACGAGCGAGAAAGTCTCGATACTGCTGCTCGACGAAGAAGCCGCGATCGTCGACGTCGTTCCCTGAATTGATACTGCGCAGGGTGTTGAAGACGCCGCTTACAATTGTCTGTCCTTGCGAGTTAATTACGGCAACTGTAGAGCCGGTCATGACGTTCGGCACCGTCTGGCCCCTTTCTGACTCCAGCTCGAATTCGGTCTCGAGTCTTGAATTCAGGATCAGATCACCCACTTTCAAGTTGTCGACGAAGACACCGAGTACGGTGTTGGCGGGCAGGTTGACCCTCTCGACTTCAATTTCAAACTCCCGTTCGTTGCCCTGACTCTTAAACTTCGCCATGCCCACCGGCGTTAGACCGTTGATAGGGGCTCCAGCCAATCTGGCCTCGATGCGAAATTCTGCATTGGGGCTCGGTGACGGCGACGGTGACGGGTTGGGATTGGGATTCGGTGGAATGTTGGAAAACGCGCCGGCAAGAATAGTCACGCCTGCCTGATCGGCAACCACCACGCGCGTGCGCGAGTTGATTTGAGGTACGGTTTGACCGCGCTCTGTCTTAAGAACCAGTTCTGACCGCTGCAAGCCTCCAAGCAGGGTAATGGTGCCCACTTGCGCGCCATCGACCAGCACGTTGAGCAGCGTCCCTGCAGGCAAGTTAACATCCTCGACGCGCACCTTAAACTCCCGGTTTCCGCTGAGCTCAATTTCAAACTCAGCTTCACCCTTGGGCGAGATGCCATTGATAGGGGCGCCGGTAAGATCAGCCTCGATCTCAAACGGTGTCGCACCAGGCGATGGTGAAGGGTCGGGTGTTGGAGATGCTGAAGGCGATGGCGAAGCGCTGGGCGACGGTGACGGACCCGGATTGCTGGAAAATGCACCGGCAAGTAACGTGACCCCAGACTGATTCGTTACCACCACGCGCGTTCCCGAGTTGACCTGTGGTACGGTTTGACCGCGCTCAGTTTTAAGAAGCAATTCCGACCGCTCTAAGCCTCCAATGAGAGTAATGGTGCCGGCTTGCGAACCATCGACCAGCACGTTGAGCAGGGTGCCTCCGGGTAAGTTGACGTCTTCAACCCGCACCTTAAACTCCCTGTTTCCACTGAGATCGATTTCAAACTCGGCCTCACCCTTGGGCCGAATACCGTTAATAGGCGCGCCGTCGAGATCCGTCTGGATCTCAAACGGTATAGCGCCTGGCGACGGTGATGCACTCGGCGACGGTGTCGGTGATGGAGAGCCCTGGGCCGAGACGATAGAGCCATCTACTAATGAGTAGCCGAAAGCTCCTGCGCCAGCAAAGAATAGGGTTGCGGATATCAGTGAAATCGCAATATGACGGCCAGCGAACCGAGATTTTGAATTCGAGAACATTATAGTTTTCCTCTTACGTTGAAGATTTGAACAATACTTCGCCAGTTTGAAATTCACTGCGGAAGCTGCCCGACATAACAGTCCACTAGCTTGATTCAAAAATACTCAGGACGCTGATCTTTTAAATACCAAGCTAGACAACATGATGAGCCACCCCCTATGCTGACTGCCTAACCCGGATCTTCGGAAAGCTGATGGAACTTAGTGACAAGCAGTTGTTGCTGGCCTGTCGAAACGGTGATCAGGCTGGCTGGGAGGCACTGATTAAGCGCTATCAGCGACTTATGTATGCCATTCCACGCCGTGCCGGCCTTGATGATGATCAAGCAGCAGACGTTTTCCAGGAGGTGTTTGCTACCCTCTTTCAAAAACTTCACGACATCGAGCAACCTGAACGCCTGCATAGTTGGCTGGTTACTACGGCGCGCCGAAAAACCTGGAGGGTGATATCAAAAGCGCGAGCCTCTCGATACACGGTTAGCGATGATGAGAGCGACTCTGGCGAGGACCTATCGAGTATTCCAGACAACGCGGCTTTGCCGGATGAGGTGTTGCTGAAACTTGAGGAGCAGCACCGGGTGCGCACGGCAGTAGCCGCCCTCGACGATCGCTGCCGGAAACTGCTGACGATGCTCTTTTACGAAGCAGAGCCTCCTTCCTATGCAGAAATTGCGACTTCGCTGGGCACTTCCGAGGGCAGCATTGGGCCAACTCGCGCTCGTTGCCTTGAGAAAATGATGCGATTACTGGACAAATAAGGCTCGAATGTATTTCTTTGTTAAAGAGCCGGACTGTTGCCATGGGTAGGGAAGAACCCAGACCCGAGCTAACAGAAATGAGCAGCCTTTCACAACATCTAGACTTTGCCAGGATTGCGGATCTCGTTGAAGATCGCGCGGCCCCCAGTGTGCGAACCGAATCGATGGCACACATATCCAACTGTTCAGAATGCGCGAAGAAGTTTCGAAGGCTGGATGAGGTCGTGCATCTGATGGCAACCGACCAGGCCGAGGACGCGCCACGCGACGTGGTTGCCTACGCGATGAACATCTTCAGTGGCCGGGCAAAATCACGGAGGCAGTCTCTGAAGCGCCGAATACTTGCCGCTTTGAGCTTTGATAGTAGTATGGACCAGGCGCCGGCATTTGGCGTGCGCTCGGGCCAGACCGATTCGCGTCAATTGATCTATTCGGCTGAAGAAAGTGATATTGACCTTCGCATCACATTCCATGACGATATGTGGCTCGTAGCGGGTCAGGTAATGCGAGATGATTGCGGCGGAGGGCGCGTGGAGATTGAGGGCCCGAGTGGATCTGCCGGAGCGGCGCTTAACGAACTGTGCGAATTCACGCTGCCTGCTGTGCCGTCGGGCGATTATTTACTCCGAGTTCATATGAATGACGTTGAGATTGAGTTGCCCCAGCTGGAACTCACAGCTTAGGTCTAGGTCAAAGGGATGCAGAATGCGGAGCTTGCGGCACGGCTGGTCGCCGCGGGCAATGCCGAACGTAAGGCATTGCTCAAAGAGAACTCTGCGCTTGCAAATGTTCAGCTAGCCCAGAAGCTGAAAGACATCTGTCTCGAAGGTTGGAGTAGCGACCCCGCCCAGGCACTTCAAGCAGCCGCGGTACTTCAACTTCTTTCCCAAACAAATCCAGATCCGGAAATCGCAGCGCTCTCGGCCTGGAGCGCCGGTCTTGAGGCGCTCATCCACGGCCAGATGGAGCATGCCCTGTTTTGTCTCGATGACGCTCACGCCCGGTTTGTAGGGCTGGATCAGCCACACACTGCCGCAGCCACGCAGGTCAGTAAACTAATCGCACTCGCCATGCTCGGTCGTTACGACGAAGCCATTGAATGCGGTCTGAGCGCCCACGAAGTCTTTCTCACTTACAGCGATGTATTAGCTGCCGGTAAAATCGAACACAACATCGGCAACCTGTACTTTCGGCGGGACCGTTATCATAAGGCTGAAGCGTTTCAAAGCTCAGCGCGAGAACGTTTTGCAGCCCTCAATGATCAGAAGCAGCTCGCTACCATAAACAACTGCCTGGCCAATACTCACGCAGTGCTCCACAAATTCAAATCCGCGGAAAGTCTGCTGGAAGAAGCGGTGCAACAGGCCGAGGCTTCCGGCCTGACAGTGACTCAGGCTGAAATTGAAGGAAACATCGGAACATTTGCTTTGCTACAGGGCCGTTACGACCGGGCGCTTGATTACCTCGAGCGGTCGCGCCGTCGATACGCCTTGCTCGGGATGGCGCATCAGTCAGCCACCGCCGAGCAGGAGATCGCCGACGCTTACCTGGAGCTCAATCTCGCTTTGGAGGCGGCGGCAATTTATGAGCGCGTCATTCCGAAATTTGCGGAACTGGGAATGCGCGCAGAGCAAGCGAGAGCGTTGGCCCACCACGGCCGCGCCGCGGTGTTGCTGGGCAGAACTGAGGAAGCCCATTTCTCCCTGGCCCAAGCACGCAACTTGTACGCGACTGAAGGGAACGAAGTCGGTGCAGCGATGGTGGCGCTAACCCAGGCGCAACTGGATTACCGTCAGGGGGATTACGCGGCGGCAATCGCGACCGTGTTGGAAGTCGAACATCCCCTGGCAATCTCGGGGAGTTGGCGCCGGCTTCTGATGGCCCGTTGGCTGCGAGGAGAAGCTGAACGTGCACGAGGCCGCACCACGGACGCCAGGTCCATTCTCGAGCAGACGGTGCTTGAAGCAAACCTCAAAGGACAGCCTCAGGTAGCTGAGCGTTGCTACACCTCGCTGGGTCTGGTAGCCGCTATGACCGGTAACGCGGATGCTGCCGAGAAAGCTTTCAAACAGGCAGTAGATCTCACCGAGGAGTTGCGCGCACCCCTGCCGGGAGAGGAATTTCGTACTGCTTTCTTTTCAGACAAACTCACTCCCTACCACGAACTGGTTCGACTTTGTCTCGCCGGCGGCGCGAATCGGGTAGCAGAGGCGTTTGGCCATGTCGAGAGGGCCCGCGCCCGAGCGCTAGTCGATGCGCTGGGTGGGAATCTGACTCACCCTACGGAACCGCGCGATTCCTTCGAAGCTGACCTGCTAACGCAGCTGGAGGAGTTGCGGCAGGAGCTGAACTACTTGTACAACGAGATCAATCGTCCGGGAGCGCAGCCGCGATTCGGACAGGGTGGGACTCAGACCGTCCAGGAATCTCTTCGCGAGCGCGAACGTAAGACTTCGGAGATCCTCCGCCAGCTCCGACACCTAAGCGTAGAGATCACTGCGCACGGCGATACAGTCGACGTCGTCAGGCTTCAGAAGGATCTGGGCGCAGACTCAGCGTTGGTGGAATATACGACGCTCGATGACGAATTACTGGCTTTTGTAATTACGGAAAAGAGTGTTGAAGTATTTCGCAACCTGGGCAGCGAGAAGGCGGTAACGGCCGAACTGAGCCAGCTTCGTTTTCAGATTGATGCTCTTCGGCACGGCTCGGAGAGAATTCGCCGGCACTTACCGAATCTAACGCGGCGTGCCAGACGCCACCTTCAATCGCTTTACGATCTCTTACTGCGACCCATCGAGCAAAAGCTGAGTGACTGCCGGTTGGTCATCATTCCGCATCGCATGTTGCATTACCTTCCGTTTCAAGCTCTTCACGATGGCACTAGTTACTTGATTGTCCGTCGGGAAATTTCCTATGCGCCCAGCGCCATCGTGTTTCAGCAATGTCTCCGTCGAAAAGTTCCATCTCTTAGCAATGCGTTGCTTCTCGGCGTGGCCGACAAACAGACACCGCGGGTTCGCGATGAGATCGACGCGTTAACACCTCTATTTCCGCATACGGTTGCTTTATTGGATGAGCAGGCGACCCTCGAGGCATTGCGAACTCAGGCGCCAGATGCGGATGTATTGCACCTGGCATGTCACGGTCAATTTCGTCCGGATAATCCATTGTTCTCGTCTTTGCGTTTGGGCGATGGGTGGTTGACGGTGCGCGATGCCTACACGCTGAATCTTAGTTGCGCTTTGGTTACCTTGAGTGCCTGCGAGACCGGAGTCAGCGCCGTTGCCCCGGGAGATGAATTGATCGGGTTAGCGCGGGGATTTCTCGCAGCTGGATCACCATCGCTGCTGATCAGTCTTTGGACCGTGGACGATGAGGCCACAGCCAGGTTGATGACCACCTTCTATACACATTTACGTGCCGGGAAATCTCCGGTGGCAGCCCTGCGTCAGGCGCAGTTAGAGATGATTGAAACAAACCCCCACCCGTTTTTCTGGGCGCCGTTTGTGCTGGTCGGGCGTTGATGAGAGCCGCGACCATAACGATCTGGGAGTTTTCACGCAGTAAGATTGAGGTAATGCGAGGTTTTCCCCATTTCGGAACTGGTCTGGCTTCAGCCTACCCGAAATCCAACCTTATCCTGAGTCAGGACATCCGAACGGCTTGGCACTTTTTCCTTCCCCCATCCGGCTGCATTGAGAATATTGTTCGGCAAGTCGTATTTTTGCTTCGTCTCGCCGCACTGTGTGAATCCGGGAAAGTCTTTCGGCTCTTGGTTTGCTGTGAATAGGGGTTCCGGAACTATCAGATTAGAGATTAGCCGGAGTTTTCGAAGTTCAGCACGTACCCCTGAAAGTTTTCATAATAAGGAATAATCAGTGGCCCGCAGAGTCACATTCTTAGTCGCCCTAGTCCTTCTTGCGATTTCGCTTTCCCTCTGGCAGCGAGATAGTGTGGACGTACTTGCCATCGACGACGGCGAAGAGTTTATTACCGGCGAAGTAGTCGTAAAGCTTACGAGCGTTAATGAACTATCAGCCCTCGCTACGCAGTACTCTCTCGATCCCACGCCGCTCGATCAATTTGGCTCACGACCAATTTACCGTCTGAGAATAACTGACGGGGGTCAAGTCAACGAACGGGTCTCAGCGCTGTCGACAGATCTACGGGTTGTCTACGCCGAACCCAACTTCGTGGAGAAGCCGCCGGAAGGAGGGGGAAACGGTTGGAGCGTTGGCAATGGCTGGAGCGTAGGCGGAGATGCCGGGACTTACCTCGCGCAATGGGCGCCCCAAATGATGCGCCTGCCAATCGCGCATCAGATAAACAGAGGGACAGGTCCGAACGGGCCAATCAAGATTGCTGTGCTCGATACGGGCGTTGATGCCACGCATCCGGCGTTGGCAGGCCATTTGTTGCCCGGTTACGACTTCGTAGATAACGACAGCGATCCGAGTGAGGTCGGTAGTCTTCAGACTGGACCTTTTGGACACGGAACTCATGTCGCAGGGTTGATTGCTCTGGTCGCGCCCGAAGCGAAGATTATCCCCATAAGAGTTCTCGATCATCGGGGTCTCGGCAATGTCTGGATCCTGGCTGAAGCTCTGGCCTACGCCGTAGACCCGGACGGCAATCCAAACACTCAGGATGGCGCCGATGTTATTAACCTGAGTTTGAGCACGTTGCGGCGAACAAAACTCATTGGCAGCGTGTTATCCAAGATATGTGATGATGTTCCAGAGCCCGGCGAGGAAGATTTCCCCGCGGCCGTGAACCCTTATCTGGTAATCGTTGCAGCTGCGGGAAATGGCTCAGACACTACGAGGCAGTATCCAGCCGCGGAAAATGTGGATGGCTTGATTGCCGTTGGGGCTTCCACATCTCAGGACCTTTTAGCCAGCTTTTCAAGTCGCGGCTCCTGGGTGAACGTCGCCGCGCCCGGTCAGGAAATTCTCAGCGCGGTACCCGGGGGGCAATACGCCACCTGGAGCGGGACATCTATGGCCGCCCCGCTGGTTGCGGGTGAGGCTGCCTTAGTGCGAGCAACCTTTCCGCATCTGAATAATGACGACATCGTTAATCATATTGAGGCCACCTCCAGACGGATCGATGGATCAGTTCGTGACAGAATTGATGCCGGAGGTGCGCTGACGACAACTCCCGAACCAGATTCCACCCCAACTCCAACACCGTCACCAACCCCCACTGCAACCCCGACTCCCACACCAACCAGCACCTTGCAGCTGAGCGCAACGGTTTTCACCGTAGATGAAGGCACAAAACGTGCGGAAATCACGGTTACCCGCGCTGGCGACATTTCGGCAGTTGCAAGCGTCGGATACGCTACCAGCGCTGGCGCTGATTCTGGTGATTGCAGTGTGGTGAATGGAATTGCGTCCGCGCGGTGCGATTACGCTGCCTCGGTCGGAACGTTGACTTTCGCAGCGGGTGAGACGGAGAAAACCATCTCGGTTCCCATTGTTGATGACGCCTACGCTGAGGGCAGCGAAAGTCTTTCGATCAGTCTCAGCAATCCTGGTGGCGCAAATCTTGGCCCGTCGACAGTGGCCACGATCAGGATCAATGACAATGATGATGAAAATGGAGCGAATCCGATTGATGAGGCGGAGTTCTTTGTCCGCCAGCATTACGTGGAGTTTCTCACGCGTGAGCCTGATGTCGCCGGATTGGCATTTTGGCGCGATCAGATTACGTCGTGCGGGACGGACCTCCAATGCCAGGAGATCCGGCGCATTAACGTCTCTGCGGCATTTTTCCTCTCGATTGAGTTTCAAGAGACCGGCTATCTGGTCTACCGAATGCACAAGGCAGCTTACGGAGACTCGCTAGGCGCTCCAATACCTATCAGTTTAAGCGACTTCTTACCTGACACGCGCGAAATCTCGAACGGACTTGTTGTCGGACAGCCGGGTTGGGAACAGGTCGTGGACAGCAACAAGAACGCGTTTGCCGCTGGGTTTGTCACCCGGTCGCGTTTCCAGATCGCTTATCCACAGACGATGGCCCCGGCGGAATTTGTCGACAGGTTGAACCAAAATACGGGCGGCGTGTTGTCGCAGTCAGAACATGATCAATTGGTCAACGACTTAATTTCGGGTGCAAAGACACGCGCGCAGATTTTAAGAGTGGTGGCTGAGGATCCGGACTTGGCGCGGAATGAATTGAACAAAGCCTTCGTATTGATGCAATACTTCGGATACTTGCGTCGCAATCCTAACGACGCGCCCGATGCCGACTTCAATGGTTACCACTTCTGGTTGAACAAACTTAACCAGTTCAACGGCAACTTCGTGAATGCAGAAATGGTCAGGGCTTTTCTGGTATCAGCCGAATACAGACAGCGATATGGACCCTGATGGGCCTATGTCCTGAGCACCGGGAGAGCGGTTAGTTAGATTGATGATAGTGCGGATTACCTGGAGCCTCCCCTGCAGGGGCTGGACCGGAGGACAGATTGACACCTTCCTTCCAATGGTCTAGCCCCTAATGATTTCTGAGACCTGACTCAATCATGCAACTAGAGCGGGGGATTGTGGGGCAATGCCAACTTGCCACGCCTTTTGCCGACTGCTAATCTTGCCTCTCAATTTCCACCCGTTCTTGAAAGGAGTTCCTATATGAAGAAGAATGCCATTACATTTTTCCTGGCCACGATTTTCGTCATTGCTGGTGCGGTCGTCGTGAGCATAGCGCGATCGACGGAAGGCGAGGTCCCCGCTGCCCCGGCGATCGGCGCCACAATTGAAGATTTCACCCTCCCGGATACAGACGGCAAAGAACATTCACTGAATTCACTCAAAGGAAAAAGCGGATCCGTACTGATCTTCGTGGCCACCAAGTGTCCTGTTTCCAATGCCTACAACGAACGCATGGAAAAGTTGGCCCAGGATTTCAAAGCTCGGGGCGTAAATGTTATCGGCATTAATCCAAACGTCGCCGAATCGGCTGCGGCAGTGAAAGCCCATGCTGCTGAGAGCAAGTTTAGCTTTCCGGTGCTCAAAGATCCGGGCAACAAGATTGCTGACCGGCTTGGTGCGACCGTCACGCCCGAGGCTTACTTCCTCGACGCCGGTAATAAGCTGATTTATCACGGACGCATTGACAACGCCAAAGATGCAGCCAATGTCGCCTCGAGCGAGTTGCGAGACGCGATTGAAGCTACACTGGCCAGCAAACCTGTGACCAAGACAACTGCCAATGCTTTTGGCTGCACCATCAAGCGCGCTTAACAGATGATTTTGGCCCGTCCATTTGTTCTTGGCGCTATCAGCCTGAGCATTATCCTGCTCACCAATTTCGCAGCGCCGGCTCAATCTCGTAAGCGAAAGAGCCGCGCTGCGAAACCGTCTGTAGTGGTACGCGCCATCGACGCACCTTCACTGACCGCTATATTGAAGCGCGAGTCTGCGCCGCGGCCCCTCCTGGTTAACTTCTGGGCCACCTGGTGTGATCCCTGCCGGGAAGAGTTTCCCGACTTAGTGAAACTCGATCAGCAATTTCGGCCGAAGGGCCTCGACACGATCTCAGTGTCGCTGGACGATCTGGCCGATATCAAGACCGGGGTGCCCACTTTTCTGCGCCAGATGCGCGCGACCATGCCTGCTTATCTGTTGAACGTGCCCGACCCGGATCAGATCATAAGTACGGTGGATCCTAAGTGGAGCGGCGCCTTGCCGGCTACGTTTCTTTACGATGCCGAAGGCAAAGTGGTCTTCAAACATTTCGGTCGATTCAAGTTGTTGGAGCTAAGTGCGGCAATAGAAAAGCTGCTAGGCAGTAAAGCGGTGATGAGCCAATAAATTGCCGATTGCCAACTGCCAATGCCAATTGAAGAAGGCTCAGTTTATCGGCAGACAATCGGCAATTGGCGATCGCAAATCGGCAATGTTTTATGATCACTCCGGATGTAATCGCAGCTCATAACCTCACTCAGGACGAGTTTAATCGCATTCAATCCCTTCTGGGCCGGGAGCCGACTCTGGTGGAGTTGGGAATCTTCTCGGTGATGTGGTCAGAGCACTGCTCCTACAAATCCTCGCGCGTCCATCTGGCCCGTCTGCCTACTACCGGCGAGCGCGTGATAGTCCCCCCTGGTGAAAATGCCGGTGTAGTCGATGTGGGCGACGGCTGGTGCATCGCTTTCAAGATCGAATCACACAATCATCCGTCATTTATCGAGCCCTTCCAGGGCGCTGCCACCGGCGTTGGCGGAATTCTGCGAGATATCTTTACCATGGGTGCACGGCCCCTTGCCTCCATGAACAGTCTGCGGTTCGGCTCGCTGGACCATGCCCAACACGGTCGGCGCAACCGGTCGCTGCTGGCAGGTGTGGTTGCCGGCATCGCTCACTACGGAAATGCGTTTGGAGTGGCCACGGTGGGCGGTGAGGTGGCGTTTGACGATGCCTACGCCTTTAATCCCCTTGTGAACGCGTTCGCCCTCGGGCTGGTACGGCGTGACCAGATTTTTTTTGGCAAAGCAACCGGGGTCGGAAACCCGGTGCTGTATGTGGGCGCCAAAACCGGACGCGATGGCATTCACGGAGCGACGATGGCCTCGGCAGAGTTTGATGAAGAGGCACTGCAAAAACGTCCCACGGTGCAGGTTGGTGATCCATTCCTCGAGAAGCTGCTGCTAGAAGCTTGCCTGGAAGCGATGCGCAGCGGCGCCGTTGGTGGTATCCAGGATATGGGCGCTGCCGGTCTCACGTCCTCATCCTGCGAGATGGCAGCCCGAGCTAATACCGGAATCGAGCTCGACCTGTCACTCGTTCCCCAGCGGGAACAAGGAATGACCGCCTACGAGATGCTTTTGTCAGAATCCCAGGAACGAATGCTGATCGTGGCCCACTCCGGGCGCGAACGCGAGATTGTCGAAATCTTTAGCAAGTGGGACCTCGATGCTGTCGTGATTGGGCGCGTGCGCGATACCGGACGCATGCAGGTAATTCATAATGGCGAAACAGTCGCCGACATTCCAGTCTCACTTCTCACGGACGAAGCGCCGAAGTATCAACGGCCAATGTCGCCCCCAGGTCGCAAGTCCCAAGTCCAAAGTCCAAAGTCGAAGGCCAATGTTAGAGTTGAGAAATCACCCGCCGACACCGACAAAGATCAAAGCACAAAGATCGAAGCTCAGAATTATGGCGAGGCTTTGTTGAAATTGCTCGGGACGCCGAATATCGCCTCCAAGCAATGGGTCTATCGCCAGTACGATCACATGGTGAGAACCAACACCGCCGTTTTACCGGGAGCGGATGCTGCGGTTGTCAGAATCAAAGAGACACGTCGCGGGCTGGCTATGACACTCGATGGAAATGGCCGCTATTGCGCGCAGAATCCTCGCGAGGGAACAAAGCTGATTGTGGCCGAAGCAGCACGCAACGTGGTGTGCGTGGGCGCCCGACCACTCGCCGTCACTAACTGCCTCAACTTTGCGTCTCCCGAAAAACCGGAAGTGATGTGGTCGTTTTCAGAAGTCATCGATGGGATGGCCGAAGCATGCGAAGTATTCAATACTCCGGTCGTCTCGGGCAACGTGTCTTTCTACAATGAAACTGAAGGGCGGGGCATACTGCCGACTCCGGTAATCGGTATGATCGGGCTCGTCGAAGACGTGCGGCGCGTCGTGCAACAAGGGTTCAAACAAGAAGAGGACTATATTGCGCTGCTCGGAACAACCGCTGACGATTTGTCTATCAGCGAGTATGCGAGAACCGTTGCTGGCTCATCGGCTGATGATGACAACGTAAATGTGCCACGCCTGGATCTAGATCTGGAGCTCAAGGTCCAGCAGGTCTGCCTCGAGGCGGCCGAGGCAGGTCTGCTGCAATCCGCGCACGACTGTTCAGATGGAGGAATCGCGGTGACCCTCGCTGAAAGCTGTTTCTCGTCTCTGAATCGTTCGGGAATTGGCGCGGATGTTGAGCTGATGGGCTCGCTTCCAGTTACGATATTACTCTTCAGCGAATCGCCTTCGCGCATTATCGTGAGTTTTGCTGAGTCTGCCCGGGTAGCGATCGAAAAGATCGTTTTACGCCGAAACTGTCCTTTTGAATATCTCGGCAAAGTCGGCGGCAATCGACTTCGCATCAAGACCCCCAAGGCGACAGTAATCGACATCGCCGTTGAGCAGCTCGAAAACGCCTGGCGCGCATCTCTTCCCAACAAGCTTAAGGCCGAAGCGATGGCCGCAGGCAGGGAATAAATTATCTTGTCAATTCTGTAAATCCTGTCCACGATTGCGCCAAGGCAGGGCGTCAATGCATCCCGTCATCTATCTCAATCGCACTATGGTCGAGGCCACCAAGGCTCGGGTAGCGCCTGTCTCTTCGGCGATGCTTTACGGGCGAGGTGTTTTCACAACTGTGGCGATCTACAACGGTGTCCCCTTTTTATGGCCGCAACACTGGCGACGCCTGCTGGACCACGCCAGGCGGCTGGCTGTCGATTGCAGCGGATGCACTCAGCAGGGCGTCGGCGAGGCTCTGGAAAAGCTCATCTCAGTGAATCGTGTTCACGATGGGCGGGCGCGTGTGATTCTGCTTGCGCGAAGCGGACGCGACTTCTGGAAGACCAAAACTCCTGGCGGGAAAAAGACAGACCTGCTGATCTTGACCGGTGAGGCTCAAAAAGTACCGCAGGCGGGAATGAGCCTGGCCGTCTCGCCTCATCGCTTCAACACTTTTTCACCGCTCACGGGAATCAGAAGTTTGAACTATCTGGAGCAGGTCTTGTCCTGGGAAGAAGCTCAGGCGAGAGAATTTGACGAAGCGGTCATGCTTAATGAGCGCGGCGAAATCGTCTCCGCTACGATGGCAAATATCTTCTGGGTGAAAGATGGAACGGTTCACACCCCCACGCTCTCGGCCGGGGCCCTGGCGGGTATCACGCGGGCGGCGGTGATCGAGCTCGCCACCAAACAGTTCATTCCAGTTATCGAAGGCGTGCACGAACTGTCTGATCTCACCGAAGCCGACGAGATCTTCCTCACCTCGGCCGGGCTCGGGGTGGCCATCGTAACCACATTCGACTTTCGGCGGTATTCAATGGTAGCGGGCACAGTGGCAGTGAGGCTGCGAGATGCATTTCGAGAATTAGTTTCAGCGAGCTAAATCTCGTATTCCTTCAGAGAGTCACTCTATTCGACACCTCCAGGGGTTAATACTGCGATTGTCACCACTCTCGAGGGTTCCGGGTACCAGAGGCAATCAAGCCCTGTGTTATAATTTTCCTCAAGCTTAAGACAAATTACCCTCTCGTGTCAGTCCAGGAGGACCCGGATCATGGCTACCGAACTGAAACGATCAACCACGCCCCTTGATCGCATCGAAGAATTGCTGGGCGAGAACGCGCGCACCCTGCTCGAGCACACCTCGAAGACGATCAAAAAGGACCAGATTAGTCTGCCCGGTCCGGACTTCATCGATCGTGTCTGGACCCACTCGGACCGTTCGCCTGCCGTTTTGCGCTCACTGCAATCTCTCTTCGACAATGGCCGGCTGGCGGGCACGGGATACCTTTCGATCCTGCCGGTTGATCAGGGAATCGAGCATTCCGCCGGCGCCTCGTTTGCGCCCAACCCGCAGTATTTTGATCCCGATAACATCGTAAAGCTGGCCATTGAAGGCGGCTGCAACGCAGTGGCCTCTACGTTTGGGGTCCTCGGCATCGTTGCCCGACGTTACGCTCACAAGATTCCCTTTGTAGTAAAAATCAATCACAACGAGTTGCTCACCCTGCCGAACAAGTTTGACCAGGTCTCTTTTGGCACTGTGAAGGAAGCACGGGATCTGGGCGCGGTTGCGGTTGGAGCCACCGTTTACTTTGGGTCGGACGAATCGACGCGACAGTTAACGGAAATCAGCGAAGCTTTTGCCTACGCTCATGAGCTCGGCATGGCCTGCATCCTCTGGTGTTACCTGCGCAACTCAAAATTCAAGACCCCGGAAGGTGATATGCACGCTGCGGCCGATCTCACCGCACAGGCAAATCATCTCGGCGTTACGATTCAGGCGGACATCATCAAGCAGAAACTCCCCGAGCGCAGCGGCGGCTACCTTGCTGTGGAAAAAGCACTCGGCGGCTCGTATGGCAAGACCAGCAAAATCGTCTATGAGAAACTGATGGGGGAGAACCCAATCGATCTGGTCCGTTATCAGGTGGCCAACTGCTACATGGGACGCTGCGGTTTGATCAATTCCGGTGGTGAATCGAAAGGGGCAAGCGATCTCGCGGAAGCGGTGCGGACTGCGGTCATCAATAAGCGTGGCGGTGGCACGGGTCTGATCTCCGGGCGTAAAGCCTTCCAGCGCCCCATGAATGAAGGCGTGGAGCTGCTTAACGCAATTCAGGATGTGTACCTGACGGACGAAATAACAGTCGCCTAATGGCTGTTATCGGCTAAATCCCAAATCTCAGATCTCAGATCTGAGATTTGGGTTCTAAAATCTCACATGCGCAATCTTACCGGCAGCTCACCCTCGTATATTCGCTGACTAAAGCAAGCGCCTTGCAACCCGAACAAGCAAAAGCATCTGACGTCGATCTTCTTCACGCAGTCGCCCGCGGCGATGAGATGGCGTTGGGATCACTCTACGACCGTTATCGCTTAATCCTGTTCGGCGTGCTTATGCGTATATTGAATAGCCGCGAAGAGGCGGAAGATGTTTTACAAGAGGTCATCCTTCAGGTTTGGCGGCGCGCCGCTGATTTCAATGAGCAGCGAGGCCGGCCTTTCACTTGGCTGGTGACGCTCGCCCGCAGCCGCGCCATTGATCGCCTGCGCCTGCTGGGAGCGCGCCAGCGCCTGGTCGATTCCGCCGCCCGGAACTTGCCTGACGAAGCCTCTGATGCAGTGAAAGACACGCTGCATTCTGAGCAACGGGAGATCGTAAAGCGGGCCTTAGCAGAGCTTCCGGAAGAGCAAACTCGGATTTTGATCCTTGCCTACTTCGAGGGGTTAACACAGTCGGAGATTGCTGCGAAGCTCACAACACCCCTCGGCACCGTAAAAACTCGGATGCGGTCAGGCATGATCAAGCTACGTGAACTGTTGGGGAAAGAGAGTATAAGTCTGCACTAAACGGAAGAATAACGCGCCGGAAGAGCATGGACCACGAAGACTACAAAGAGATATTGGCAGCACAGGCTCTGACCGCGCTTGACGCGACAGAAGTGCGTGATCTGGAAGCTCATCTCCAGAGTTGCACAGAATGCCGCTCGCAGCTGTCCGAGTGGGAAGACACAGCGACGAGGTTGGCATTTGCAAGTCTGGAAGCCAGACCCCTCGAACCCTCAACGCATTTGCGCGGACGCATTCTCGAAGCCGTTCGAGCCGATGCCACAGTGAGAGGCACAACCCAACAAGCCGAGGATGGACATCGGCGGTCGCCTTCCAATGTAGTTCCACCGAAGCAATCACCAAAATGGTCCTCTGCTCAGACCTGGGGGGCGATCGCGGCGGGAGTGGTACTAACAGGGTTAGTTGCTACCCTATTTGTTCTTTGGAAACAGAATCGGGAAGCCAGGCAGGAACTCGCAGGTCTGACTGCGCAGGTTCGTGATACGCAACAGCAACTGATCCAGCAGCGTCAAGTGATGGAGATAGTTACGGCACCTGGCACTCGGTTGAAGGAACTTACCGGCACCAGGGAGATGCCTGGCGCCCATGCGATGATCGCCTACGATAAAAACGGACGCGCAGTTCTCATGGCCCAGGGTCTGCCTCCCCCACCAGCGGGAAAGGCCTATCAACTTTGGTTCATTGCCGGTGGGAAGCCGATGCCAGGTAGGGTTTTTGCTACCGATGCTTCCGGCGCAGGCACGCTGAATGATCAGGTTCCCGCCGAAGCACTCGGTGACGCGGTATTCGCTATTACACTGGAGCCTAAAAACGGAATGCCCGCTCCAACCGGAGCAATCTACGCGATTAGCGGAACCTGAGGCGCTGAACGAAGCCAGGCTACAGGCAGCATCACGCGTTCCTCTTTCTCTGTAAGATAATTCCGCAAAAACCTGCTAAACTCAGCGCAATAAACAACTAGGCGGGTGCTTCAAGACATGATGACGGACAAGAAGAAGGAAGAACCGGTACCGGTAGACAATGTGATCTCGGATCAGACGGGACAGTTTGACCTACGATTTATCCTCTGGCGTCACTTCTGTGCGCAAAGCAACATTCCGGTCGAAACGTTGCCCAGCCAACTCGACGGCGAGCAGAGAGAGAGATGGGAAGAGTTAAAGAATAGCCGTTTGCCTAAGCCCGGACAGAAGTAAGAAGAACTTGAGTAAGGTCCAAGTAGTTTAGAGTTCAAGTAGTTCAGAGTTCAACCTCTAGGTTGCTGCTCGCGGAAGACACAAGCTAAAGCTTGAGATCTGAACTTCGTGACTGTCCCCCAGCTGACAAAACCTTCCGTCCTACCTAACTAAAATCTCCCTCCGCCGAGCTTGTAAGCCCCCGTGAGAAAAGGGTTGGTGAGTCGCTCGTGCCCGATGGTTGTCAATGGACCGTGACCTGAATAAACCTCCACGTCATCACCGAGTGGCAGCAGTTTGTTCATAATCGCATCCATCAACTGCTCCGTGGATCCACCTGGCAGATCAGTTCTGCCGACCGAGCCGGCGAACAGCACGTCCCCAACAAAGACCTTTCTTTCCTGCGATTCGAACAGAACGATATGGCCTGGCGTGTGTCCGGGGCAATGAAGCACTTTGAAGTCTAACTCCCCCACCCGATAACTTTGTCCGTCTTCCCAATAATCGTCCACAGGTGGAGGCGGTTCGAAGTCAAAACCCATCGCAGGCCATTGCGCTCGAGGGATTCCGATCCAGGCGGGCTGCTCGGGTAAGGCAAGGTAGATAAACTCGTCTGCCTTATGAAGTGTTACCTTCGCCTCGGGTTTGAGCTTCTTCAGCGATGCGACGCCCCCCACGTGGTCCAGGTGGGCATGAGTTATCGCAATCGCCTGCAAGTCGAACCCGTGTTTGTCGATCGCCCGCACAATACTCTCGGAATCGTCACCGGGATCAATGCAGATCGCGCGCCGGGTTTTTTCACAACCAACTATGCGCGTGTGTTGTTGGAATGCGGTTACTGTTAGTTCTTCGATGATCATGTCGGGGGTCAGTAGTCAGTGGTCAGTTGTCAGTTGCAGTTTTGTACTTGGTGCTTTCTGCTTGGTGCTTTCTGCTTGGTACTTTGTGCTTGGTACTTTGTACCTTGGATCGGTAATTGATAGTTCCCCAGGCCGAAGGACAGTTGCTGCAGGTAGTTCAAAGTCAAAGCACAAAGCACAAAGCACAAAGTACAAACTGGAAAACACGAACAACTGACTACGGACAACTGACTACGGACCTCTGAAGCAGTATAATTCCCCCAACGAAATTCTGACTAGAGCAATGCCAATTAGTACTAAATCCGCCCCGCTAGCACAGGTCCTCGATGATTTGACTGCCGTAGGTGCGCCGGAGCTGACTGAACACCTTCCCGACAATGCGCTTAAGTGTTACGCCTGCGGGCATCGTTGCCTTATCAAGGAGGGGAAACGAGGGATCTGCAAAGTTCGCTTCAACGAGGCGGGGCAGCTTCAAGTTCCGATGAATTACGTCGCTGCGCTCGCCTGCGACCCGACTGAGAAGAAGCCTTTTTTCCATGTGCTCCCAGGCTCTGATACTTTGACGTTCGGCATGCTCGGTTGTGACCTGCATTGCGGCTATTGCCAGAACTGGTTGACTTCGCAGGCGCTGCGCGACGAAGCGGCGGGAACTTCTCCCACGCTTGTCAGCAGCGACCGATTGGTATCGACTGCCAAAGCGTATGGCGCTGCTATGGTCGGCAGTAGTTACAACGAGCCGCTAATCACAGCCGAATGGGCAGTTGAAGTTTTCCAGAAGGCAAGACCCGAAGGGTTCAAAACGGCGTTCATCTCAAACGGCAATGCCACGCCGCAGGTGTTGGATTATCTCAGGCCCTGGACCGACTGTTACAAAATCGATTTGAAATCCATGAGCGATAAGAACTACCGGCAGCTGGGCGGGGTCGTGGACAACATTTTGGACACTGTGAAGATGGTAAACGAGCGCGAGTTCTGGGAAGAAATAGTCACGCTTGTGATTCCTGGCTTCAATGATTCCGAAGACGAACTCAGGCGAGCGGCGGATTTCATTGCCTCAGTCTCGCCAGACATCCCCTGGCATGTCACGGCATTTCATCAGGATTACAGAATGACTGACAACGCCAACACGACGGCTGAGCAACTGATTCGCGTCTGCGAGATTGGACACGAGGCAGGTTTGCGCTACATCTATGCAGGAAACCTTCCTGGCCGGGTGGGACGTTGGGAAAACACCTATTGCCCCTCATGCGACGAGTTACTCGTGGCGCGGCACGGATACCTCATTCAAGAGATGAAGGTCACGCCTGAAGGAACCTGCCCCGCCTGCGGGACGACCATTCCCGGTATTTGGTCATAGTTCATTAGCTGCGGCTCCGCCGCAGTTTCGATCACTACATTGGCGACGGAGTCGCCGCGCCTGACGTTGGTGAAGGACTAGCCGCCGCGGGCTTTGGCGAAGGAGTAGCCGCCGCCGCGCCTCTGGAGATTGGGGTACCGTGATGGAATACAGCCAGCCATTTTCCATCGCGCCTGGCCCAGATTGTAGAGTGACGTTCTGCCGGCATCGGACCCGGTAGTTTGACCTGGTAAGTTACTAATGCGGTATCCACGTTAAAAGATACTGATTTGAACTCGCTCAGTTGAGCCCTCGAGAGATCAATCTGACTGACTAGTTTGACTGAGCCGGCTTTATCATGAACTCCGGTCGGTTCCACTTCTATAGAGTCGGCCGCGAGAAAAGCTGCAAAGCCATCGTAATCTTTGTTCTTCAGTGTCTCCCAAAGTGCCATTTCAGCAGCAATAGGATCAGTGCTCGCCGTCGCTGGAGTTGGGGTCGAAGTCGGACTGGCACCTGGTTTCGCAGGTGAACTCCCTGGAGCAGGTGGTGGAGGAGGCGCGGTGCTCACTTCACACTCCTGATGATAGGCCGCCAACCACTTGCCGTTGCGGTTGATCCAGGCTGAACTTGACCTCACCGATTGGGGCGGAAATTCTTTACCCTTGTACTTTCCTTTGACCTCGACGTGGTAAACCAATACAACGGCGTCTTTATTGATGGGAAGATACTTCCAGTCGGAGAACGTGACTTCAGTAGGTTCGTAGTCCTTGACCCCAGCTATCGAGGCGGCTTTGTCATATAGGGCATCCGGAAGCACCTCAACCATATCCTCGCTTAGCATGTTGCCAAAGGCTTCGTAGTCCTTGTTTTTGATTGTATCCCAAATAGCTTTTTCTTTAGCGATGACGTCCGCTTCAGAGATCGCCATTGAGGCCGGTGGGGCGGTAGCGGCGGTATTGGTCGGCGCTGCCTCTCTATTGGTTGGCGGCGCTGCGCAGGCCGCGGCAAGCACCAACAGCAGTATCAGTGCGTAGCTCTTTTTCATAGGTTCCAACTCCTGGCAGAGATTCTAGTAGAGCGTGTACTCTGCCTATATGCCAAAACATCCAGGGGAGTCAATAGGTATTAGCACTAGTTACCGGAAATACCGGGTCTGCCCGAACTTTGACTACCTAAGAAAGCTGAGCGGCCAGCCCAAATCTCGTACCCCGGTCGTGACCATTGACAGAGGTAAGCTCTCGGGATTATTGTCCGAGAATTCGGACCCGAGCTGGGAGGCCACCAGTTATGGCTGAATCGATTGGAAGTGACGTTGGCCTTCGACTCGCCCTCCGCTGGTGCGGCCAGACCGCAGTCTTCGTCAAAAAGGAGAACCCCGATGATTCGCGTTTTCAGAATCTCAACCTCCCCAACCCTGGTGTTGCTGAGCGCCTTTCTATTTCAGGCCAGCATGCCATTTAGTGTTGCTCAAACCCAGAAAACCGCCGCTTCCGGCGACGATATGCCACTATTCCATGAATACCGCAGCGTTCAAATCGGTATGACAGCGGAGGAAGTACGCAAGAAACTAAACAATCCGAGTGATAAAAGCGATGAGCAGGATTTTTTTGTATTCAGCGATAACGAATCGGCTCAGGTGTTCTACGACAAGTCAAAAAAAGTCTTTGCCATCTCGGTCAACTTCCTGAACGGCGCACGCGATTTACCGACAGCCAAGAATATATTCGGGTCAGATATACCGCCTAAACCTGATGGTTCGATCCATAAAATGGTGCGATATCCAAAGGCTGGTTGCTGGGTTTCATTCAGCCGTACAGCCGGCGATTCGCCTTTGACCACGGTAACAGTGCAGAAAATCGAATAACGGTTTGTTCGGGCAAGCCGCCGTAGGACAGAGGCCGCAGCGTGGCCTCTGCTCGATCCTTTTCCGTTTTAGTTTGAAGCTCCCAGGTGATTCTTCAGCACCGATCTTCCTCCGCGTGTTTAAACGCCACCTACATCTGCAACCTGGCCTATTTGCGAGCACAAAGTCTTCCAGGCCGACTATCAATTCCCTGGTGCACTGACTTTCCTACCGCAACCAACAACTCTCGTTGTAGGGTATCCTGAACAGACCCTCCTCGTTGGATTCAATGCGTTACAATGGCGGCATCTCATGAGCCAGATTGCGGAACCATCTCAGATCGCGACTCTCGATCGTATAAATCTGTCGCGTGCGATTAAGGAGCAGGCACTGAGCATCGGCTTTGACAAGGTGGGGATCGTGCGCGCTGAAGCGCTGGCCGGCGAGCGCGGACGATTGCTGGAATGGCTGGACCGCAGTTACCAGGGCGAGATGAAATGGATGGGTCGCGATCCTGAAACACGCGTCGATCCGCGCCGCCTTTTCCCTAATGCAAGTTCGGTGGTCGTCGTCGCGCTAAACTATTACACGCCCGATGAACACTCCGGTGATTCCGGAGCAGGTAAGGTTTCCCGTTATGCCTGGGGAGACGATTATCACGAGGTCGTCGGCTTGAAGCTGCGCGCACTCCTGGGATGGATCGAGGAACAGGTGCCCCAGGCCGCCGGGAAAGTGTGTGTCGACATTCAACCGATGATGGATAAAGCCTGGGCTGTACGCGCCGGGCTCGGCTGGATCGGCAAACACACGAATCTAATCACCTATGAGTTTGGTTCCTGGGTTTTCATCGGAGAGCTGCTGCTTAACCTCGAGCTCGAGTATGACACCGATCAGGTCGAGGACCACTGCGGCACCTGCGCTCTCTGCATCGATGCGTGTCCGACGAGCGCAATCACAGAACCTTACGTCGTTGACTCCAACAAATGCATTTCCTATTCAACTATCGAATTGCGCGCGCCAGAGATACCGAAGGCGTTCGCTGAGAATCTCGAAGGCTGGGTTTATGGCTGTGACATCTGCCAGGATGTGTGTCCCTGGAATCGTTTCGAGACAACTACCACCGAAGATCGTTTCCAGCCGCGTGCGGGAAGCGTCAACATGAAACTCTCAGAAATTCTTGACCTGACTCCTCAAAGTTATGCGGAGCGCTTTCGTGGGAGCGCAATGAAGCGCGCGAAGCTTGCCGGGCTGCAACGCAACGCTCGCGCGCTATTACGGTACCGGGATGGGTAGAGGCCGTGTAAAAATCCAAAAGGGTCTGTGGTAATTTGCAGGTCAGGAAGGGTGGCTTGCCCCCGCCTCAAGCTTGAGAGCCATTCAGCGTAAGAGCGGGGGCAAGCCACCCTTCCTGACCTGCAAGTTAACTAGCCTTGAGCCGTCCTTTTAGGAATCGATCAATTATGAGAACACAAATGAAATCACTGATCCTGTGCCTTATCTCCTCCGCCCTTATCGTTGTTTCTTTTTACCCAATTCAAGCACAAACTCCTAAAACCCCTGCCGATCTGCACCGGTTAGCAGCGGAGTATTACAACTGGCGCAACCAGAATTTTCCCGTCTTCTCCAGCGACGCAGGATTGCACACCTGGGACAGCCGCCTTACTGATTACTCACTTTCGGCTGTCCTGGCGCGGCGGCTCCGCGCCAAAGAACTGCTCGCCAAAGTGCAGGCGATGCCTACTGCGGACTGGGGCAAGGAAGATCGCATCGATTGGCTGATCTTCCGCGCCCAGCTTGAGAACGTAGTCTTCTTCAACCGCGTGATCGATTCTGAGCAAACTGATCCCCAGGTCTATATCAACGAATGCAGCAATGGCATTTTTTCATTACTCAAAAAAGAATATGACACGCCGCGCAATCGCGCGCTCTCAGCCGCAGCGCGCTTAAAACAGATGCCCGCGTTAATCGAGCAGGGCAAACAAAACCTGATTAAGCCGGTGCGACTCTACGCGCAACTCGCCATTGAATCCGCGCGCTCCATTGACAGCCTGTTTACCGAAAGCTTGATGACTTTGGCTAAAGAGTTGTCGCCCGCCGAGAGAAATGAGTTGGTGAAGAATCGGGATGCCGCCCTCACATCTCTTCAGGGCTTTGCCGATTGGCTGGAAAGACGATTGCCGGGAATGGTTCCGTTCAAGCCCATGGGCGAAGAAAACTATAACTACATTTTGAAGAACATTTATCTCCTGCCACTCGACGCAGAGCAGGTGGAGATGTTGGGTCAGGCGGAACTGGCGCGTTATCGAGCTTTGGAGTCGTTGCTGCCGGATCCCTCACTCGCCGATCCAAATCCCGCCCGTAGTAAGAACATTCCTCCCGACCAGCAGGCGTTTCTGAAAGCCTATGAGAGCCGTCAGGAAGAGATGATCAACTTTCTCAAGACGAACAAACTTATCTCTGTGCCCGACTACATGGGGCCGTTCTACATCCGTCAGCTTCCGGAAGCGTTCAAGCCCACGAGTCCGGGCGGGTTTATGAACCCTCCGGGCGTTTACGACAAAGACCCCAGCGGTTTCTATTTCATCCCCACCTACAATCCCTCCAGCAAAAACTTCTACATTCGCGCTGCGATCGAAGATCCGCGGCCAATCCTCGGTCATGAAGGAATCCCGGGTCACTTTCTTCAACTATCAATCGCGAACCACGTGCCCAATGAGATTCGGCGGCAGCATGCAGACGGCATCTTCGTCGAAGGCTGGGCACTCTACGGTGAAGAGATGTTGATGCGCACCGGTCTCTATCCCAACGATTCACCAGGCCAGGGTCAGATACTGCGCCTCTCCCGTTACCGCGCCGCCCGAATCGGCGTGGATGTAAATCTGCACACTGGAAAGTGGTCGTTTGATCAGGCGGTGAATTATTTCATGGAAGCTGGCGGCCTGGATCGCGAAGCTGCGACTGGCGAAGCCGCCGGCGCAGCGGCAAGTCCGACGCAGAAGATCACCTACATGGTTGGCAAGTGGCAGATTATGCGTTTGCTGGGCAAGTATCGTGATAAGCAGGGCGCAAACTTCCGTCTGGGCATGTTTCATGACGACCTACTGAAGAATGGCAGCCTGCCACTTTCGATTGCTGAGTGGATTCTGCTGAACGATCGCACTTCACTGGATCAGGCGTTACGATGAGGTACACCCTGATTGATGTGGCCGCCGTTGCCGACCAGATTGAGATGTGCGATGGAGAGATCAGTCCACTAACCAACATTTCTGAGATCTGAGATTTGAGATCTCAGATCTCAAAGAGTCATGCATTATGGCTGAGAATTGCTTACCAGAGTTTTTCCGATTCCATCCAGGATGCTACTCAGCGACGCGCGCTCCAAATTGCACATCGCGGCGATGACAATACTCTTCTCCGGTAGCACGTACAGGAGCGTGCTGGTTCCAGCCTGACCGCCTGAATGTGAGAAGAGTTTCATGCCTGCCCTCTCACCAACACCCCATCCCAGGCCATAGGTTGTTTTCTTACCGTCCTTTGTTTGCTGCGGTGTCCACATTCGTTCCAGGGTCGGTTGCTTGACCAGAGTGCCGTTCATCGATGCGTGCCCAAACCTCACCAGATCGACTGATGTGGAAACCAGGCCTCCGCCAGGAATCTTCATACTGGTATCGTGCAACTGGGCATTGTACAACTGACCTACTTTGACTTTTCCTTTCACCGCTGCGGGCAGTTGAGCATAGGTCTGATCGTCCAGCTTCAGGTAGCCGCGAGCGCGATCGGAAATGACGAAGAAGTGATCATCGCTGCGAGTGTGGGCCATGCCTGCAGGCTTAAAAATGTTCTCCTGCATGTAATCTTCGTAGCCCATTCCCGCTGCGCCCTCAATAGCACAGCCGAGGACACTGTAGCCGTAGGTGGTGTAATGAAACTTCGATCCGGGTTCATGCAGCAGCGGATCATCCTTAAAAACCTTTAATGACTCTTCTATTGTGAAGTAGTGTGTTGTACCACTCGACTCGCCCTGTTTGGTGTAATGGCGGACACCGCCTAAGTGCCCGAGTAATTGCCGGGCAGTTACGGGCCAGGGTTTTTCGGGGAAAGCTGCGCAGTATTTCTGAATGGGCGCATCGAGGTCGAGTTTGTCCTGCTCGGCCAGAAGCATCACTGCAGTCGCGGTCATGGGTTTGGCGATAGAGGCAGTGCGATACACCGTAGTTGCTTTTACCGGAATGGAATTTTCCAGGTCAGCAATGCCGAACCCTTTTGCGTATCGAACATGGCCATTGACAGCCACAGCGACGGACAAGCCAGGTATCTTTTGCCTGGTCATCTCCGCCTGGATCACGGCTTCGATCTGCTTGATAGTTTCTGCTGCAAATTGTCCGCTCTGCGCCGTCCGAGGAGCGTTACTCTGCCCGGAAGCTGATACAGCCAGCAGGATCAAACAAGCTAACGAACAGCGCATCCGAAGATGCTTAGTCATAAGTAACCTCCAATCAAGTGAAGAGCCTATTCAAGAAGTTGAGAGTTCAACCTTTAGGTTGTGGGTTGCTCAGCATGCAAGCTAAAGCTTGAACTCTCAACTTCTTGAATCACTTAGGCCTTCTGCCTTGCGAGCTATCACGACAAGCACTGTTAGGATGGTGGTTACGATCGCCGACAGCAGGCAGAATTGGCAGAAGTGGCCAATAACAAACGCTTGCAGATAGAGCAGCCAGAGGGTTGTCAGGAACATTAATAACGCCAGGACGGTGAGCAGGGTGCCTGTTAGTTTGTAATCAAAAGCTGCGAGTGTGGCGAGGCTGAAAGCCGTGAAATAAGCCGTTGCGCCTATGAGCGCCAATGGAATTCCACGCACACTGGCATAGGGACTGCTCAGAACTTCAGAGCATCCGCTGACAATGGTGCACTTTACGCTGCGCCCGGAAATGTGTTCGACCGTTAGATAAATGGAATCAGCGAGGCCCACAAGCGCGACCAGAGCTGCTACGCCGTAAAGAAGCGCCGCTTTTCGGGAGTGGACTCTGGCTTCGTGATTTTCAGGTGGCATAGACTTCAGTCTGTGGGGCCGCCTTGTCGATTATCCAACCCAGAAGCGATCTCTGCCGCCAATCGCCGACTGAAGTCAATGCCATCTACTTTCCGGAGCCCGTTAGTTCAACGTTAATCAGAACTCGAAGTTTATCTGGTGCCAGAGACTCAAACGGTACTTCACGCCCGTTGAGAAAAACGGTGGGGGTACCCTTAACCCCGAGCGCGTGAGCGCGTTTTCCGTCCAGGAAGATTCTCTGCTCGACAACCTGACTACTGAGATCTCGTCTAAAACGTTCTAAATCGAGTCCGATCTTCTTCGCGTAGCCCTCGAAGGTTGGGCGTGCGTCAAACTGTTCGTGCCAGGTTCTTTGGTTTTCAAACAACAGGTCGTGCATCTCCCAAAATTTTCCCTGCAAGCCGGCGGCTTCGGCTGAACGGGCGGCCACCAGAGCGTGTGGGTGAGTGGGCACGAGCGGGAACTCGCGAAAGATCACTCGCAGGCGCGGACCAAACTCCTTCTCCATGGTCTTCAACACAGGATGCAACAAGCCACAAGGAGGGCATTCAAAATCGCCAAACTCTTCCAGGGTTACCGGCGCATCCTCTGGACCAATCGCATGCGGGGGTTGAGCTCCGGGTTCGGTTGAATTCGAAACCCTGGCAGCCGGACTGGGAGACGCGGCCGCAGAGTTGGGAACGGAATAGGTATTCGCCGTGCCATGAGAGTTACTCGAGCGCGTTAGATACCAACCTGCACCCAATGCTACACCCAGAACCGCGAGAATTATTAGTAAAGGTAAGGTGCGTTTCATATTGTTAGCATTTACTTAACTGCAAACTGCGCTGTCCTCTCCAGATTGCCATTAACGAAGACCTCAACCTTGTATTTTCCGGTGGGCCAGTTCTGAGGCAATGTTAGATGCCCGTGAACAGTGTTTTCGAGTGCGCGGGTGGTATAGTCGATGTCCTTGATCTTTTCGTTCTTAGAACCACCGGCGTCCACAATAAACCATGAAAACTTCATTTTGGTCCCAGCCTTTGAGTCGGCCAATTTAGCGACGCAATGTATCGTGCGGTCGGCGGGGCTAAACGCATTGGTCTTATCACCCGGGTCGCCCTTTCCGTCGTCTTTGGCCATGTGCAAGTCTTCAATAGCCCCGGTGGAAGTCGCCTCTGTCGCGGCACTGCCTTCGGTAGCGCTGTTTGTCGAAACGTTCGTGGATTTCTTTCCAAAACTGCAAGCAAGCACGACAAAGAGTAACAGGCCAACTGCAAGCCAGGCGGAGTTACGTTTCATGTAAGCATTCTCCTCAGGATTCCTTTTTTAGGCGGTCGCGGAAGTTATCATTGGTTCTAGGCAACCATCGCGAGCGTGGTGGCGAGTGAACGGAAGATGCCGCGCCCATCGACGGAGCCGAGCAGATCTTCGCAGGCGCGCTCAGGATGCGGCATCAGCCCGAGCACGTTGCGTTCACGGTTGCAGATTCCGGCGATATTGTCGCGCGAGCCGTTGGGATTGGCGGCGTCCGTGAAGCCTCCATCTTTGTCGCAATAACGGAAGATGATACGGTCCTCTCGTTTGAGTTCGGCAAACGTCTCCTCATTACAAAAGTAATTTCCTTCAGCATGCGCGATGGGCAGTTGCAGGAGCGACCGGCGTTTAAGTTCGTTTGTGAACGGCGTGTCGATGGTTTCCACCCGCACAAAGATATGTTCGCAAATAAAATGCAGATCGCGGTTGCGTATCAATGCCCCTGGCAACAATCCTGCCTCACAAAGAATTTGGAAACCGTTGCATATTCCCAGGACAAACCTGCCACTCTCGGCAAACTTTTTTACCGAATTCATCACTGGCGAGAAGCGAGCCAGCGCCCCGGCCCGCAGGTAGTCGCCGTATGAGAAACCGCCGGGAATAATGACGGCGTCGTAACTACCGAGGTCAGTGTCACGGTGCCAAATAAAGTCTACGGGCTGTCCCACATGTTTTGAAATCACGTGATATGCGTCGTGGTCGCAATTGGATCCCGGAAAAACTATGACACCAAACTTCACGCCTCAATCTCCACGCTGAAATCTTCGATGATTGGATTGGATAACACCTCTCGAGCCATCCGCGACACCGACTCGCGAGCGGCGGCCTCACCGACAGCGCTGTCGAGTCCGATCTCGAAATATTTTCCCTGGCGAATGTCGGAGATGCCGTTAAAGCCGAGTAGCTCGACTGAATGCTGGATCGCCTTACCTTGAGGATCAAGCACACCCGGTTTGAGATTCACATAGACTTTAGCTTTCATTACGTTCCTGCCCCCGCAGGACATACTAGACAATATATTGCGCGATGTGTAGCTGTTAGCTTAATATCTCGGGTGCCCGCTGAAACTTAGGTAAGGAGAGCTCTTGCGCCATTACCGCAAGTGATTCTTTCGTCTGACAGATCAATCCTTCGATACGAAACTTTGCAGAGGAGAAGCTTCTACTATGGAAAACTATTCCGCTACAGGCAAGTCGGCAATCGGCCTGGATGCAAACCTGGCCGCTGCTATTGGCTATCCAATCGGGATTCTCGGCCTCATCAATTTTCTAATTGACAAAGAAAACAAGTTCGTCAAATTTCACGGCATCCAGTCGGTACTCTACTCAGTCGGCATCAGCGTCGTTTTCACTGTGGTTTGGTTAGTCTTAATGATACTCGCATTTGCTCTAGCCGCTGTCTCTGAAGTGCTGGGCGCGCTGATGGGAATACTTATGACCCTGCTCTTCCTGGCGTTCTTCCTGGCCATAATGGGCGGCTTGTTTTATGCGGCTTACAAAGCTTATCAGGGCCAGATTTTCAAGCTGCCGATCGTTGGCAACATCGCTGAGAAAATCGTCAAGTAACGCGCGCGATCATCGACGATGGGCCCGGGTCACTTATCTGCTATGGCCCATCGTGCGGTCTTTCCCAAAGACTCGCTCAAAGACCGCATCAATATTTTTCAAATAGCTGCTGAGCGAAAAAGCGCGCTCAATGTCCTCGGTTGACAGATGCGCCGTAATGTCCGCATCGGCCTTGACCAGGGTTTGAAAGTCTTTGCCTTCGTCCCACACTTTCATCGCATTTCGCTGCGCCCACTCATAAGCCTGCTCGCGCAGGATGCCCTTCTGTGTGAGTGCCAGCAATAGTTGCCCGCTGAAGATCAGACCCCTGGTCGCATTCAGATTGTCCATCATTCGGTCAGGATAGACGACTAACCCATCAATCAACGAAGTCGCCTTGTGCAATATGTAATCAAGAGCAATGCTTGAATCCGGTAATACAACACGCTCGGCTGAGGAGTGCGAAATATCGCGTTCGTGCCAGAGAGCAACGTTTTCCAGGCCGACCAGCGAGTTTGCCCTGACAACTCGGGCAATGCCGCAGATACGCTCGGAGATGATCGGATTACGTTTGTGAGGCATCGCGCTCGACCCTTTCTGGCCGACGGTGAAGCGCTCCTGCGCTTCGCGAACTTCTGTTCGCTGCCAGTGCCTGACATTCAGCGCGAACTTATCCAGTGATGAAGCGATAATTGCCAGTGTGCTGAGGAACTCGGCGTAGCGATCGCGCTGAATAACCTGCGTTGAAACCGGCGCCGGCCGCAGCCCGAGTCGCTCGCATACCTTCTCTTCGACTACCGGATCGAGATGGGCGAAAGCGCCTACAGCCCCACTGATCTTACCCACCGCCACGGAGTCGCGCGCGTGCACCAGGCGCTCGCGATTACGGCGCATCTCGTCATGCCAAAGCGCGAAGGTCATTCCAAAAGAAGTTGGCTCGGCATGGATGCCATGAGTTCGGCCTACCTGCGGCGTGTTCTTAAACTTGAGCGCCCGCCGTTTCAGCACAGTCATCAGGGCATCGATCTTCTGGAGCAAAAGCTCACAGGTGTCTTGCAGCAGAAGCGCGTTGGCGGTGTCAACAACATCTGAAGAGGTAAGACCGTAGTGAACAAAGCGGGAGGCGGGACCGATTGACTCGGCAAGATTCGTCGTGAAGGCGATCACATCGTGGTTTGTGGTCTTCTCGATCTCATTGATGCGCTCGACTGAGAACCTGGCGCGCGACTTAATTTCCTTGAGCGCTTCATGAGGAATCGTCCCCATTTCCGCGTGAACTTCGCAGACGGCCAGTTCCACGTCCAACCATTTCTGGAACTTATTTTCCTCCGACCAGACCCTGCCCATTTCGGGCAATGTGTAACGTTCGATCATGATCAATCTAGCCGCAGATTACGCAGATTTCGCAGAAGGAACGATCTACGAAATTCCACAAAAAGACACCAAAGGGAAGTTCGTGGTCGTTCGTCTGTTTTGGAGCGTTTTGTTCAGTCAAGACCCTGCCTGCTTCTTAAATTTCTGTGTAATCGGCGTAATCTGCGGATTATTTTAGTGCCGTCGAATTTACGAAATACCTCGCCAGCACCCAACGGTTGTCGCGCTTGACGAGTGTGAAAGTTTCCATGCCCGGGGTTTTCTCAAATTTTGTCTGGTACGTAATTATAAACGCCTCGCCTTTTAACGGACCGCCTGAGTTATGCTGCTCCGTGGCGGAATGAAGCGTCCGGGTCTCAACCTTTCCTAGTTTTGTTTTTAGCGTTTTGAAAGCCGAAATTGACTGATCAAGACTCGTATCCTGACGCCAAAGCTCAGACGCTTCGTTGTAAATCTTCTCGTAGCGGTCGGTTGCGATATCGTTGCTTACGGCATTAATTGCAGATTCAACTTCAGCGGGGATACTACGTCGCTCACCTTTCAAACCGCAGGCCACGGCCGACAGGGAAAGGAGAACCACAAACAACACTTCCACGCCGCACACCGAGCGAAACTGAACTGGTCGAAGGTGTAAATCTACCTCATGGCGCTTCCATTTCACGTTGCAGCGTTCATCCCCCATTCTCTGCTCACACTTCGATCCAGGGTGTCGGCTCCTTAGGAAATGAAAGACTTATCTGCGTGTCGTAGGGAAATAAAGGCGAGCGTTCCTGAAGCGCGACCTCGGCTGAGATTTTCGCCAGGTAAGGATTATTAGCCCGCTGCGACAGGTGGGTCAGCACGATGTAATCTGCGGTCCCATCAAAGCCGTCGCGAAGCCAGTCAGCCACGTCTTCATTAGAAAGGTGGCCGAGACGGGAGAGAATTCGCTGCTTCAGTTCCCACGGGTAACTGTCACAAGCTTTCAACATGTCACGACTATGGTTGGATTCGATGAGAATGGCGGCGCAGCCTCGTAATTGCTCGGTAATCAGCGTTGTAATGTGACCGAAATCCATCAGCGTGGCTATCTTGACACCTGCGTGTGTCGCTGTGAATCCAAAGTTGTCGACCGCGTCGTGGGGAATGGTAAATGGGTGGAAATCGATCTCCCCAATCCGGAAATCCTTGCTCGACTCGATCTGCTCCACTCGATCACTCAGTGCTGAAGCACGCTTGCGCGGTTCGTCACTTGTGACGTTTTCTCGCTCACAAATGTACGCATCGCACGTTTGGGCGGAGATATAGACGGGGCAGTCAACGGACCTCAGCAAGACCCGCAAGCCGCCGGCATGATCACCATGCTCGTGTGTGACTAAAACGGCGTCGAGGCAGTGGACATCTTCACCGACGAGCGCGAGTCTGCGGGCGATCTCCTTAGCGCTTAGGCCGGCGTCGACGAGAACGCGAGTTTCACCTGCAACGATCAGAACCGCATTGCCAGTTGAGCCGCTGCCGAGAACGCTAAGTTTCATGTTTAAGGGCTCTAATACTCAGAGGGAAAACAAAAGCAGACTTTAACACTTAACCAGAGAAACGGCTACAGGGGTTTCAAATCTCAAGCCGTGAACGATCTACATGGAAGCCGTTCAGATTTCCGAGGGCACCGAGGGCCAGATTGTCAGTTGTAAAGAACGTGCGAGCCACTTGCTGCAACTCCTCACAATTCACCTCCTCGATCCGCTTAACAACTTCATCTGGTGAAATCCGACGGTGGTGAATGATTTCCTGCCGTGCGAGGGCGCTGGCGCGCGAGCTGGAAGATTCCAAACCCAGCAGGATTGACGATATCGCCTGCTCCTTGGCGAGCTTTAGTTCTGCCGAGGAGACGCTTTCATGCACGACTCGGCGGAGTTCCTGTAGCGACAAATCAAGAACCTCGTCAAGATGCACCGGGGATGTGCCTGCATAGATCGTAAACACTCCCACGTCGGAGAACGCGCTGCCTCCGGCACCGACCGAATAGGCAAGGCCGCGTTCCTCACGAATCCTTTGCCACAGCCGGCTCGACGTGCCGCCTCCCATCACAGAGGCGAGCAGGCTTGCAGCGTAGCGGTCTTCGCTGCGGGCGGTGGGCCATGGGGCCGCGATGATCAAGTGTGCTTGTTCGAGCTCATTCTTTTGCTCAATGAGAATCGGGGCCGCCGGTAAGGGCAAGGAATTCGTTCCGGGCTGCGAATGCGAACCTCCATTGACCCTCTTGGTTAGATCGGCAAATCCGCGTTCGACCATCTCAACCAACCGAGAGTGCTCGACGTTGCCGGCAGCGGCAACAACAAGGTTTTCAGGCGAGAACTCGCGGGCATGAAAAGCAGAAGTGCGGGCGTGATCAAAGGAAGAAACGGTTGCCTCCGTGCCTTCAATCGGTCGCCCGAGCGGTTGATCCGGAAAATAAGCGGCGTTGAAAAGTTCTCCGAGTAACTCGTCCGGAGTGTCCTCAACCATTTTCATCTCTTCCAGAACGACTTTCTGCTCACGCTCGAGGTCTTCCTGGTCAAACCGTGGCCGGGAAATGAGGTCTGCAATGAGATCAAACCCCTCGGGCAGGCCGCTGTCCGCAACCTTTAGGGCAAACCCAGTCATCTCATGAGTTGTGTAGGCGTCAAACTGGCCCCCCAGACGATCGGATTCAACGGCAATATCCCGGGCAGAACGGCGTTCCGTGCCTTTGAAAACCGAATGTTCTATAAAGTGACAAATGCCATTTAACTCAGCCGATTCGTGACGTGACCCACGCCGGACCCAGATTCCGGCCGTTACCGACCTCAGGCCGGGCATATGCTCCGACAAAACAGTGATGCCGTTGGGAAGTTTGGTGAAATTTACGTCGTCGATCATGCTTCGTTGTAACCAAAAACCGTTGAAACCGAAGGGTCCCGTTTCAGGAACTCGTTGGGCATCCTAACATGGCGGGAAAACAGGCGGCAAACAGGGGTCATAAAGGCCTATTTGCTTGACAGATCTTCGAAGAAAGGCAGAGAATAAGCGCATTTAGTGGTTCTGGTAAGTCTCCTGGCCTGAACCGGGTTCACTTTTGAAGGGCAAGTTGTTCCTTTGGCTGTCAAAAGAGAGGAACTGTAACAGGCCCCTTCCAAGTTGAGCAGACCAAACAAATGCCGTCGCTTGTCCCAAATACTCCCTGGCGGGAGTTCGCGCTAGGAGGTCTTGCAAACATGAAAAAAGGATTGGGTTTAGTTTTAAGTCTGGTTGTTTTCTCGACCTTGTGTTCTGTGGCTGCCCCTCCCGCGCTGGCAGGAAAAGTTGCCCTCGCTACAATTACCGGTTCGGTAAAAGATAACGATGGTAATCCCTTGTCTGGGGCTCTCATTTCTGTTCTCAAGGACGGCGCCGACGAAGTGATCAAGCAAACCCGGACCGGCTCCAATGGGCGTTTTTCCGCAAAAATCATCCCGGGGCGCTATGGGATCCGCGCTATTGCCGATGGCTTTAACTCCGTCGCGTTTGCCTCAGTCGAAGTGCGTGCGTCTCAGGAGTTAGTCTACCGCTTCAATCTCGAACCGATTGGATCTGGTAAGACTTTGCCGGAACGACGCAAGGATCGCGAAGATGTCAGGTGGATCTTGCGGTCAGCTCAGACCCGACGATCTATTTTTCAGGCGCAGGAAGGCGACGATAAGGACTTCAAGGCAGCGCTGGGTATTGAGCACGCAACTACTGAGACGGCAGCGGCTCCCGGTATTGAGGGGAGTGAAGTTTCCACAACTAACGCCGGAAGGCGTGCTACAGGAGTTCTAGAGTCTTATTTCGCTGATAGTCCGTACGGTCCCGCTTACCTGGGGCTTAACTTCGCAATTTCAACTCCCACCACCGACAACATCGAATTGATTTTCGCCGGCCAGACGGGACTAGGTCAGAGTGCGCCCGAGCGCCTGGAAGTGAGCAGTCGCATTGCGATTGGCGAACGTCATCATCTCGGGTTGAGCATTGGGGGCATGCGATTGAAGTCGCCGCTACTCGAAGCCATCGAGGATCGCCCCTTGGGGCAGTTTTCTGTGCGCGCCGTGGATGAGTGGATTGTCAGGGATGGAATAGTAATCGTGCTCGGTCTGGACTATACACGGTTTATTGGCGCGGGTGGGGCGACGTCATTTACGCCTCGCTTGGGGATTCAATTCGATACTAATGCGCGTACACGCCTGAAAGCGGCTTACGCGCCAGCCGGTGAAGAGCACATTCAGAGTGTGGCGGGATTTGAAGGCACTCAAGTCGTTTTCACTGAATCAGGAAATCGACCTATTGCCTACGTCGACGGACAAGCGGTGATGGAGCGAAGCCACCGGCTTGAATTCGGAGTGGAACGAGTTATTGACAACAACTCGAATGTTGAGGCCACAGCCTTCTTTGACACTACCTCAGGGCGGGGAGTTGGGTTGCTTGCCACTCCACTATCGGCCTTTTCAGGCGCAACCGGCGAGGCCTTCATGAACGTCGCGAACCAGGAGGGCAACTCCAGAGGAATCCGGGTGGTTTACACACGACGTCTGAGTCACCAATGGACTGCATCTGCGGGATATTCCTTCGGGCAGGGTCAGCAATTGTCTTCGTTTGGCGTTTCGAACCCAGGCGAAGTCTTCACCAATGGATTTTTCCATACTGGTGCCCTGCAAGTAGGCGCCGTGTTTAATACCGGAACCAACGTGCGCACGGTTTTGCGTTTCTCCCCGGATGCGACGGTTTTTGCGATAGACCCCTTTGCCGGACGACTGGGAGTCTACGATCCCTCATTGAGCATTCAAATTACGCAGGACTTGCCGAACTTCGGGTTGCCGGTTAGAGCCGAGGCCGTACTCGATGCTCGAAACTTATTGGACGCTCAGATAAACACGGAAAATGGAGAGGTGCTTACGCAACTGGTGACCGGACGTCGTTCGGTCCGAGGTGGCATCTCCGTCAGGTTTTAGAGAAGGGGAAGTTAGGTCAACGACAGTGAGTGATGAGTGTTACTGTCGTGAATTTAACGCCCCTTTTTCGTTAAACCCACCTGACTCGGTTTCTCCAAAATCATGGAAAACTACGAAATAATGAATTATGCGGAGTTGCGCTTCCAAGTCAGGTTTTTTACGGGTCTTTTGAGCCAGGGTAACAAAGCCGCCATAGCCCAATGTATTCGAGCCAGAGCCGAAGTTTTAACGACCAGATCTGATCGGCTGGATTGATCGCAGCTGGCGGAGGCCTTTGGGAACATACCTTGCTTTTCCATGTCAGGATCGAAAGTTTTGGCGCGCGCCGGGAAGTTTGAACCTGTGAAGAGATCAGTTCTTACAACTGGAACCTGGATGGTGCTGATTGGGGCAGCTGTCCTCGTCGCGGCCGGCTTCCTCAATTTTGCCCAGCGGTCCCGCCACGAAACGCCTCCCTGGGACGGCGTGAGATGGGTCGATAGCCGGCAGGGGATTCTGGCTGAGACCGTGGAGCCAAACTCCGCTGGTGCCCGAGCTTGGATTCTGCCCGGTGACCGGTTGATTGCGGTTAGCCCGGATGGCGGCAGAAGAGAGGAAATCGCACATGCGCGAGATGTGCAGATGTATTTGGATCAAGCCCGTGTTGGTGGACAGATTCATTACCTGATCGAACGGCCGTCCTACCCGGAAGAGAGTCGTCTGTATTTCGCCGATCTTGACAATCTGGACGCGACTCACAAGTGGACACCCCGCGATCTCTACATCAACCTGATTGGCCTGGTCTATCTATTTGTCGGTTTCTTTGTGCTTTTCAAGCAAGGTGGCCGGGCGCCGTTTGCTCTTCATTTCGCATCGCTCTGCCTGGCGGCCTTTGTCTTTCATTTCTATACACCCGTCGGTAGTTATAGAGATCTGGATCTGGCCATCGCCTTTCTGAGGAATGCTGCTTTCATACTGTTTCCGCCTCTCTTTTTGCACTTCTGTGCAGTGTACCCGTCCCGGCAGCAACTGTTTAGCGAGCGCCGTTGGCGCACGGCTCTAATCTACCTGCCCGCAGCAGTCCTGCTGCTGATGGGTAGCTTCATCTACCTTCGGGATTTCTTGGCAGGGGGCATCGCGTTCCTGCGAGAGATTCCAGTTGTATCGGAATCGTTAGTGGCCTTGTTTTGGAGGGTGAGCTTCTTCCACTTTGCGATCGCGCTGATTGCGAGCGCGGCCTTGCTCGTGAGAACCAGGTTTAAGGCTAAGAGCGCTGTAGTTCGCCAACAGCTGCAGTGGGTTGTGTGGGGCACCTTACTCGCGATTGCTCCCTTCACTTTGCTGTATGCGGTTAGTTATGCCTTTGGCGCACAAAGTGACCCCTGGTTGACTGATGCCGCCGTCTTGCCACTGATTCTGATTCCACTAGCATTTGGCTATTCGGTTATTCGCTACCGCTTGATGGACGTCGAGCTGGTAGTTCGTCGCGTCTTTGTTTATGCACTAACAACTCTGGCGATTGCCTTAATGATTGGATCAGTAGTGTATCTCGCCGGCCTCTACGCACTGGGGGGTGACGAAAGCTTTACCTCGGGGCAGATGACGTTTCGCGTAGTAGTGGCAATCGTAGCCATGGCTGCGATTGTCATGCTTGCCGCACCGGTAAAAAACTTTCTTCAGGAGCGAACCGACCGGCTGTTCTATGGAGAGCGGTATGACATGCGTCATGGCCTGCTCGATTTTGGCCGCACCCTCTCTGCAACGACTGCCTTCGATCCTCTGCTGGATTCGCTAATCAGTCGCTTGCAGGAGGTAATGAACGTAGGCCGAGTCGCAATTTTCGTGGAAGACCGGACATCGCCGTCGGGATATCACTTGGCCCGAGCCGTCGGCCTTTCTTCGGAAATGGTAGTGCCTCCCGACTTTCGCGAGATGATCCGCGTTCGTTCCGCCGAAAACGGTGTGGTCCGAACCGACGATCTCGATCTATCTCCCGACACTACCGGCTTCGTGCGACGAGCTCTTCACTACTATGTGCCTTGTGTTGTGCGGGGCCGCATGGTCGCAGTAATCGGATTGGGTCGGTCGGCCGATGGCGCCTTACTTTCGTCGGAAGATGTCGAGATTCTGCGCACTGTTTCCGGATATGTCGCCGTCGCCATCGAGAACAGTCTGCTTTACCAGGAACAACAAGAGCGCGCTTCGGAATTCAAGCTCCTGAAAGAATTCAACGAATCCATCATCGAGTCCATTAATGTCGGCCTGGTGGCCGTTGATCTTCAGGGAAGAGTCACACGCCTCAATTCGGCGCTGGAGTACATCCTGGACATCAAACGAGATGAAGCAATTGGCCAGCACGTGCAAGATCTCTTTTCTGAAGACTTTGCCGATACATTGTGGCAGGTGCTTGGTGCTGAGCGGTGGCTGCAAACGGAGATTCGCAACATTTACAAGATCCACACGGCTACCTGCGCGGGCCGGACCCTGGTGCTAAACATCGCAATAGCGCCACTGCAGGATGCGCAAGGGCAGACCGGCGCGCTGGTTATGGTTGAAGACGTCACTTCGCGCATTAGGCTCGAAGAACAGTTGCAGCAACGCGAGAAACTCTCGTCTATAGGTTTGCTCGCGGCCGGCGTAGCTCACGAAGTGAATACTCCGCTCACCGGGGTTTCGTCGTACACTCAAATGCTGCTGGGGATGTTGCCTGAGACCGATCCCAAGCACGCGCTGTTGCAAAAGGTCCGTCGCCAGGCCGAACGCGCCACGAATATCGTGAATAACCTGCTAAATTTTTCGCGCAGTGGCAGCGCTACCGAGTTTGGGGATGTTGATATCCATCGAGTGCTTGACGATACGCTGCAACTGCTGGAGCCGCAAATGCGAGGAAGTCGAATTGAGATTGTGCGGGCCTACGACCGGGATTCGCCGAAAGTGTTTGGAAATGGCGGCAAGCTACAACAGATCTTCACCAACCTCTTGTTGAACGCCCGCGACTCGATTCCCGATGGCGGTCGAATCACGATCTCTACTGCCGCCAACGGGGGTGACACCCTGATCATTGAAGTGGCTGACACAGGGATGGGAATTGCGCCCGAGAATGTAGCCAAAATTTATGATCCCTTCTACACCACTAAGGGCGTCGGACGCGGAACCGGGTTAGGGCTGGCCGTTTCCTATGGAATCGTTCAAGAGCACTCCGGCCAAATCAGCGTCGACAGTACACCCGGAGAGGGCACCACCTTCCGCATCACTATACCGACAGCGAATAGTCGCGCCCGATTGCAGGCAGTTGGCGACTAATAAAAAGAGCAGGACATCGCAGAAGAGTCAGGAGCAAACGGCGATATGACCGCTTTGCCACTGACTTTTGTTTTATGTTCTTCTCGCCTACACTAACCTGCTGTTTGCGGAAAAACACCTCGAACTTGAGCTGGTCATAACATGCAGCGAAGCTGACAGGTCGAGTCTGCGCCAGCTGAGTTGCCGGCGGTGCGTGACAATTTGCCCTTGAAGACAGAAAGACGTATGGCCAAGAAAGGCTCGATACTGGTTGTTGACGACGAAGAGATAATGCGCGATGTCTTAGAGACGCTTTTCTCCGCCGAAGGATATCGAGTTGACCTGGCTAAGACGGGCGAAGAAGGACTCGAATCGTACGGACGGCGCTCTTATGATGTTGTCCTTCTTGACGTTTCGATGCCCGGAATTGGCGGCCTGCGTGCGCTCGAAGAGTTTCTTAAGATGGACCCCGATGCGGTGGTCATCATGATTACCGCTTATGCAACCTTTGACACCGCCATTGCCGCCTGGGAGCGGGGCGCTTTCGGCTGTATACGCAAACCCTTCCAAAATGAACAGATCACAGCAACGATTGCCACAGGCATAAAGCGGCGGCGCAAGGAGGAAGAGCGGCTAAGCCTGAGACGTGCTATGAGCCGCTCCGTCGACCGCGGCGCCATCATTGGTCGTTCAGACGTGATGCAAGAGGTATTTCGTTTGGTGGAACAAGTGGCGCCTGCCCGATCTACTATTCTGATCACGGGAGAGAGCGGCACCGGAAAAGAATTAATCGCCAAAGCGATCCACGAAGCGAGCCCGCGCGTTGGGAAGCCTTTCGTCACCGTTAACAGTTCGAACATTCCTGCCGAACTGCTGGAGTCTGAACTCTTTGGTCACACTCGGGGCGCGTTCACGGGTGCAGTGGCAGTGAAGAAGGGTCTCTTTGAAGTTGCCGACGGAGGATCGATATTTCTGGATGAAATTGGCGACATTCCACCTGAAACCCAGGTGCGTCTGCTGCGTGTCATCCAGGAACGTGAGTTTACCGCGCTCGGTGATACGACACCGAAGCGAGTCGATGTGCGCATCATTGCGGCAACGAACATTGAGCTGAAGGAAGCAGTCAAGCAAGGGACTTTTCGCGAAGATCTGTATTATCGCCTCGCGGTTGTGCCTATTGAATTGCCGCCCTTGCGAGATCGTCGCGAGGACGTTCTAGCATTGGCCCAGCATTTCATAAGAAAGTACAACGAAGAAAACGGGCGCCAGGTGTCGGAGCACTTAGCTCCTGAGGTGTTAGCCCTGCTCGAAGCTTATTCCTGGCCTGGGAACGTGCGTGAGCTGGAGAACACGGTCGAGCGGGCCGTGGTGATCGCTCCCGGCGATGAAATAACTCGCGAGTGTTTGCGCGCCGAGATTAGCGATCCACAGTCTGTGGCGGCCAGCTCCCACGACGGCGCCAGCACAACTGCGGTACAGGACATCGGCCGGGGAGTAAATTTCTATGACGAAGTGCGCCGCTTTGAAATCGATCTTATTCGCAGGGCCCTGGAGCGGACCGGCGGTCACCAGTCGCGAGCGGCACGACTGTTGGGAATGAATGCCACCACGCTTAATTCGAAAATTAAGACTTACAACATCAACCTGCGGGCGTAGTTTGGCTAGTTAGTTCGCAGACGGGCACCAGCCCGAAACTCAAGTTACTTTCAGACTCACACGGAGTGCTTAGGTGCTAAGACGCGACCTTGATGGCTGTCCAATTGCCGGCGCGCTGCAGATGATCGGCGATAGGTGGACGATGCTAATCATTCGAGATTTAGCCACCGGACCAAAACGGACCATGGAGCTCCACTCCAATCTCGAGCCGATCAGTAGTCGGACTCTGGTGGGCAGGCTGCGCGACATGGTAAAAGACCGTCTGCTTGAACGGACAGACTTCGGCGGTAACCCTCCACACATCGAGTATGCGCTCACTGAGCGCGGTCAGGTTCTGGTGCCCTTGTTGGATGCTTTGCGAGAAGTGGGTCAATCGCTGGGATGCAACGAGTGTGAGGATCGCAGGAAACGGCGCGGGCACTACTGCGAGGTTTGCCCCAATCTTGAGATAACTCAATCAAGGCACATGACAAATCCTTCAGGAAGGCCGCGCCGAGAACAAGACGATTCCATCGTGCTGCTGTAAATCCGGCTATACCTCGCTAATGCGGAGGTCAAGGATTCATTTTCCATTTCTCATTTGCCGTTTCCCGAATCTTATTTCGTGTCCGTTCGTGTGATTTCGTGGATCGTCTGCTTGGCGAGAGATATGAACGATCCACGAAATCACAGGGGACCTGGAAATGGTCCATGTTCAAGGGGGAGCGTAGCCCCCTGGGAAAGGAGTAGTCAACCATCCCATATGTTCGTCGAAGTGAGTAACGCCAACTAAGGAGTAACTAGGAACCCATC
>JBGTHZ010000142.1:0-8075 GCA_041745915.1 Pyrinomonadaceae bacterium | reverse complement strand
GATCTGCGGCGCGCTGCGCGGTCACACCTGCCGCCAAAGAACCGGATATGATTAGAGCAGCAAGACTGCGGTTGAGGCCACAACCCGTTCTCACTCTATTTCCTCCACCGATCCGAGGCGAGGCCCGGCCAGTTCGTTCCTTCGAAGGGCAGCAAAACACTGCACACACGGAGCAGCGGGAATAGCATTTGTGGTGTTGTAGTCTTTTGTTTATGCAAACGCATTGCGTCTTTGCTGCTGAAAAAAAGCGATCCAAGAAATCACACGAAGCGGCACGAAAAGAGCGAGTGAAGGTAAAATGAACAAGTCGTATAGATGTCGTGGTAGGTCGAGGTGAACTGGAATCGCGAATCGCAAGGAGAGCCTTGCAGAACGCTTCACTTATTGCCCCTGCGATTGTTTCGATACCGCTCGCTGCACCGTGCTGAGAATATCCTGCGAATCGAATAGAATCTTCATCCCGTCGGACGCCACTGCTAAACTGCCTGCATCCATCGGTATCCTGGCCCAATCGGGTGTCGAGAAGCCATATTCCACCTCTAATCCACCCGTGTAGAACGTATGCAGGGATGTGACTTTACCCCAATCCTCAACGCGGCATTCTGCGCCTTCGCCGAACAAAGACACCCATGAACGATCATCAATGTACTTGGATACTTCAGTCGTCAAAATCAGCAGATCGACATCCGAGTCTTCGGTGGCGGCATCCCGTGCATAGGACCCGACCAGAGCGACCGCTTTAACATCCGGTTGAGCACTCGCCCAGCAGTTAAAGGCTTCGAGAAAGGCTGAGGCATTCATAGGACATTACGGTCCGAATCTTTGTCTGTACTCGCCCGAGATGATGAAAGCCTTTACCATCTCCGCATTGATAAAGTTGCCATTGAACTGATTCAACTTATTCAACCAGAAGTTGTAGCCGTCGAAGTTGAGCGTGGGTTCGGGAGGATCGAATGGATTTCGCCTGAGGTAGCCAAAGTACTGCATCAGCACAAACGCTTTATTGAACTCCTGTTGTTTCAGAGTCGAGTTCTCGGCGACGCGTCGCAGCACTCGCGCCCGCGCGCCCGTATCAACCGTCGTGGCCTGGCCAAACTCATTAATGGCTAGTGATCGCTCTACTGGTGACGGCGTCACGCCGGCGTTCGCATATAGATCGTCGACGAACTGAGATGGGGTCTTCGAGGTTGGATGATCTTGCGTAAATCTCAAGCGCAAGACGAAATCTGCGGCGAAGGCCAGCTTGTTATTCTCCAACTGCATCTGCCAGTCGCCAACGCCTACCGCCACACCCCGCCCAATCTTCTGTGTGTCTGACAGAAATTCGACGTAACTGACGGGTACAGGAATGCCGGCGGGCGGGATGTGAGCGACCTTATACATTCGGTAGACAAGATAGCCGGTCTCCTGGAATTCGATCGAAAGGAAGAATGCTGCCGACACGTTGATGCGCCTGATCTCAACGCACTGAGTATCGCTGCCACACGACGTGATCTGGTTGGTCCAAAACGCCAGCCCGCTCGCGTCAGGCTCGCGGTTGAGAAAGTCCAGGTAGTGCTGCCTCACAAAGAAACGCACGTCAGGATTGTCGAGAGGATTCGGCCCGTCAGCGGAATCATTGTCGGTGATCGTGACGGCAGCCGTGCCCGGCGAGCCGAGCGCGACCCCGCTGCCGGCCGGACTGCTGAGACTGACTGAGAATGTCTCGTCATTCTCATCGTACGAATCATCCACAAGGAAAACGGAAATAGTCTTCGACGTTTCTCCCGGAGCAAAATTTACGGTGCCGGTTGTAGTCTCATAGTCGCAACGCGCAGATGCAACGCTCCCAACAACGTTGCAATTGTTGGCGCCTGCCGTGTCACTGGTTGCAAAGCTGACTGCGGCCATGCCGGTCGTATTACCCGTTCGCGTGACGGTCATGATAGCGCTGCCGCTACCTTCACCAGTGATGGTACTCGCCGCGCTGAATTGCACTTGCGACGGCGGTGTCGAGATTGGCTCCCAATCAGGAAACCAATCAAGTTCTAAATTATTTGTCAGCTTCGCCCGGTTGCTGCCGTTGGCGTTCATCACAAATAGTTCGACCCCCGCTTCATCCGCAATGTTGCCGGAGGCAAAGACGATGTTCGAGCCATCGAATGACCATGCCGGGAAGGCGTCAGTCACCGTGTTATTCGTGAGTCGTGTTCGACTGCTGCCGTCGGCGTTCATCACGAAGATCTCAATCCCGTTGGGATTCATAGCGTCGCCACTGGCAAACAAGATCTTCGTACCATCGGGGGAGTACGACGGTTGACCGTCCACGATCGAGTTGTTCGTGAGTTGCGTTCGATTGTTGCCGTCAGCATTCATCACAAAGATCTCAAATGCGTTTGGATCAAACACACTGCTGCCGCCGCTCATGAAGACGATTTTTGTGTTGTCCGGGGACCAGGAAGGGACGCCATCGATAACAGTGTCATTCGTAAGTCGGATTTGATTATTGCCGTCCGCATTCATTACGAAAATCTCAAAAGTCTTGGGGTCGCCCAGGTCGCCGCGAACGAAAGCTATCTTTGTGCCGTCATGCGACCAGGCCGGAAAACCATCGGCCATCGGGTTGTTCGTGACTCTTGTTTGGGCGCTGCCATCTGCGTTCATTATGTAAATCTCGAAGTTGCCGTCCCTATTGCTCATGAACGCGATTCTGGAGCCATCAGGCGACCATTTCGGCTGATCGTCATAGGCAGCATCGTTCGTGATCCTGATTTGATTACTACCATCGAGGTCCATGAGGAAAATGTCATGGTTGCCAGAGTTTCGAACGCTGCCAAATGCTATCCTTGGGCTCCCGATGCCTGCGCCGCCACTCTTTTTTGGATCAACGCGACGGACATTGCCAGCAGTCGAGGGGTGCAAACCGATTTTAGGCGAAGGAATCGATATGTCGCCGGCAGAAAGTACTTCCAAATTCACTGCTAAACCAGCAACACCGTTTGGCATAATAACGGCGAGCCCCAGTATGACTACCAGCAGGAAGCGTGAAGGATTTTCGTAATGGGAAAATTTGCGAAGCATTTGATCAAAGCCTTTCCAGGGCGAGCGGTAAGATCACAAGATACCACGAAGCTGGAATGAACTCCCTAACTCTGAAAATTTGTAGGGTCATGTTTTCATTATCTAGTTGCTATAGCGAGGCTCATGGCGAACGATCCACGAAATCACACGAAATCTCACTAAATCATTCGTGTTGGTTCGTGGGATTTCGTGGATCGTCGTTTGCAACGCTTCAAAATATGACCCTACGGGAAATTTCAGAACCCGGGACGCCGGACTTGTGGCAAGTTAGTACCCGTCGCCGCGAAGTACTACCAGGACAGTGCGAAGGATGATTTTCAAGTCCAGCAGTAGCGACCAGTTTTCGATGTAGAAGAGATCGAGCCGCACCATCTCTTCAAAAGGCAAACGGTTTCGTCCAGACACCTGCCACAACCCCGTCAACCCCGGCTTCATGTCCAGACGTTTACGGTGCGCCAATTCATAAGCCTCTACTTCGTAAGGAATCGGCGGGCGCGGGCCGACAACGCTCATATCCCCCAGGAGCACATTGAAAAGCTGGGGCACTTCGTCCAGGCTGGTGCGTCGCAACCAGCGGCCGACGCGCGTGATGCGCGGGTCGGCGGGAAGTTTGTATGCCGGACGCTCGGCGTCACCGAGGTTCGCTTCCGCCCGTCCGGCAATAAACATGCGCTGATACTCCTCGTGAATCCGGTGATCCGAGTCTACATGCATGGTGCGAAACTTGTAGACGAGAAAAATGCGTCCGTCCATACCCACGCGCTCCTGTTTGAAGAAAATGGTCCCTGGGGAATTCCACTTGATAAGCACCGCGATAATGAGCCAAAGCGGCAAGAGCAACACGAGCGCAAGCAGGGCAATGGTAATGTCAGAAATGCGCTTAATAATCCTCCAGGCATTTGACAGTGGTTCGCGAAAAAGCCGGATCATCGGCAGGGCGCCGATCTGATCGATCTCGGTCTTGCTGGGCAGGCAATTGAAGAGGTTGGGCGCGATGCGAAACTCTACTCCGCGGCGTCGGCCGCTGCGCATCATCACATCGAAGAGCGCATCTGCATCGACGCGGGGGTCAGCAATTATCACTTCGTTAGCTCCCGAGTCGCGGATAGCGTCCGGAAGTCCGGCCAGGTTGCTGACGACGGGCACACCTTCGTAAGTCGCTGGTCCCGGCCCTTCAACCGCGCTGTTCTCGACCACCCCAATAACGCGGTAGCCAAGGGACGGTCGTTCGCGCATTTCCCTGATACACAGAGCTGCTTCGGGACCCTGGCCAACCACCAGCGTGGGAATCAGATTTAGCTGCCGCTGTCTCACAAACATCTGCAAGCTCCTTACCAACACTCGCAGTATTACAACGCCGGCGAACGAGAGCAGAAAGTCGACCACGAAGACGGTCCGCGCGTAGGAGAAGGCGCGATACTGAAAACCGCCACGATAGAGGAAAGCGGCGGCTACGATCAGCAGTGATCCAATCGCGATCGATTTGAACAAGCGTACCGCGTCGTCAAAGAACGAAAACTCTCCGCGCAACCGGTAGAGATCGTAGTACTGCAAGATCAGCAAACGGATCAGCACTACGAACAATAACAGCGTTCCATAGGGAGCAAACTCCTGGCTCCACTGGAACCCGCGGTTCGCGGTTCGCTCAAGAACAGATGCGCCTTCCCGAAGGTAGAACGCTCCGACGAAAGAGAATGCGGCTATGAGCGCGTCGCCGATGACCAGCGCCAACTTTACCGTGGGGACAACCCACTGCGGCGCGCGTCCGGGAACGCGCACAGTGGCGGCCGGGATTCGTGGGTTCTTAACGCGCTCGGCTCTCATTTGAAAATAGGTGCGGGGTATCGGGTGTCGAATTGGCATAGACTTTAGTCTGTGATTCAAGCCACGCTAGCTCAACCAATAGCCGTTTCAACTTATCCCGCAACACAGACTAAAAGTCTATGCCACCCGGGCACCCGACACCTTCTTCTCATTCCTCCACAATCAAATCAGCCACTTGTGCCAGCACGTGCGTGGCGCTGCGTGGTTGGGCTTCTGCTTTTTTCTCTATTGGCAAATTCACTAAATCCTCATGCGTGACGATTCGTGTCAGACGTCCTCCGCGAACTAACTCTTCGTCGACTGCCGCCCACTCTCCAGCATAGATTGTAGCTGCCGGGACACCCAGCGCCGCGGCCTCCCGATTCATCGTACCGCCCGCGCTGATAACCAGGTCACTGGAGGCGATTAAATTCGGACCGTTAAGCGAGTGTTCCGGTAAAATCAGTCTCGCGTCGGCTCTTTCAGCATAGTTCGCGCGCTGCGAATCATTACGCGGCAACAAAATCACTTTAACCATACTGTGCGCGGACAGTCGCTCCAACAACTCGTCGAAAAGTTCATTGTCGAAGCGATGATACAAGGCTTCAAGCGCCGGAGGCCTAACTACTACCAGCACATCCTCGCGGCGGATCCCTAAATTGCGTAACTCGCCTTCGAAACTCGGATCGGGTTTGAAGTCAGCCAGGTATACATCTTCCTTGGTGCCATTGTAACGCTTTACCTTTGCACCGCGCGCGCCATACCGGGTTAACGCCGCTTCGGGAAAAGCACGAGGGACAATGATCCGACCGGCGAAGCGAAAGGCCAGATGGTTTGCCGGCTGATGCTCGTAATCCATCAGCGTAACGCTTTTCAGAGAGAGGGCCCGCGCGGCCAGGATCTGCGAATAGGAGTTGTGGCTGACCGCAAGAGTGAAGGCGCGAGTGTTGGCCCAGGAGCGCAGGGCCCACGCCCGACGGAGCAGGTTGCCGGCTTTGCGGCTTAGATCACGCCCGCCGTGGCCGGAAATGACTTCCGGCGTGAAACCCGCAGCCCGGGCCAATTCCACTGTCTCGGCGAAATCACGCGCGGTCACTTCTATCTCATGGCCGCGCTCCTGGAATTCTTTTACCAAGGCGCGAAAAAAAGGAACGTGCGGCGAGTTTGCGAGATCGATCCAGATACGCATTTTTCAGGAGGCAGACGGCAGAAGCAGGAGGCAGTCAGCCGGTTACGAGAACCTTTCTGGATGAGCGATCATACCACCGAGCATGCGACCGACTTCTTCGTAACCCATTCTGAGTTCCGATTCACGCTTTTTTGAGAGATACCCACAGCTCTCAGCGAATTCAAGCCAAACTTGGGTTTCAGTTCCTTCTCCATCCGCATCGGCCATCTTGGCAACAAACATCTTCGGATAACGTTTCTTCCGATACCCTTCACCGATGTTCGTTGCCACGCTTCTGGATGCTCGACGAATCTGATCCGTCAAAGAAAACTTTTCCTCTCTCGGAAAATGTTTTGATTCATGAAAAATCTCCATGGCCAGCCTAAAAGCCAGCCGATACACCTTAAGATCTCTAAAGCCTTGTGAGGTAGGCATAACTTTACCGCTCCTTTCTAGTTAGTGAGGTTTACTTGTCGTTAGTTCCGCACGAGTTTCCTGCTCCTGCTCCTGCCGTCTGCCTCCTGCTCCTGCCTACTGCTCCTCCCGAACTCTCGTATCGAGTCACTAACCTGTGCTACTGCCTCACTCGAGAGCTCGGCGTACATTGGCAGGGACAGAACCTCATTGCTGGCTTGCTCGGTGTGTGGGAAGTCGCCCACTTGGTAGCCCAGGTCACGATAACCCGGCTGCAAGTGGACAGGAATCTTATAGTGAATGCCAGTGGACACGCCTTGCGCTTTTAGGTGCTCAACCAGTTGATCTCGCTGCGGAGTGAAAATCGGGAATATGTGGTAGACCGAGCGGGCGTATGGCATTTCTTCAAGCAGCCGCAATCCTATATCTGCCAACGACTCGATGTAGTTAGACGCATGCCGGCGCCGGGCCGTGTTCCAATCGTCAAGATGGCGCAACTTCACACCCAGGACTGCACCTTGCATTCCTTCCATGCGGTAGTTGTAGCCAATCGCGTCGTGGTGGTACTTCTGACTCTGTCCCTGATCGCGCAGTCGTTTGATAACCTCCGCATATTCGCCGTTATTCGTTACCACCGCTCCGCCCTCTCCGTAAGCACCCAGGTTCTTTCCTGGATAAAAACTGAAACAGGCAAGATTGCCGATGCTGCCCGCCCGTTGTCCTTTGTGTTCGGCCCCATGCGCCTGGGCTGCATCTTCAATAACGATCAGGTCATGCCGGCGAGCGATCTCGAGAATCGGATCCATGTCCGCGCAGGTTCCGTACAAATGAACAGGCATGATCGCCTTCGTGCGGGGAGTGATTGCTGCTTCCACACGAGCCGGATCCATGGTGCAGGAACGGGGATCGATATCGACGAGCACGGGGCGGGCCCCTGTGTAACAGATGGCCGCGACACTGGCGACGAAGGTATAGCTGACGGTGATAACCTCGTCACCGGGTTTAACGCCGGCCGCCAGGAGGGCGAGATGAAGCGCGCTCGTGCCTGAATTAACTCCCAGCGCATAGCTGGTCTGACAATAGCGCGCAAAGTCAGATTCAAAAGCTTGCACTTTCTCGCCCAAAATAAACTGGCAGCTCTCCAAAACCTCTGCGATCGCGGCATCGATCTCATCTTTGATAGTTAAATACTGGGCCTTTAAATCTACAAGAGGGATCATCGGTTTTCTTAACCTTGTTTCAACGCTGGAGCGTAACGAATCAACCAGTGATCACGCAAAGGCGGCTCGTTTTCCATTTCTCATTTTCCATAATTTTCCATTTATCATTTTTCATTGGTTAGTGGTCATCTGTGACTTCTTGTTAGTGTCCATTCGTGTGACTTCGTGGATCGTTTTAATTGCTCGGCCAAAGCGAACGATCCACGAACAAACACGAAGCACCACGAAATTGGATCCAAATGATCAATGAGAAACGTCAAATGAGCCCCTCTTTGATGTCATGAAACAGGCACCTCCCGCCGAGAGTGGTTACACTCAAGGCGTTTTGGTTTGTGATCGCAAACGGAGGTGCCCAATGACAGTATACGTTGGAGTTGATTTTCATGCGCGGCAACAAACGATTCGTTATT
>JBGTHZ010000141.1:0-11984 GCA_041745915.1 Pyrinomonadaceae bacterium | reverse complement strand
AGGATTGGTTTGTTCGGTACCAGCTCAATTCAGTTCCGGGGGTAGCTGAAGTTGCGTCGGTCGGTGGCTACGTTCAGCAGTATCAGGTGGATGTCGATCCCAACAAGCTGCGGGCATACGCGATTCCGTTGTCAACGGTAGTCGAGGCCGTTCAGCGCTCAAACAATAACGTGGGCGGCAATGTGGTAGAGCAAGCCGGAGAGTGGGCCGTCGTGCGTGGCGTGGGTCTTATAGAGTCGGTTGCGGATGTAGAGAACGTCGTCATAGGCGCTCCTAACGGTGTACCGATTTACGTGCGCAACGTGGCTGAGGTGAAACTCGGAAATGCGTTTCGCACGGGCGCTTTGGACAAGAACGGTAAGGAGGCGGTCGGTGGTGTCGTAATTGCCCGTTACGGAGTCAATACGCTGGAAGTAATCGACGCGGTAAAGCAGAAGATTGCTGATCTTCAGGCTGGGTTACCACAAGGTGTGAGGATTGTTCCTTTTTATGACCGCACCCTACTCATCAATCGAGCCACAAGCACTCTAAAGCGAGCATTAATCGAAGAGTTGCTGCTTGTTACCCTTGCCCACATCATTTTCCTGTTTCACTTTCGCTCCATTCTAATCGTCACTATTCCATTACCACTGGCCGTGCTGATCTCCTTCCTGTTCATGAAGTACATGGGCATCAGCTCGAACCTAATGTCTCTGGCGGGAATAGCGATCGCCATCGGGGTGTTGGTAGATGCGGGAATCGTAGTTACAGAAAATGCCTTTCGTTTTCTCGAGAAGAATAACGTTGATCCAAAAGACAGGGGTCGTGTTTGGCAGACCGTTCTGGAGTCTACAAAGCTGGTGGGCAGACCCGTGTTCTTTTCAATGGCGATAATCATCCTTGCGTTCATTCCGGTGTTTGCTCTGACTGGTCAGGAAGGGAAGCTATTTCATCCGCTGGCTTTTACCAAGACTTTCGCGATGGCGGCTGCGACGATAATCGCTGTGACCCTGGTTCCAGTGCTTTGCACATTCCTTCTCGCCGGGAAGTTTCACTCCGAAGAATCCAATCCGGTGATGCGGTTCCTGCAGGCACTCTATCGGCCCGCGCTTAGATTTGCGTTGAATCATCGCGCCATCACAATTTCGATCGCGGCACTTCTGTTTTCTGGCGCTCTGGTACTAGCTACAGGCATCGGCAATGAGTTCATGCCGCCGCTGAACGAAGGCGATGTGATGTACATGCCGGTTACTGACCCGGCAATTTCAATTGACGAAGCGCTAAAGATAACCAGCAAACAAGATGCGATCTTGAAGGGTTTTCCTGAAGTTGAATGGGCAGTCGGCAAATCTGGGCGGGCTGAGACCTCTACCGACCCGGCCCCGGTGAATATGAATGAAACCATTGTCCATCTGAAGCCCCCTGAGCAGTGGCGGCCTGGTATGACGCGCGAGAAGTTGATAGCTGAGATGGACGAGAAATTGCGGATGCCGGGTGTGACGAACATCTGGACCCAGCCCATCATCAATCGCATCGACATGCTAACGACCGGCATTCGTTCGCAGGTGGGGATCAAAATCTTCGGTAATGATCTCAAAGCTCTGGAAGATGTGTCGCGCAGGATTGCGGAAGTGGTCAAGACCATTCCGGGCGCCGTGGACGTCTATCCGGAGCAAATTAGCGGCGCTCCTTACATCGACATAAAGATCAACCGGACCGCCGCGGCGCGGTACGGAATAGATGTCAGCATGATTCAGGATGCGATTGAGAAGGGAATTGGCGAAACAAATCTAACCGTAACTATTGAGGGCCGACGGCGATTTCCGGTACGCGTCCGCTATGCGCCGCAGTTTCGAGGCAGCGCACAATCCATCGGCGAGATTCCAATCTCATCTTCAACCGGGGCACCAATCCCGCTCGCTCAGTTAGCGGAAATTCGAACGGTTGAAGGTCCGACCATGATCTCCAGCGAGAACGGGTTGTTACGCGGCACAGTGCTTTTGAACGTGAGGGGCCGCGATGTGGGTAGCTTTGTAGACCAGGCGAAGGAAGCGATCACCCGCCAGGTGCAACTTCCCACCGGCTACTACGTTTCGTGGAGCGGGCAGTATGAAAACCAGCAGCGCGCCCGACAAACCTTGATGATTGTTATCCCGATCGTGCTGGTTGTTATTTTCGGATTGCTCTACATCACTTATCACTCGGTTCTGGAAGCAGCTCACGTTCTGATGGCCGTTCCTTTTGCGCTTACGGGAGGCGTGTATCTGCTCTGGTTGCTCGATTACAACTTCTCGGTGGCGGTCTGGGTTGGATTCATAGCGTTATTCGGTACGGCCGTGCAGACCGGGGTAGTGATGGTCATTTACCTCAACGAAGCGGTCGAGCGAAAGAAGCAGGAAGTGGGAATACTAACGCGGCAGACATTGAAGGAAGCAGTGACGGAAGGTGCGCTGCTGCGCCTTCGGCCAAAGGTAATGACGGTCTCAACCGTGGTAGCCGGACTCTTGCCGATCATGTGGAGCACGAGCGCAGGTTCGGAGGTAATGAAGCCCCTTGCGACACCGGTTTTGGGTGGGATGGTTTCAAGTCTTCTTCACGTGCTGATTGTGACGCCGGCTATCTTTTATACGTTACGCGCGCGCGAACTGAAGAAGGAAGAAAGACCGCCGCCAACTCAAGAAAATCCTGAGAGGTTCATTCGCGACGGAAGGCGAAACTCCGAATGATGAGGAGACATGAGTTGTTTTAAGAAGGAATGAAGTGAGGTCTCTATGTTTAGAAAGTCATTAGTTGCTTTGTTCGCTATGCTGCTTCAAAGCTTTCCCGGCCCAGGGCCAGCGTGGGCCCAGGGCACATCTGCGATGCTTGCGCAACAGAAACCTCAATCATCCATATCCCAATACTACGATCCGAACACTGGACTATCGGCTGACGACGCCGTTGCATACGCCCTGGCCCATAACAGCGAATTGGCGGCAGTACGTAGTGAAGTTGAAGGGGCTCGGGGGCTGGTGCAGCAGGCGTCTCTTCGTCCGAATCCGCAACTTGATATCGAACGAAAGGAGCAGATAAATGGCGCCGACAACGACACCATGGTCGGTGCGATGTTGCCGCTGGAGTTAGGTGGTCGGCGCTCTGCGCGCATTTTAGTGGCGCAGCGTGAACTTAAGATGAAGGAGAGTCTGCAGGAGGATCGCGAACGCCTACTCGCAGCCGACGTGCGCGCAAAGTTTGGTGAAGCGTTAGGTGAGTTGCTGAAACTTGGATTCACGGAAGATCTGCTTTTGACAACGAACGAAGGATATCGATTAGTAGAGGCTCGGGTTACGGAGGGCCGGACTGCACCTTTAGAACAGAACATGGTACTGGTCGAGGTCAATCGGATTCGCTCAATACGAGAAGTCAATCAGGGAAAGGTCGAAGTGGCGCTGCTTGAACTGCGGAATCTTATGGGCATGAACCCGGAGGAGCCTTTGCGGTTGCGAGGAGACCTGGATCATTTAATTGAACCGCTGCCTTCAGTTGCAATTTCAACGGAACTAGCTCTTCGTGAGCGGCCCGATCTGCAAGCAGCCCGTGCTCTAGAGGCCTTGGCAGAAGCGCGCATAGCGCAAGCCAGGAGCGGAGGGCGAATCGATGCGAGTTTGAACGGCAAATATGAGTTGATGAATTTTGGCTTTCCTCAGAGAGGTTTCAATTCCAGCGGGGAGTTAGTCCCGATTATGGGGAGGTTTCATTCTGTCGCGGTCGGCATCACACTCGACTTGCCTGTTCGGAATCGCAATCAAGGTCTGATCGCGGCTGCTGTAGCGGAAGAAACCGCAGCTAGACAGCGTCGCGAATTTGGCGAGCTTACAGTGCGGCGCGAGGTAGCCTCCGCTTTTGCCCGTTACCGGAGCGCAGCAAGGGCTGCGGAGATTTATCGAGTAGGTGTTCAGGGACAAGCAAACGCTAATCTCGATGTAGTGCGACAAACGTACGAACTCGGCTCCAAGACTTTGCTCGATGTTATCGCTGAACAGAGACGATTCATTGAAACGCAGACCGGCTACATCGAGGCGCTGGTCAACACTTATCAGGCGCGAGTTGATATTGAACGCGCGACCGCATCCCCCAACTTGATTAAGAAATGAGCGATACCAAAGAAAAGAAACCCGAAGATGGGAATTCACCAGCTCCCGGCTCGGGTGTGACTATTAAGTCCGACTCGGAACAGGTGATTAAGCGCTCCACTACTCCGAGGATAAACCGAACGGCGATAGTTGCAATAATCGCAGTGGTGGCTATAACTGCGGTTGTAATCGTCGCATGGATGTTGTGGCGGTCCGGCTCGAGTGGCGCCGGACGACCGGTGCCCGCACCGCGCAACATCGGCGCTGACCAGCCCAGTTCAACTGAATCTCCAACCGCGGAAGCGACCATCACTATCGGCCCCGAGGTGGCGACGCGCGCTGGCATCAAGACCGAGCCCGTTGGCGAGGCGATGCTTGCAGGTGGCGCCATGCCTGGACAAACGACGACTGGTGTCGTGCAAGCCAATGCGTATCGCACCACTCCGGTAGTCTCGGTTGTAAGAGGTATCCTCCGACGGGTGAATGCCGAGTTGGGCCAGATCGTAAGCCGGGGGCAAACGATGGCTGTTGTGTTCAGTGACGAACTGGCCATGGCTCAGTCTCGTTACTTGAATGCCGTGGCAGAATTAGATGAGCATCACAAGCACCATATACGCTCTGTTCGGTTGGTGGAGATTGGCGCCGCGAGCCGTGAGGAACTGGAACAGGCGACAACTAAACTAAAGACTGCGGAGTCGGAAGTTGCGTCACAACGTCAGCGACTGATGCTTTTAGGCCTGGGCAGCCGACGAATCGCACAACTTAAGACACCGTCTCAAGTGAGTTCGGAAGTGAGTCTGCCGGCCCCGGTTTCGGGAACTGTCATAAGCCGAGCCGCAAACCCTGGTGAAGTAATATCCGCCGATAAAGAAATCCTTCGCATTGCTGACCTTTCCAGCGTCTGGGTGGTGGGCCAGGTTTACGAAAAGGACCTCGGGAAAGTGGTAGTTGGCAGTGGCGCGAGCATTACGAGCGATACATATCCCGGACGTGTTTTCCGTGGGCGCGTGTCTTACATCGATCCGACTCTTGATCCTGCAACTCGGACGGCGCAAGCGCGAATTGAATTGGCAAACCCCGGCCAAGCGTTAAAGATCGGCATGTTTGTTAATGTCGCGTTCGCAGCACTGGGTGGGTCGGAATCCACGACGCCTGTGATACCCAAAAGCGCAGTTCAAAACATCAACAATCAGCAGGTTGTATTTGTGGAAACGGCGTCCCCAAATACATATGCGATGCGACCAGTGAAACTTGGCCCCGAAGTCAATGGTCGGCATGCCGTGCTTGAAGGTTTGACTGTCGGTGACCACGTTGTTACCGAAGGAAGTTTTCTACTTCGTGCTGAATGGCTGAAACGTAATCACGTTTCACCGTTACCTTGAAAGTATTGACGTTGTCATTCTTGCGATGCCGAGAGAACAGGAGTAAATAGTTCCGGCAAAATCACTGTTCATTGAAAGGAGGCGAAACTATCTTTTGCCGAGATTTTGCCGAGACTCATATCGAAACCTACGTCGCATAAAGCACATACACGCATCTTTTCCGACCGCGACCCATTGTTTTATTAGCTTTATGCTTGGTATAAGGCTGGTGCAGACACTTCCTTGGGATTCATAACCCCAAGGTCGGGAGTTCGAGTCTCCCCCCCGCTACCAACCCTATCAATGACTTACGGGAAGTTGGCCCATCTCCAGTCTTTCATTTATCACGCTATAGTCACGTAAACTCTGATTTTGCGCGATTGATTCGACTGCTCGTCGCTTTGCGTCTTCCATCGCGTGGGTGTAACGCATCGCCATCCGAATGTCTGACCAACCGAAGATCGGCGCCAGAGTGAAAGCATCTGCACCCGCGTCTCCCATGCGAGTCGCAGCCGTGTGACGTAGATCGTGAAAGCGAAGATCCTTGATCCCTGCAGCCTTCAGGGACACATCAACGTCGGGCCATTGAGACTCCCACGGCTCAAACACGACCCACACAGACCGGCATTTCGACCGGCAAAATATACGGTTGTGCTTCGGGGAATGTTGCCGCATACTGAACTCGGGCAATAGGTTGCGGTATTGTTGAACCGGCAAATAGACCGGCAAAAGCAACTCCAAAAAACGATGTACGAGCATATAACCCAAATGGAGCCTCTCTATCCTGTCAAAGCAGAAGCTTTGGAAGACTTGGCGCGCAAGGTGGTCGCCGAATCTGCCAGGCTTGAAGGAAGGCTTGCCCCTCCGACACTCGCCGGAATCCGCAGTCTACTGAGAGTCGTCAACAGCTATTACAGCAATCTTATAGAAGGCCACAGCACTCATCCGATCGATATAGAAAGGGCGATGCGGCAAGACTACTCTGCCGATCAAAATAGGCGCGACTTACAGATCGAAAGCCAAATCCACATCGAAGTTCAAGAGGAACTGGCAAAGCGACTTGCGGAAGAACCTGACCTGAATGTGGCGTCCCCAAAACTATTGCGCTGGATACACGAAAGGTTCTACAGCCGCATGCCCGAACGTCTTCGCTGGGTTAAGGGTGATAACCAGGAAAAGGAGTGGGTGGACGCAGGCGTCTTTCGTAATCGTTCCGTAGCAGTTGGCGCTCACATACCTCCAAAGGCTGAAGCACTCGATAAATTTCTTGAACGCTTCGCGTCGTATTATGACCCGGCCAAACAGCATGGTGTCGGTCCACTCATAGCGCTCGCAGCTGCGCATCACCGGCTCATGTGGATACATCCGTTTTTGGACGGCAACGGGCGCGTGGCCCGACTCTTTACCGACGCCTATTTCTTGCGGAGTCGAATTGCGGGTTATGGGCTTTGGAACGTGAGTCGTGGACTGGCCCGTGGTCGTGAAAATTATCGAGCACATCTCGCAGCCGCAGACGCTCCGAGAGAGGGAGACATGGACGGACGCGGGAATCTGTCAGATCGCACGATGACGGAGTTTTGCAAGTTCTTTTTAGAAGTCTGTCTCGATCAGGCGCAATACATGGACGGCTTGCTCGCGTTGAATGGTCTCCTCGATCGCTTAGAGAAGTATGTCCACCTTCGAGAAGCGGGAATTGCACCGGGTCCAACAGAACCGCCAGCTATCGCGCTCCGAGTGGAAGTAATTCCGGTCTTGCGAGAGGTTGCCATTAAAGGCGAAATATCACGTGGCGAAGTCTTCCAGCTCATTGGAATGAGTGAGCGCAGCGGTCGGGATATCCTCGGCAGCCTTTTGGAAGAAGCGTTGCTCGTATCCGATTCCCCTCGCGGCCCTGTGCGTTTGGGATTTCCCACTCACGCTGCCGGCTATTGGTTTCCAGACCTCTATCCGCCGGAAAAACCTGGAGGTTCGGCATTGTGAGTAACGTCCTGCGTCCTACTCCTTGAAGCGAGGTCCGGCGCTTGGCTATCCTTTCAGACTGGACATACTCTTTCTCACAGGAGTTATGACATGGACAGCGACGACGTTCTGAAGGCTGACCTTGAGAAGGCTAGGGCAGAATGCGAACGATTGCGCGAGGAAAATGCGAACCTCAGGCTTCGTGTTGGTGACCATCACGTCAGCACTACCTCAAAACCTCCAGCACTGCCGCCACAAATCAACCAAGCAACCCAAGCGCCCGCAACCGTAAGAATTGACTCGCCACCAGAACTCAAAGTATCGCTTTTCATGAATCTGTTCCGGGGCCGTGGCGATGTTTACGCCGTTAGGTGGGAAGGAAAGAACGGTCGGACGGGCTATTCGCCTGCTGGTGTCCGCGAGTGGGACCAAGCTTCACCACGTGGTGGTCAAAAGAGATCATTCCGTCAGAGCAAGCTTTTTCCTCTGACCGAGGAAGTGATCAGAGATCATCTGCTGGGAAGGCAAACCATCGGGGTTTACCCTCTCCTGCAAGACGATACCTGTTGGTTCGTGGCGGTAGATTTCGATAAGAAAACCTGGGAACGAGATGCTTGCGCATTCTTGAAGATGTGTCGCGAGGCCGGCTTACCTGCGTCGCTTGAGCGTTCAAGATCGGGCAATGGAGGCCACGTCTGGATATTCTTTGAGAGTTCAGTACAGGCGGACCCTGGCGCGGAAGCTCGCGAGCGCCGTCTTGACCCGCACGATGGAGCGACGTTACGCGATGGGTCTCGATTCTTATGACCGCTTGTTTCCAAGTCAGGACACGATGCCCAAAGGCGGGTTCGGAAATCTCATAGCCTTGCCCTTACAGCACGGTCCTCGCGAAGACGGCAACAGCGTCTTCGTAGATGATCAACTCCAGCCGTACAAGGACCAGTGGGCATTCCTTTCGTCGATTAAACGATTGACAAGGGACGAAGCTCAAGCACTTCTTCGCAAGGTGTACCCAGCCGGTGACGTCATTAACATTAGACACAGCGCATCCGATTACGATGAGGCGAGTGATCCGTGGATCCTTCCGCCCTCCGGACAACTTGCGGCTAAGGTCTTAACGGGCCCGCTGCCTCCAAGCGTATCAATCAATCTTGGAAATCTGATTTACGTCGAAAAGAAAGACTTGCCTGATGCTTTTCTCGATCGCTTAATCCGCCTCGCCGCTTTTCAGAATCCGGAGTTCTACAAAAATCAAGCGATGCGGCTTTCGACGTTTGGCAAACCCCGCGTCATCGGATGCGCCGAAGACTTGTTGCATCACATCGCTCTGCCCCGTGGCTTGCTGCAAGAAGTGATAAACCTGTTTCAGAGCCATCGCGTCGAAGTGGAGGTTTCGGATCATCGCTTCCCCGGAGTTCCTATCCAGGTCGATTTCCACGGCGACCGTCGTGCGAATCAGACGGCGGCGGCAAAGGCGCTGGCCTCGCACGACGAAGGAATCCTTTGCGCACCGACAGCGTTTGGAAAGACTGCAGTTGCTGCTCAGCTGATCGCGATGCGCAATGTAAACACCTTGGTGTTAGTTCACCGCCGTCATCTAATGGATCAATGGCGGGAGCGCCTGGCGTTGTTCCTTGGTCTTAGCATCAAGGAGATCGGCCAAATCGGAGGTGGAAAGACCTCGCAAACCGGACGACTCGACGTAGCAGTCATACAGAGTCTGATTCGTAAGGGCGAGGTGAAGGATCTCGTAGCCGACTACGGCCAGGTAATCGTGGACGAATGCCATCACGTCTCTGCCTTCTCCTTCGAGCGAGTTCTGCGAAAGGTCAAAGCAAAGCACGTCGTTGGACTCACGGCGACTCCTATTCGTAAAGACGGACATCACCCAATCATTCTAATGCAGTGCGGCCCTATTCGCTTCAATGTGAGCAGTAAGAAGCAGGCCGCTGCGTCAGCCTTTCAATATGAAGTCAAACCCAGGTTAACCGAATTCACAGTACCTCCGGAATGGAGTGGAATCGGCATACAGGATATCTACACTGCTCTCGTTAATGACGACGCGCGAAACAACCTCATCGTTGCCGATGTTGTTTCAGCCATCGAAGACAGGCGGTTTCCGCTCTTGCTCACCGAGCGAACAGACCACTTGCAGCTCTTGCTTGAGCTGCTAGAGCGCAATGTGCCAAACGTTTTTGTGATGAAGGGCGGAATGGGTAAGAAACAGCGCGACGCAGTTGCTTCGGAGATCAGTGCAGTTCCGGAAGACCAGCGACGAGTCATCGTTGCGACCGGGCGTTACATTGGAGAAGGATTCGACGATGCCTTACTGGACACGTTGTTCCTGGCTATGCCCATCTCGTGGCGTGGAACTCTGCAACAATACGTCGGACGGTTGCATCGACTCCATAAGGACAAACACGTGGTTCGAGTGTATGACTATGTGGATGCTACGGTACCCGTTCTGAATCGCATGTACGAAAAGCGCTTGAAGGCGTACAAGGCTGTCGGCTACGCCGTTGTTCAGCCATCTACGGAGCAAGAGGCTCAGTCTGATTTAAAATTCGCTACGATCGAACGAATTGCGGTTCAGGCTGCTATAACTTTTGAAGAAGGTCGAGGCTGCAAGGTCGAAAGTGTAGAGAGCGACACTCGTGGGTTTGATTTGATCTCGCGCCGGACTGTCGTTGCTGATGAGCGCGAGATGATCAAGACTCGGTTCATAGAAGTAAAAGGCCGAGCAGCGGTTGGCGAGATTGCGCTCACGGCTAACGAGTATAAAACGGCCCAGCGCTTGGGCGAGGACTACTGGCTATACGTGGTGTTCAACTGCGCGTCTCAACCTAAGGTAACGCTGATCCGAAACCCAGCTCGCTTCGATTGGGAACCGCTTTCAAAGATTGACTGCTACCGCATCGGGGCGGAAACGATTTTGAAGGAACATTAGGTATTAATCTTCAAGATCATGGCTCGCTAAATAATCACCTTTGCTTCGACCTCTGAACGCCTCAAGCTTGGTCGCACAAAAATAGGGAGCCGTCACAACGCGAATGCGAAGGTCTCGTTCGATCTCAAATTCCTTTGCCGAGCATATTGAGATCTGGCAAGACTATTACACATCAAGGGCCCGAAAATCTTGTCACGCTATAGTCACCGAAATTTTTGAAAATGGGTGTAAAAGGATGGCAATCGGAGCAAAATCGAACGGCCCTGTAACGGCGGCAAAGTGTTATAAAAATGGAAGTTATGTCACTAAATGGCAAGGTCTGCGCAACCCCAAGGTCGCTTTCATAACCCCAAGGTCGGGAGTTCGAGTCTCCCCCCCGCTACCAATTCTCTCAACAACTTACGAGTGATGGCTACACAGCAACCAAACGCCGTGTGTCCGTTTTGTGTGTACCCTCCAGGGCCAAATACTTTTGTGTCAACCCTTGCAGGACCAAATATTTTTGTGTCCACTGCAGGACCGCATACTGATTTCAAACCGCCAGGTCTAGAGTTCGAGTCTCCGACTGCTACCAATTAAATCAACGACTTGCGGTCCGACGACGACTTGCTTACAACTGATTCACGGCCTTCAATTCACATCTCCATGTTCCCATAACGACCGCATCTACCCTCGGACCAACCAGATCGTAAAGGAACGTAATTACTAAGCTGCCGAGAGCGTGTAGAATCAACATCTTCGGCGAGAGCGGCATCCTGGTCCACTGGAACGATTTCCATGGTTCGGGAATCGGGTCATACTTTTCTGGCTTCTGGGCCAGGCGGCGTGTAACGTTAGACAAACGCCAGTTGTTCTGAAGATCATTTAGATCATCTTTGGGCAAACCTCATCCTGTTAACCACTACGGTCGTCTCTTTTTACGGTGGAGCGATTAATGGTTACACCTCCAGCACAATCGGTCACGCAACTTCTGCGCGAGTGGCGCTCCGGCGATGAGCAAGCGCTGAATCAACTCCTGCCGCTCATATATGACGAACTGCATCGACTTGCCAGCAGCCACATGCAGAAAGAGCGACCAGATCATACCCTGCAACCGACAGCACTCGTCCACGAAGCCTATTTGCGCCTCGTGGAGATGGAGGTGCCATGGCAAGACCGCACCCACTTCTTTGCCGTAGCCGCGCGCTTGATGCGTCGCCTGTTGGTTGATCACGCCAAGGCACGTCTCCGCGAGAAGCGCGGCGGAGGATTAAAAGTTTCGTTAAATGAAGCCCTGGTGTCATCACCGGAGCCCGATATGGATGTGATAGCGCTCGATGAAGCGCTTCAAAGATTGTCTGATTTCGACGAGAGAAAATGTAAGGTTGTCGAACTGCATTACTTCGGTGGTCTTACTTACGACGAAACGGCTGAAGCGTTGGGACTCTCCCAGGCGACCGTACATCGAGAACTAAAAGTTGCCAAAGCCTGGCTCTATCAGGAAATGAGCCGCCAATAAATGAACCCTGAACGGTGGCAACAGATTCAGGAACTCTTCGCCGGGGCGGAGGGCCTGGAAGCAAATGAGCGCGCAGGATTTCTCGAGCAGGCCTGCGGCGAAGATCTGACGCTGCGCCGTCAGGTCGA
>JBGTHZ010000140.1:0-16482 GCA_041745915.1 Pyrinomonadaceae bacterium | reverse complement strand
TTTACCCCCGCTCAAGATTCGCAGCCACTCAACAATGAAGTAGTAATTCCAGGATGAATGGCTGCGAATCTTGAGCGGGGGTAAACCGCCCTTCCCAACCTGCGAATTTCTGTCGCTTGAGTGGTATCTGTGATCGAGTTTCTATTTTTTCACAGCTTCTACCGCGTGGTGGTACTGACCTCAGGGCCGCAACGTGAGTGGGTCGCTACTCACAATCTGGCAATCTCTACATTCCCGCGAGCTTTAGAAACTGCCCCGCGAGGCGGGGACCAGTTCCCTCGTCTTCATGTTTGAAAAAGACGAACGCATCATTCCAATTCTGATCCGCTACGCGTTTGAACCATTCCGCAAGGTTCTCTTCTGAATAGTTGACACGCCGCAGGCGCAGGTAGCCCCAATCAGCCGTTTTGTCGATATGCGACACCGGCAGGTCGTCGGTATCTGAAATACAGAGAGCGTGGTTCTTACGCGCCAGCAGCTCCAACACGTCATCATCGAACCAGGTCGGATGGCGAAACTCAAACGTGGCTTTGGTTTCGTCTGGCAGGCATACGAGAAATAACTCCAGTCGGGAAAGATCCTTCTTCATGTTTGGTGGTAGTTGAAACAAGACAGGGCCCAGACGATCTTCCAGCGTGGCTGCGGTATCGAGGAGATACCTGGTTTCTTCTTCGGTTTCCTTCAGTCGCTTGAAATGCGTGATCCTTTGCGAAGCCTTAACCGAAAACTTGAATCCGGTGGGTACCTGCTCTTTCCAGTTTTCGAGCACGCTCTTCTGCGGCAGACGATAGAAGGTGTTGTTGATTTCGACAGCCGGTAACTGCGTCGCGTAATACGCGAGCATCTCCCTGGCCGGAAGTTTCTCCGGATAAAAGCTGCCCTTCCATTCCTTGTAACTGTAGCCGCTGGTGCCTACGTAGAGGGTCATTCCACTTTCCAGAGATTTGGGGGTTGGGTAAATTAAGGTGTGCTTGCTTGCTTGATGAGAATGTTGGTTTTGTTAGCTTCGGTGGCGATAGTCGCGGTTACAGTCTGATTCTTTAAGACGAAGCTGGTAGACGTAAGCCGCATTCTCTTCGTAGGTTTAAGGCTTGCGTCGTACCAGGCAAGGACCCGGTCAAGAGAATCGCCAGTCTGCAGCTGAATGGCCCGACCCTCGTCACTTGTCATATCCACCACCGTCTGTGCTCCCGGATAAATCAGCGCGGCGCTGTCGGTGGTCCTGCTATGGCTCCGCATTCTGACTACAGCTACTAACGAGACGATTCCAATGATGATTACCAGGACTGTGCCTGCGACTATTGCAGCGGCGGGGATCCGACGTCCCCGAGAAAGCGTATGGGCGCCCATGCCCACCACAGCAGTTGAATTGTGGATTGGGCTGCTTGGCAAGCCGCGATCAGGGCTGGTGGGTCTTGGATCAAGGCGCTGGGTGGTAACGTTCTCGACTCGTCCATTCAAAGTGAGCGTGGTTCCTTCTGAAGAGTCCGCCGAACTGCCGGACATCACAGTTAACCCGCACCGCCGGCAGAAGTTTGCCTCGGGTATCAGCTCGGCGCCGCATTCGGAACAACGGGGAACGCTCATTATGACAAAATACAGCCGGCATTTGTTTTGGGCAAGCGTTGCTATGTCAGAACGGAGGCGCTAGAGGCTGTGTGAAGACGTAAAGGCGTCCTCCGGTAAATTGCAGTCAGGCTTCCCAGTGCGCGGGCCGAGACTCATTGTCGGCTGCGCGTCTTTTGTGATACACAGTGCGACAAACTTGTAGACGTTAGTTCCATCGTTCGCCCCCGCAAACTTGTCCCGAGGAGTCATCGCCAGCACCTATGTCCACGCTCACCACTAATATCGAGTCACTAGCTCATGAAGAACGTGTGTTTCCGCCGCCGGCCGCGTTCTCATCAAAAGCACTCATCAGATCGATGACTGAGCTGGAAAGCCTTCGCCGTGAAGCGCACGACCATCCGGAGGAGTTTTGGGCCCGCATGGCCGAAGAGCTTCATTGGTTCAGAAAATGGGACACGGTTTTGCAGTGGGACCCGCCCCATGCCCAGTGGTTCGTTGGAGGCAGGATAAACATTTCCGACAACTGCCTGGACCGCCATCTCTCGACCTGGCGCCGCAACAAGGCGGCACTGATCTGGGAAGGCGAGCCCGGCGACACCAGGACGCTGACTTATCAGCAACTGCACCGGGAAGTCTGCCGTTTCGCGAATGTCTTGAAGCAGTCAGGAGTCCTGAAGGGTGACCGCGTGGCACTGTACATGCCGCTGATACCAGAGTTGGCAATATCAATGCTGGCCTGTGCCCGCATTGGCGCTACTCACTCAGTTATCTTCGGAGGTTTCTCGAGCGCTGCTTTGATCGATCGTATCAATGATGCGAACTGCAAGCTCGTGGTAACGGCCGATGGCGGTTGGCGGCGGGGCAATGAGGTGAAACTAAAACCAGCGATTGATGAAGCTCTCCAACAAACGCCATCCGTAAAGGCCTGCATTGTGGTCCAGCGCACGCGCGGGAGGATCCACATGGAAGCGGGGCGCGATCATTGGTGGCATGAGCTGATGGAAACTGTTGATGCCGACTGCCCGGCCGAAGAGTTGGACAGCGAGCACCCGCTTTTCATTCTCTACACATCAGGAACTACGGGAAAGCCGAAAGGCATCTTGCATACGACGGCCGGTTACCTACTACAGACTCACTTGACGACGAAGTGGGTATTCGATCTCAAAGACGAAGACGTCTACTGGTGCACGGCGGACATTGGCTGGGTCACGGGACACAGTTACGTAGTGTATGGCCCACTTTCAAACGGCGCGACCGTGCTCATGTATGAGGGCGCGCCGAACCATCCGGAGCCGGACAGGTTTTGGAGCATCATCGAGCGCCACCGCGTGGACATCCTCTATACAGCCCCCACGGCAATTCGCGCTTTTATCAAATGGGGTGAGCAGTGGCCCCTGAAACATGACCTCAGCAGTCTGCGTTTGTTAGGCACGGTTGGCGAGCCAATCAATCCTGAAGCCTGGATGTGGTATCGCGAGATCATCGGCAAAGGGGTTTGTCCAATAGTCGACACCTGGTGGCAAACCGAAACAGGCGCGATCATGATCACGCCGCTTCCCGGAGCTACTCCTACCAAACCTGGTTCCGCAACTAAGCCTCTTCCGGGAATTGAGGCCGACGTGATGAGCAGAGACGGCAAGTCTGTCGGCCCGAATGAGGGCGGTTACCTGGTGATCAAACGACCATGGCCCGCGATGCTTAGAACGATCTGGGGAAATGATGAACGCTACCGCGAACAGTACTGGTCGCAGATTGATGGTATTTACTTCGCCGGCGACGGCGCACGGGTGGATGAGGATGGCTACTTCTGGATCATGGGACGCATCGATGACGTGATCAATGTCAGTGGCCACCGGTTGGGAACCGCGGAGGTGGAAAGTGCGCTGGTATCCCACGCGGCGGTGGCGGAAGCAGCAGTTGTGGGGCGTCCCGATGAATTGAAAGGATCGGCCATCATTGCCTTTGTCACGTTGGAAGGCACTTATACCGCGTCGGATCAGCTTAAGGAGATCTTGCGCGCTCATGTCACCAAAGAGATTGGGGCGCTGGCACGGCCCGAGGAAATTCGCTTCAGCGACATGCTGCCCAAGACCCGCTCCGGCAAGATCATGCGGCGCTTGTTGCGCGAGATTGCCACCAGCGGCTCAGTTGCGGGCGACGTGACCACACTTGAAGATTTCTCTGTGCTCGAGAAGCTCCGAGCAGAAGAGGAGTGATCATTTACATTTTTCAAGGAGCGCTAAAGAAACACAGAACCGGGAGCGATAGCGACCGCACTCAACTAGCGCCATAACTTTGCCATTCAGCGGTACCCCTTTTGAGAACAAAACGATACTAAAATTGAGGTTAAGAACGAATGAGACATACTTGCGAAAGTTGAGTGCGGTCGCTATCGCTCCCGGTTCTGTATTATTGTCGTCGTTTAATTCAATCGCCGCTGCGACGCGTAACGTCGGCATGGTAAACAACTGAATGTCAGGAAAGCCTGCCAGTTTTTTCCAAAGCGTTATAAACTCTTCATTCAGACTGGATCCTCTCGCCCGATAAGGAGTTGAAGTGATGCCTCGCCAAACGGAAGCCGACCCACGTTCAGGTCCACGTTATCTTGTGTCTTTTGAAGTACGCGCGGAATGGGATGAACCCGGAGGGGCCCACATTCTCTCGGAGGGAACGACCGAGAATGTCGGGCCCGAAGGAACACTTGTACACCTGCCAAAAAAACTTCCGGAGGTAGGCAGCCGTGTGCGTCTGGAGGTGCACGGTGAGGAGGGTAGAAAACTGCAGGTCGTGGCCGAGGTGTTGCGCGTCGAACGCAACCCCGGACATCCGCTGGCCGCGCTTCAGTTACTGGGCGAGACCGACGAATGGCGGGGCTTAATCTGGGAGCCTGCGGCACCCCGCGTCTTTGCTCCGCTGCCAGCCGATGACGAGGAAGAAGAGAGTGAGGATGATGACGAACTAGCTAACTGAAAGGTCAATGCATGGAAATCCGCCCGACTGGTTTGCCGGATCATGACCGGCGCAAATCCCCTCGTTTCTATGTTAGTTCACATCTGACCCTCGCTGTCGAAGATGAAAGCCTGGGAGAATCAATCGGACTTGGTGAGCCGGGAGATATCAGCCTGGGCGGGCTCAGGGTGCGCAACCTTCCTGCCTCTTCCCATGTCACGATTGGCGATCGGCTCGGGCTATTATTGATGGATCGAGAAGATGCCTTATCTCTTCGTGGTGAGGTGGTCCATCATGGCACGGCGGACACCTTTGGGGTCGAATTTAGGGACATGAGTCCTTCCCAAAACCGCGCCGTACGCGGCATCATCAAACGACTACATTGACCGCAGATCGACTGTAATGAGCAGGAAAGAAGAATCCAAAGAGGTAGCCCGGGCTGCTGCGAAAGCAGCAGTTGAGGCGTCGTGGCCGCAGACCCGGGTAATCCTGCGCGTGATTCTCATTGTGCTGATAGTGGCAATTACGCTTTGGGTACTCGTAAAACTAACCGGCCTGATCCTGCTTCTTATCCTCTCCGTCTTTTTCGCCTATTTAGTTTCGCCGCTGGTGGACTTTCTGCGGCGGCCCATTGTCATCTCGGGAAAACCCCGGGCAATGCCGCGCATCCTGGCTATTACACTCGCCTACGTGATTCTCATCGGAGCCATTGTCATAGCCATCTACCTGCTGGTACCACGTCTGGGCAGCCAGTTTCCGGAGTTTGCCCAGCAGGCCCGTGGTTACTGGAGAGACTTTGGCGCCAGCACGCAGCGATGGAATGATTACTTGCGAATGCGACTGCCGCCGCCGGTCATGCATGCGATCAATAGCGAGGTACCCCGAGTAGTTGAAGGGGTCAGGGGAACGTTCGGCCTGGTAGTCGAACACATGATCGGATGGCTCGCTTACATACCGTGGTTAGTACTGATTCCGGTCCTGAGTTTCTTCTTCTTGAAAGACGCGGAGGGATTTCGCCGCTCCGCCCTACAGATGCTCCCTCGGGGACGTTGGCGCTGGCGCGGCGACGAGTTTTTTCAAGATATTAGCAGTACGCTCGCTGCCTATGTTCGAGCTCAATTGACTGCATGTCTGTTTATCGGAATTGCTTGCTCGATTGGTTTCGCACTGCTGGGGATGCCTAGCCCCTTGGTGCTTGGTTTCATAGCCGGTGTTTTCGAATTCGTTCCACTTATTGGCCCACTGCTAATTGCTGTGCTGGCAGCGTTCGTGGCCACCCTTCATGCCGGTCCCTTCGCAGCGCTGTTGGTTTTACTGTTTCTGGGCGTGCTGCGCTTGGTGCAGGATTATGTCGTCTACCCCAAACTGATAGGTCAAGGTATTCACCTTCATCCTCTGGCTGTGATTATAGCGATTCTTTCCGGAGCCGAACTGGCCGGGGTTGCGGGAATTTTCCTCGCCATTCCAGTGGTTGCGATACTTACGGTGAGTTACCGTCACTGGCTGGAACACCGGGGCAGCGAGGGTTTAGCCGATGTGCTCGAAACCACCTCTCCTACTCAAGCTGAGGTCGACGCCCCGACTGCGCTCAATATTGAAATGCCCGAAGACGTAGCCCACCCGCATTCAAACACCACCCCCGAAGAGATGGCTCGCGTCCGCCCTGACCTCACAACTGGAGAACTCAAGATGCCGGTTGAGTGATTCCAGGATTGAACTCTGAAGTCGCCGGGATCTGGTTTTTTTATTTTCCATTTGTCATTTCTCATTTTTCATTTCGTCATTGGGAGTAACTTCCTGAGTGATATTTGTGAGGATGATGAGAAATGAAAAATGGAAAATGACCTGACCTGAGACATAGACTAAAGTCGAGCCACTTCAGTCTGTGACTTTTCCATTGCAACACAACAACTGGCGCCAATCAGCCTCACGCCATAGTTATGGGCCTTATGATATTACCTTGCGCCTCCGCAAGAGACGACCGGCTGTTCCTATCACGCCTGTGGCGAGCAAAAGCAGGGTAGAGGGCTCGGGAATGGGTTCCGTGCCGCCGGTTGCGCAACCGGGACCGGGGGTGTTGATGGAGACGATGTTGGTATCCATCGTCACTTCGCCGTTTCGCGCCAAGGCTCTGCCGCATCTTATGTTGGCGCCGGTATTCAGATGAATGTCCGTGAGAGCAAGAATATTTCCTGTGAATTCAGTCGTTGTACCGAGAGTCGCGGAGCTGCCCACCTGCCAAAAGGTGTTGTTACCCACACCGCCATTGATAAAGACGACAGACGAGTTGCTGCCGGTCGTGAGTGTGCTGCCGATCTGGAAAACAAAGGATGCATTGGGGTCACCCAGGGCGTTGAGAGTAAGTGTCCCCGTCAGTTGGGCCTCTGACGTAAAACAATAGACCCCTGGTGTGAGCGTGAGTCCACCCAGATCCGTACCCGTAAGGCTCATACTGCACGGCAAGCCCGCCGCCATATTGTATGCAGTGACGAGACTCGCTTGAGCATTGAGCGCGACCGCATCAGCGGCGTGAATCGCTCCAATCACGAGCCCGGGAGGAAAGCCGGTGATCGCACTACCTGGGCTGACTCCCAGATTTCCGGTGATGACTGTCGGACCCGTGTTGGTCACCGTTTGGCCACCCAAGACCGCAAAGCTGGCCGCGTTTCCCAGAAAAATGATCGGATCGGCTTGAGCACTGGCCGCCAAGAACAAGGGAAACAGCAAACACAAGTGTCGGAATCTCATGTCTCCTCCTCGCAACTTCGTGGACCGTTGCACTAGTGGACTATCTCTAACAAGGAAAGGAAATAGCTTTAATAGGCAAATCCCGGGCCAAAAACACCACGGAGGAACCATGCAAATTTGCTAAGGTTTAGGGAATGTTGTGAGCGTCAGCATAAGTTGTCCGTCCAAACCGCAGACAATTAGTCTAGCTTCTAGACAACCCAGCGGGTTGTCCAAGTCATGAAATCCCAATCCTGTGTGTTGCGTGGCAGTCTGAGCGGCACAGACTTCAGTCTTCAGCCGGTTTGCAATGGCAAATGAAAAATTATGAAAAATGAGAAATGACAAACGGAAAATGATCTGAGACACAGACTGAAGGCTTTGCCACTTACCTGGCCTCGCTGATCAGGACCACGTCATTGGTCCAGAAGCCGCGGGAGAGTAGGACGCGGCCGTCAGCAGAGAAATCAAAAGAGTAAAACTGTTCTTTGGTGAACTTTGTTAGCTGTTTCGCCGGGCTCAAATCAAAAGACTGGAGCATAAGATTGGTTACGCCGTTGCGGAAATCGATGAAATGCACTCCGTTCCCATCCGGCGCCCAGTGAATGACGCTGTTTGCGGTGGCGGGGCTTTGAGAAACGTCCAAAAGTCTCGTGGCCGCGCCTCCCTCAAAGGGAACAATCGCAATCTTCCAGGAGGCTGTAGGCTTGTCTTCTTTCTGCCAGACCGCAATCGACTTTCCGTCAGGTGAAACTGCAGGTCGCATGGAAAGCTCGGTAGTAACCTGAGACGCCTCACCGCCAGTAACCGGCATCTTCCATACAGTTGGGGTACCAGCAGTCGTGTGCTGATAGACCACCCATTCCCCGTCCGGCGAGACGTCCGGCCAGTTGCTCTCTTCCTGGTCCTTCGTCATCTGCAGCGGATTGCTGCCGTCGCGTTCCATGCGCCAGATCTGCCAGGAGCCTGAGCGATTTGAGTGGAAGAAAACATAGCGACCGTCCGGCGTAACGGCAGGCGCGTAATTCCGGCCGGCTCCGGCTGTCAATTGCTTCTGACCTGTGCCGTCGGCTTCCATTTCCCAAACGTCTGCCGCCCCGCTCGCGTCAGAGGCGTACAGTATTGTGCCTTCCGGAGTCCAGATGAGATCGAAGAAGCGTCCCGCACCGGAAGTGACTGGCCTCGTATTTCCAGGGTCTCCCTTGGCGCCGACAAAAATACTCGTGAGCGTTTGTCGCTGCACGGTAACCAGCACATCAGAACTCGCCGGGAGACTAACTCCCCGGTAGTCATTCGGATCATTAGTGATCCTCCGCAACTCACCTCCCGGATAACCAACGCGCCACAAGTGGAGGAACCCCGACGAGGCGTCCTGCCCGGTAATAATCAAAGCTGAGCCATCCGGAATCCATGCGGTTTGGCCGATCTCCTGCCATCTTTTATTTGCCAGCTCACGTTCCGTGCGATCGGAAAGCCGTAGCTCGGTCAATTTCATAAAAAAGCCGTTGGAATCGGCTGTCTGCGTCACACAGACCATGGCGGACCCATCGGGCGACCACGCCGGCGCGGTAGCCATTGAGAAGTGTTCCGGATACTTCCGGGTGGCGATCTTCTGTTCTGCTGAGCCGTTCTGATCGAGAACCATTAGCGTGTCTTCGCCCTCCGCTGGGTTGCTGCGAATGAAAGCGAATTGCTTCCCGTCAGGCGAAAAACTAATCGGGCTATCGACGCCTCGTGCTACTTCCTTTACCGAACCCCCCAGGGCCGGAACCTGATAGAGAATTCCGGCTTCGCCGTTGGCGCCAGGAACCACGTAGTAAACGTATGTGCCATCGTTCGAGAAAGTCAGTCCTCGGTATTCGGTTTCCGTGGGCGGCACGATGCGAATGCTGTTGGCCACCGCCATCTGTCTTACCCAGATACCTTGCTTGCCCACCTCATCCATTATGTAGGCGGCATACTTGCCGTCGCGGGAAATTGCGGCGTTCACGACGTTACCGCTGGCAGTCAACTTTTCGATCTTCGTTGCAGAGAAGTTGGCAGCAGGTTTTACCATGGCCTTGTAACCAAGGTAACCAAGAAACGCCGCTGCCAGGAGCACGAGTCCAGCTGCGACTCCCAACATCCAGGCCCGCTCTTTACGGTGATCCCGATAAACAGCATTGACAGCATCAGCAAGGCTGGGAGTTCGTCCTGTGGTTGGACCGCTTGGGCTGAGGCTGAAGTGAGAAGGCCCGGATATGTGACCCGCGCTGCTATGCAGGGAGCCCGAGTAGGAAGTGTGTACTTTGTCCTCTTTCAGACCCACCCGCAGCAGAAGATCGGCAAAACGTGGGTCGTCGCGAAGGTAATCAAGCCTGGGCTCGGTGCCCAACCAGATCAGCCACTCATCGCGCAGCTCAAACGCCCTTTCCAGGCATTTAAATGCTGCAGCGCGATCCCCGAGACTGGTATGAATAAGCGCCAGGAAGTAGGGTGAAACGTATCGTTGCTCACCTAACTTCTTCAGGTGCTCCAGAATTGCTCGCGCTTCATCGCGTCTCCCGCTCGCTGCCAGAACGTAGCCCATCGCCGACAAGGGCACCACCGAGCCGGACATTAACTCCATCGATCGATTCAAAGCGTTGATTGACTCTTCATAACGGCCCAGGCGCTCGTAAACGAACCCAAGCATCAGGTGACTGTTGCTGAAGTTTCGGTCGATTTCGAGTGTGGCTTTTAGTTCCTGTTCCGCCATCAGGTACTGGCGCGAGTGGAAGTAAGTCCAACCGCCTATCGATCGATCCATCAGTGACAGTGGATTGATTTCCTGGGCGCGCTTTATCTCGGTAATCGCTTCGTCGAAGCGGCCCTGCGCCGCAAGCAAGTTGGAATACCACTGGTGCGCCGGTCCATAGTTGTGATTGAGCTCGAGGGAGCGTTTGAAGCGTTTTTCCGCTCCGTCCCAGTCCCAGTCGTAACAGAGACTCGTGAATGCGAGCGCCGCATGGGCCTCGGCGAGCGAATCGTCCAGTTCCAGCGCTCTTACTGCGGCCTCTTTTGCTTTGGTGAAATTTTCGCCCGGAGGGCCGATACCGAAGATGGCTGCCCAGTTGTAGTAATCCGCTATCCCCACGTGGGCCTGGGCGTATTCCGGGTCAAGACGAATGGCTTCGCTAAACTGTTCCAGTGCTTTTGCAAAGTCGTCTGGTGTAAAACGGTTCCAGAAATAGCGGCCCTTCAGAAAAGCCCTGTACGCGTCAGAGTTCTCGGTCTCGCGCCTGAGCAGCACTTCCCTTTCTTCGCCCGTTAAGCGAGGCACGAGAGCATTGGCAACCTGTTCGGAAATCGAATCTTCGACGGTGAATATGTCCGTGAAGTCTTCGTCAAACTTCGCGGCCCAGAGCGGGTTCCCATCCCGCATCCTGACAAGCTGCACCGTCAGGCGCACCCGGTCCCCCGCCCGCTGAATGCGTCCGTCGAGGACATATTCAACGTTTAACTCCTGACCGGCTGCCAGAATGTTGTGGGTACCATCAAAATACTTAACCACGGCGCTGGTGGGCCGCACCATGATGCGTTGCAGGTTGCTAAGCTTGGTGATAATTGCATCGGCCAATCCCATTCCCAGGAATTCATCGGCCTTCTCTTCGACCCGCAAAACCTGGAACGGCAGGACAGCCAGCGAACGCCCTCCCGTCGACGGGTCGCCAGTATCTGCTTCCGACTGCACGGGCGACGGAAAATATGATGGCGCCGAAACCGGATGACCTTCGAGATAACGACCGATGTCAGATGACAACTCTTCGACGGAGCTATAGCGCTTCGAGATCTCCTTTCGCATTCCCTTCAACACGATGTTGTCGAGGCTGCCGGAGAGCTCCCGTCGAAGCTGCTCGGGAGTCGTACTGCGTGCCTTGCTGACAGTATCGGGCGTGATCTCGATGGGGTCGCGTCCCTCAACCGTAAACACTTCAATCAGATTCACAGCGACGCTGGGTAGGTCGGGCTCGACTTCGCACACTACCCGCACCAGGTCATCAGGCAGATGGCTCTTTACTCGATAAGGGCGATGGTCGGTAAGCAATTCATAAAGCAGCACGCCCAGGCTGTAAACATCACTGGCGGCCGAGATAGTCTCGCCCCGCACTTGCTCCGGGCTGGCATACTCAGGCGTCATCATCCTCACTGCTGCCGTTGTGGGATCCAGAACTTGTGATGACAGTTCCGTGTTCAGCAGCTTGGCAATGCCGAAATCAAGCAGCTTGGGTACCCCCGCGGGCGTGACCAGGATATTGGTTGGTTTCAGATCTCGATGGATGACCAGATTCTGGTGGGCATAATGGACCGCGGCGCAAACCTCGCGAAACAGTTTCAACCGCTCGATGATTGAAAGGTGATGGTCATCACAGTACCGGTAGATAGGATGACCCTCGACATATTCCATAACGAAGTATGGAAGTCCATCTTCGGTGGTGCCTCCGTCAAGAAGACGAGCAATGTGAGGATGATCCAGGCTGGCCAGAATCTGGCGTTCATTCCGAAAGCGGCGGATGATGAAATCGGTGTCCATACCGCGCTTAATGAGCTTGATGGCGACACGTTTCTTATATTCGTCATCCGCCCGCACTGCCAGGTATACCGACCCCATGCCACCGCGGCCAATCTCACGCTCAATTCGGTAAGCTCCGAGGCGTTTGCCGATCACCGTGGGCGAGGTCTGGCCGACCATGGTATCGGTGAGCGCAACGCCAAATGCCGGAGACTCTACCGACCTTCCGGCACGTTCGAGCGAGAGCAGTAGCGTGTCAACCTGATTACGCAGCGTGACGTCATTCGCGCAGACGCTGTCCAAAAAGGCAGATCGATCTTCGGGGGACCGCTGTAGAACGGCTTCGAAAACCTTTTCAACTTTTTTCCAGCGTTCGGGGGTCACTGCTTTGTCTTATTACGATGATTACCGGGTCATTGTGTTAGCAGCTGGAAGCTACATGGGGTTGTAACTCCTGCGCAAGAATCATTTGGATTTACGATGAAATCGATAACAACGGAGACTAAAGTGAGAATAAGGTTTGCAAGTAAATCAGTCAAACCACGCCAATTCGCCTGCAACATCAACGGCCGCTGAGAAGCTTCACAACTCGAAACACGGGATAGCTTGCCGCCAAAAGGATCAGAGCGTATAGGCTATCGCGCTTGCCGCTCTCGACATCGCTTGCAGCAGCGCCAATCAGAAACACAACCGATCCCAGCAAGGCCAGCGCGGTGGTCCAGGGATAGCCCCAGGCACGATAGGGACGCTCCTTCTCCGGCTCCCGCGCCCGCAAGACAAACACCGAAATAAAGGACAGGGTGTAGTTGGCGACAAAGAAAAACGCCAGCACGGTGATGACTTTTTCAAAGGTCTGACCGAACACGATGAAAAGTACGGCTACGGTTGTACTCACAAACAGGGAGACTGTGGGAGTTCCACCTTCGTTGACGTGCGTAGCCTTCCGTACAAATAGACCATCTCGACTCATCGCATACAGCACGCGCGTGGCCATTAGTTGCAGGGCGTTGATGGCGCTGAGCATCGACACGATAGTCAACGATCTGAAGACTGTGTCGCCGTAGGCGCCGAAGATCACCTGAGCGGCCGCGCCGGCGGCAAAGTCTTGTCCGGCAATTTGTGATAGAGGCAGGACGTAGAGCAGGGCGAGGTTGACCAGGAGATAAATTGCGATAACCGAGATGACACCAGCGAACAACGCCCGGGGAATGTCGCGACCAGGACGTTCAACTTCCTCAGAGAAATAAACCACTCCGGACCAACCATCGTAGGTATAAATCACTGATTGCAGCGCCAACACAAAAGCGGCGACTAGCCCTGCGGGCAGCGCTTTAGCAGGCTCCGAGACGGCACCCTGACCGCCCCACACGAACGCTGCGACTATAAGAGAGATGAAGGCCAGGGCTTTCAACGAACTCGTAACATTCTGAACATAGCTGCCCCAGATGATTCCGCGCCATTGTAAAAGCGCAAAAAAGATCGCGATTGAGACAGCGATCGGAGCGCTTTTACCTTCGAGCGCGGGAAATAGTGCGCCCGCGAATTCACCCACTACGAGGGCAACTGCCGCGGTACTGCCGCAGCTTGAGATCCAGTCGCTCCAACCCACAATGAATCCTGCATATTCTCCCAGTGCGTAGCGAGCAAAAACATACTGGCCGCCGGAACGCGGGATCATCGCGCCCAGTTCAGCAATCGAAATCGCCCCCAGGAGTGCGTACAAGCCACCCACGATCCAAACACCGAGAAACATCCAGACATTTGGAAGCAGGTCGGCTATGACCCCGGGAGTGCGAAAGATTCCGGCGCCGATGGTGTTGCCGATAATTACGGCCAGACCAAACCCAACGCCGAGGACCCTTAGAAGCCGGCCTCGACGGTTAGCTTGTGGATCCGTTGCTGAAGGGTTTTGCAATGAGGTGGCTCGTTATATTGAGTGTTTCAAATACATTTTTCATATGTCTTTTGACATAATTTGACATTTCTCATACTTTCTCATTTCTCATTTGTCATTTTCCTGAATTGCTGTTCGTTCTTTCTTCGTGGATCTCTTTTCGTGGTGCTTCGTGTTAGTTCGTGGATCGTTTGATTGGGTGGGCGATTATGACGATCCACGAAATCACACGAACGAACACGAAGACAAACAGCACGAACCTAATGGAAAATGAGAAATGTCAAATGAGATATGAAAAATACTTCGACCTCTCAACGCTCAATGAACTAGTCGTCTTCAGTCGAACGCAGCACCAGCCTTGAGATCGGCATGCAACAGTCTGTGAAAAAGATGCTCGCCCGCTTCCCTCCGGACCGAGAGACGCCCGGCATTGTAAGCACGTGAGTTCAACCCCCGTTGCACCGATCTGCAGATCGAAACGTCTTCGTCCTGGATGCGCTGACCTACTTCGATGCTGGCGCGATTGCGTTCCCGCGCAGCTTCGGAAACGTCAGGAAAGTAGAAATCGAAAATGACTTCAGTCTTATCTACGCTCAAAGGAGTCACCAGATTCGTATCCATTACACCGTCGTACAAGTTGATCATGAAGTTGGGATAGATCCAGTAGTAGAGCGCGCGGTCCCCTTTTCTGACCGCGCCGGTTTCGGGTTCAGCGCCATCGCTGACCATGGGGCTCGACTGCAAACAGAATCGCCGGCCATTCTCAATAGTGTAATTGCTGTAGTCGAGGACGCTGTCGAGTCCTTTGTGAAGGTAAGGAACGTGGTAACCGCCGTCGAGGTAGTTGTCGACGAACACTTTCCAGTTGCAGTCGAATTCGTAGTGACGTCGCTCCATCCAATGGAGCTTCTCCAGACCAAGCGGTCGGATCTGATCGATCAAATCCGCCCCAAGAGAACTTTCGAGGTCGTTATCAGTCTGTTCGTTAATTGCCGAAGCCCCGGGTTTGCCACGCTCCTGCACTCGGACCAACACCCAATCTTCCCACACGCTGGTTTCGACTGGCAGAAGTCCATTGGCAGCGCGATCGAAGTTACACACTCCTGAGAAGTCGGGCGTGCCTTTCAACTCCCCGGCCAGCGAGTAGGTCCAACCGTGGTAGGGACAGCGTAGCTGGTTGGCCCTTCCCTCTGGCTCGGTCATCACCGCGGCCGCGTGGTGCCGGCAGGCGTTAAAGAACCCGCGCAACACTCCATCGCTTCCGCGAACCACAACTATCGGCTCGCATGCTATGTCGCTGGTGACGTATTGCCCTGGTTCACGCAACTGATCGACGCGAGCGGCGGGCTGCCACGAGTTAGCAAAGACGGTTTGGAGTTCCAGATTGTAGAGGTTTTGATCCGTGTACCACTCTGCGGGGATGGTCAATGCTTCCTCAAGGGGAGCGTTTGGGTTGTAACTGTCGATGATTTCCAGCAGGGATGGCTTCATGTTCAATGTCAGAACGGCGAGCGGTTCGGTCTGATGCAGCGGCAATAGAACCCACCCCCAAAGGAAGGCTCAAGCCTCAATAATTTGCAAGTCAGGAAGGCGGACCCTGTCCGCGCCTCAGGCTTGAAATCCACTCGGCTCAGAGCGGGTACAGGGTCCATCTTCCTGACTTGGAGATTACTGCACGGCCTCTATAAGTTTCACTCCAGCCTCTTTACTCACCGGTTCTTAGGATTGTTCACAGTCCCGACGCTTGTTCTCTTGTTCTGAGTTAGTTAGACTCCACCTTCGATTTCGCAAGTGGTCCGCGTTCATCCGCATAAAGTTTGCGGGCCGACATTTCTCGGACCAACTTCATCCTATGGACGTACTCGAACGAATCCGGCAGCGTGCCGCCGGAAATCAGCAACACATTGTTCTGCCCGAAGGTAACGACCCGCGCACGGTGGTCGCAGCTTCTGAATGCAGTCGAAATGGAATTGCGCGAATCACGCTGCTCGGAGATGAGTCCACTGTACGCGGTACGGCAGAACGGGAGCGCGTTAATCTCAGCGGCGTTGCCGTGATAGACCACACGCGCGCGCCCGACTTCGATAAAATGGTGTCTTATTTTCACGAACTGCGGCGCGCTAAAGGACTGATGGCCGACGAAGCTCGCACCATGCTGGCAGATCCTCTCTACTATGGAAATCTGATGGTGCGGCTCGGCAAGGCCGATGGCTCAGTAGCGGGCGCCACCAATACGACTTCTCATACTGTACGTGCCGCGCTCCATTGCATCGGCGTTCGTTCGGGATTCAAACTGGTATCGAGCTTTTTTCTGATGGCGCTGCGAGAGAGTAGCTTTGGTCATAACGGCGCTCTTATTTTTGCGGACTGCGGCGTTGTTATCGAGCCTACCTCCGCCGAACTCGCCGAGATTGCCTTGACCTCCGCCGATTCCTGCCGAGCGCTGCTCGGAACTGAACCACGTGTTGCCATGCTCTCCTTCTCAACCAAAGGCAGCGCCAACCATCGACTGGTTGACAAAGTGGTGGAGGCCACCAGAACCGCGAAAGCCAGGGCGCCGGAACTTGTTATCGATGGTGAGTTGCAAGCCGACGCGGCCCTGGTCCCGTCGGTTTCGAGTTCAAAAGCCCCAGGTTCCGCCGTGAAAGGCCAGGCGAACGTGCTAATTTTCCCTGACCTTCAGTCCGGCAACATAGCCTACAAACTTACTGAGCGATTGGGAGGAGCCACAGCCATCGGCCCAATACTTCAGGGACTGGACAAACCGGCCAACGACCTCTCACGAGGGTGCAAGGCGACCGACATTGTAGAT
>JBGTHZ010000139.1:0-10209 GCA_041745915.1 Pyrinomonadaceae bacterium | reverse complement strand
GATGGGTTCCTAGTTACTCCTTAGTTGGCGTTACTCACTTCGACGAACATATGGGATGGTTGACTACTCCTTTCCCAGGGGGCTACGCTCCCCCTTGAACATGGACCATTTCCAGGTCCCCTGTGATTTCGTGGATCGTTCGCTCTGCTAGCTTAGGAAAACGATCCACGAAATCACACGAACGAACACGAACGCACGGACCACTGACAACTAACCACTGACTACTGACTACTGACCACCGCCTACTGACCACTAACTGCTGACGACTTCGAATTCGCGTTCCTCAGCGCTTCCCATTCGGGACGAAGCAACCCAAAAAAGATCGTGTCTTGAATTTCTCCGTTAACCTGCCAGCGCTCGCGCAGATATCCCTCACGCTGAAACCCAAGCCGCTCAACCGTCTTAATTGATGCACTATTTCGCGGATCCACATCGGCTTCAATTCGGTGCAGCCCAAGCTCTTCAAAGGCATAGACAAGCAGCGCTTGTAAAGCTTCCTGCATGTAACCCTTTCCCCAATGAACACGGTCGAGGCCATAACCGATCTCGGCGCGGTGATTGTCGAGATCCAGATTAAACAGGGTGGTCGTTCCGATGAGCGCGTCGTCTGTGCGCCGGGCTATGCCCCACTTCAATGAAGTCTGAAGGCGAAAGCCGTCATGAATCTCATGCAGAAGTTCGACCGCCGCATTACGGTCGGCAAGCGGGGGCGTACTCCAGTAACGCATCACTTCCGTATTCGAAAAGATTCGGTACAAAGCATCGACATCCTCTTCAGAAACCCAACGGAGCGATACTCGACGGGCGTTGATGGTGGGTAGGCTTGTCCAATCCATTCGCGCGCATTGTATCACTCACGCTTGCGGCAAGTTTGACGATCTGATCTATAAGATTGTAGGGGCGTCCCTCCTGCGTGGGCGCGCCATTCTGCTTTCAACTCCCTCTCGGTACCGTCAAAGCCTCTCGGTGCCGTCAACAATGGGGCGCCCACTTCCAGGAAGAGAACACCGGCGAGCTGTTTTTGTGGCAAGAAGTTGCAGTGGTCAGTGGTCAGTGGTCAGTGGTGGCCTACTGGCAACGGACAACTGACAACTGACTACTGACAAGGACCAGTAATCCTCGGCCGAAACCGATCAGTGCTTTAAGCCTATCAGTCGTCGCCCTGACCTTCGCACTTTATACCTGCTACTGGGATCTGCTGGAATTTCTCGCTTTGACGGTTCGCGCGCCAGGCATGACGGACGCGTGCGTAGTAGCCTCCGCGGATCACACCATCTGCAATCACAATCAACTCGGAATCTGGTTTATCAAATCGCGCACAGTTGACATAAAAAAGCAGCTGATTCCTTCGTATGGGCGGCAAGAAGAGCACGTCTGTGATTTCCCAGTGGGCATTTCCAGCTGCGTCGTGATGAGTCAAACGATCGAGCCACATCATCTTCAGCCTGCCTCTTGACACCTCCGTCACGCCATACTGCTTCTCGTCCGCATAAGGATCTGTTATCAAAGCGCCGCCGATCCATTTATGCCCACGAGGCAGCTTATTGCCGGCGTACCGTAGTCCGATGTAGGGGCCTTTGTTATTTGGAACACTCAGCCGTGCAGGCGTTTGCTGTCCTTGCAAAGAAGGCGAGAAGAGCAGAATGAGGAGTAGAAAGCTACGAATTGCCGACATCAATTCATTCCATATGTCCCGTGGAACTGTTAGGGCGCTTCATGTCCCCCAGGCAACCGCGGTCAAAGCCGCACGCTCCGATCAGATTCGATGAAACCCTTTCAAAATGTCCCGCGTGGCCAGACGCAGAATTACAGGCCGGCCGTGGGGACAGGTTGTCGGCGAGGAAGTTTGTAACAGCCGATCGATGAGCCAGCGCATCTTCTCCGGCGAGAGAGACATGTTTACTTTGATCGCCGCATGACAGGCCAGTGATGCGGCGATGTTATCTCTGAGCGCCTCGCGCGCAGAGCCTTTCTTTTCCGCGTCAACTGTCTCCAGTATCTCGGCGAGCATGTTGCGCGCCTCGCTCGCAGGCAAATCCGCAGGAGTAGCTTTGATTGCCACGGTCCGCCCAGACAGGCGCATCAACTCAAATCCATAGCTTTCAAGTTCCGGCGCAACAAAATCGAAAGCCGAGGCCTGCGCCGGAGTCAGATCAAACGTCTCCGGAATCAGAAGACTTTGCGATTCCGCCAGTCGTGAAGATTCGAGTGCGCGGTATTTATCAAACAGAATGCGCTCATGTGCGACGTGCTGGTCAATTAACAACAAGCCTTCGTCGTCGGTAGCGATTATGAAGCTTTCATCGAGCTGGCCGAGCGGACGGATGTTCGAAGACAACTCTTCGACTGTAACTTCGCGCGCAAACTTGTCCGCGGACGCGAGAGGCGGCAGTGAAACTGGCTTGCTGATCCCCTGAGTCGCTGATGCCGCTTCCGCTATCAACGACTTCGCTTTACTCACACCATCATTAACTTCGCCGGGCGATTCCATGGAACTGCGTTCGGCGGCGAGGGCCCGCCGCATGATCGCGTCAAGATCGCGAGCAGTATCCGATTTCAACGCCGCACGATCTGGTTCTGTTCGCACTTCCGTAATGAGTTCCTCGTCCTCCATTGGCGCAGATGCAAACTCGATTCGCGACTGCCTGGCGGGTTCGAACGGTGCTCTATACTCGCCCACCGCCGCCACATCACGTACGGGAGTACTAACGTTCGGATAGTCCGTAGCGCCCGCCGACATGGCCGCAGCTGCCTCATCTATCTCACGTACGTCGGGTGGGGCAAGTGACGGCTCAGTCGCCTCAGGTCGCACATAGCCGGCGCTGGCGAGCGCTGATCTCACGGATTCCCTCACCGCATCAGCAACGGCTGCTACACGACGAAAACGAACTTCCGTCTTAGCCGGATGAACGTTGACGTCCACTTCCTCAAGCGGCGTTTCGATAAACAAAAGCGCGGCCGGATAGACTCCGTGTGGAAGAATTGAGCGATAGCCTTCAGAAAGGGCGCGGCCAATCAGTTGATCCCGGACGAACCGCCCATTAACAAACAGGTATTGGGCATCCCTCGAACTGCGTCGATCGCGAGGCGCCGAAACATAGCCGCTGACCAGGGCAACGTGCTTATGACCACCGCTGACTTCGAGCAGATTGTCGAGGAACTCCGGGCCAAAAATCTGATATGCACGCTCTTTCAGGTCCTTCGCGGAGGCTACCCCCAGCACTTCACGGCCATTATTCGTAAGCGTAAAGGCTATTTCCGGATGGGCCAGTGCGTAGTGAGTAACGAGATTCGTCAGGTGAAACGTTTCTGTGGCTTCCGAGCGCAGGAATTTCCGGCGGGCGGGAACATTAAAGAAAAGATCGCGCACTGACAGCGTCGTGCCGCGGGGGTGCGCTGCATCTTTCACGTCGCGCATACGCCCTCCTTCAATCACTACCCGAGTGGCCGCGGGAGCATCTTCGGTTCTAGTGATCATCTCAACTCGCGCCACGGAGGCGATTGAAGCAAGTGCCTCGCCGCGAAACCCTAACGAGGCAATGGAATTGAGGTCCTCGGTCGTGCTGATCTTGGAAGTGGCATGCCGTTCAAATGCCAACAGCGCATCATCACGTACCATTCCCTCACCATCGTCGGCGACTTTCAATAGCCGCCGGCCGCCGCTCTCTACATCAATGACGATACGTGTTGCTCGCGCGTCGATGGCGTTTTCAACCAGTTCCTTGGCGACCGACGCCGGGCGCTCGACAACTTCGCCAGCGGCAATCTGGTTGGAAACATGGTCGGGGAGGAGCCGAATTTTGGACATTGATTAGTTCGGGTTTTGGGCTTTGTTCTTTGTTCTTTGTTCTTTGATCTTTGATCTTTGTTCTTTGTATTTCAGTAGTGAGGACCCTTGAAGGAGCGCGTAAACAAAGTACCAAGTTCAAAGTACAAAGCACAAAGTACGAAGTTCACAAATAAACTATCTGGTGCTCATTTGATCCGAGATTGATCGCATTATATATCCAATCGGTGACGTACCGTCCATGCCGCGCCAGCAAAGAGCTGATATTAATGTGACGTTCCTGCAAATCTTTGTCCGGATACAGCTGATCTAAAGCTCGTTGCAATTGACGGTGGGCCGTCTCGTCGCGGGACATCTGGGCCCGATGAAAGCGGGAACGCAAGCCTTCGAGTTGATAGTTGATCTTGCGCCGGCCAGTTTCCAGCGCTTCCGCCAGGGTCGGATCGATTGCCCGCAGTTTCTCTCTCAATTTATCGAGATCCTGATTCACACTCTGTTCGGTTTCAGTAAAACTCTTCGCCGTATCCGCTCCCAGATGCTCTTCGACAACTCGCGATAGAACGCTCTCAGGTCCGGCAGATAGATCAGCTAAGCTCAACCCATAACGCTCGAGGACCCGACTTGTATGGCGTTCGACCATTGTCAAACTCGATCGCGGCAGGATGGGCGTCACGGGCCGCTCGAGCACGCGATAGACTTCGGCAGTCTGCGCGAAGTAGGCGATCTCGGCTGAACCACCCAGGTATGCGATGGTTGGCAGAAGGTAGTCCTGTACTACGGCGCGGAGCGTTACGTTGGGACTGAAGCGCTCGGGTTCGAGGGCGGCCAGGTCGGCAAGTTCCTGGGGCGTGTAGGCCGAGTCCGAATCTTTCACTTTGTATTTACCATCATCGGCGCGCGTTAAAGCGTGGCGTGCGCCTTCGGCATCGTGAATGAAAAGCGGAAACGAGGTTAAGGATGCCAGGACTTGCGCGTGATAGCCCGCGTCCTGCAGCTCACGGCTTCGGGCTTCAAGCGCATCCGCAATCTCCTGCGCCCGACTGGCCGCGCTGGCGTAAAGAGGAGCCGCGAGTCGCTTCATTCTGATATCCATGGGATCCAGGAAGATCAAACCATGTTGACCGATAAGCGAGGTCATCATGCGGGCGAATGCTTCGCCATAGCTACGGCCGGGCTTCCAGGCATCGCGCAATACCGCATCGAGGTCAGGAGTGAATTCAGAAACGGGTAGCAATTCAACCAGCCGATCGACTACCGCGTTAATCGAATCGTCCAGCATCACATGTCCGACAGGTTGTCCTTCCCGGTGCAACTCCAAGGGCACGCTTACATTTCCCAGCCGGCAATCCTTGCCGATAAATTCCGCTTTTGCGACTTCAGCAAAATCATGATCCTCCGTGGCAATCCAGAAGACAGGGACGGCCTTGGTGTTACGCTGCCTCAGACAGCCCGCCAGTTTCACCGCCGAGAGCGCTTTAAATATCGTATACAGTGGACCCGTGAACAGACCCGCTTGCTGCCCGGAGACAACGGCCACACAGTCCGCATCTCGCAGCAATTCAACGTTTGCTAACGTCTCCGCGCCGGCGCCCCAGGCCATATTCATATCGGAGAGTGTGTCACAGAGAACCTTGCGGTCAGTCGTATGCGCTGCCAGCACTTCCGGCACTCGCTGCGGCAGTTCGTGATGAAAACGGATTGCTGACGGATAGAACCGGCGCAGCGCAAGTGGATCGCCGAGATAATCAAGGAAGAGACGTGACTGATGAGGAATGCGTTCGAAGGAAAGCGTCTCGACTCGCAAACCTGACTCTTCAGGAGTGCTGTAACAAGCAGATTCTGTCGCGCTCACGGTCTTACAACTCCTGCAAACTCGCCCCGCACTCTGCTGGCTTCAGTTTCCGATGCCGATACGTTTCGCAACGCGTCAAGCAACGCTGCGATCTCCGCTTGAGCTTCAGTGCTGGCTGTTCTTAGCGGAGCGCGCACCATTCCCCCGGCGAATCCAATCATATCCATCGCTGCTTTAAGCCCGCCGATACCGTAGCGCTTAGTCACGGCCAGCGCAAGCGGAGTCAGTTTCTGCTGCAAAGCTGCGGCTTTGTCACCCTCTCCGCTCTCAACCAGCCGATAGATCTCAAGGCACAGCGCTGCGGCCACACAGCCAACCGCCAGAATTGCACCCCGCGCTCCATTCTCGAGCGCGGTGGCGAGAACTGTTCCATTCCCTATCAACACTGCGAAATCTTCGGGGACCAACGTCACAGTCTGCTGTAACCCAGTTATATCAGCCGAACTGTCTTTGATTCCGACGATGTTCGGGTGCGCACTAAGTTGTGCAACCGTTTCCGAATCGATCTTGATTCCGGTCAAATCAGGCATGCTATAGAGAATCACCGGCACGTGTGACGCATCGGCGATGGCCGTAAAGTGAGTAACCAGGGCAGACTGAGTAATTGCCGGCCGGTAGAAGAAAGGAGTGATTACGAGTACGGCATCGGCGCCGGCAGCCGAGGCCCGTCTAGTCTCAGCGATCGTCGCACGGGTGGCTTGCTGACCTACACCGATTATGAATTCAAGGTTCTGCGGAATCTCGTCCCGCGCGATCTCAATCACTTGCGCGCACTCGCGTTCATCCAGGTTGACCCGTTCACCCGTAGAGCCCAGGGCCACGTAACCCAGGATTCCCGTGGCATTCCATTGCTGGATGTTGCGACGAAGGCCATCCTTATCAAGTTCTTCAGTCGGATTGAAAGGGGTGGTAAACGGAAGCAAGATGCCGCGCAAACTATTCTTTGAACGCGTGGTGGGTGCGGCTGCGGTTATTTCATCGGGGTGATTCAACTTGAGAAGTATAGCGGGCTCGCGAGCGTACAAGCAACGAGCCTGGGACAACTCAAGCAGGGTCCACTCACCTTACAGAACCATTTGCGGGAGCCACAGGATCCACCACACAACTGAAGACGGGGCCACTCACCTGACAGAACCATTTGCGGTAGCCAATGGCTCCACCCCTCAACTGAAGACGGGGCCACTCACCTTACAGAACCATTTGCGGTAGCCCATGGATCCACCACGCACCTGAAGACGGGGCCACTCACATTACCGAACCATTTGCGGTAGCCAATGGATCCACCACTCAACTGAAGACGGGGCCACTCACATTACAGAACCATTTGCGGTAGCCAATGGATCCACCACTCAACTGAAGACGGGGCCACTCACCACAGAACCATGGCTACCGCAAATGGTTCTGTGTTGAGCGGCTCACGCTGTGTTGAGTGCTGGGATTCATTGCCTACCGCAAATGGTTCTGCCCGTTGAGCGGCTTACGCTGGGTTGAATGCTGGGATCCATTGGCTACCGCAAATGGTTCTGTGCGTAGAGCGGCTCCTGCGGTGTTGAGTGCTGGTGATAGCGCTTTCAGCGGCAATTCGGTAGTTTGAAGGAGCCGATTCTCGTGTGCCAGTTGAAAGCGCCCGTTGCTCTTTGGTACTCGGTTGAATACCAGAAGGTGCAATCGTTAATCGGATCAACGGTCATCGTGCTGTAATCACCCCAGCGACTGACTGTGTCGCATCTGACCCTACCTGTCGAATCCACGATGGGGCTTCCTGACTCATTGCGCATCGGGCATAAGCAGCGCCCGTTAGCGAGCTTGCATCGCTGAGTGCCCTGGCCAGCCCGGAGAAGAGTTTCGGGACCGAGTGTACTGACCGGATCACCGGAGCTGCGGATTGCGTAGCGAATGCCCGGAAAGGTCCCCGTGTTGGAGGCGCTGTAACCAACGGCGATGTTTTCAGCCTTATCCATCGCCAGGCCTGACATCCAACGGTGTTTTGTATCAGGGGCATAAGTGCTCTGTTGAAATACCGTGGGAGTGGCAGCGTTTGGATTTCGGATTTCATACCACCTGACGCCGGTCCGCGGATTGGGTGGACCGCTATCTACAGAGTGACTTACCAGCAACGATTCGTGAGTCGGGAAACGACGGTAGGCAAGCCGAAACATTAGCCGCTCACCAAGCGTGTCCAGCTTTTCCGGATCCCGGGCTCCCGGCTGCGTAACACAATCCCGCCCACTGCCGTTACAGGCAAGCGTGAATCGGGCAACTGGAATTGTCGCATTGGGCTGGCGCGTGGCGCCGATTCCAAAGGTTGAGTTTGCCGGCGTGGCCCAGTCCACATGAAACTTCCATAGATCCAGAGATTTTGAATCACGGCCTAGCGCCAAGAAATAGTTCCGCGCATCGGCAGGAGGCGCAGCTGGTCCGTTTGCGTTTCCCTGAATGTCAGCCAGCGCCGATGTAGCTCCGTCAAGATCGGCGGGCAAGAGCCCGAAGAATGCTGAGCTTAATTGAAAGCACTGCTGCGTAGCCGGCAAGCCGCGCAACATCTTTTTTCGATCGTAGGCGCACACGCGTGAGCCGATGAACCGATCCTGCGCATTGAAGACGTTGAAAGAAACGTAATACGCGTCCGGCCACACACCCATTTTCGGATAATCGTTAAACGCCGGGTAAGTGAATTCGTATAGGTGATACGTGCCGGTCGCATTAGCGGTGGTAGAGACTGCCACGCACTGAGAGAACCCGTTGTTTACTGAGAACTGCGACAGCACCCAGCGGCTAGCTATCTTGTCGAACTGAACAACTGGGTCACCATCGTTGTTGATAGCACAGTTGCCTCCCAGCGATCTCCAAAGGAGGTTTCCCGGGACCGGGCCCAGTTCGACAACACCGGTCGACTTATTGAAGACCGCAAACGCTCCGTTTACGAATTGCACGTATTGAGTGGTCCCCACGGCGCCGCTGGTGTCGGGGGGTGCGGTCTGCACCGAGAATTCGCCTTGGGGCCCACGAAAGCCTTCCCCTATACCTTCGAGGTTTCTGCCCCGAATCGGAGTTTGCGCTCTGGCGCGGGGTGCTCTGGACGCCGGGCGACGTCTACTAACTGACGACTGCAAAACCGGATCCCGGCGCGCAGGTGCGAGACTGACGAGTACATTCGGATTGAGACGTATCGGTTTCTTTGAACGTACGGGTCCCAAACTAACCGGGGGTGGTGGCATTCCGCTAAGCGGTTCAGTTGAGGTCGCACTCCTCGATGCCGGGATTACTTCAACCTGTTCCGGGTCCTGGAAGAGTCGTGTTTCCGCTGTGCGATCAGGGTTGTAGAGCGAGATCAAAAAGCCGCTTGCAAGCAGCAGCATGAGGAAACTCCGTGAAGTATAGTTTTGTTTTGACATCTTCCAAGCCTCCTTCAAATCTCTCGAGGCGCCTAAGTCGCAGGTAGGAAGCGTGGTTTACCCCCGCTTGTCTGCGTGGAACTCGGCGAGGGTAAACCACCCTTCCTAACCTGCGAATTTAACCATCATGAGAGATTTAACCATCCTCCAGTTTGGCATTCAGGTCGCCGAACTCCATTCCCGTTGACGGCGCCCGCAACAGGCGCAGATCGACTTCAAGCACCGAAGCATTGAATAGATCGCCTCCATCACCAGTCGACTTCAGTCGGTCAATATGTTGCTGAAAACGAGCCCGCACTTTTTGGAAAACCTCGTCGGCGGTTAACCCATCAGCAAAGCCTCTGTCGATTTCGGAGTCACACTCGAAGAAAACTTCGGCAAGGATAGGAGGGTAGGTGAATTCGTCGCTGTAACCGAAGTATGCCCGGCAACCGTTAGTAACGAAGTGGGGTCCCAGACCTGCGGCCGTTTCACAGGATAGGAAGTGAACGATTTTGCCCTCTGACTCCTCGCGCCGGAAGTGGCCTTTGCTGAAAATCGGATCGAGGTTATCTCCTGTGTAGCTATCGGGAAAACCGTGACCTACACCAGTGAGATAGACGACGTTCGGTTTGCGCGCCTGGGGGGCAACTTCGGCGCGACGAGCGGAGGAACCTTGTCGTCGAATCACCGTAAAGCCCTTCTTCTCAAAGTAGGGGTAAACATTCTTTTCGCGATACTCGAATGGCGCTTTGGTAACAGGGTCGAAGTTGGCATCGATCGCCAGTACGACTGCGTCCATAGTGACGCTTACGGTCTTTAACGGGGGTTTCTTGCCTGGTCGCTTAGCTGGCTTCTTGCCCGGCTTCTTCCCGGGTTTCTTAGCTAGCTTCTTGCCCGGCTTGCTTGGCTTCCTGCCACTACGCGTGCTTGAGGCTTTGCTGACCATTTCAATTCGAGTCGGCCTTCCCAGGCTTAATGGCAACTTCGTGTTTGTGTGCACCTTGAGGACGAATTCTCGCTCCACAAAATTATACAAAGTGTCGCTAACAATTTTTCGTGTCTGTTCGGTCGAGTAGACGGGGTGCTCTTTGGGGTCTAGTGACAACCAATTGCCGCCCCGTCCCTCACAGAACCGGACAAGCGGATTTCCCAGCATCCGGCTCTTCAGCCTGCCTTCAGGGCCGGTAAGCAGC
>JBGTHZ010000138.1:0-44178 GCA_041745915.1 Pyrinomonadaceae bacterium | reverse complement strand
CTAACTATATCCAAGGACGCCGCGCATTCGCGAGATTGCGCCCCTCATCACGCGAACCATTCGTGGGGCGATGTAAATCGAAAGCGCCAGAAAAGTAACGATGAAGATGATCGTGAGTACTGGCAGGAAGATCGATAGCAGAATCGTGCTAAAGGCAACCATATCCTCGGCCAGGCTGACCACGATGTTGGATACCGGCTCGGGGCTCAGGTTGATTGCGGCGCGGGCGGTCGCTTTCGTTCCGTGAGCGCTCAGGGCCAGGCCACCTCCGAGCAGCAATGCCACAACCTGAACGCTGCGGTCGAAGTCTCCGAAGGCCGTCGCCGCCAGTACCGCCCCGGCCGGGATTCTGATGAACGTATGTATCGCGTCCCAGGTGCTGTCGAGGTAAGGAATCTTGTCTGCAAAAAACTCAATGATATAGAGAGCCGCGGCAATTCCGATGATCCACCAACTGGTGAGGACATCGAGTTCCCCCGGCAGGCGTAAATTGGAGAAGCGACCCAGTAAGCCGAGCGTGGCTACCGCCGCGTACAGATTGATTCCCGAGACCCAACCCGCTCCCATCGCGATCGCCAGCGTGCCAACCAAGTTCATTCCTCTTCCCTCCAGCGAACCAATACGATTCCAGTTCACCTTATGTTCACCGCAGCGCTCGCCTCGTCCCTCTCATTCAAAACCGCTTCGCAGGCACGATGAAGTCAGTACCGTAACGCGGTAGCGTCGGGTCTAACGCTCCAACCACAAACCTACGTGTCATCGGGTATCTACCCGGTATCGACTTTAAACCACCACTCAAGATGGGGATGTCCGGACCCGACGCTACCGCGTTACGGTACTGACTTCATGGCGCTCCGTTGAGTTTTCACACAGCCGCGGAAGCAGGAGGGTCGGCATTCCTGGCTATAGACATCTCACCCCTCTTGGGGTGGAAAAAAGGCGCCTTTGAGTCGGCAAAAGATCACCCTCTCGCAGCCTTTTTCTTTGTGACACGGTCCACCTCGGCCAAGGTATCAGCTCTCGTATTTTGATGTGGCTGATTTCCGTGTGTAGTTAACGTTACGAAGACTCGATTCAGAGTTGAATCTCGTGTGGTCACACAGACTGAAGTCTGTGCTACATCGTCAGTTCACACTCAGAAGTTCGACGTCAAATAGCAGAATGGAGTTTGGCGGAATGTTTGGTGGCGAACCTCTTTGTCCGTACCCCAGCACCGGCGGAATGATGAGTTTGCGTTTGCCGCCGACTTTCATCGATGCCAGACCTTCATCCCAGCCTTTAATCACAGCCCCTTCGCCGATGCGGAATTCATAGGGCTGTCCACGATCGACCGAACTATCAAACTTCTGTCCGTTTTCAAGCGTGCCGGTGTAGTGCACCCTGACCGTCTGTCCCTTTTGCGGAGTAGCTCCCGTGCCCTCGACCATGTCGATATACTTTAGTCCCGAGGTCGTGGCAATCTCGGTACCTGTCCCAGGTCCACGATACATCATTACATAAGCGACATAAGAGAGGGCCGAGAGGGCAAGGACAACGACTACCACGATAAGGATGGCTCTCACCTTCTGATTACTCTTTCCCGGCGAACCCGGTTTGGCTGTGGGGTACATGCCCTTCGGTCGTTTCCTGGCCTTACCAGACTTTCGATGTCGGCTTTGCGGCAATGTCTATCTCTCCCTGCGTGATTTGGTTCTAGTCTTATATCCTGTTTTATGAGTTGGTTCAATCACGTGGCACTTGGACCAAAGCGGCCTAACTTGAGACTAGACCCTGGTCGAACAAACGATCCGCGAACCACACGAACAAACACGAAAAAGTTATTAGTGATTGCTCGTGGATCGTTTTCGATTCCCGTGCCACTTATGGGACAGCAGGTGTCGAAAAATGAAAGTAGGACATCATGTCATGGCAGTAGCGAACACTCCCGCTTTGCGCTCAGGTGCTATTGTATGAAGATTGCCTTCGGCGCACGGTATTGTTTATCCCAATCCTCATAAGGTACATCGGTTGCGCCAATCACATATTGGACGACCTTCCACTTACCGTTTACCTTGCGGAGCAACGCAACTATCCCATCGTCGAACGCTCCTGCGTCCACGGCGTCCTGGTACACGGTGTTTGTGTAGTCAAACGCGCTTCCGTCAGAGTTTTGGGGCCGCCCGCTTAAAAACGCCCAGTTGTTCTGCACCTTCAAATGGTCGATCTTGAAAATCACCGGTTGCTTGAGTTGCTTCCCGACCGGAACCCGCAAGGCATCAACAATTGCTTTGCGTTCAACGGAGCCTTTCTCGGGAACGTGGGGTACGGCGGCGGTTCCGGTTTTGAGAGATCCGCCGCCTTGACCAATAACTGACGAGGCACAAAACATCAACGCCAAAAAAAGCTTTACGTAAGTCATCAAGATAATTCTCCTAAATTCTCCTATCTCATGGGACGGCCAGACTACCATCGGCGTCAGTTAGTGCACAATACTGCCTTACGGTAATTTACAAGGCAGGAAGCGGACATTTTGTCATTTCCCATTTGCCATTTTTGACTCTTTTCGTGTCCGTTTGTGTGACTTCGTGGATCGTTCTTATCGCTCGTCCAAGAGAACGATCCACGAACAAACACGAAGTACCACGAAAATGAGATCACAAAATGACAAATGGAAGATGAATCTTTCCTAAACTGCCGATTTAGCCGAGCGTAGACCATCCCTTTGACCTTTGCAGCTTTGCAGATTGCACGTTATCTTTCCGTGGCTAACCTGAACCCGCAACAGAGCCATGCCCATAGCTGCCGTCATCCCAATTCCAAACAGCCCCGTCGAGCTTCGCGCAGTTCCTTCCCCAGCGCTCGAGGAAAATTCGGCTCTTCTCGACGTCGAACTCTCGGAAGTCTGCGGCACCGACGTGTATCTACAACAGGGAAGGCTGCAGGGAGTTCCTTATCCACTGATTCCCGGCCACGTCTCCATCGGCCGCCTGAGCCGGATTAGGGGAGAGTTGCGTGATGTGGAGGGTCGACCCTTTAACGAGGGCGATCGCGTGACGTTTCTCGACGTACATCGCACGTGCAACGCATGCTGGTATTGTCTGGTCGCCAAAGCCACGACGCGCTGCCCGCAAAGGAAAGTCTATGGAATTACCTACGGCCTCGATGAAGGGCTTTGCGGTGGTTGGGCGGAGCAGATCTATATCAAACCGGGCACGCATTGCATTCGTGTTGACGCGGAGCCGGAAACTTTCATGGCCGGAGGCTGCGCATTACCAACAGCGCTGCATGCCGTTGAGCGGGCTGAATTGAAACTGGGAGATACCGTGCTGGTGCTCGGATCGGGTCCAGTCGGATTGAGCGCGATTATACTCGCGTTGATGGCTGGCGCCTTGCGCGTCCTATGCATCGGCGCTCCCGAGCATCGTCTCAATGCTGCTTTGGGAGTCGGAGCTGCTGCGGTGCTCAACGTCGAGACAAATGACGGCGAGGAAAGACTCGCCTGGGTCCGAGAGCAAACCAGCGGGCGGGGCGCTGACGTCACGATTGAAGCTACGGGGGCGCCGGTAGCCGTGGTCCAGGCAATGCGCTTTACCCGCGAAGCAGGTCGGGTAGTGATTGTCGGTCAGTACACCGATCATGGCGGAGTGCCATCGGAAGCCGCCTTCAACCCTCACCTGGATCTTAACCAGAAGCACCTCGACGTGCGCGGCTGTTGGGGTTCGGATTTCTCCCACTTCTACCGGGGCGTTCAAATCATCTCCGATGCCGCGCGCGCAGCACCCTGGGCACAGATGAAACTCACTCGTTACGATCTCGTAAATGCCAACGATGCGCTTGCTGATGTTGCAGCCGGCCGCGTGCTGAAGGCGCTGATTGTTCCACAGGTGCATTGAATGAATTAAACATCAGGGGCGCAATGAAAAACCAGAGCGAGCAATAACTGGAGGTCTGAAATGAGTAGTACAGCTCAAGAGAAATCATCCATCCGTGAACAAGTGTCTGATCTGGAATGGCAGACGAGAGTAGATCTGGCTGCGGCCTATCGTCTGGTAGCCCACTACGGCTGGGACGACCTGATCTTCACCCATATCTCCGCGCGCGTGCCCGGACTTGAGCACCATTTTCTGATCAACCCGTACGGAATGATGTTTGAAGAGATTAAGGCGTCGAGCCTGGTGAAAGTCGATCTCGACGGCACGATCGTGAGCGAGACTTCCTATATTATTAACCCTGCCGGTTTTACGATCCACAGCGCCGTTCATGCTGCGCGCGAGGACGCGCTCTGCGTAATGCATCTACACACCGATTACGGAATCGCCGTGTCCTCGCAGAAGGATGGACTGCTGCCGATTTCGCAACAGGCCCTCTTCCCCCTGGCTTCACTTGCCTATCACGATTACGAAGGCCTGGCGCTAAACGATGCGGAGAAGCCTCGACTCGTAGAGGATCTCGGTACAAAGAACAATCTGATACTGAGAAACCACGGCCTGCTTACTATCGGTAAGAGCGCAGCCGAGGCCTTTCTCTCGATGTATATTCTCGAACGCGCTTGCCGGATCCAGATTCTTGCGCAGTCAGCCAGGGCGGAACTCGTCCAGGTGCCGGACCAGATTCTCCAGGGCGTGGCTGCCCAAATGAGTGCGGTCACTGTGGGTCAGGGAGCCGCGCTTACCTGGCCGGGATTGCTTCGAAAACTTGACCGCATCGATGCTTCATTCCGCGAATAGCAGGAATACACCCGTGCTGGTGTTGGTTGAAACACGCGCCGTTAGGGCTTCGTAGTTTGAGTTTTACCGCCGTTCTAAAAGCCGCAATCACGGACGTTCAACTAGATTTCAACATCGAGGAACTCAGAATGTATTGCCCGCAATGTGGTACCGAATCTTCCTCAGGCCTGCAGTTTTGCCGCTCTTGCGGCGCTAACCTCAAGGTCATCGGCAAAGCAGTAGCCCTCAGTGAGGCGATTGCTCGAAGCGATCGCGGCCCTCTGCCCAGGGTGAAAGAGATGATTAAGAATCTCAAACTGGAACAGGTCACCGACGAGGTGTCGCGCGCGCTCGATCGCGTGAACCAGGAGATCATGAGCACGCCTCCGGCACTTGAACCTATTAAACCGCTTCGGCTCTTCGAAAAGGAAAAGAAAACAGCAGCGGAACGACGCGAAAATAATATTGTTAAAGGTGTGGTCTCGCTGTTTAGTGGAATTGGGTTGATGATTTTCCTTTACTACTTCTCGGCGGCCCTGGTCCTAAAACTTCCACCTGAAGCCATAGCCAAAATTCCATTCGAGCTGGAGCCAGTGGTTCGCATGATTTGGCTTGCCGGGCTCATGCCGGTGCTGTCCGGTGTAGGCCACATAATTGCCGGTCTTCTGATTCGACCGAAGGCCGCGGGCCTCATTGATCATACTGCGGAGCCTGAGCCGAGTTTCAACGGAAAACCGTCATCGGGGAAAGTACCCGGCAGTGTTACTGAACACACGACGCATCTTCTTGATTCCACACGGTCGTCGCCGAGTGACTTTTGATTCGACCGTGGTCGGCGTAACTTCGATTGGATTGTAGGGGCGTCACCTCCGTGGGCGCCCCAACGCTATCCGCAGATTACGCAGATTAAAGATTGGAAGAAACAATGGCCACAAATGGTTTAGACTCCGTCGTCTTACTGCCTGAATGTTTCTTCGGAATCTGTGTAATCTGCGGATAGCGTTTTCCCGTCAACTTTCGGGTTTCATTAAAGGCCAACTCATCCCAGGCTCGGGCCATTTAGTCACAAATTGCTTCGCTTACATTGTTTGATGTAATAATAGGTTTACTGCAGATATTTCCATACGCATCGACTTCGCCGCGGTAGTATGCTGCGCTATCCAACCCCTTCAACCCTAGGAGTCAAGACCATGACAATTAATTCTGCGTTTATTCTTCCGGAAGCCGGCAGTAACCGAGGTCGGACCCAATCGAAAAGATCGATCATGACTCGCTTCGTCGAAGTTTCGGGAGTATTTGTTTTCCTACTGCTCTTCTCCTCCGCCGTTTCCGCTCAGGCGCCGGCAATTCCAGGCGTCACCACACTGAAGTTGAAGTCGGACGTGCTCGGCGAAGAGAGAACGATTTTAGTGCGCACTCCGGCTGGATACGAAGTTGGCACAACGCGCTATCCCGTGCTTTATATGACGGACGGCGACGCCCATATCGTCCACACCGGCGCCACCGTTCAGTTCCTCTCGAGAAACGGACGAATGTCTGAGTTGATCGTTGTGGGCATTACGAACACCGATCGAACGAGGGATCTGAGTCCCACCCACGTGAAGACAACTAACCCCGACGGACAGCTTCAACTTCCAACCAGCGGCGGTGGCGATAAGTTTCTCAAGTTTATCGAGACCGAACTGATTCCCGAGATCGAAAAGCGATACCGAGTACAGCCATACCGCATCCTCGCCGGACATTCCCTTGGCGGTCTGTTCGCAGTTCACGCCATGCTTTCACGCCCGGAGTTGTTCAACTCTTACATCGCTGTGAGCCCGGCGTTGCACTGGGACAATCAAGTAGCCGTGAAGCGCGCCGAAGATTTTTTCAAAACCCGCAAAGAGTTGGACCGCACTCTTTATTTCTCTCTCGGTCACGAACCCGGACCTATTGAGGACGCTTTTCATCAGTTCAAACAAGTCCTGGCTAAGAATCAGGCCAGGGGCTTTGAATGGGAAGCGCAGGAGATGGCCGACGAGGATCACGGTTCGGTGGTTTTACGCAGCCACTATGCTGGTTTGCGCAAAGTTTATAACGGTTGGCAGTTACCCCGGGATCCGGATACAGGTGCGGTGACGGCCCGCGATCTAAAGGGCGTGGAGGAGCACTACCAGAAGCTTTCGACGAAGTTTGGCTTCGCGATTCCGGTTCCGGAGAACCTCATGAATCAGGTGGGTTATCAACTCCTGTTTGCCGATAAGCCCGACGAAGCGATTGCCGCCTTTAAGACCAACGTCGAGCGCTACCCAGCGTCGGCTAACGTCTATGACAGTCTGGCGGAGGCGTACGAGAGAGGTGGTCGCCTTGAACTGGCCGCGCCGCTCTACGAGAAGGCAAGCACCCTGGGTCAGCAGAACAAGGATCCTAACCTGGCGATCTATCAGGCGAATTTCGAAAGAGTAAGTATGAAAGTAAAACTGGCTGGCGCGGAAAAGAAGCCGTAAGAAAGGGGGAAAAGGGAAGAGGGAAGATCTCTTAAGGAATATCCCTCTTACCCTTTACCCTTTTTTGTTTTCCCTTTTCCGGCTCTGCTCTGTCGGTAAGCAATGGCAGCGGATTGATGGCTCCTGTGGGTGTGTAAACGCCAAAGTGAAGATGAGGCGGTGTGCCCTGAGCATTCCCGGTGGTCCCAACATAACCAAGCACGGTTTGGGGAGTTACGTAATCGCCCTCAGCAATACCCGGAGCATATGAGTCGAAGTGGGCGTAGTAGTAGACCCGCCCCCCGGCGCCTACCACGGAAACAGTCTGACCTCCCAATCGATTCTGGCCAATGTTGTAGATATATCCCTGGGTAGCTGAATAAGCCGGCGTTCCACGCGGCGCAAAAATGTCCTGGCCTTCATGCAGGCGATTCGCACCACGAGGCGCGTGCCAGGTGTTTGCTATCTGTTTCTTCGACACCTGGAGAGGCATCACAATCTTCTGTGGTGGATCCTGCGTATAGAGACGGGCCACTCTAACGTACAGCACCAATTTGTTCGCGATATTGTCAACCCCCACGACGATAATCGTCAAAGTTAACACCGCCAGCAAAGCAACCGGAACAATTGGGTATGACCTTCTCATTCTCATTCTCATTGTCTGATGCGGACGAAAATACTCGCGTTGTGCGTTCACGATTCGTAACACCTCGGTCTGAGTGGATTAACGAATTATCACTTACCAGGGTTCACACTTCTCGGCCCAGGAGCTAAAATGGCTTCATGAAGAAAACGATCGAATTTACTGTCGCGGTGATCCTGCTGTTTCAGGTGGCTATAGCCGCCAGTGCCAAAACTAAATCAATCACGGTAACCGGATGGGTCAGTGACGAGAACTGCGGAGCCTTGCACACCAAACCCGGTGGCGAGGATTGCGTCCTGAAGTGTCTCCGGGGTGGCGCACACGTAGGCCATCCCGAATGGAAACCGCAGCGCATGGTCTTCGTAACCGATGAAGGTCAGAAGATCTGGGTGGTTAATCCCAAAGCGCTAAAAGGTTTCGAGGGGAAACACGTCACCATCACGGGCCATTTGAATGCAACCGCAAAGAAAATCCGCGTCGTCACAGTCACCGAAGTGAAGACCACCTAGCTTTCGACTTTGGTGACTTCTTGATTAAAGTCCCTGCCAACAACAATCTCATCGTTTCAGCGGAGAGTCCACATGAGGAGGAGTGCCTGGATCTGCTGGCACAGTTGCGGACTGAATTAGGCGAAAAGTATCCCGATGAGCTAAGAGGCACCCCTCTCATTCCCGAGGAGTTGGCTGCTGCGGGCGCCGCTTTCCTGGTGGCCAGGCGCAACGGCAAGCCGGTAGGTTGTGGAGCGATTCGGCCGTTCGAGCCGGGCGTGGCGGAGATCAAACGGATGTTCGTTATTAATGAAGCGCGAGGTCTTGGAATAGGACGGGCGATCCCCGAGAATCTCGAGACCTTGGCAAAGAATTTTGGTTACCGATCAGTGCGACTGAAAACTGGTCTTAAACAACCCGAGGCGATTAGTCTTTACCAATCTGCCGGCTATCATCGCGCACCCTGCTACGGCCCGCACCGCAAGAATCCCATGAGCGTCTGTTTTGAGAAGGATCTGAGATCTGAGATCTGAGATCTGAGATTGCAACGAACCGGGTTTACTCATACCGCAACGCTTCAATCGGATCCAGTGCGGCGGCTTTGCGCGCCGGGTAATAGCCAAAAAATACTCCCACTGCCACCGAGAAGATTACTGAACCAACAATCGCCAGGGTGGATATCAGCGTAGGCCAGCCCAGCAGTTGGGGTATCGCCATCGAGACAATAATTCCCAACACGATGCCGAAGAAACCCCCGGTCAGGCTAAGCACGATCGACTCGATTAGAAACTGGCTGCGCACCGCGGATGAGCGCGCCCCGATGGCCATCCGAATGCCGATCTCCCGCGTTCGCTCTGTTACCGAAACGAGCATGATGTTCATGATTCCAATCCCGCCGACCAGCAGCGAAACTCCGGCGATGCAGGCCAGCAGAATCGTCATGGTGTTGTTGGTTTCATTAGCTGCTTCGGCAATATCTGTCATGTTGCGCACGGTGAAATCGTTCGGCTCATTCGCCGCAAGGTTATGACGCTGGCGCAAGAGATCCGTAATTTGCTGTTGCGCTGTATAGGTAGCGTCCTGTGAAATAGCCGAAACATATGCTACCTGCAAACGAGGACTTCCCAGGATCTTCTTTTGCACGGTTGTGTAAGGCGAGAACGCCACGTCATCCTGATCGCGTCCCTGTTGGTCCTGACCTTTCCGCGCCATCACGCCTATGACCCTGAATGGTAAGTTTGATACCCGCAGTGTCTGCCCGACGGGATCCATCCCGGGGAAAAGACTTTCGGCGATTGTTTGCCCAATCACAATCACGCGGGCGGCGGTGCGCACGTCTCCCTCACCAAAGAACTCTCCACTCTGTACGGTCCATTTGCGCACACCGGGATATTCCTCGCTAACTCCGGTAACCGGCGTACTCCAGTTCATGTTGCCTGAGACGAGTTGCGATCTGGCGTTAACCGTGGGTGTGAGCATCGCTACGCTGGGCACCTCGCGGCGGATGGCTTCGAGGTCTTCTACGGTCAGAGTGTTCGTGCCGCTGTCCCCGGTACCGCTGCGAACGCCGCCTACGTTTTGGGCGCCGGCGCTGACAAAGAGCAGGTTGGTGCCTATGCTTTCGATTTGTGCCTGCACCGAAGCCTGCGCGCCCTGCCCAATACTAACCATCGCAATCACGGCGGACACGCCGATGATGATGCCCAACATGGTCAGAGCCGCACGCATCTTGTTGCGCACCAGAGCTCTAAAAGCGACACGGATGATCATTAACAGGTTCATAATTCTTTACTCTTCGTCGTCATCTTCGTCATCAATCACAGGCGGCAGGTTACGCAACTCTTCGGCGGCATCGCGCTGCTCTTCAATTTGATAGTCCTTCTTGATCTTGCCGTCTTTGAAAACAACGACTCGTTGCGCGTACTGCGCAATGTCGTGTTCGTGAGTCACCAGCACCAGCGTGATGCCTCGTTCGCGGTTGAGTCGCTGAAAAATCTCCATTACCTCCACGGCCGTGCGTGAGTCGAGATTTCCAGTGGGCTCGTCCGCCAGAATCAGCGCCGGATTGTTGACGAGGGAGCGAGCCACCGCAACTCGCTGCTGTTGTCCTCCGGATAGCTGGTTAGGATGATTCTGTTCGCGACCGGCCAGTCCGACCGCCGCCAGCGCTTCAAGCGCGCGCCGATGGCGCTCCGCCGTTTGCACTCCGGCGTAGAGCATCGGCAATTCCACATTTTCCAGGGCTGACGTTCGCGAAAGCAGATTGAACCCCTGAAACACGAAACCGACCTTCTGGCAGCGAATATCCGCACGCTCGTCTTTTGACATTTCGGAAACGTCCTGACCGTCGAGGATGTATTCACCGCGCGTAGGGCGATCGAGACAACCGATGATATTCATGGTTGTTGATTTCCCAGAGCCAGACGCACCCATGATCGCCACGAATTCGCCTTCACGGATCGTCAGCGAAACCCCGCGCAGAGCGTGAACGTTGACGTCGCCCATCGTATAAGTCTTATGAATATGATCCAACTGTATAACCGGACGAGCTTCCGGCCGTTGCGCCAACAGCGCACTATTAACGGCCAACTCTTGAGGTTCAATTGCGAATGTCGCTGACATTATTTCGTTTCCCTCACTCGGATTATTAGCCTCGGATTAACGCGGATGACACGGATCAGAACAAACATAAAAACTGTCAACCTTTGCCTCTTAATAATTCTTATCCGCGTTCTTCCGCGTTTATCTGCGGCTAATTTATCCTACTTGTCATCTTCTACCGCCGCCCGCCCCCTCGCGGAGCACCGCCAAAGCCCGGCGCCGCAGTCCGGTTGTTTTGCGAAGCAGTTCCTCCAGTGATTGTTTGGCCGGTGATTACCAACTCGCCTTCCTGTAAATTGCCTTCGACAACTTCAGTAGACGCGCCATCTGACAGGCCGACTTTGATTCGTCGGGACTGTGGTTTGCCATCCTGTCCCAGAACCCAGACCAGACGTGTCTGGCCTTCCAACACCGGTGAACTCGCCGGAGCAAAACGGCGTTCGCCACTTCCCTGTTGTCCGCCGCCTTGTGCCGAAGGATTTGCGCCCGTCGCATCGCCGGCGTTTTCACCTTGCTGGCGGCGACGACCTTGTCCTGATCCCTCACGTGATCCTTGTCCTGCTCCTTGTCCTGATGCGTCGGCCCTGCTGTTGCGGTTTCCCCTCCCGGTATCAGCATCCTGGGGAGTGAAGCGAAGTGCCGAGTTGGGGACCTTGAGCACGTTATTTCGCTCATCAATCGTGATCGTGAGATTGGCCGTCATTCCGGGTTTCAGTTTCTGCTCCGGATTGTTGACATCAATGACGACGTTATATGTAACGACATTCTGCACGATCACCGGATTCAGCCTCATCTGCTGAATCTGCCCGTCAAATTCCTTGCCCGGGAAAGCATCAACTGTGAACTTGACTGATTTTGCCTGCTCGACCAGACCGATATCCGCTTGATCGATGTTCGCAATTGCCTGCATCTGTGTCAGGTCGTTGGCAATCGTGAACAAGGTCGGCGCGGACAGACTCGCAGCCACTGTCTGGCCCACGTTTACGTCGCGCGAAACCACCACACCATCGATCGGCGAAGTTATGGTTGTATGAGTTAGATTCACTTCTGCCAAACGAAGTGATGCCTCTGCCTGTCGCACTTGTGCCTTTGCCTGCTCAACCTGGGCCTGCGACTGTTGTACCTGTGCCTGCGACTGCTGAACCTGGGCCTGCGACTGGGCGATCCCCGCACCCGCAGCTGATTGTTCGCTCAAGACAGCCTGGTTCAATTGAGCCACGGCCTGGTTGTAGCGCGCCTCAGCGGTCTTGTAAGTCGTCATCGCTATGTCGACCTCTCGTTTGGCGATGACACCGCTGGCCATCAATGATTCCTGCTGTTTGAGAAGGCTAAGGGCGTCGTCAAGTTGAGCCTTGAGCACCGCCACGTTGGCCTGGGCGCCGGACACGCCGGACTGGTTATTTTGAACGGTCGATCTTGCGGCCAGCGCTTTTGCCTGCGCATCGCTTACGCCGGCGCGAGATCCCGAAACGCTTGCCAAAGATTGTTGAAGACTTGCGCGGGCCTGCTGAAGGTTTGCTCTGGATTGGTCCACCTGAGCTTTGGCCACGCCAGGATCAATCTGGGCAATCACTTGTCCCTTTTTGACCACCGAGTTGAAATCAACATAAAGCGCGGAGAGTGTCCCCGAAGCCTGGCTGCCGACCTGCACAGTTGTCACTGCCTGTAGAGTTCCCGTAGCGGTGACTGTATTGCGTAGGTTGCCTCGCTCTACCCTGGCGGTCATGTATTGTGCCACGGTAGTCTGGTTTCCTAAAAAATAAAACGCCGCCAGGCCGAGGAGAACCGCCCCCGCGCCGCCGAACATTAATATCTTCTTCCTGGCGAGTAGGGATTTCCACCTTAAGCTCAGCCAGCCCACACTTCTGCCGGAGTCTATTGGGGCCACAAGCGTGCGGTCTTTAAAGGTTTGAGTCGACATGTTTTGTTCCTATCGATTGAATTCAATAATTGCCATCTTGATAGACACTGCAATCCGCGTGTTGGTTACAGGGTAAATCAGTGTTTTTGGCTGCCTTAGACGCGATTAAGGTGACTACAACGCCAGATCGAATCCTTTCCTAATCATTGCGCGATGTTTCGGTTACACGTGCTGTTGGGATCGGTTCAGGAACCGTACTGTTTATTGGCTTAAACGTCTTGGATTGAGTCAGTAGCGCGACTGGGCCGTGTTCGCTGTTTTCCATCAAGGAAGAGAAGAACGCTTGAATTTCGTGATTTTTCGGGTGAATAAACACGCAATCCACGAAACTACACGAACAATCACGAACTGGACTCGCAGAGATTTGAAAAGTCGACCTAACAAGTGCTCTTACGAGAGTCTTTGAGATGGTCTGCCAATGTGGATATGAGCCCCAGTGGAGACGCCCGGAATTGCTCCTCGGAAGGCCAGGAATGGAATGCCCTGATTTTGCAGAAAAGAAATCAGCGTTTTCCCCTCCTCGCTGTCGGGATGGAGAGGTATGTCAACGGAATTGCGGTGATCCCAACCCAGTCGATTATGCGTCGCAGATTGTCCAATCGTGCTCGTAGGCAGCGAGCGTCCAAAGGTCAAATTAAAGAAACTCTGAATTCCAGCAAGCTGGGTGATCGACCAGTGTGCTGCGCCGTTGTAACGAAGAACTGTCGATCTCACGAAACTACGCGGTTTGTTACCCATTCCTGTCTGTGCCAGCGTCTGAGTATTCCGGATTAATTCCGATTGAATCTCCGCAATCATCAGGTCAGAGTCGCCAATCTTTTTGCGGCTCTCCGCCAGTGTGGCCTGTAAAGTCGCCACTGATTCTTCAGACTCCTCGAGTTCATTTCTGGCGATGAGCCCGTCTGCTGCCAGCAGGCGTAGTTGCTCCAATTTTTGCGTGGCCTTCTTTAGTTCCTCTTCTTGCAACTGAAGCAGCTCTTCAGTATTGGCTCTATACTCACGCGTTGCCTCAATCAAGTCACTACTGGTCACTGCGGGGTCCCTATTCGACGGCCCGGGCGTGTTTTGCGCGTTCGCAATTCCCATCCCCGATAGCAGAAGCACTAACGATCCCCAAATAGCTCCATTTTTTCATGCGCTCTAATTGTTCGCCTTTTAATGTTGTTATCCGTCTCCGACCTTCATGATAGACACCACTGCGTTGTAAACGGTTACCGCGACAGAGCCTGAGGCAGCCTGTGGTAATTTGCAGGTCGGGAAGGGCGGTTTACCCCCGCTCAAGATTCGCAGCCATTCATCCTTGAGGATCAGCAAATTTGCTGGGCTTGAATTTTGAATTCGAAAACGAGTGACTGCGAATCTTGAGCGGGGGTAAACCGCCCTTCCTGACTTGCAAATTAGCGAGGCTTGAAGAGTTTACCGGCCTCCTGCCTCCTGCCTCCTGCCTCCTGCTCCTGCCATCCTCCTGTTTCTGTAACCGTTCAGTCCAATCCGGTGTCTTACCAGTCGAGAGGCTAATAACGGCCTTCCATACACATTTCAAAATAACCAGGAGTAAAGGAAGAAAATGAAAAAACTAGGTAAGCTCAAGACGCTGACTATCGCCTCCCTGTCGGCCGTTGCATTAGCTGCCCCGATTGCCTTGGCGCAGTCAACCGGCAGTACACAGGAAAATCAACAAGTAACCCGCGGCGAGCGTCGTGGTGGACATAACAAAGCTGGTAAAGGCTGGGGTCGTAAAGGCCGCGGCGGGGAATTCGGCGGTCGGGGAATGCGTGGCGGAATGTTCCGCGGCATCGAGCTGACCGAGGACCAGAAAACGCGCATGAAGCAGATCAGTGACAGCTTCCGCGAGCGCACTCAGGCCCTGCATCAGGAGCTTCGCACCAAACGTCAGGACTTGCGTCAGGCAAGCGAGGGCGGTACGTTCAATGAAGGCCTGGCCACGCAGAAGCTGACGGAAACGGCTGGACTGCAGGCGAAATTGATGGCCGAGCGGTTTAAAATGCGTCAGGAAATGCAGTCAGTGCTGACTGCCGAACAGAAAACACAGATTGAACAGAAGCGTGCTGAGTTCAAAGCCAAACGAGGCGAACGGGGCAAGCGAAACGTTCAGTAACGACTATTAACCTTTAAGACGGGATGGCGGGTTCGAGATTTCCCGGGGTCCGCCATCCCCAACAGTTCGAACCGGGAGCGTTTCCTGTCGAATAGTAACGAAGAGGCCTCAGACCTGGAGTTGGCGCGCAGGGCGCGCGAAGGCGACGAGTCTGCCTTTGAAGAGATTATGAGACGCTACAGTCCGCGCGTCTTCCGGTTTGCGAGCCGGTTCTTTCGACAACGAAGTCTGGTCGAAGATGCAGCCCAGGAGGTTTTCTTGAAGGCGTTTACCGAACTCGGTAGTTACGAAGGTCGCGGTTCGATGGAAGGCTGGCTGACGCGCATCACGACTAACACATGCCTTAATTTGCTGCGGAGTTCAAAGCGCCGGCGTGAAATGACAGTTTCCGATCTGACTGAAGACGAAAACACCTGGTTGGATAACAATATGGCCGACACTGCTTTGGAACGTCACGAGTCGAGCCAGCGCAGTTCCGCTGCCGCCGATCTGGCGGGAAGAGTGTTGCAAACTCTCTCTCCAGACGACCAGTTAGTGCTGGCTCTGATTGATGGCGACGACGCATCGGTGAAAGAAGTGGTAGAGATGACAGGGTGGTCAGCGTCTAAAGTGAAAGTAAAGGCTTTTCGCGCCCGGCGCCGGATGCGTGAAGCGGTTGAAAAACTGCTGGCGCCCAGAGCCAGGGCCCGTAGGAAGAGCCTGGAAGCGCGAGGAATCAAATGAAAGACAAACACATTATCAATCTTATTGAAAGCGCAAGGCTGTCAGATCTCAGCAAAAGTGATTTGTCTGAGGTGCGTGCCCACGCGGACGAATGCGCTGGCTGCCATCAGGCATTCGAAGCGGCCCAGATCGCCGCGCTATTGTTGAAAGAACGAGCAGCCGAGACCTTCGAGCCATCGCCATTCTTTCACACCCGAGTCATGGCTACTCTTCGAGAGCGCCAAACAACAAATGAGCAGTGGGCCTGGACTCGAATGTGGCGCGCCGCTGGGGCGCTGGCATCTTCGATGGCGGCAACAGTCGCGGCACTGGCCGTGTTAACGTTCGTCATACCCAGCCAGAACACCACCGTCACGCCGGAAACGACTGCTCTAAGTGCTTATTCCGCGGAAGAGTTGATCCTCAACTATGGTGACTATGATGATCAGGTTTCCGACGGCCAGGTGCTGACAACACTCTATGAAGCGGAAGAGGATCGCTGAGGTAAACCATGGATTCGATAACTAAGAGCAAGTGGCAGGTGCGAGTGGCGGCGGTTGTCATCTTCGTGCTCGGCTTCGCGGCCGGTTCGCTGGCCTTGAACGTTTACAAACGATGGGCCAGACCTGCCGAATCTGTACGGCAGAATCGCTTCGAGCGCATGCTTGACGATCTTCAGCTGAGTGCCGAACAGAAAACGCAGGTGCATCAAATTCTGGGCGATACAAGAACGCAGCTGCAGGCTGTCAGGAAAGAGTCCGAGCCGCGGGTGGCCGAAATTCGGCGGCAAGCTGACGAAAGGCTACAGAAGGTCCTCACTCCCGAGCAATGGAAACGGTTTCAGCAGGAGCGAGACTCCAGGCGCGGTCGCGGACGCCGCGGCGGCGGTCCACGGGGTAACGGTCCATAGCGCGTCGGGTGTTAGTAGAGATCCCTGACGACATACTTTCGTAGAACATTTTCCATTTCTCATTTTTCATTCTTCATGGGTCATCGGAAGTCCGCGAAGCTGGACGATTCGAGTGTCGCTGATTCGCAGGTCAGGAAGGGCGGTTTACCCCCGCTCAAGATTCATAGTCATTCATCGTTTTATTCATAGCTAGAAAGCGGCAAAAGCGGAGTGCCCTCTTCCTAGGCTGCAATTTGCTGGGCCTGAAATACAATCAAGGATGAATGGCCATGAATCTTGAGCGGGGTAAACCGCCCTTCCTGACCTGCGAATCAGAAGGACTTGAATCTGCCAGCTTGGCGGGCTCCAATGACAAATGAATGATGATTTGACTTCTGACTGGCGAAAGATCACTCGCCTCTACCGAAGCTCCAGCTCCGCCATCACCGGGAAATGATCGGAAGCCAGCGTCTTCACCACCCAGGCTTTCTTCGCACGCACACCATCGCTCGTGCGGTAAAAAATATAATCGATTCTCTTTGACGGCTTGTCTGCCGGGTAGCTGAAGCCGTCTCCTTTCGCGCGACTCCCAATCCAGGCATCTGCAAACTTTGTCAGCATTAGTTTGTAAGCGGGTCCGGCCGGTTCGTCGTTGAAATCACCAACTACAATCAATGGGTGCTTGACCTCCGCAAGGAATTTGCGCAGCTGTTCACTTTCAAACAACCGGCCGTCGTCGCGCTGATAGTCTAAATGGGTAGTTGCAAAGCTGATCGTACGGCCGCCGATTTCAACTTCCACTCGAAGCATGCCTCGTCGTTCAGCCTCACGCCGGTTTTCGTATTTTCGATGATCGATCTTCTGAATAAGAGATTTCGAGAGCACCGCTACGCCATACTGCCCTTCCTGGTAGTCGAGATTGTGGCCGAATGCATAGTCCATGCGAGTCATCCTGGCCAACTCAGCGATCTCGTCCTTACCCTCGGTTCGTCTCACACCGCGATCGACTTCCTGTAAACCAACCAGATCGGGACGCTCCCGAATGATGACATCCGCGATTCGTTGCAAGTCGAGTTTCTTGTCCATACCGACGCCGACATGAATGTTAAAGGTCATCACGCGGAGCGTCTTCTTGCCGTCGCGCGGATCCGCAAACGACGGTGCCGCTGGCAGGATCAATAATCCCAGCAGCGCCAGGGTGCAAAGAATTAGAGCGAACCGTCGACTCATTCTGCCTTCCATCCGAATTTTCGCTGGTCTAACTTTAAAAGGCATTCTAACATGCGGACAGTTCCGAGTTTCGAGTTTCGAGTTCTTGACCAAACATCGTACTCGGAACTCGGAACTCGGAACTCAGCACTCGACGCATGTCTCTCCTTCATATTGCAATCATGGTCACGGGCGCGTTCGCTGCCGGCGCAATCAACTCAGTCGCTGGCGGCGGCACCTTGATTACTTTTCCGTTGTTGATCTGGCTGGGATTAGATCCGAAAGTCGCGAATGCTACGAGCACTGTTGCTCTTTGGCCCGGACTATTTGGTGGTTTGTTTGGCTATCGGAAGGAACTGGAAAATAGTTCCGCGCTGCTGCTAAGGCTGGGAATTACGAGCGTAATTGGCGGAGCCATTGGAGCATGGCTCCTGATCTGGACTCCATCGCCCACCTTCGCGCGACTGGTTCCCTTTCTGATTCTTTTTGCCACCATCCTTTTCATGGCCCAGGGCTCGATTAATCGCCGGCTGCGATTACAGCCCATCGTTGCTGAGCCGAAAACATCGTGGTGGTTGGGTGCGATCGTTTTTCAGTTCTTCTCTTCGATCTATGGCGGGTACTTTGGGGCAGGCAATGGCATTCTAATGCTGGCGGCCATGGGACTGCTCGGTCTCCATGAGATCCATCGGGCCAACGGAATTAAGAATTTTCTCGGCATCTGTATCAACAGCATTGCAGTATTGAGTTTTGCGATTACCGGACTCGTGGCCTGGCCTGATGCATTATTAATGGCGGGCGGGGCACTGTTGGGTGGCTACTTTGGCGCTAGCATGGCTGTGCGCGTGGGACAAGTGTGGGTTCGAAGAGGGATTGTGTCGATCGGATTCATAATCTTCTTTGTTATGATTTGGCAACTGCGAAAGTGACAACACGGAACCGCGAGCGGTAGCGAATCCAACGACTCAACTCAATCAGAGCCACTCAAACGTCGTGAAAAGTTAAACATCGTGGCCGCGAAAATCATTATCCTCTGAGATATGCGCTCAACTACAGAACAGGAAGCGGTAGCGACCTGGCCGTTGCGACAGACTCAACTAGGTTAGTGGTACCGAGACGGCTAGGTCGCTACCGCTTCCTGTTCTGTAGTTGAGTGATACTCCCATTTGGTTCTGTACTGAGTCGCCGTGTTAGCCGCGTCCAGACCTAACGGTCTCAATTTGGTTTCCACACGGCCTCAGTAGCGTAGAACCATTTGCGGTAGCCAAAGGATGCGGCACTCAACCCGAACGGAGCCACCCAAGCAGATTACACTTGCGATAGGGCCGCTGGCTGTATACTTGTGATGACTGCGCCCATTCATAGGTATCGCAAAATGGTTTGCGTTGAGTAACTCCTGCTGGCGGTGAGTGCTGGCATCCACTGGCTACCGCAAATGGTTCTGTGTTGAATAGCACGTCATGAAACCTTTTCCCGCTACTTCAAAGCTTCCGCGCGAGTTCTACACCCGGACCAATGTACTCACGGTCGCTCGAGAGCTTTTGGGCAAGCTCCTGGTCGTACCCGCACCGAACGGACAACGTGTCTCGGGAATCATTGTTGAGACGGAGGCTTACCGCGGGCCGCTTGATCGGGCCTCACACGCTTACGGCGGCAGGCGAACGAGACGCACCGAAACAATGTACGGACTGGGAGGCACCGTTTACATTTTTTTTGTCTACGGCATGTATAACCAATTCAATGTCGTAACGAATGTTGAAAACGTGCCGCATGCGGTGTTGATTCGCGCGCTCGAGCCGGCTGAAGGCATCGAGTTAATGCGCCAGCGTCGTCATGATCAGCCGGATCGTAACCTCACCAATGGACCAGGAAAGCTGTGTATGGCGATGGGAATCGACCGCAGACTCGATCGCGCAGATCTGTCGGGCAACGATGTCTGGCTTGAAGCGGGTGAAAGGATTCCACCTCGCAGGATCGCCTCCGGGCCGCGCATCGGTATCAATTACGCCGAAGAGTGGGTGGATAAACCTTGGCGATTCTGGGTTAAAGACAATCCATTCGTTAGCAGGTGACCTGCACATAACCAAAGCCGGCCAAAGGACCGGATAAGCCTCATTAATTTGCAGATCAGGAAGGGGAGCCATTTTCCATTTCTCATTTGTCATTTCTCATTAGCCATTTTTGACTTCTTTTCGTGGTACTTCGTGTTTGTTCGTGGATCGTTCACTTGGCCGAGCGATAAGACGGATCCACGAAGTTACACGAACGGACACGAAAAGAAGTCAAAAATGGCAAATGAGAAATGACAAATGAGAAATTTATGAGAAATGGAAAATGACCCGGCCTGTTGCTTAATCACCAATTGGGCGTTTATCTTTAGCCATTCGCTGATACGACATATCGAAAGGCCGTGCTCATGAAGAATATCCTGCGACTTGCGACGATCTCTGCGTTACTGTTTACCTCCTGCATGCAGCAGCCCCCGGCAACAACCACTCAGGCAAATGGTGGCGATAGCTTCAAGAAAATACACGATGAATATGTGGTCGAGTTTCTTCGTCGCAATCCCACGGTGAACACGTATCTGGGCGGTGCAGGGCTCGATCCAAAACTGCGGGATGTCGATGGCGCCCTGCGCGATCATTCTCCTACGGCCTTGCAGGATGAAGATCGATGGCTGACGAACACAAAGCAGTCGCTGGAGGCAATTGATGCCGGTTCATTGTCTGCACCGCAGCGCATCAATCGCGACGTTGCTCTGGCCCAGATAAACTTCCTGCTGCATCAACATCAGGTGCGTCGCTATCAGGAGCGTGCGCTCGACAGCTACACAGATGAACCGTTTCGCGCCGTTGACTGGCAGTTACAGGGAATGACGCAGACCGGCGATAAAACTTATGGTACTGCTGAAGAATGGACACTCGTCGGCAAACGTCTCGCCGCTGTTCCTGCGTTTCTCAAAGTCGCACAGGACCAGCTCACTTCCGGCGTCGCATCGCGCAACACTCCCGACTGGCGCATGCTGATCCGTAACGGCATCGACACTTCCGACGCGAACGCGAAGTATTTTGAAGAGACGCTGCCAAAGCTTGCCGAAGATCGTATCGCCGGGCCGCAGCGTGATCAGCTATTAAAGCAAGTGCGCGACGGATGTCAGCAAGCGGCTACAGCCTTCCGTGGTTTGCGCGACTTCGTGGCTAACACCTTCTTCGACGATCCGGCGAAGAAAGATGTTTCAGGTCTTAAGTCCGACTTTCGTTCAGATCGCTACGCGATGGGAGAGGAAAAATACAACTGGGCTGTCCGGAATAATCTCCGCGTCAACAAGACCGCCGCGCAGCTCTACGAAGAGGCTATGCCCATTGTTGAGGCAACTCAAAAAGAGATGATTGAGCTCGCACGAAAGATTGGCGAAAAGCGGGCTCTTACTTTGCCTGCCGATGGCCTGGCCGCTGTGCGCGCCGTCTTCGACGAGCTTTCGAAAGACTATCCCAAGTCTGACGCAGAAATGGTCCAGTGGTATAACGAGTCAGCGTTCAAGTTAGTAGACTACGCCCGGAAGACCGGGATCTTCGACGTGCCTGCTGATTACAAGCTTGAAGTCGTTGAAACACCACCACCGTTACGTGCCTCGATCGATGGCGCGGCGTATTATCCCGCGCCACCTTTCAAGAATACCGGTGTCGGCCGTTTTTACGTCACCACCACCGACAACAACAAAGCTGCGCTGCAGTCGAATAACCGCGCCGCACTTGCCGATCTCGCCGCGCACGAGGGGTTTCCCGGACATGATTGGCACTACAAAGTGATGACCCAGAACCGATCCAACATCGCCGGGGTCCGCTGGCTCACCCCTGGTGCGGTCGAAGACTCTTCGTCCATGTGGGAAGACTCAATGGCTGCTGAAGGCTGGGGTCTCTATGCCGAAGCTTTGATGGCTGAGCCGCAGCCCGGCGCACCCGAAGGCTTCTACACTCCGGAAGAACTGCTTTATCAACTTCAGGGCAAGCTCTATCGCGATCTGCGTGTGCGCGTCGATACCGGAATTCACACCAACCGTATGACCTATGCAGAGGCAGTGGATCTTTTTTCGGAGATTGTAGATTTTCTGCCGGGCAAGTGCAGCGACACGTCGGCAGTAAAGAGTGAAGCTAAACAGGCGAGCTGCGGTTCTTCTGAGCGGGCGATCTTCCGCTATTCAAAATGGCCCACACAAGCCATCACCTATCGTCTCGGCAAAGACGAAATCTTCGCCCTGCGCAAGGAAGCCGCCACGGTAGTAGGGGAGCGCTTTTCACCTAAGACATTTCACCTGCTCTTCATGAAACAGGGCACGATTCCATCGGGCTATTTTCGTGAGGAGCTGCTGCGCGAGATCAATGGCAGGTAGAATTACGCAATCCGGTGCTAAGCCGCAAGTTTCAACGGTTTTCGCCACAAAAAGGAGTCGTCCCGTGAAGAGTCTCTTCATCTTGCAGGCTCAACTGTCGCGATCGGAAGGCACTCTCAGAGTCTTAATTGCGCCAAAACCAGAAAGCCTGCGCCGATGAAAGAGCATCGCAGACCTCTCTCTCCGCTGCTCTTTTTCTGATTCCTGGCGGATCACAGCCTGGGAGAGGAAACTTATGTCTGTGCCACACGCACGGCAGAACTGCGCGTTCTCAATATTATGGGCTGCACAGGCGGGACAGTACATAAAGACCGTTCAACTTACTCTTCTTCAGCCTATTCTAGCTTCGGTCACTTTATCAATTCGCTTACTGCGGCAACCCGACGCGCCGTAGCAAATCTTGAAAGCGTGAATCACCGCGCAGGCTGTCAAACATCGGGTCAACGCCCAGAAACTGCAACTGGGTGTCGTGCGCGGCGTAAGCACGTTCGAGCGACGAGAACGCCTGCTCCCGCTCGCCGAGTGCGACGAGGAGCACGGCCAAGCCAACGGGCGAGACGTAATCCTTGTTTGTCTGCAACCGCTTGAGGATCGCCTGCGCTCTCTCGCGCTCTCCCGCTTGGGCGTACGCCGTGCCCAGATGGATTTGCGCGTCCGGAGTATCAAGGCCCAGATTGATCGTCTCTTGGTAGGCTGCGATGGCTTCTGCGTACATTCCCTTCGCCGCATAAGTGGCACCGAGTACGACGTGCGCCAAGTCATACTTCGGATCGAGTTCGAGCGTTTTATTCAAGGTTTCAAGGGCCTGATTGTACTGGCGCGCATTGAAGAGTATCCAACCCACATCCACATTGATGGGCAGCGAGACGGGGTCAAGCTCTCTGGCGCGTTCGACCTCGGTAATGGCTTGCTCGTGTCGCCCCATAAAGCTGAGATAAAAGGCGTACCATTTGTGCGCTTCGGCAAGGTTCGGGTTCAACTCGATGGCGCGCTTGTATTCCCGCTCAGCAGTCGCCCAGTCCCAAGCATCTGTTTTGAGATTTGCCAACGCGGAGTGCGCTTCAGCAAGGCTCTCGTCCAGTTCCAGTGCCTTCCGCGCTGCCGTTTCCGCTTTGGGAGTAAATTCTTTCGAGTCGAGAATGCTCAAACTAATAAGAATCGTGTAGATGTTGGACAGTTCGGCATAGGCGAGCGCGTAAGTGGGGTCAACGGCTGTCGCCTGCTGGAAATACTCGACGGCTCTTCTCCGGTTCTCCAGCCCTCCCTTGTTATTGTAGAAGCGCCCTTTGAGCAGCAGTTCATAAGCCTGCGGGTTCGCCGTCTCGCGCTTGGCAAGTTGCTGGTGCTCGCCTGCGGTCAGGCGCAGACGCAGCGTCTCCGCAATCTCTCTGGAAATCTCCGCCTGCACCTGAAGCAGGTCTGTCGCCTTGCGGTTGTACTGCTCGCCCCACACCTGCGTCCGGTCGCGTGTGTCCACAAGCTCGACGCTGATCAAGAGATTCTCGCCGCGCTGCAAGACTCTGCCTGTCAGTACGCCTTCGACGCCCAGTGCACGCGCCGCTTCCTGCGGGTCAACTTCTTTGCCCTTGTACTTGAACGAGGAACTACGGGCTATGACCTTCACCCCGGGCAGTTGCGAGAGACTGTTGATGAGGCTCTCGCTCATGCCATCCGAGAGGTATTCTGTGTCCGGGTCGCCACTCACGTTCGTGAAGGGCAAGACCGCGACGGAATCAATCGTACCCGTGCCGCCGCTGGCGAAATAGCGCGAGTAGGTGAAATAGGCGACCGCTGCTGTCATCGTGAGCAGCGTTGCCAGAATCAACAGCGCGCCGCGCTGGTGCCGCTTGATCTCGTGGACAATGTACTCGGCACTCGATGTCGTGTGGATTGAGTTTAGAGTACCGCCTTCAGGCGGATTTTTGACTGGTGTGAAAAGCCCGCCTGAAGGCGGTACTCTGAACTTGTCGGGCGCACCGGTCCGCTCAATCTCCGCCTCGAACTCCAAACGCTGCTTCAGACTCTTCAGATCAAGCGCCAACTCTTTAATCGACTGATACCGCTCTTCCTCATCTTTCCTGAGCACCTTCGTCACGATTCGCTCAAGCTCCGCTGGCACGTCCGGCGCAAGTCTGGACAAGATCGGCGGCTCTGTCTTAAGTATCGCCGCGATCACATCGCTCGCCGTCTCACCCGCGAATGGCAGACGCCCCGCCACCATTTCGTAAAGGACGACGCCAAGACTCCAGATGTCCGTGCGCTCATCGACTGCCAACCCGCGCGCCTGTTCCGGCGACATATAGCTGACCGTCCCCATCACCACGCCCACATCGGTTTGGATCATCGCTTTGGTTGGCACTGAGGAATCGGCGAGTTGTTGGGTGGGCGTGTCCATCAGTTTAGCCAGCCCGAAGTCCAGCACTTTCACGACGCGGTCATCGCGCCGCACCATGATATTCTCCGGCTTGATGTCGCGATGCACGATCCCCGCCTTATGCGCGGCGACCAAAGCCGACGCGACTTGGATCGCCACATCGAGCGCCGCGCGCAAGGTGAGACGCGAGCGTGAGATCGCCGCGCGCAGGGTCTCACCGTCGATGAACTCGGTGGCAATGAAGTGCGAGGAGTCTGACCTTCCGATCTCGTGAATGGTGACGATGTTTGGGTGGTTCAGGGCCGAGGCCGCGCGCGCTTCCTGCTCGAAGCGCCGCACGCGCGCGCCGTCAACTGTATACAGCGCGGGAAGCAGCTTGAGCGCGATCTGCCGTCCCAATTTAAGATCCTGGGCCAAATACACTTCGCCCATGCCACCCACACCCAGCAGCGCCATAATTGTGTAATGTCCGATCTTCTGTCCTGCCGACAACCGGGTTTGACCACCGTCCAGCAACTCGGCCGCCACATCTGAAGCCGGCTTCTCGATAAAACTTTCCACTTGCTCGTGAGCCTCAAGCAGCGACTCGACTTCCTTACGCAAGACCAGGTCGCCAGCACAAGCCTCGGCTATGAACGCAGCGCGCTGGCCCCGCTCATGATTTAGTGCGGAATGAAACAGCTGATCGATCTGTTGCCAGCGCTCAGGCGTCATTATGAAATCAGGTTCACTGGAGGTCTTTAATCAACACCACGTCACTGGTAACGGTGCCGCGCGATACAGCCAATTGACGGCCATCCGGCGACCAGTCATACCAAAAGATCTGATCCGATTTGAAATTGGTTAACTGCCTGGGTGATGTTCCATCAAGCGGTTGAATCCAGATATTCGAGACTCCATTACGACTGGTGATGTAGGCGAGAGCACGACCATCCGGTGTCAACCGCATCAACGATTGTAAGACGACGTTTTCAGGCACATCGAAGATCTTCACGGGAGGTCCCCCATCAAACGGAATGATTGCCATCTTCCATGGAGCTTTCGTTTCCGGGCGGTAATAACTGGAAATCCACTTGCCATCCCGCGATACCACGGGGCAAATCGAAATGTAGTCGGTTACTTGCTGGGAATCGCCTCCATTAATCGACACTCTGCGCAAAGTTCGCTTGCCGAGAGCCAGGCTATGGTAAACGACCCATTGACCATCGGGTGAACACCATGCCCAGGAATCATCATCCCCATTGGTCAATTGCTTCGGATTACTCCCATCGATGTCCATTCTCCACACGTTCGTGAATCTAGTGCGATCTGAAACAAAAACGACGTAGCGGGCATCAGAGGTCGCCGATGGAAAGCTATTGCTGCCCGAATCGAGTGTCAGTTGTTTGTTCCCGGTCCCCTGCGCAGTCATCACCCAGATGCTGGGGGCGCCGTGGATCAGAGAGGTATATACAATTTGGCCATTGGGCATCCAGGAAAACACACTATAGAAATCGTTATAGCCGTCGTACTTGTTTGAGAGCACCTCTTTGGCGCGATCTGCATCAGCATTCGGTCCGATCCAAACGCTGGAGATCGTCTGCGTCTGCTTACTGACCAGAGCCGTGGAGTCGCTGGTTAGACTTACACCGCTATAATCGTGCAAGTCTCTGGTGAGCCGTCGCGCTTCACCATCCGGGTAGGAGAGATACCAGAGTTGATGAGGAGATCCTCTCCCCTGATCAGTTGCGGCCAGTATTAGTCCCTTGCCATCCTTTTGCCACGCGACGCGTCCAATTCCTCTCCACTTCTGCGTGCTAAGTGGTTTCACCGAGCCGTCGGCCACTCCCACAGCCACAACACTCATGTAACGACCCGTTGCATCAGCGTTTCCAGCACCACAGGCTATGCTCTTCCCATCAGGGGACCACGACGGGCCCCCAAAGTAGAAGGCCTCATAACCGTACCGGGACGCAAGTTTGTGTTCACCCGTCCCATCAGCATTGGCAAGCATTAAGGCCCTTTCCCCAGAGCTAGAGCCCCGAACAAAGGTGAGTTGTGTACCGTCAGGAGAAAGTGAGATTGGACCATCGACATCTATGATCAGCCTGGTCGGTATCCCTCCCGGAACCCGCACGCGATGAAGCACGCCAATAGTCTCGTTACGTTTCTTCACGACGTAGTAGAGGTACCGGCTATCATTCGAAAAGGTTGGGCCGTAGTACTGGATGTCGGCAGGCTGGACAATTTCCATGTTGTTGGAGGTGCTGACCTGCCTGAGCCAAATGCTGTCTTTTCCGCCATCCGCCCCCACATAGGCCACGTACTTTCCATCAAGCGAAATCACAGCGTCTTTTACTTTCCCAGTGTTGGTGAGCCTGTTGAACTCAATCGCTTCGAAGGGCGCTCCACGGTTGGTCGATGAGGGCAGATCGTGGCGAAGCAATGTGTTGAGCCCCAAAGCCGCGCCCACGACAAGCAGCACAAGGGTTAGGATCAGCGCCGGGGCGGCTTGCCTTGAGTTCTTAATCTTGCTCGTTAGATACTCGGCGCTGTGTGTCAGCTTGGCTGCGCCAACGAGAAAACTGTGAGCTTCGGAGGGCGGGCCAACCGCAGTCACCCGTTTTTTGGCGCTGTCCGTAGACGTGATCCTACGGTTCTTATCCGGCCTCGAAGGTCGCTTAAGACTAGCCTCAACCGCTAATTCTTGCTTTAGACTTTTGAGATCCTCCGAGAGATTGCTGGCCGTTTGGTACCGCTGTTCTTTGTTCTTGCGCAGCACCTTCATCACGATCCGCTCCAGCTCTTCCGGCACTTCGGAGTTACTGGTTAGTGCGAGCGGTTCCTTTTCCAAAATAGAGACGATAACGTGACTAGGGGTCTCTCCTTCGAACGGCGCACGGCCCGCTATCATTTCAAAGAGCACGACACCCAAAGACCAGACGTCCGATCGCGCGTCCACATCCAGCCCTCGTGCCTGCTCCGGGGACATGTAGTGCACGGTCCCCATCACCATTCCTGGATTGGTCGAGACTATGGATCCCCTGGGAGCTTCGGCGTTAGTTGCGGACTCTTGGGGTAACGCGAGCTTGGCAAGGCCGAAGTCGAGGACCTTCACGAAGCCATCGCGGCGCAGCATGATGTTCTCCGGCTTGATATCGCGGTGCACGATTCCCACTTCGTGCGCCGCTGCCAGAGCTGAGGCAATCTGCGTGGCGATCTCCAGCACTTGACCGATGTCCATCCGCCAGTCCTTGGAACTAAAACCATTGGCGCTAAGCGATTGCCATCTTGTCGTGTATTGACGCAAGGTCTCGCCGTCGATGAACTCGGTGGCAATGTAGTGGGAAGAATGCGATCGTCCGATTTCGTAGATGGTGACGATGTTTGGATGGTTCAGCGCGGACGCCGCGCGGGCTTCCTGTTCGAAGCGACGAACGCGCTCTTTGTGTCTGGTAAACTCCGCCGGGAGCAGCTTCAACGCGACCTGGCGACCCAATTTCAGATCCTGTGCCAGATACACTTCACCCATCCCGCCGACCCCCAACAGGGACTTAATCTTGTAATGGCCGATCTGTTGACCCGAATTGAGCCTCGTTTGAGTTCCAGTGAGGAATCCCGCCGCCACATCGTCTGCCGGCTTATCTATGAAACCGTCTGAGTGTTCATGAGACTCGATAAGCGATTCAACTTCCAGGCGCAACCATACATCGTTGGCGCACACCTGACGCAGGAATGCAGCGCGGTGGCTGGGTGAGCACGCCAAAGCCGAGTGAAACACTTCGTTGATCTGTTGCCAGCGTTCGGGGGTCATAAACGGAGACAAGTTTGAGAGGCAATTAGTTGTTGGCGGTGATGATTTCTCTCCTGAGCCAGGCTTTCGCAAGCGTCCAGTCGCGCATGACTGTGCCGGGCGAAACAGCGAGAACCTCGGCTGTTTCCTCAATACTCAGTCCGCCGAAAAAGCGCAATTCGACGATCTGACTCTTCCGTGGGTCGATCTCCACCAGACCCTTCAGCGCATCATCGAGTGCGACCACTTCGGCGGCTCGAGCGTCGGAGACGATCATCGCTTCATCCAAAGACACCGGGCGGGCATCGCCTCCACGCTTGTCGTAGCGACGTTTGCGGGCGTAGTCAACCAGAATACGTCGCATCATTTGTGCGGCGATGCCAAAGAAGTGCGCGCGGTTCTGCCAGTGCACATCCTTCTGATCTATGAGTCGAAGGTAAGCTTCGTTGACGAGCGCCGAGGTTTGCAGAGTGTGTCCGGGGCGTTCCCTCACCATGTACCGGTGTGCCAGCCGGCGCAGTTCCTCGTAAACGAGTGGCATCAACTCATCGCGAGCAGCCTGATCCCCATTTCCCCAGGCGACCAGCAGTTGGGTTATTTCTTGTGAAGTGGGTGTCATCCAGGTCACCCAATTGGTTCGCGGAAGACTAACCGCAGGCTGCGAATTATACACTTCAAGAGTCACTTCCGCCTCACTTGCGTTGTCTCCCGCGAAAAAGAAATTCCCGTTGCGGTTAGGGGTTTCGAGCGCATTTCTCGCGTTACTAGATAAAGGAATCCAGATAGCAAGGGGCTCAAAGTCGTTTCCGACAATTTATTCTCGCTTCTGTGACAGTTATCCAACGCCGTTCGCGCCTTAATAGGCGGAGCAACAGTCCGACGCCAGCCAGGGCGAACGCAAAGCGAGAAAGTCAGTACAAAAAGGTGAACGAGGGACACGCAGAACAACTCTAGTGAAGAACGAGGAGCCGAAGGGCCTTCTCCAGATCAATGATTTTAACCAGCCGTCAAGAAACTGCCGGTAGGGAACTGTCGGTAGGGAACTTGACAGCGAAGAGTGAAAGGAGATAAAAAGGCGCGCAGAGAAACATCACCGCGACCCCCAAGGCGGGAGATGCCTACCTTTCCGGGCTCACCATGGTGGCGATTCACACGAAGCCGTGACTCCTCAGCAGTGAAAGCGATTTTCCCGGGGTTCAGGGCACCACACCAAGGCGACGGCATCAGACACCAGAGGAGACTCGTAGTTAACCCGTTCGAGCCTAAGCAGATTTCCGCGCAGGTTTGGTCAACGTGATCATCAGAAGTTAACCACGCAAGAAGACCGACTCAATTTACCCCGGCGACAAAAATCACCTTTGACTGTCGCCTTCACAGACCCAAAGGAGGTCACATGAAAAACTTCGCTTTGAAACGCTTAGTGATCTTTGGTTTCTGCGTCGCGCTTTTGACACCGTCCCTTGTCACAAAAGTACATGGAGACGATGACGAAGAAAGCGGCAACCCCAAGATCAGCAGCCGGTCCGTTGTTGACATGGCAACTGGAGCCGTTGTGCCGTCCGCCGGATCCACACTGTTCAGGCATAGGGATGGCGTGTTTTTCTCGTTCTACACTTCCGGGCTACCCCCTGGGCATGCGGTATCGCTATGGATGGCTGTATTTAATAATCCTCGATTTTGTGCAACCAGCCCATGCACCCCGGCAGATTTTGCCAACCCTGCTGTTAATGGCACGCTGCTAAGCACTGGGGGACGGGTTATCGGGCCTGACGGCAAAGGGGTATACGGCGCATTCCGAAGGGTCGGCGACACGACCGGTGCCCGCCCAATGACCGGAACTGGCAACGGTCTCGTTAGGCCGAGAAGCGCGGAGATCCATCTCGTGGCGCGCGACCATGGTCCGGCGAACCTGATGGACCCGCTGGTATTGGAACAGCAACTCACCACGTTCAACGGCGGATGTCCGCCGAACACTTGCATGAATCTCCAGGCATCGGTTCACCAGCGGTAGGCCTTTGCACCAGGTATTGATGTACCCGGGCGGGTATTTGCAATTACTCCCGCCCGGGCCTCGGGCTATAAGTCTCTGTTTCTTTTTCCCTGCTTGAGTCCTCAAGTGATATCGACTGAGGCTTCATGGAAAGCAGTCGACGTAATCAGACGCGAACTTCTCACGAATATTGGTACGGCGGAGTGGCGACCATCGCGGTCTCTACCCGTGCAGGGGTTGGGTTCAAATTCAGGCCCCTGCCCAAATAACCAATCTCACCCTTTTCTGCGGCCGAGACATCAACTTTCGGCCCCCGGACTAAAAGGAGAAATGAAATGAGAAGACAAATGCTTTTACTTTCAGTGGCCCTGCTGTCTACAGTCGCGCTCAGCTTCGCTTCACAAGTCAGTGTTCCAAGCGTTGCCGCTGCGGGCGCCACTAACGAGACACAACCAGTCTACACAACTCCCGATGGTTTCTTACTTGGCACCGCCGTGCCCGGTGCGTATGCCAGGTTGGTAAGAAACAACAACGGCCTCACAACCAACGTGCACACGTCTGTACTGGGTACTGGCGTATACACCGTTTGGTGGGTGCTATTCAACCACCCTGAGGCCTGTGCGACGTATCTTTGCACATTTGATGAACCCGACTTAGTCGTAAACGCGACCGGCCGTATTGTTTCAGGAGGTCGCGCAAATTTTAGTGCCAGACTCAGCCCTGGCGGTCCCTATTCCGGAGAGATTATCTATGAAGGGCCCGATCCAAGCCTAACGAATCCAAGGGGTGCCTTGATAACACTTGTCGTGCGTTATCACGGCCCGGCCATACCCGGCATGATACCCGAGCAGCTCACTACTTTCCTTGGTGGTTGCCCCGACGGCGGCGCCCCTTGTGTGGACGAACAGTTGGCCGTATTTCCCGGTGATTGTAGCGGTGATTGTCTTGTTCCGTTTCCGTAAGATCGGCAGCTTCGAAATTTTGAGGTTCACATGAATCCCTAATACAGACACAGGCGCCAAAGCGCCTGCGTGGCGCCAACTACATTAGCCACCTCGTAACAACCATGCTGGCCTCACAAGCCTGCACTCGCTGCATCTTCTTGGGCCAGCGCTTGACGTTCCATCTTGGGAGTAAATCTGCTCCTCGCTTACCACTGTTGCCCCCCACGCACTTGCGCAGGCACAACAGTCAAAGGAGATTCAATCATGGCTACCACCCCCAAAGCCCTGACCCGTGCTGAGACCGAGACAGGGAAAGTAAGCAGAAGAAACTTTGTAAAAGGCGCCGCAACCATAGCGACCGTAGCTGCGGCAATTCCTCTTGAACCCCTGTTCGGCGGAAGAGAGTCAGCCGCGGAGGCGTCGGTCGTAGACTACAATTCTGCGCATCGCGCGAACGCCAGCTTCCAGTATCGTAAAAGCATGGCCCAAGCCGAGAAGATCAACGTTGGCGAGCAACCCGACAATGGCGATACAGCCAGATTCACAGACTTCAGTTGCAGCTACAGCAAAGCCCTGTTACATGACGGCCTCGGCGTGCCGAACGCTGCCGCCTGGCTCAGCTTAAAAAATGCCCTTACGACGGGTGACCACTCAGATTTCGAACACATCGGTGTGGGCACGCCCGGCGGTGGGGGCAACTCGAAGTTGAATGGCCCACAGGTTGCACTTGCATTCGACTTGCAAGGCGTCGACTCACACGCCACCGTCATCCCACCGGCGCCGAGGGTCGACAGCGCGCAGACGGCGGCCGAACAGGTCGAGCACTACTGGGCTGCTCTGCTGAACGACGTGCCGTTCACCGAATACTCAACGAATGCGGTGGCTGCTCAGGCTGTGGCCGACATGAACAATCTGTCATTTCTCAGCAGCTCCGCGAATAATCAGTTCCCGTTCCCTGTCACACCGCAGAATCTGTTTCGCGGCCAAATCGTCCCGGGCGACGGTAACGTCAAGGGGCCATACGTCTCGCAGTTCATGATCCAGCCGACGTTCTTTGGCAGCCAGGCCCTTAGCCAACAGCACCAAACGTACCTGCCCGTAGGAGGCGGCGGCAGCGAATTCATGACGTCGGTCAGTGAGTATCAACTGGTCCAAAACGGCGGGGACTCGGGGCGCCAAGTGGCCTTTGACCCCACGTTTCGGTACCTTCGGAATGGTCGAGACCTTGCTGCATATACCCGTGTGGACGTGCTCTATCAAGGATACTTCACCGCGTTCCTCGTCTTAGCGGGGCTAGGCGCAGCGCCGAACCCGGGTAACCCGTATATCGGTTCGCGGACGGAAAAAGCCTTCGCCACCCTTGGCGGGCCAGACGCTGCGGGAACGCTCGCTGAAATGGCTACGCGAGCGCTCAAAGCCTCTTGGTACCACAAGTGGATCAAGGACCTGCGGATGCGGCCGGAGGAATATGGGGCGCTGGTGCAAGCGCGGAAGACTAACTCTAGCCCGTTCCCCCAAGCTGCAGGGGCGCTGCACAGCGACGTCCTGAACTCAGCGGCACTGCCTATCACCTTTGCGACTTACGGCAGCTACTTGCTACCACAAGCATTTCCAGAGGGGTCACCGACGCACCCTTGCTACCCGACTGGGCACGGCACGGTCGGCGGCGCGTGCTGCACTGTGCTGAAATTCTTCTTTGACGGCAGCCAGAAGATCCGGCCGCTGCTCACCAATGCCGGACGGGACGTGTCCGTGCCAAGCACGGAGGGCCTCTCGCTCAACACCTACACGGGCGTGGACATCGACACTCTGGACATCAACGGAGAACTCAACAAGCTGGCGTACAACGTCTCGTTTGGTCACGGGATTCACGCTGGCATACACTTCCGCAGCTCAACCGACTGGTCGATCCTGCTGGGCGAGCAGGTTGCGCTCAGCATCCTGCGGGACCGGGCCAGGTCCTATAACGAGCCGTTCACTATAAACATCACGAAATTCGACGGCACGACGGCAACCATCACGAACCAATAGCAGACGGGCGGCCCGGGCGAGGATGCGACGCCTCCCTTCAGCACAAAACGGCGTTAGCTTGACCCTTGTAGTCCCTAAGGCATGCCGTAGCAAACCTGCTCCGGCATGCCTGAGCCGAACGAAGTGGAGCTATGCGCGAACAAACGATTCACAAGAGATGCCTTGGCCGTAACTTGGGTCGCGGTACTTTAGGGGAATTGTCCTTATCGAACGCAGTCTTTTCCGCTAAGCTCCACTTCGGCAGGTTTCAACATACCTCCTACATCCGATACGATGGCGGAGAGAGCCAAGGATAAGCTCTTGTACACGCGCCACCCTTGCAGCCGGCCGCCTCTAGCAGTTTCTCAAGCCGTTACAGGACTTGCGATTTGATGAGACCGGTCCGACAGAATCCAAACTCAAGCGTCCAAGTTCTAGAATCCAGTCCAAATTCCGGACAAGATCTGCCCACTTAGATTTTTCGTTCAAGACTTACTTAGCATTCTTGACGATAACTCTCATCTGGCCGCGAAATGAACTCTCTTACTCACAACTGAATCTCCGTCAGGTGTGGCTGGCTACCCCCGCAGGTTTTAAAACGGTTCTCATCAAAGGAGACGCACCCGTTGAAAAATCTATTCGTCCTAGTTGTGCTTACGATCGTGATGCTGGGCACTACCCAGAGTTCTTACGCTGATACGTTTGTGTTTATCCAAAGCCTCAGTGGTCCCGCGGAGGCTCCGCCGAATGCGTCGCCCGGAACCGGAACCTCGACGATCACCTATGACAGCACGGCCCACACCCTGCGTGTGCAGGTGACCTTCAGCGGTCTGCTCGCGAACACTACCGCCGCGCACATCCACAGCGCTACGGCTGTCCCAGGCGCCGGAACAGGCCAGTGCCGAGGCAGCGCTTTTCATGGGCATGATCCAGGGAAGGGCCTACCTCAACATTCACTCGACCCTCGGCTCGGGCTTAGCAGGTATAGCTTCAGGCGTTCGCCGGAGACGCAAGGCTAACAAGAGCAACGAAGCTTAGGCACGCATACACCGTCCACTTCGAGAACCGCCCGCCCGGCAGATTCCTGCCTGGCGGGCGATTTGATTGTAAACATTAGAGCTGTATACGAATTCCATCCCACTGGGGCGCGTCTTCAGGTTTCGAGGTAGTCATGGAATAGACAAGGATCGGAGCTTCCTGCCCTGAATTTATCCACGGTTCAGATGCGAGCGCCATCACGAAGTCGCCGCGCGGGTAGCGCCACCTGTGCATCACACAGCCACTACCACGAACTTCCGAAAGGTGGAATTGAAAGAGTAAAAGTGCTATAAAACAAGTCCCCACTTCTCCCTTAATTGATCACACCCCGACGCTGACAATTTCCATCGTCTGAGTTCGAATGTAACTGTTCGTGATGGTTAGCTACAGATCATTCCAAGGGGGCTTTTAATGTACAAATCGTTCCTTGTTCTCGTCTTCCTGGCTCTGTTTGGCTCCTATTCAGATTACGTGGCCGCGCAAGCAACACGTGATAAAAGCCATCGGCAGACAAACATCAAGAACCCGATAGACTCTATTTCCCTGGTAATGCCCGCATCGAAAGAGCGGAACGCCGAAGCAAAGGAATTGTATCGGGAGGGAATGAAACTCACGGAAGCAGGAGAGTTCTCACAAGCAGTTGGAAATCTTCAGCAAGCACTAAGACTGGATCCAGAGTACGCTGACGCTTACGCCGCGCTTGGTCGTGCGTACTTTAAAATGCGCGAATGGGAAAAGGCGTTGGTCAATCTTCGCCGGGCGGCCGAATTGAACACAAAACAACGTGCGCCTCAAGATGCACTAAGCCGGAAGTTGTTGACGCAAGAGTTGAAAGAAGCCGGCACTCCGGCGAGTCCACAAATCAAACAAGAAGCCAACGCAAGGGCTGCTGCAGTGAAACCCCTGCATCCAGAATCAGAAACGACCCCAGAAACGGAGCAGCCAGAAGAAGCCAGCACTCCTGCGAAAGCCACGCTGATAAGCCCACAGGTCAAACCGCTTCAAGAAACCAATGCTGGCGTTACACCAGCGACTCCAGAACCAGAAACAACGCGACCACGGGAACAACGGCAAGAAGTCGGCACTCCGGCTTTGGCACCGACAAGCCCACAGATCACACTGTCACAAGAAACCAATGGCAACGGTGCCGGCGTGAAACCAACGACTCCAGAATCAGAAACAACGCGACCACCGGAACCGGAAGTAGGTGGAGTACCTCCGTCGAGGAGCAGGGATGGCAACGAATTGGAACAAAGACAGGAACCCGAAAGCGTCCGAGTTGCAATGAGTGTCGCACCAGCATCAACGCCTCTGAAAACTAACAGCGTCTCTCCAATTTCAATTGAACCAAAGAGCGATGAGACTTCACTAACCAGGATCTACCGTGTAGGTCCAAGTGACGTTTTGGATATTCGCCTTAATGACTCTGAATCCCCGCAATCTACACTTTTTACAGTCACGCCTTCAGGGTTGCTCGAACATCCGATTCTCCCTGAACCGATGCTGGTGACGGGTCTTACGGCGGAGGAAATTGGCGCGAAGATCGAGCTCGAGTTGAGCAAGCGCTCATTGCCTGATAATCCGAAGGTAGCTGTCGGCGTGCGCGATTATGCCAGTCACACGATTCTCGTCAGCGGTCTGGTGAAGGATTCTGGCACAAAGTTTTTGAGACGTGAGGCTATTCCACTCTATGTCGTCGTGGCCGATGCGCAGCCTCTACCCGAAGCGGCAAGAGTAACGGTGGTGCGAAATGAACTAAACCAGATGTATGAGATCGATTTGACGCTAGCCGCAGATATGAATTTGCTGGTCCGTCCGGGAGACGTCATCACACTGCATCGGAATGTAACGCAGTTCATTTACATCGGCGGTGATGTAAAGTTTCCCGGTGAAAAAACGTATCGCCGTCGCTTAACTCTTATGCAGGCGATCATCGCGGCAGGAGGCGTAACTCCAAAATCCAAAGTCGCGGAGATTGGCCGCGATGATGGTCAAGGGTTGTTAGTCGGAACGCATTTTAATTTGAAGGATATTCAATCAGGAAAAGCCGTCGATCCCTTACTTAAGCCCGGCGATCGCATAATGGTCCTACGATAAGGCGCCGTCGGTTCAACTTGCGAAGCGGTGCTAGCGGAAAACTCGACCCTGGCCCAGCGAGAGTTCAACAAAGCGTTTGTGCTGATGCAATGCTTTGACTACCTGCATCGCAATCCCAACGAAGCGCCGGACCTGAAATTTGTGGGGTATGACTTCTGGTTGAATAAAATGAATCAGTTCAACGGCGATTTCGTTGCAGCGGGCCTTCATCAGTTCCAGTGAGTACAGACAAAGGCTTGGTCCGTAGTAATTCTGGTGCAGAACCAATGTATGGAGATGGTCTCCCAGGATGGACTGGCTTTCGTTTGTCGCACGGCCGGGGTGGATTTGTGGTTGACTCAGTGGTTTATGCGGCGTAGGATTTCGGCGCAACATCGGTTAATTTCGGGCAACTGAACCCAGGTGTTACCCCGCTGACTTCACATCAAATCTATTGTGCAGCCCGGCACAAAGGGAGCATCAACATGCGTAAACTTTTGCTGCTTGTTCTGACCGTCTCCACCATCGCACCCCTGGGTCTAACGGAAGCCCACGCCTGCGGCGACAAGTTACTCCGGATCGGTCGCAATTTCAGGTTCCACACGACGTACGCGAAGAAACGCCCCGCAAGGATGCTGATCTACGCGCCGCCGAATTCTACTACCCTTCCGGGGGCAAAGGCGGCGCAGATTCAGGACTACTTTCAGAAGGTCGGCCACAAGCCTCTCGCCGTCCAAAGCATTGACAAGCTCAACGACGCTCTGAAGTCAGGACAGTATGACCTCGTCCTGACTGACTTTGCCGACGCGGCCACCCTGCAGCGGCAGATCCAGGGCTCACCTTCGCAGACGGTGGTCTTGCCCGTGCTTTATAAGCGCAGCAAAGGCGAGGAAGCTGCCGCTGCCAAGCAATACCCGGTCATGGTGAAGAACCCGAAGGATGCGAGCGATTTTCTACAGGCAATCTATAATGTGATGAAGGCCAGGGCGACTGAGCGCAAGGCCTGAGACCTTGGGAATACACCCAGAGAACTCCCGTGTGCTTCCAGTGTGCTGAGGCTGCCGCATCCGGCACATTGGCTGAAAGAAATCCCATTCGAGGGCTTTGCAGGCATCCTGCCTGTGCTCACCAGGAAGCCCACATCAGAGGAGAATCCTCATGGGCGCAAAATCAATTCCCTCTTCTATTATTGTTTGCCTAGCCGCCCTTTGCCTACATCTGGCGCTGCCGATAACGGCCTGCGCGCAAGCTTGGGTGCCGCGACAAGGCGATGGACGGGTGACGGTCACTTACCTGAATCTGCACGTCCGCTACCATCGCAACTACCTGGGCCAGAAAACAGATCAAGGCCCGATCCGCACGCACACTTCGGTTATGAGTTTCGAGTATGGCCTGACCGACAATCTCGCGATGGACGCAGACGTCGCACACGTTAGCTCCAAGTTTGAGGGTTTTGTTGGGCCCGTTCCCCACGGTCCGGCCGATACCGGCGCTTACCACCCGACCCTTCAGGATTCGCGCATCGCCCTGCGCTACAACGCGCGCAATACGCCTTTCGTTGTGACACCCTTCATCGCGGTAGTGTTTCCGACGCGTGATTATGAGACCAGGGGGCACTCTGCCGCCGGACGAGCTCTGCGCGAATTGCAAATGGGCGTAAACGTGGGCCGAGACCTGGAAGGTACTCTTCCGGGCAGCTATGTTCACGGGCGCTACTCTTATGCCGTTGTCGAGCGGGTCGAGGAATTCAATCTCAATCGCAGCAATGCGGAAGGAGAATTTGGTTATCTCGCCACCCCGAGGCTGTCGCTGCGTTTCCTGGCGGGTTGGCAAAGGACGCACGGGGGGCTCGAGATACCTGTGGACAGCGGTCATCCTCATTTCCATAACATCCATGATCAGGCGACAAGGGCAAACTTCGTCCGAGTGGGAGGTGGGGCGACCTTGTCCGTCACCAGATCTCTCGACCTGCACGCCGACTATATTCGCACGGTTGCCGGGAGAAACACCCACGCGCCGCGAGGCATTGCCCTGGGGATCACTTGGCGCTTCTCCCGGGGCTACTCTCCGGGCAAGTTTTTCGCGCAGAATTTGCCGGGAAGGCTTTCCGGCGTTGGTCAGGGAATGAACAAGCTATAGTAGCGGCCGACGGACACAGCTTTTGGAGACAGCGGTGCGGCGACAAAAAGGATAACACTCTATCTTCACCGCATTCCAAAATGTGCCACGGAGATTCTCATTTTAGGCCTTCCACCAGGGATAGATCGAGATTCGTGGCCCAAAAGGTGTAAACGTAAGACTGGCCGTCGGGCGTTATGAGGACTCCACCCGGTCTCGCCTCAAGGCCGAGAAGCCCCACCAAATCAGGTGGAATAATCTCTTTCCAGAGCTTGCGCCGGCCACTCACCAACTCCACCCGGTACACATTACAACGGAAGTCTCCCAGCCCGCGCACGTATAGGAAGCGTTCGTCGTCACTCCATTGAATAGGTTCTTCGCGTTCTTCGATTCCCGGTATTGGTACGGGATCGCTCCCGTCAACCGGTTGGAAATAATATCTTCCATTAAAATTATTGAGGACGACCAGGCGCTGGCCATCCCGGGAGACCCGTAGCGCCACAATCCCTTCCTCGGTCAAAGGGCGCGGCTCACCCCCGTCGATGTCTTGGATATAGGAGCGCGGGAGAGAATCCGGCTCCAACGCTGTAAATAGGATGTTCCGATTGTCGGGAAACCAGGACGCATGGTGATATTCCTGAATATTGCCGCGTGGCAACATCTTTGCTTCTCCCGGTGTGGTTGGCAGCAGGACAAGCTGCGGCGGTGGGTTCTCCTGCACCGCGAGTGCCCATTGGCCGTCCGGCGATAAGGCTAAGGCCTTGCCTTCGCCGAGTTCCACTGCAGCCGCCGAGTCATCGGTCTTACGCAGGAATGCAGTTGGAACGGCATTCACGGCGGTTCCCCATTCATAGTAGAGCAGCGTCGTCCCGTCAGCAGATAGATCAGAGGAGGTGGACCAGTCCAATGTCTTCAGATCTCGTTCAATCTTCGCGGCAGCCGTGAGATACATCATCCGGCTGTGCCCGCCATCCCCGCGAGTCAACAGCACCCGCCCGTCGGCGGATATATCTTGCACCCGTAAATGAGCGGACACCTGATAGAGCAAGCGCTCACGACCGGTGACTGTTACCGCGTAAACATCTGGCTTTCTGTTCCCACGCGAGCCGGAAAACCAGATCTCATCGCCCGCGGCGGACCAGGCAAGCCCGAAGGCAGTCTTCCATCCAGTCGAAACAGACGATAGATCTTTCGTCTTGAGGTCAATAACCACTACCGATCCGGCGGGGTTGCTCGGGACCGGGTGGTCCAGGAAGGCGATTTTGTCTCCCAGTGGCGATACGCGCGCATGAGAAACCCATCCTGGAGACTTGTATAAGACCTCACCCATCGGATACTCAAGTTGGAACTCTCCCTCTGGAGCGTGCACGATTGCGAGCGTCTTGCCATCTGGCCCCCAGGTGGCTTCGAAAACGTTTTCCTTCAGCGTGCGTGGTGTGCCGCCCGACAGGGGTAGCAGCGCCAGCGTGCCGTTGCGGCTTTCACCCCAGTGCAGCTCTGGCTCGAGCAGCACGGCCATCTCGCCTGTGGCAGAAACGGATTGAATTCCGGCATTGGGGAGTCTGAGTGAACGAGAATCAACTCCTTCCAAGCCAGTGGCATATAGTTCCACCGGCCCGCCATCAAATGCTGCGCTGTAAATCACCGTCTTGCCGTCCGGGGCGAACCGGGCGGCGGTGACAAATCCTCTCCGGAAGGTGAGCTCGCGAGTTGTCGGGTCGGCGCGCGGCGCTTCCTCCCTAACCCGGTCTGCAAGGTATGTCAAACCGATTGCACCGACGAGCAAGATGAGCAAGGCAGCACCAGCAAAAGTTTTGTGACGTTTGATCTCGCCAATGAAGTATTCAACGCTTACCGTGGGACGTGCTGGTATGACATCAAACGTGCGCGCCGCTGATGAGGGTGCAGGTGGTGCTCGCCCGTCACTCTTCGTCGCCGTTTCTATGCCGTGCCCATCTGATCTGCGGAACCGCGTCAGCCGGGACTCGACGGTCAGCTCCTCCTTCAGGCTCTTTAGATCGAGGGCTATATCGCCGGCCGTTTGGTACCGCTCCACCCTCTCCTTGCTCAACGCCTTCGCGATGATCCGCTCAAGCTCGGGTGGCACTTCCACGTCGCCGGCCAGCGCCGTCGGCTCACTCTCCAGGATAGAGACAATCACGTGGCTGGGCGTTTCGCCTTCGAACGGCGCGCGCCCCGCCACCATCTCGTAGAGGACCACGCCCAGACTCCAGACGTCCGTCCGCGCGTCCACCTCCTGCCCGCGTGCCTGCTCGGGTGACATGTAGCCGACCGTGCCCATGACCACGCCCGGGTTCGTCTTGACCCTTGATTCGGTCGGCCCTTCCGCGTTAACTGCCGCCACCTGTTGCGGCGCGAGCTTGGCGAGTCCGAAGTCCAACACCTTCACGAACCCGTCGCGCCGGAGCATGACGTTCTCGGGCTTGACGTCGCGGTGGACGATCCCCGCCTCGTGCGCCGCCTGAAGCGCGGAGGCGATCTGGGCGGCGACGTCGAGCACTTCACCGACCGTCATCCGCGTGTTCGTCATCTGCTCTCTGAGGGTCTCGCCGTCGACGAACTCGGTGGCGATGAAGTGAAGGGAGTCCGCCTGCCCGATCTCGTGGATGGTGACGATGTTCGGGTGGTTGAGCGCGGAGGCCGCCCGCGCCTCCTGCCCGAAGCGGCGCACACGGTCTGCGTCACCCGTGTAGGATGAAGGCAAAAGTTTGAGCGCGACCTTGCGCCCCAGCCGCGTGTCCAGCGCCAGATAGACCTGGCCCATGCCGCCTTCGCCTAGCGGCGAAATCTCTTCGTAAGGTCCGAAGTGCTGCCCCGCCGCCAACATCGGCTTATCGCCAACCAGGAGATTTCCCACGGGCGTATTCATGAAGCTGGAGTCTCCCTCGTGCGCCGCGAGCAGCGACTCTACTTCCTGCCTGATCGCTTCGTCGCCCGCGCAGGCTTGCGCAAGAAAGGCAGCCCGCTTCGCGGGGCCACGCTCTAAAGCAGCCTCGAAAAGCTCCTTAACCAGTTGCCAACGCTCGGAGATCACGTTCCCTCTATCCGCCGATTTCGCGGCGCAGCCAAGCCCGCGCCACACTCCAATCGCGTTTGACAGTCTTCGGCGAGACTCCTAGCGCCGCGGCTGTCTCGTCCACAGACAAGCCACTAAAGAAACGTAGTTCGACGACGCGTGCCTGCTGCGGATCGATCGTCTCCAACCTGCTTAACGCCTCATCGATAGCGAGTAAGTCGACGTCAATCTCGTTCACCGATCCGAAAGCCTCGTCGAACGGCACTCGGATTTGTGAACCGCCGCGCTTGTCGGCATCGCGTCGTCGAGCGTGATCCACCAGAATGCGACGCATTAGGTTGGCCGCAATCGCGAAGAAGTGGGCGCGGCTTTGCCAAGGGACGTCTTTGACATCCACCAGTCGCAGATACGCTTCGTGTATTAGCGCAGTTGTCTGCAAGGTATGGCCATGACGCTCCTGACGCAGATAGCGCGCGGCCTGGTGGCGCAATTCCTCATAAACGAGTGGAGTCAGCCGGTTCAGCGCTTGAGGGTCGCCGGCATTCCACTCCTGAAGTAAATGCGTAATGTTCTGGGACAAGGGGTCACCAAGGGCTCCCTCTCCAGGGAGGAAATGGACTCGGTAGCAGTGAGGATAGTCCTGGCCCGTTTCTCCGGTCAAGAAATCTGTGTCTCTGTAAGTCCGGCAGACGATGCTGAAGGTGAAAGAAAATATTTTCAGATTGTGACCCCACTTTCCTTGTCGCCGCGCATTAGTTGAGTGGAGGTAGCAAACGCGCTGCCCTTGGTTAATCCGCCGAGCAGCCACGGCCGGTGCTTCCGCCAGCAGAGGAGTGCCCCGGCAGAGCAACAACGTCGAAGTGGTGGGCTACTTTCCCAGTTTACCCACCTCGTGGTCTGCAGAGTCCGCGCCAGAACAATCTCTCGTTGGCGAGGTAACGAGATAAAAGGAGATCAACGATGAAAATGAACTTTCTGAAAAACAGGCTGGCACTGGTAGTCGGCCTCAGCGTCGTCGCCCTTGTCGGTGTCACTGCATATGCGGCAGTCAGTGAAGTGATTGCCGTCGGCACCATGGCCCACTCGGAAGCGTTGGGTGGTCCCGCCAGCGTTACGATGCGGCGACTCACGATCGCCCCCGGGGAGGTGCTTGGTTGGCATTATCACCCCGGGGTCGGGGCCTACACTATTGTGCGGCGTGGCACATTGGCCGTCGAAGACGGCTGTGGTGGCGAAACAATCTACACCGCCGGGCAAGCCTTCCTGGAGCCCCCGAATCGCGTGCATAGAGGCAAGAACTATAGTCTGACCGACGAGATCGAAACGGTTCAAACTTTCATTGTCCCGCTCGGAAGCCCGATTTCTGTGTCAACTACACAGTTGTGTGGTGCGCCAACAGGTGTGCAGGAGTGCAAGAATGACGGCTGGATGAAATTTACTCACCCGCGCAGCTTCAGCAGCCAGGGCGACTGTCTCCAGTACGTTAAGACAGGCCAGTAATACCTCACGTCCGTCGGCTAAGGCGGAGCCGCCCCACCACTAACATCTCGTTGGCGAGAAAAAGATGTTGGTTCTGGGGCGGACTGCCGAAGGCAAAATGACAACCAAGACATTGAGAAAGAAAGTTTTCACTTAACTGGAGCCAAGCTCACAAATGAACAATACTCAAACGTTGGAAAGTGGAATTCAAAAATGAAAGTCAAAACAAGAAGAGGTTCGTGATCGCGATCAGCGTTGCCGTCCTACTCGTCGGCGTTACTGCATATGCAGCGGTCACCGTTATCTTGGTAGTTGGCATTATCCCGGAATCAGCTCTCTTCGACGGTCCGGCAACAGTGACAGTGCGAACCCTTACTATAGCGCCCGGCGAGTCGCTCGCCTGGCATTACCACCCGGGGTATGCCTACAACGTCGTAAAAAGCGGTACCTTGACCGTGGAAGATGGCTGTGGTGGGGAAGAAACACTTACTCCAGGACAAGCTTTCGAGGAAATGGATGGCCGTGTCCATAGAGCGAAGAATCTTAGCACCACTGAGGACGTAGTAGTGTACAACACCTTCATTGTTCCTGAGGGAAAACCAACTACGACTTTTTCCTGTCACAAGCGCTCCGAGGTAACGGGTCCGACTGCGTGTTCAGTCGCTGCCGTAGCGAATCTCCATGTGGCGAATGCGATAGCTGGCGGCAATCAAGACCAGGATGGTCACTAGGATCAGACTCGGCACAGCTATCCATGCAGGGGTGGGTTCGGCCACGACTGCAAAGGGTCCCTCGGATACGGGGATAGGTGTGAGCGAATGAAGATAGTGGATGACGCTGATCTTCTTGAGCAAAGGTGGCAGTAGGAAGTTGAGCCATTCCCAACCATAAAGCACCAGAGCGGGAATAATGGGATTGCGAAAAAACAGACCAACCACCAGGAAGAACGCGCCATAGCCGATGCAGGCGAGGATGGTAATTCCGGCGTAAGTCAGCAGTTGGCCCAGACCCTGGCCATCAAGAAAGAAGCGCGCGCTTTCTGATGGAAAGTGAGGAACGTAGAGCAGCAGCATGCAAATTATAGTTGTGCCGGTGAAGAGAATGATCGATGTAACCAGGCCGGAGATATACTTCCCTACCACCAGCACCTCACGCCGCACCGGGCTTAGAAAATAGAAGTGCAGACTGCGGTCAACGATGTCACCACGGAACAGATTCATGAATATCC
>JBGTHZ010000137.1:0-70594 GCA_041745915.1 Pyrinomonadaceae bacterium | reverse complement strand
GGTGGCTTGCCCCCGCTCAAGTCAGAATTCGCTCAATCATGAATGCCGCTGCAACTTTAGCGGGGGCAAGCCACCCTTCCCAACCTGCGAATTTCTGTCTCTTGATTTGATACCTCGATCGATCTCAATTATCTACTGCTTCTGCCGTTGGTGGGATTTCATCGTGCTGATTCCCGTCATTTTCTTTCGACGCGGAAGAGCGATTTGCTCACGTCTTCGACTTCGCCGGTCGGGGTGACGCCTCGCAGCGTGAGGATGTAATCGCTGGCCGAGAACATTCGGGCGGGTACGACGAGCGCCAGGTTAGCGCCGGTTCTCTTATTAACAGCGGTCAGCTGTCTGGAAGTAAAAATCGTTTTCCCGGCTGCTGACTGCAACACGGCCTGGTAGCGCGAGTAATTGTTCTCTCTTAGGTTCAGCTGCAACCTGACTTGCTCTGTTCCCGCTGGAATTTTGAGGACGGCAGGCGGGCCGGCGTCAGCTCCCCTGGTTCCTCCAATCGTCAGGATAAGTGTGGCGAAGGTTGACGCAAGTTTGTCTTCCGGTGAGGGCGAAGGTGAGGCAGCCAATTGCTGCATCCGCAGGCGGTCCAACTCTTGAGACAGTTCCTCGGCGCGCACCTGCTCGTTCGTTACTTGCTGTTGTAGTGCGCGCTCGCGTCCTTCACGAGCCACAAGCTCTGATTCAGTCCTGGCCAATTCCTGTCGGAGCCGTCTCGTTTCAATGACAAACCAGCCGGCCAGTACGGCAAACAGCAACACCGCGATAGAGAAGGCCCACGCCAACCTCGGTCCACGTACTGCGGCAGACAATCGTTCCAACCAGGTTTTCGTTGGTGTTGGTGCGGCCACTTCGACGTCTCTAGCTTGATCGAGCTTTGCCTGCAACGCTTCAGCGAACGTGGCGCGTTCCCGTCGGCGCGCATCGTCCAGGTAGTAATCTTTGAAACGAGCGCGGATGTCCGGGGAGAGCAAGCCGCGCGCATACTTGTCGACCAGCTCGTTCTCGACCTCGACGACTTGCTCAAACAGTCGCTGATCGCTGAAGTACTCTTGCTCGAGTGCTACGCGCTCAGACTCTGTCAGTTCGCCAAGCAGATAGCGTTGTATGGTTTGCTCGCGGTTATTCATTGTTCAGACGAAACGCAACGGAGGGTCATGAAGTCAGTACCGAAACGCGGTAGCGTCGGGTCCGGCGATCCGCATCTTGACTCTAGTGGTTTATAGTCCCTAAAGTTTATTACCCAATGACACGTAGATTTGTGGTTCGGCGACGGACCCGACGCTACCGCGTTTCGGTACTGACTTGACTGCATTAGTTATCCTCAGGGGCCGAAGCTTGACCTCCAGACGGTGCTCGGCCCTCACTAGCAAGTGGTATTTCCGCAGATTCATATCGCTGATTTCTTTCTCAGACAAACGGACACGCAGAGCTGCAACTTGTCGCGCAAGCGTTGCACGCGGTTGGCCAATGCGTCTCGCCGTAAGCCAAATCGATCTGCCAATGCGCGCCGCCGCTCGACCTGGCCTCGTTTATCGTACTGGTAATACTCGAGGATCAGCTCCGCGCTTTCGCCTGGCAACGTCCGCAAACAGTCCTCAAGACACGTCATACGGAGTTCCTTCTCTGCCACCTCCTCCGTCAGATTCGAAGCAACAGGATCAACCTTTACCGACTCTAGCGATAGACGCTTGCTGTCGGTCCCCTTTGTCGTTTCCAGGAAAACCAGGCGCGCGACTTCATAGCTGTAAGCTGACAGACTTTTGATCTCGACTCCTTCGGCCAGTTTTCGACCAATGCGATTGAAGGCCTCGTCAGCATGTTCTTCGGGATATGGGGCGCCGCGCCACTCAAAGAACCGGATCAGCGTGCGACGCAAGTCCTCGTATTTTTCGCCGGCCCGCTCACGATTCGCATCGAGGCAACTCATCAGCCTCGTGAATGACTCAGCAGTTAAGCCGGCTTTCATCAAAAGAAATCCGCGAGAATGGAGGGATTGGTACGTTATAGAGTGGTGGAGGCGTCCCTTGCAAAGAGTCAGCGTTGACCCTTCAAGTTGGCCCACTCACCGGCCATGATGAAACTGGCCCAGTAGTAAGGATGACTGCGAGACTTGTTGCGAAGCATCTTCAGTTGCACTCGCCGCAGAGCCTCGCCTCTGCCCGCATCTTGCGTAAGCGCCTGGTAGTATCCGGCCATTAAGTCACGTGTGCTGCGGTCCGAGACGGGCCACAAACTCATCAACTGGCTTTCTGTGCCCGCCAGGAACAAGGCGCGCCGTAGTCCGTAGACACCGTCGCCATTCTTGACCTCACCAACCCCAGTGTCGCACGCCGAGAGAACAACCAGCTTAGTGCCCCAAAGATCCAGAGCCGTCGCTTCGAGCGCGGTCAGAACGCCGTCATCATCACCGCTGCGGCCCTGGTTCGCGCCGGCAAGGGCCAACCCAGAGCGCAACAGAGGGTTGTCGACGCGCGCGACCCACTTACCGAGTCGAGTGCCATCTGGCGTTTTTGTGAGGCTTCGATTCTCCACTGATGAATCGTTTTCCAGAAAGAAACCATGCGTGGCGATGTGCAGAATACTCGGTGCCCTGACTCGCTTGAGCGTTGCTTCCGTTGCCTGGTCCCTCGTGAGAAAAGTCGCCTGCGGCAAGAGCGTCTTAAGCGCTCGCACTTCGTCGCCGACTCCGGGCAGTGGGCCAAAAAAGATTTGCGAGTAATTAAATTGAGCTCGGCTCGCCGCATTCGCGTTGGCTGAAGCGTCAGTGGAAGCAATAAGCGCTGGGTCGCCGAAGATGGGATCAGCGAACACGACAGGCGAACTCTTACTTTCCCGTGGTGTTTGTAGTCGCAACAAGTCACGTCCGCTGGTCAAATAGGCGAAGGCGTAGCGCTCGAGCAAGTAGCGGTTCTGTTCATCAACCAGTGCTTCAAAAGGTATCAGATTCAACTTGCCGTCGGGCGAGATGAGCCAGTGCTTCGCGTCACCAGCCAGACTCCGCACCGGCCGCATCAGTTTTTCATCGACCGCGCGCGCCAGCTGTCGCACATCCTTCCGCAACGGGTCGCGCAGAGCCTGACGCAGTGCATCAACCATTTCGTCAATCTCTTTCGCCGGGCCGAGTTCCGCCCAACGTACTTCGCTCCGATGGCGGATGACGTAAGCGATATAGCGGGGTTCCTTGTAGGCTTCGCTGTTAGTTTCTGCTTTTGGGTCAAACGGGCGATATACAGCGAATTCAATCAACGCTGCACTGGCGGGAATAGCCTCTTGAATGGCGGCGAGCGTCACGGGCCGTGAACTGGCGCGGAACTCGGCACTGCGTCGGCTGATCTCTGCTTCAAGCCGTTCTTTTCGTTCTTCCAATTCGCTGACTTTCTTCTGATGCTCCTCAAAAGACGACTTCTGAGGTCCGTTGAGGACAAGCCGTGCCAGTTGGGCCGTGGTCTCATTGTATTGTTGTATCAGCGCTTGCTCTTCGACGGTTGACCGTTGTCTCAAGGCAGCAAAGCTTGCGGACGTTGCATCGAGCACGCGCCCCTTGCGCTGTAACAAGACCAGGGCCGCAAGCGCGCTGGCCGCTGGGTCATTCGGCAGCAGATTGGCGTTGAGCGAGATAGTACGATCCATTCGCTCGGCCATTGAATTCAGATAGGACATTTTCTGCCGTTCAGACCCGATGGCGAGATTCATCTCGATATTCCGTTCGATTACCTCATCAACGCGCGATTGAAATCTAACCGCCTCAACCAGGTTGCCCTGGGCGGCATATGTTCTGGCAATGTTACCCAGGGACTGCAAAGTTAACGGATGATATGGTCCTCTTGTTCTCTCGGAGATGCGCAGCCCTCGCAAAAGTGCTTCGAGCGATTTCTGGTATTCACCTCTGGCGCGGTAAATGATGGCAATACTATTGAGGATCATTGAGAGGCGAGGGTTTTCAGGGCCGAAGATTTTTTCGACGATGGCCATCGCCTGGCTGTAATCTTCTTCGGCCTTTGCGTAGTCCTTTCTTTCGCGAGCTATTATGCCGAGGTTGAACAGGCTCACTACCCGACCAAGATGTTCCGGCCCCACACTCTTTTCATAGGCAGCTTGGGCCCGCAGAAGGAACGGCTCAGCCCGGTTGAAATCCCTCTTCTCCATGTAAAGGATCCCGAGCTCGTTAAGCACCTCCGCGGTTATGCTGTGCTCGTTGCCCACAGTCTTTTTCGCAATCATCAAGCTGCGTTGCAGGATCTGTTCCTTCTTCTGAGGGTCCCTCGTAATCTGCGCCAAAGTGAGTAGACATCCTGCTACGAGGCGGTGCTCCGGTCCGAGCGTTTTTTGGCTCATCTCCACTGCACGCTCGGAGAGCCGTTCAGCTTTGGCGAGTTCGTTTGCCTCAAAGTACAAGAATGCGAGCGACCTGCTGATTTCGATTGTCTTCGCGTGCTCTGGTCCCAGCGTTTTTTCACTGATTGCCAAAGCGCGTTCATGCAATGATTCGGATTTTGCAAAATCCTGTTTCGCTTTGGAGAGGTGGGCAAGGTGGAATACCTGGTCCGCAACAAACGGGTGCTCTGTCCCCACCACACTCTCACTGACGGCTAATGCTCGTTCGGCCAACCCGCGCGCCTCTTCATACTTCCCCGCTAATACAGCCTGGCGGTAAGCCGATTCGAGTTTCCGAGCTTCGTGCATAAGAAGATCATTCCGTGTTGCGGGGCGAATCTCTCCAACACGAATGACATACCGAGCGGTGGGGGCACTTTTCGAGGATGCCTGAACCTTCAACCGGTAGCTTCCGGTCGCTTCAGCCACGATCTCGGCTTTTTCTTCGCCCTGACCCCGATATTCGCTATCAAAATTCGTAGTGACCTTGCCGTCCCTCTCTTGCAGTTGAACCGCGACATCTATGCCGTGCTGTTCGATGACTACGCTGGCATATTGCCCGTCAGTTAATGCGATTTGATAGATATGTTCCTGTCCGCCGGATAACTCGCGCTCAACGGGTTTACCTGACTCAAGCGTCGTGGGCTCCTGAGTGTTCAGCGCCAATGTCTTGCCTTTGATCGTGCGGGGGGAGCGGTGGACGACCGGAGTGGCCGGCGAGTCAGCACCTGGAGCGGTGGCGACAACGTACGGCGCACACGATAGCTCCGGTCGAGCGGCGGGCAGACCCACGGCGTTTGCTGCCGCTTTCGGTATGGACTTGTATCGTGCCTCCTGAACTAAGGACGGGCGCCCAGGCGACGCTTGTGCGTTAGGGCTGTAAGCAAACTGAATAGAGAGCAGGGGAAATAAAACGAGAGAAAGAGGCTGGCTTATTCGGGCCGAAAAGTTGGACCTCGGGCAACCGATCATTTGTTTGAGCATGAGAACCGCCCCGTCTCCGTGCTGTGGAGAAGTTTCTTACCGTCTGGCTAGTAGGGCTCATATCTTACAACTCTGAACGAATAATCACTAAGAGTTTCGGACCCGCCGTTCATCAAAAGCGCTCGTCACTACCCTGGCAAAAGCAGCTCCTAAAGAGAATCAGGTTGGCCACTGCAGTCGGTTCTTTCCTGAAATCTTCACCGCAGCACTGTTTTGTACCAGTGGCGCCAAGCCGACTCTTTCCGTCGGAACATGAGAATGAACAGGGGGTTTGTCCAGATCAAGTTGCGCCAAATCGCCTCCTGGTCAAAGCGCCGGGTCGACGGAACTACTCGCTCATCATCTATGAATCGCACTCGGCGATTTCGCCGTCTCGCAAATTGTTTCAGACGCCAATAAAAATCAACATCCTCCCCCATATACAGCGACTCATCATAGCCGTCCAGAGCAAAGAAAACATCTTTACGGCAAAACTGCGTGGCGCCCTGTGCCATACCCGTTAACTTCCCAATAATTCGCCAGGCACGCAAGTGTATCTTTGATACTAGCTTCGCGGGCCTGTAATCCGTATCTATAGCCCCGCCGAGATAAGTTGGTTCTGACATTACTTCAACAATGCGACACAGAAGCTTTTCAGGCACGATCGTGTCCGCGTCCACAAATACCAAAACATCGCCATGAGCAAGTCTCGCTCCGGTGTTACGAACCGTGGCAACGTTATGGCGGGTTTCCTCTCCGACAGCAGCACCGTAGGCGCACGCGACCTTAACGGTCGAATCGGTACTTCCATTGTCAACCACGATAATCTCAACCGCGATATTCAGTTTCTCGAACAAGAGCGTTTTTGCCTGGTGGAGACTAGCGAGCGTTCCGCCGAGGTAGTTTGCCTCATTAAAAGCCGGAATAATTATTGAAATCAGCATCAATACCCCTCAATCAAGAAATCACTAAACTAACTCTCAGCCGCCAACTATGTATTACTCCGGCAGTGCGTCGTGAGGAAGGACCTGGGCAATTATATCCGGCGCTCGTACGCTTTCCGACAATTCACTTGTCGCAGGGTTGGCTCGTTGTTATAGTCTCCACTTTCTCCCCCCCTAGTCTTTCCAACCAAAGTTGGCGCTTGCTTTGTGCGTCTATAAGAATGACGTTGCGACGCGACAGAAGCGCGTCGTCAAGCTGAAGAACATTAAGGAGAAGATCCGTAATGCGAAACCAGAAGACCTTTAAGCTTTTTCTCGCACTCATTGTCACAAGCTTAATCGCAGTTGTTCATGCACAGGAGCCACAACAGAAAAAGCTTGATGTGCCTTATGTCCCAACGCCGCAAACTGTGGTTGATGCGATGCTTAATATGGCCGCAGTCAAAAAGGATGACGTAGTGTATGACCTTGGTTGTGGTGACGGACGCATCGTTATTACCGCCGCCAAGAAACACGGAGCGCGCGGTGTGGGCATCGATATCGATCCGGACCGAATCCAGGAAGCGAACGCCAATGCAAAACTGGCCGGAGTTAGCGAGCGTGTCAAGTTTCTTGAACAGGATCTATTTCAAACAGACTTTAAAGAAGCTTCGGTAGTTACGCTTTACTTGCTGCCGGATATTAACCTTAAACTGCGTCCAAAACTCCTGAGCGAGTTGAAGCCGGGTACGCGCGTCGTGTCTCACGCGTTTGACATGGGCGATTGGAAGCCTGACAAGACGGAGACCGTTGACGGCAATCGAACAATCTACTTTTGGATCGTTCCGGAAAAGAAGACTGCCAAACAATAATTGTGATTGAGGTTGACCGTGCACATAACCTTCGTGGCAGTGTTCGTACAGATCCGTCAAGTGCGGTTCGATCAGTTTAGAGTTCAAACAGTTTAGAGTTCAAACTTTAGTTGGTGTTTTCCGAGACGACAACCTGAAGGTCGAACTCTAAACTTCCTGAATCAACGGCAACCTGAGTCCCTTTTTATTCATGGCACTGAAAAGCGTCGCAATAAAGCAGGGGAAGTGGCGGAGGTAGTTCCGACGCTTTCTTTGAAGGATGCCGTAGCCATGATCGTCGGCATCGTGGTCGGGGCTGGGATATTTCGTGCGCCTTCACTGGTCGCCGCCAACGTCAGCAGCGAAACGAATACACTGCTTCTGTGGCTTGCCGGCGGCGTAATCTCATTGATTGGCGCCTTTTGTTATGCCGAACTTACCGCCACTTATCCTCACACCGGCGGCGACTATTACTATCTCGGCAGGGCCTATGGCAGACCACTCTCTTTCCTGTTCGCTTGGTCGCGGGTGACGGTCATCCAAACTGGTTCGGTAGCATTGCTCTCGTTCGTGTTTGGCGACTATGCCTCGCAGTTGTTGCGCCTGGGAGAGTATTCGGCTTCAATTTACGCGGCCTTGCTAGTGGTGGTTTTGACGGGACTCAATGTCCTGGGTGTGCGTCAGGGCACGCGCACACAAAACCTCCTGACTGTAATAGAAGTGTTTAGTTTGCTCCTGATCATAATTGCCGGCTTGTTCTTGATCGACTCGCCTGCCGCCACGGCTCAATCGGCGCCGGTGCAGAGTTCAATCGGTTCAATTGGCCTGGCGATGGTCTTTGTGCTTTTAGCTTACGGCGGCTGGAATGAAGCGGCTTACATCTCTGCGGAAACAACTGATCGGCGTTACGTAGCACGGGCGCTGCTTTTAAGCATCGCTATCGTCACCGGTCTTTACCTACTGGTTAACTGGGCGTATCTACGCGGACTCGGATTGTCCGGAGTGGCCAGTTCTGATGCGGTCGCCACCGATCTGATGAAGCGAGCGTTGGGCGACCGCGGGGCGCTGTTTGTCACCTTAATGGTTGCGATTTCAGCAATTACTTCCGCCAACGCTACAGTGTTCACGGGTGCGCGCACCAACTACGCTTTCGGTCGCGACTTTCCGCTGTTTGGCTTCCTGGGGCGATGGCAAAGGAGCGGCAACACGCCAACCAATGCTTTGTTATTTCAGGGCGCGATCGCTCTGGGTTTGGTACTGATTGGGACTCTGACGAGTGAGGGTTTTGCCACGATGGTTGCGTATACTGCTCCAGTCTTCTGGTTTTTCTTTTTCATGGTTGGGCTTTCTTTGATTGTGCTACGTATCAGAGAGCCAGATGTTGTGCGGCCGTTTCGTACACCGCTGTTCCCACTCTTGCCTTTGGCATTCTGTATCAGTTGCCTTTACATGTTGCAGGCAAGCGTCGTTTACGTGTTTGAGGCGTCTCGCAGGCTGGGTGAGGAAGGCAAGGCTGTATCCGGCGGCATTGGAGCGCTGGTCGGCATTCTCGTGCTGCTAATGGGAATCCCGGTATTCTGGCTTGCTCGGAATTCCCAGCGAGCGTCAGGCACGCGCAACTGAATCCATTACCAGTTGGTGACTTGGCGGTTTGCGGATTGCCCGAGAGACTAGCTAACGTGCCGTTTGAGAGGAGACCATGATTAACCACGCAACATGGCTGCTAGTGAGTGTGCTGCTCCTGCCAATGCCCGGCTGTGGGCCTTCATCCAATTCAGAACAATCGGCTGCCCAGGATGTCTCCGATGAAGAATACACCAAACAAAGACGCCAATTGGTCGAGCTTCTACGCTCTGAAGGAATACAAAACCAGGGAGTGCTGGATGCGTTGTTGAAGGTTCCACGTCACAGATTTGTTCCTCCTTCACATCGGCATCTCGCCTACAGGAATCATCCTTTGCCCATAGGGCAGGATCAGACAATCTCGCAACCTTTTATTGTTGGTTATATGACCGAGGCCGCGGAGATCGCTTCGGGAGAAAAGGTTCTGGAGATCGGCACCGGGTCCGGATATCAGGCGGCGGTGTTGGCCGAACTGGCAAAGGAGGTTTATACGATCGAGATCATTCCTGAACTAGCGGAGAGCGCGCGCACCCTACTTCGTGAGATGGGTTATAAGAACTTGCAGGTGAAAACCGGCAATGGTTACGAAGGCTGGGTGGAGCACGCTCCTTTTGACGCGATTGTTGTCACAGCCGCGCCCGCTGAAGTGCCGAAGGCTTTGATCGAGCAATTGGCAGTGCGTGGCAAGATGGTTATTCCTGTCGGCAAGAGCTTTCAACAGATGGTCATCATTACCAAGACCGACTCAGGAGTAGTCGAGCGTCGTACCATTCCCGTAGCCTTCGTGCCAATGACCGGAAAGCCGAAGCCTTAAGGAGATTAGACATTTGCTTTTGTTGTCGAGAAGGATTGGTCGCACTTACAAAAGTTATCAGATCCCTGTTCCCAGCTCTCACGTTTAGTAGGACAAAAAGAACGATCTACGAAGTCACACGAAACTGCACGAAAGAAAGTCCGTGTTTCGTGACGCTTCGTGTGACTTCGTGGATCGTGCGCTGACTATCGAAACAAAAAGGTTCAAAACAACAGCTACCGTCTTCGTTTATGATTAGCTTGCCCCTTCCTGGGTCGGTGGTTATATTGAGGGTTTCTTGAATCGACGACTTTCTCCGGAGAGTGCGGTTTACAATTGCGGCCAGTTCTAGTCAGCATAGTTGCCTATTTGCTTGGGTCAATACCGTTCGGATATCTCGTCGTGCGGGCAACGGAAGGTGGTGATATCCGGCAAACAGGTTCGGGTGGGACGGGAGCTACGAACGTTTCGCGTCGCGCAGGGAAATTCGCGGGTGTATTGACTTTGATTCTCGACGCGCTCAAGGGCGCGGCCGCTGTACTGTTTGCTCTGTGGGTCCTCAGTCAGCCCGCAGCGGACGTCGACAGTCGTCTGATACTACAAAATTCAGCATGGTGGGTGGCTGTAGCCGCGCTGGCCGTTATGGTGGGTCACATCTTCCCGGTCTGGCTGAAATTCCGAGGAGGGAAGGGAGTCGCAACAGGAGTTGGGGTGTTCCTGGTCTTGATGCCCGCAGTCGTCGGAATAGCCGCGTTGATCTTCTTAGGAATTGTTTTGTTGACGCGGTACGTGTCCCTGGGTTCGATGATCGCGGCGCTATCGATACCGGGACTGACGTTGTTGAAGCATAAGTTTGTTTCACCTGAGTCCGATCTTGCGCCGACGATGATGGCCGCGGTATTCGGTGCGCTGTTGATTGTGCTTGCGCATCGGGAGAATGTCGGGCGATTGGTCCAGGGACAGGAGCGTAAGTTTCGGTGACGAGTTAGTGATCCGAGTGAGATGAAGCGTGTTGCCGTAATTGGAGCGGGGAGTTGGGGCACGGCGCTGGGAATAATTGCGGCGCGACGAGGCCACGACGTGCGCCTCTGGTCACGCAACACAGACGTTGTTGAATCGGTTAACAGGCAACATGTGAACGCCGTCTACTTGCCTGATTCGCACATACCTGAACGAGTGCGCGCCACGGGCGAGATTGAGGAAGCGCTGGAAACGGCTGAGTTCGTCATACTGGCCGCGCCCTCACACGCGACTAGAGCAATTCTGATTAGTATGGTGGCGGTTGTAGATCCCGGTGTGATATTTATCAGCGCCACGAAAGGGATCGAGATTGACACCGGCAGACGCATTTCGCAGATAGTGGCCGAAGTTGTAGGCGAAAGGTTCTCGCCTGGATTCGTTTGTCTTTCCGGGCCGTCTTTTGCTAAAGAGGTTGTCGATAAGCATCCGACTGCTGTTGTTGCGGCTAGTCTTAATGTCGAGCTTGGTCGTAGAGTGCAAGCGGAGTTGAGCTCTGAGAATCTTCGCATTTATACGAACGATGACGTAATCGGAACCGAACTGGGAGGCTCGGTAAAGAACGTGATGGCTATCGCTGCGGGCATGGTGGCCGGGCTCGGTTTCGGTTCAAACAGCATTGCTGCTTTAATCACGCGGGGGCTCGCCGAGATGACGCGCCTGGCTCTCAAAGAAGGCGCGAAACTGGAGACGCTAATGGGACTTGCCGGTTTGGGTGATCTGGTTCTTACTTGCACAGGTAACCTCTCTCGCAATCGATTTGTTGGCCAGGAGTTGGGGAAGGGGCGTAGCCTGGAAGAGATTACCAGCGGAATGAGAGAAGTGGCTGAGGGAGTGAAAACCACACAGGCACTTAAGCGCCTGGCCACCCGAATCGGGGTGGAAATGCCAATAACGAATGAGGTGCACGCCGTGCTTTACGAGGGCGAAACGGCCCAGGATGCGGCGGCCAATCTAATGACCCGACCGCTGCGAGAAGAATTTTAAAGAAAGATCACCGTAAGACTTGAATGGTTAGCGCAAAGGAAGAAAAGCCTCTGGCTTCGAATCGCTCAGCCTTTCACAATTATCACATTTCCGATAAATACGAGGCCGGGATTGCCCTGACCGGAACGGAAGTGAAGAGTGTGATGGGCGGCCGTGTGCAGTTGAAAGAGTCCTACGTGGCCGTGCGAGATGGCGAAGCCTGGTTGTTTAATGCCCATATTTCCCCTTATTCTCATGGCAACCGCGAGAATCATGAGCCATTGCGGATACGCAAACTGCTGCTGCACCGGCGCGAGATAGAACGACTTGAAGAGGCCGCCGTGAAGCAGGGTATGACGCTGGTGGCGACCCGCGTCTATCTCAAGAACGGGCGAATCAAACTTGAGGTTGGAGTTGCGCGGGGGAAGAAGATGTATGACAAACGCGAAACTGAAATGCGTCGCACGATCGATCGCGAGACGCAGGCGCAACTCAAAGAGCGTAATCGTTAAGACACTGATCATTAAGAATCGAGGTAAGTAAAAAACTAATGAACGTTGAAGGTAGACCCGGCCCTTATCAGGAAGTCGATGCTCACGCGTTGGCCGTGGCGGTTTTTAAAGACGAGAAGACTGATGGCGGATTCTTGAAAGGCCTCGACGCGGCTTCCGGGGGCCTGGTCAAGTCTGTAATCGATACTGAGGAGTTCAAAGGCAAGGAAGGCGAGACGGCCTACCTGCATTTGGGTCCGGCTGGAGGTCTCAAGGCCAAACGCCTTCTGCTGATCGGCGCGGGTGAGAAGGCTGACTATGACGCAGCTCGCGTTTCGGAATTCGCCGGTACCGCGGCGCGTTTTCTGCGTAGTAAGAGTGTTAAGTCAATTGCCGTCGTACCGCGGCTTGAAAGTGACCCGGAATTAATCGCTGCCCGAGTGGTAGAGGGCTCGATTATTGGTCTCTTCGAGATAGATAAGTATCGCACCTCAGATAAAGAGCAGAAGGTCATCGATCTTCTGCTGGTTGTTGTTGACGGCGCCGATAAAGAGTCGCTGGACCGGGGAATAAAGCGCGGTCAAATTGTCGGGGAATCTGTAAATTTCACGCGCGATATGGCGAACGAGCCGGGCGCTTACCTGACGCCGACAAATATGGCGGAACGTGCCCAGGGGATCGCGAGCGAGTTTAATATGACTATCGACGTGCTCGATGAAGCACGCATGCATGAAGAAGGCATGGGTTCTCTGTTGAGCGTCTCTCGGGGTTCAGATGAGCCGGCGAAACTAATTATCCTGAAGTACACACCTGAGAAACCTGCAAACGATAATGGTCAGTTACTGGCTTTCGTTGGGAAGGGAATTACGTTTGATTCCGGCGGCATTTCCCTTAAGCCTGGCGAGAACATGGAACTAATGAAATACGACATGACGGGTGGCGCAACCGTTCTGGGAGCAATGCGTGCTATTGCTCAGCTGAAGCCACCAATTCCCGTCCTGGGAGTTGCTCCTTGCTCCGAAAATCTGCCTTCGGGAAAAGCAACAAAGCCGGGTGATATTGTGCGGGCAATGACCGGCAAGACAATTGAAGTTATCAACACCGATGCTGAGGGCCGACTTGTTTTAGCGGACGCTATCGCTTACGCGAAAAAGTTAGGGGCCACCAAAATTATCGACATGGCAACGCTAACCGGAGCGGTTTCGATTGCCCTGGGAGATGTCAATGCCGCCGTTTTAGGGACCGATCAAGAACTCATTAATGAAATAATCGCCGCGGGCAAAGAGGTTGGAGAAAAGTTCTGGCAGTTGCCGCTGGACAAAGAGTATTCAAAGCAGATCAAGTCTGACATTGCCGACATCAAGAACGTCGGCGGCCGCAAAGCCGGAACCATAACTGCAGCTGCTTTTCTCAAAGAGTTCGCAGATGGAGTTGCCTGGGCGCATTTGGACATTGCGGGCACGGCGTGGGGTGACGAGGCAAAGCCGTATCGATCAAAGGGCCCCACCGGTATTGCGGTGCGCACTTTGATTAACATCGTCAATCGAGCTTCCCGCTCATAGTAGGACCCTCCAATCTTAGGGACTGTGCCCAATCGTAGACATCTAGTGTCACCAGACGTGAACAATATTGACGCAGGAATCCTCGAGATAGTTTGGTTTGCTCCGGTTTTCCGCATTGTATCAAGTGGCATATGATTTGAAGTGGTATCGAGCACGCCAAAGGGCGCGGACCTCACTAAAAATAAGGTCCTCGCCCCCTCGATGGCCGCTCGAGGAATAACGCAACCGCTCCCTTTGGCCCCTCAAAAGTTATTTGTTCTCCACCTTTAACCCTCCCAGAAACCGAAGCCCATTCCTGATTCCCTGCCAGCTGGCCTGAACGATTGCCAACGGTGTTATAATTTCGGCGGCTAGTTTGCTTGAGAGGGAGCGACTTCCCAGCTGTTTCGTGCCGGCTTATATAGGAGCTCAAAGCGGTGGTCGATTATTACAAAACTCTGGGCGTTAAGCGGACGGCCTCCGGCGCCGACATTAAGTCGGCGTATCGTAAACTTGCCAGACTCAGGCATCCTGACGTAAATCAAGACTCTGAAACTGCCGCTCGCGAATTCGACCTTCTTTCCAAGGCGTATCATGTTCTTAGTGATCCCCACGAACGGGCATACTACGACCAACAACTTAACTCGCGAAACACCAGCTCTTCCATCCTGCATTCGGACAATCCGTATGCTCGCCGTGCCAGAAATCTGGCCGTACAAGCTAAATGGGATCGCGTTGTCAATGAGGTACTCGAACGAGATAGGCGTGAAAACCGGGAACGTCAGCGCGCCGTTTTCACGACGGTTTCACTATTTCTTTCCACCTTCTTTGTGGCTTTAATGAGACCGCCGCTTTGGCACGTGTTCGACTACGCCGGGCGCGCCATAATTCTTACTCTATTCGTGATTGGTGTCTGGCACCTGGCAACCCGTTTACGTGAATACATACAACACTACACTTATGTTCCCGAGCCCATTCAAACCAGCATCATGCGCGAGGAGGAGAAGCCGGAGCAGCCATTTACCCGCTTTTCTGCATACACATTTCTCCTGGTTGGATATGCGCTGAGTATCGGAGTCGGGCTTTTTATCGGTTGGCACACCCAGGATTTCTTCAGCGATTTGTCGTTGCTGTTTCACCATAGAGTGCAAGTGGTGCAATCAAATCTGTTGATGTATTCATCGGCCGCTTTGATCACGGATCTGGTGATCTATCCGCCCATCGTGGTACTCATTGTTGACACAATGCAGGCTTTGGCTGCGCGAATTGACTGACGACCGGAGGCATTTCAGACGCGGGCAAAATCTTGCTGCCTGCTGTAGCGGTCTGGATAGTTTCCCCTTCCTGAAGTAGTTAAGTCACAGCAAATGCTTTCGAGTATTCGCCCCAGAACCTGAAAAGCCGACGGCCATCATGTCTGAGCCGTCGGTTCGCCGGCGAAAGGAGAAACGAGATGGCCAAGCGAATAACGAAGCGGCAACTCCTGGGATTAAAACTAGCGGCGCTTGAGGACGCAGAAGTGCAGGAAGTCCTCGATTACCTGGCTGTGATTGAGACATCACGCCGTCCGAGGAGTGCTTCTCCAGCCAGGGACGACGATATCGTTGAGCTGCTGGCAAATGCCCAGGAGAACAAGCGAGCGCGTCAGGCCTTCGAATGGGAGGTAACGCGGCGGCGCGCTGAGCGTCGTGGGGTTGCCATTCCGGGGCGTCGAACATGAATACCGGCAGGTCTACTATTCACACCCATCTTACTTATCGGATTGTTTTGGTTTTCTGCGCTCTTGTGTTTTGTCTTTCGGCTTCGGAAGTTGCCGGGACGGTAAGGCTCAATCAGGATGATGTGGTCAAAAGATCGCTTACCCCGTTGCAGCTTGAAATTGAGAAGCAGCGGGAGCGGCTGAGTTCCTCGGAGGTCGAAGAACGCCGCGATGCTCTCATGCGATTATCGGCGCTGCAGCACCCTAATGCTTCGCGGGCTGCTGTTTCCGCGCTTGACGATTCGGCGGCAATTGTCCGAGCGACGGCGTCGGGCGTCGTGCAGTGGTTGCCGCCGGAAGAAGGAGTGGGGGCATTGCTTCCCCTCTTAGTTGACAAAGACGAGTTTGTCCGACAAGAAGCCGCATACGCTCTGGGCCGGACAAAAAGTAGAAGCGCAGTCAGGCCGCTCATCGAGCTGCTGGCGAAGGACAAGAGGGATGGTGTGCGTGGGGCCGCGGCGGTTGCTTTGGGTCAGATAGCGGACGAGGCGAGCGTTGTTTCACTAGCACAAACACTTTCGCCGCAAACGTCGTTACCTGGGGCGAAGGCCCGCAAAGAGAAAAACGAGTTCGTACTCCGAGCAGCAGCCGTCTCACTCGGACAGATCGGCAGCCGGGCGGGATTACCGGCGCTGGTTGCCGCCCTCGAAGATGAAAGAACTACGGATGATGTAAGGCGAGAAGCTGCTCGCGCTCTGGGCCTTATTGGCGATCCCGCCGCCGAGCCCGCGCTTCGGAAAGTGTTAATGGCGAGGGATGCTTATCTTTCTTTCGCCGCTTACGAAGCTTTGCGCAGAATATCGCGCCGGCAACCTGCCCAACCCGGATAGCCCACCCGCCTGGTAAATAAAATCGCCGCCTACTATCAAGTGGGCGGCGCTTTTACCTATTTCGACTACTGCGAGGATTTAGCTTTCAGTCTTCTCCCCGCGACTCTGACTTTTTCTCGCGGCCTTAGTGGCCTGAGGAATCGGCAGGCCGACTCCCCCGGAAAGTGACTCGGCCACCTCTGGCTGTTCGTCAGGTTTCGGCATTTCCTGAATGAGCGCCCCTCCCGAACTCTTCGAGAAGATCAGTTTATGAGTAAAGCCGTCAACGTCTACGTGGACGAGGTCGCCGAGGCCGATCTGACCGGTAGCCACGAGGTTAGATAACGGATAGACCAGGAAACGCTCTACGGCACGTTTCAAGTGGCGGGCGCCATATTTGAAATCCAGACCTTCCTTTAACAGCATATCTTTGGCTGTTTTGGAGCATTGAAATACAAACTTCGTTCCCGCCGACTGCATGATTCGATCCTGCACAGCTTGCAACTCGAGATCGAGAATCTGACGCAGATGATGTTCCTTCAGCGAACGGAAGACCACCACTTTATCGATACGATTCATGAACTCCGGGGAAAACTTCCTGCGCGCGGCTTCAACTGCCGTGCGGTAGATTTTTTGATCCACTTCGGTGTCGTTTGGGTTCTTCGCGCCCTTTGCAGGAGCAAATCCAATCCCGCCGGAGATGAGCTCCGACATTTCGCGCGCGCCCAGGTTGGACGTCATCACGACCATTGATCGTGAAAAGTCTACGCGTCGGTTGTCTCCAAGGGTCAGAGTGGCTTTATCCAGAATGCCAAGTAGCAACTGCCAGAGGCTGTCCGAGGCCTTCTCGATTTCATCGAAGAGGATTAGCGAGAGTTTCAGATCGTCAGTATGCATCCGATCCAGATTCTCCTGCGTCAACATCGGCGAAGTCTCGCGGTGACCGAGGTAGCCTGGAGGGGATCCGATCAGCTTCGCAATTTCATGGGAGTGCTGGAATTCGGCACAGTCAATTTTCACAATTGCATTGGCATCGCCAAAGAGGACTTCCGCAGCTGCTTCAATAACGCGGGTCTTTCCTGAGCCGGTCGGGCCCAGAAATAGCATAGTGCCTATAGGTCGATTCGGCGGGTTCATGCCGGCGAGGAAAATCTGATAGAGACCGCTCATGCGGCGCACTGCCCGTTCTTGTCCTACGATTCTGGAGGACAAGCGCTCCTCAAAGTCCTGGGCGCGAGGACTCTTTTGATCGGGGTCTAAAAACACTGTAGCCATTTTGTCGTTTAAGGTGTCCATGTCCATTTCAGCAATCATCGTATTACTCCTCGCCTGCTGCGCCGAGACTCTCCTGACTCTCTTTCTTTCGGCCTTGTTGGCCGCCTGCTCATCATTCATAGCAAGGTACGATCCGCTGGTTAGATGGATGCGCTGTTTCGACCGATTGTTTCTCCCGCAAGAATCCCGGATCTTCAACACCCTGCTATATATACGACACGAATAGAAAAGTCATCACAAAATGTTGGGGAGATTGAGGAAACACTCTTCTTCCGCCTGCACCAACGTTTTTTAACGGGTGACACTTCCTGTCAGACCACAGATGACAATATGTGTTTGATTGAGCTGCGAGGTCCGGCTTTTCATGCACGTTTTAGCGCGCACCCAGACGAAAAGGTTTTAACCGAGAATCTGCGTTTTGCCAGGCAACGCGCGACTACTTATACGTAGCGTTGTACCACCCCAATCAAGCAAGTTCTAGTCGTAGTACTCAAGACCTAAATGTGTAATCAGGTCCTCACCACGAAGGTGGCGCAGGGTATTCTTGAGTTTCATCAACTGAATAAAAATGTCGTGCTCGGGATAAAGATGCGGGGCCGTCTGTGGTGACTTAAAGTAGAAAGACAGCCATTCCTGAATTCCTTTCATGCCGGCGCGCTGGGCCAGATCAAGGAATAACGCCAGATCAAGCACGATGGGCGCCGCCAGGATCGAGTCACGACAAAGAAAATTGACCTTGATCTGCATCGGATACCCGAGCCAGCCAAAGATATCTATGTTGTCCCAACCTTCTTTGTTGTCACCACGGGGTGGGTAGTAGTTAATGCGAACGACGTGTGAGAAGTCCTTGTAAAGTTTGGGATACACCTCGGGCTGGAGAATGTATTCGAGCACGGACAGCTTCGACTCTTCCTTCGTTTTGAATGATTCCGGATCATCCAGCACCTCTCCGTCGCGATTGCCAAGAATGTTAGTAGAATACCAGCCGTGTAATCCGAGCATCCGGGCCTTTAAACCGGGGGCGATGATTGTCTTCATCAACGTTTGACCAGTCTTAAAGTCCTTACCGCAGATCGCCAGCTTGTTCTGCTCGGCCAGGGTTCTGATGGCCGGAATGTCCACAGTCAGATTAGGAGCCCCATTGGCAAAGGGAATATTGGACTTCAAAGCCGCATAGGCATAGATCATCGAAGGGGCGATTGACTTGTGGTTTTCCTTCATCGCCTTCTCAAATGATTCGATCGTTTTGTGCACCGGATTCTGCTTGAGGAAGATCTCCGTTGAGGCGGCCCAGATCATCACCACCCGCGAAACCTTATTCTTTCGCTTCCATTCGGCAATCTCATCAATAAGCTGGTTGGCTAGATCAAGCTTGTTCTTTCCGCTCTTTACATTGGTTCCGTTCAGCCGTTTGACGTAGGCCTGATCGAAAACCGCCTTCATCGGCTTGACCTTTTGGAGTGGGCCTTTGAGCTGGAGGAGTAACTCTTTTTCCAGAACTCCGGCGTGCAAAGCCGCTTCGTAAGCGGAATCTTCGAAGATATCCCAGGCCCCAAAGACAAGGTCTTCCATTCTCGCCAGGGGCACAAAGTCCTTGATCAATGGCACCCGGTTCTCGGTTCGCTTTCCCAACCGGATGGTGCCCATTTGAGTGAGGCTGCCGATAGGATCAGCAATACCCTTCTTGACTGCTTCAACACCTGCTATGAAGGTGGTGCTCACGGCTCCCAGACCCACGAGCAATACTCCCAGCTTGCCTTTGGGCTCAACTATGTCCGAAGTTTTTACTCTTGCCATCTGTCACCTCTACTTAATAAGTTGGTGATGCAATGATACTCGGCGAGCCGCAGCCCATTAGGAGGAATCTTGCTCATTACTGGCGTTGGATTGCGGAATTAACTTCCCGAGTGCTCTTTAACGTGAAACGAGCGCTTTGCGAAAGGCCCGCGGAGTCACACCTGTGGCCTGGCGAAAAGCTTTGGTGAAGTGGCTGGGACTGGAATACCCAACACGCGAGCTAATCTCGGTTACCGAAAGACTCGCCTCGGCGAGCAATAGCTGGGCGTAACTTGTTCGTATGCTTGCCAGGTAGGCGTGCGGCGTCGTTCCGGTCAACTTCTTAAAAACGCGCACGAAGTGAAAGGGAGACAAGTAAGAAGCCGCGGCGATCTCTTTGAGCGAGAGGTCTTGCTCCAGTTGAGCATGCATCAGCTCAACCGATCGGCGGATACGCCGATCGATGAGTCCTACCCGAGACAGCTCCAGCTCCTCGGAACGGCGTATGTTCGCATAGTGTCTTAGCAGGTGTACCAGTACTTGCTCGACCATTGCCCCAATAACAATTTCACGGCCCGGTCTCTCATCTGTCAGTTCAGTGCTCAGGCTGCGGGCCAGTTGAGCCAACCGTTCGTCATGCTCGACCAGGTCCAATCGAAAAGTCACAGCGGTCGCCGCCCCAGTCAGGTGCATTCTCACAGCGTGGTCAAGCACCAGGGCAGGTGAGAGGTTCAATTGAAGGAGTTCAACTGACTGGCCCGCCAGGCTCGCGCCAACGGAGGGACCAAGAAGAAGCGCCTGGTTCATTAACATCGAACCGGCATTCTCTTCGGTCCTGAATTTCAGCCGACCATCAAGCGCCAGGATTACGGTGTAGTCGGATCTCGCCTGGTGAGCCCCATCAAGTCTTTTCACTCGCCGGTAATAAAGTGAGTACTGCGGATTAATAAAAAAGCGGTTTACCGGGGGCGGGGAGGGACTCATCAGACGAACTGTACGCGAATTTCTTTAAAACCTTCAATTCGCGGCTCGAATGTTCCGGTAGCGAACCATGTTGGCGGGATTGTTGGTGATCAGGGCCTTGACGCCACGGGACCGCGCACGCTCAACCCAGTCGGGATTGTCGACGGTCCAGACTACAACGTCGAGTTGCGATTTCCTCGCCTGCTCGGTCAACCGCCTGCCGGCCAGAGTATGATGCAGGCATATTTCGTCAGCCCCACAAGCTTTCGCCAGCTCTATTAACTTCATTCTCCTCACCAAAGTAGCGGGAAGCGAGACCCTGGGCTCGAAGAGGGCCGCTGTGCGAATCGCAGAATCGATAGCCTTGACCGCTTGCACTAATGCCAGATCAAAGCTTGAAACAATCACTTGCTCGGCGATTGCATGTTTTCTAATGGCTCCTGCTACTTCAGCGGACAGTCTCATCTCGTCCCCGGCCCGACTCTTCATCTCCAGATATAGAAGGACATCAGAGTCTGAGAAAAGATCGAACACTTGTTGCAGGCTCGGCAGCTTCTCGTTGGCGAAATCCACGTCCTGAGCGTTAGCACGCTGACCGAACCAGCTGCCGACATCGGTTTTGCCAAGCACTTCTGCCGAGAGCTCACCCACAACACCTTCGATCAATCCGGTTCGTGCGAGTTTCGCATCATGGATAACTACCGGCACGCCATCCTGCGACAGTCGGACATCAAACTCGATCCCATCAGCGCCATCCTGAATTGCTCGGGTAAACGCAGCCACTGTGTTCTCCGGCGCAACGGCCGAAGCCCCTCGGTGTCCGATTATGAGAGGTAGGTTGCTCACGGCAGGTGGCCAGGCAAGGAATGCGGAACGCGATAAAATCGGGGCAGACCGAGTGGCGGAATGGAGAGAAGGGTTCGGAATGGACGAGACTGTGTGAAAAGCAAAATTGAGACCGTTAAGCCTGAGACGCGGGTATCGCGGCGACCTGACTACAGAACCATGAGAGTACCGCTCAACTACAGAACAGGAAGCGGTAGCGACCTGGCCGTCGCGACAGCACGAACTGTGTTAGTGGTACCGAAACGGCCAGGTTGCTACCGCTTCCTGTTCTGTAGTTGAGTGCATATCGTCATAGGAATGATTTCGCGGCCCGTCTTTTATTTTCATCCACCCGGCTATGCCGTTGGCCAACCTACTGTTGTTTTGAAAGAAACTCTTTTTGGCTGGACTTACGCAGAACCTTCTTTAGCTTGATATCGAAAGTTCCGTATTCATTCTTAACCCGCGCGCTGACCGGAAGTCGACGGGCGTCCTCGGTAAACCAGATAGAAAACTGGCCTTCACTCTGGATCATCCGGCGTGGGCCGAAGAGTTCGACATCGAGCCGCAGGGCATCAACTTTTCCCAGCACAGTCTCTATCCGTTTCTTCTCGACCACGCGGATGGGAACTTGATAGACCTGACCGGAGTCACTTACCAGGAGTTCCATGGTCTTTCCCAACTGCAGCGGTTGGGTCCTCAAGTAGTAGATAGCAGAGAGAATGTCCTGGATAGGTCCGGTAAATTCAGAGCTTATGGTGCGTGGAGGTCGCGACGGATTCCCGGGGTCCGTCTCGGTCCACACAACCTTCCCGGCGACATGGTCAAAGACGGCTTCGCTGCTACGAATACGCTTTCCCTGTTCGTCGAGTCGCTTGGTGTTCTGAACTGCAAATGAAATCGGATCTACGACTGATTCCATTCGCTCCCGAAAACGCAGGTTGAACAATTTTGCGAAGAACCCCTTGCTCGAGACGTCGCCCTTGAAGACCAACGTGTATGCTGCAGTCTTCTCTGCCGAATGCGAGTGGTTAGTTGGCTGGTTCAGGGCAGTGCGGGTGGCAGTAAATCGAAAATCCGCAATATCCATTTTTCTTAGCAGCGCGCGGGAGAATTCGGCTTCATAGACCAACTCTTCAGCGGGTTCAAAAGGCCTTTCCGAGTTTACGCGGACCGGCTTCTGGGCATTGACGAAGCCCGCACCCACCGTGGCCAGCCAAAGAATTGCAACTAGTAGATGTCTTGATTGATTCATTTCAAGTAATAAGCTTTAAAAGCCAGCATTCCCCACGCTACTAACAGTCCGAGCGTCGCGCGGTATTCTCGGTAGCGCATATAGAGGCGACTATCGAATTTCGTAGATCGTTCTGCCTCATTCCGGAAGCGCGTGAACCGCGGGAAAAAGAGCGGCACCTCCGAAGCATAGCGTTGATAGTCCGCTCCAAAGATCTCGCCCAGGGTCGTGGCTTCGACGCGCATCACCGGAAAATAGATGCCAAGGAACAGTGCCGCAAAGGCAATCCCGAGCGGCCACCAGACCGAGCCAATCGTAAATCCTAAACCGAGTAGAAAACTACCGAGATAGAGAGGATTACGTGTGTAGGCATAAGGACCCGACGTAGCCAGAGCGTCATTTTTCCTGATGTGCCCTGATGCCCAGGCGCGTAACGCCAAACCCACGATCGAAACAGCTCCTCCGACCGCCAGGGAAACCGGGCGCGGTTGGGCCAGGAAAATGAAAAGTGCCGCACACAAGAAACCAAGCGGCACGCGCCAGCGCTGAATCCAGGTTCCACCTCTACGCAATGTACTGAACTCCCAAAAGACAGACACGTGGCCTGTCTTGTTTGCCGGCCAGTCAGAGGCTACAAAGTGACAGACAGGAACTCGCGTCCCAGTTCTTCTCGGATTTTGGGTGTGCGCCCCAGGCGTTCGGACACCGCCTGCAGAAGTCTCTCTACTTCAATGTTCATGCAAATCCAATTGGAGCACGAGCGGCGATGGCAATTGACGCGGCAGTCAATGTCCGTGCGTTCCACGCAAATATCGTCTATGCGGGGGCTACCATTGCGCCACCACTCAGTTGGTCCAAAGAGACCAACTACCGGTGCGCCCGCGGCAACTGCGATGTGCGTTGGCCCGGTGTCTCCGCCAACATAAACCTCGGCACGTTTAGCGAGCGCATAGAACCCCTTGAGCGAAAGGCTAACGGCTCGAGCCTTACCGGAACGGCTGGAGGCAAGAACTTTTTCTGCAAGTTCACGTTCGCCGGGTCCGTAAGTGATAAGGGGAAGGAGACCGTGATTGCCCCAGATCCGGTCTGCCAGTTCACCAAAACGCTCGGGACTCCAGAGCTTTGTCGGCCAGCCACCACCGGGATTCAGAATTGCATACCCTCCCCCGGTTCCGTTGAGTGTTTTATCTGCCTCTCTCTCATGACTTGAATCGACCTGAATCGGGAACTCGAGGTCACTCGGGTCTTGAGGTACAGGAATACCAAGCGCGCCACTGACCAGGCTGAGGTTCTTGCTAATTATGTGTGTGTGTCTGGGAACAAAGACCGTTTTGGACAGCAAAACCCGGCTGGCTGGCTCCCGAAGACCTGCGGATGAGAAGCCAAAAATACGACGCGCGCCTGAAAGGCGCGCGATAGAAGCTGATTTGAGAAGTCCCTGAAAGTCGAGTGCAAGATCGAAGGCGGAGGCGCGTAACCGACGTAACTGCTGGCGCGGTGCCCGCAGCGTCTCCCCAGACATCAGCCCGCGCCTCAGCGCCTTCGTGTCGACTTCGATGAGGCGATCCAAAAACGGGTTGTCTCTTAAAATTTCTGCCGCACGCCGTTCTACGACCCAGGAGATTTCTGCGTGCGGTAGGGCATGCCTGAGCACCGCTAGCGAAGGCAGCGTATGGACAATGTCGCCAATGCTCCCCAGTTTCACTATTAGAATACGCACATTCGGAATGGTAAATGGTATTTGGTGATTAGGCAAAAACAACCCGGCTGCACTGATCCTGCGGTCAGGGAAGTGAGGAATCGTCAGCACCAAGCCTGGAAGGCTTTCTACTGCCCGAAATTCTTTGCCACTCTGTCCAAAATCTCGGACGATGCATGGTTTTTCGGATCGCCGACAATCGCCACGCGTCCACCGTAAGAACGAACCACGTCGCGCTCGGGCACGGTCTCCTCAGTGTAATCGGTGCCCTTGGCATGTATATCCGGCCGGATCGCAAGCAAGAGATTTTCCACCGTGGGTTCGTCGAAAATCGTCACGAAGTCTACGGCCGAAATTGAGGCCACCATCTCAGCCCGCTCAGTATCGGCCATTATCGGGCGCCCCGGACCTTTTAAGACCGCCACCTGCCTGTCTGAGTTTATACCGACCACCAGCAAATCTCCCTGAGCCCTGGCTCCCTGAAGATAACGGATGTGGCCGACATGTAGAACGTCGAAGCAGCCGTTAGCGAACACAATCTTTGCTCCATTTTGTCTGGCCACTTGTACGCGAGCGATAAGCTCTGCTTGAGTGACAATGCGGTCGATTGACTTCGTTTTGCTTTGGCCTTCGCCACCGTCAGTGCTCATACCAGGACAATCCTTGCTCGCTCGAGGAGAACACTAAATGAATACTCCTGCGGTGAAACGGCCTTGAGTTTCACGCCAGAAGTTCAATGTCAGATTCCCATAGCTTGAGCAATCCAGAGGAACAAAACAACGAATTGAACCAAAACAGCCAGCCGGCGTGGAGCAAGAAGAGTGAAACGAGAAACAGTATTTCGACCATCTTAATTTAATTTGGAAAACGCATAACGCTCCGTTCACCGAGTTCTATCGGAGCAATGACTCAACCAACTCCTCGCCAGTAACTGACGAAGTGCCCCGCTTCATCACCACGAGTCCGCCGGCGTAATTGGCCAGGTGCGCGGCGTCAGGGAAGGAAGCATCGGAAGCCAGCGCCAACGTATAGGCCGCAATCACAGTATCCCCGGCGCCAGTGACGTCCACCGGCTCGGGCGCGCCGACCGCATCGATGTGAAGTGGCCTCACTGCATCCTGGAAAAGCATCATGCCGTCGCTGCCACGAGTAATCAGCAAGGCGAGGTAGCCAAGGCGTTCGCGCAATTCCTCGCCCGCCGATTCCAGGTCTCTGAGATTCGACAGTTGTTTACCCAGGAGTTGTTCGACCTCGTCCTCGTTCGGAGTCGCAGAAGTGAAACCCGCAAACTCAGAAAGCCTAAAGCGGGAGTCAACCAGTGCCGGGATTCCCCTGCCGGTAACGGCATCCCGAACGACCTTGCTCACTTCCTGTCCGACAACGCCATAGTTGTAGTCGGAAAGTATTACGGCATCTGAGGTTTGCATTTCCTCAAGAATACGTTTACGCAGCGGCTGGTGGAATTCGGAGTTCAATGGGGCCCCTTCATAATCAAGTCGGATGACTTGCTGTCGAGTTGAGTGGAGTTGGCCCGCGAGAATCCGTACTTTCGTGGTTGTCTGAAGATTCTCCGATATTACCAAGCCATTGCAGTCCACTCCTGACGTCTGCAACCTTTCCACAAGGGCTCGCCCGGCGACATCTTCACCAACCACCCCTACCAACGATACGCTAGCACCGAGTGAAACGAGATTCATCGCACAGTTTGCCGCGCCGCCAGGTACGGTTTCGGTCTGCTCGTGACGAAGAATGAACACTGGAGCTTCGCGCGAAACTCGACTGATGGCGCCGTAAACAAACTGGTCTGCTATTGCGTCGCCAACGACCAGGATTCTGCGTCCCGGGAAGCGCTTCACGATGCTGATCAATCGCTCTTGCTGCAATGTTCGGGCGGTCGTCATGAGCGTTTCACAAGCGGTTCTTCGATTATTATCTTAACCGCTTCCAGTAGATGGTTCGCGGTCAAATCCGGCTGATGGGCCCAGTTTTGCCGTTGATGTTCCCATTCTCCGCGACCGTAGCCACTCATGACGAGGGCTGAGCTCACCCCGGCGTTGCGAGCCAACTCAATATCACCGTAACGATCACCAACCATCCAGCTTTCCGCGAGATCGATGTCAAACTCCTCCGAGGCGCGGCGTATCAGTCCCGGCTTCGGCTTACGACAATCGCAGTCACTTCGGTAGGGTGGCTCTCCGACCGAGGGATGATGGGCGCAGTAATAAATCGCGTCGATTCGCGCGTCGGTTGCGGCCATCTCTTGATTCAAGGTTTCGTGAATAGTATGAATCATATTTTCGGCAAAATATCCACGCGCAACTCCGGCTTGGTTTGTAACCACGATTGCCAGCCATCCACTGTCGTTCAGGAGCTTGATGGCGGCGGCGGAATAGGGAAAGACGCGAAAGCGCGAAGGGTGGTTGATGTACCCAACCTCTTCCGAAATCGTTCCGTCACGATCGATGAACACTGCTCGCCGCATATTGCCACCTGCCTTGACCGCTGCACCAAGCCAGTTTGAATCAACACCGAATGATTCTGGATCTCTAGAGTAATCTTTCTCAATCAATGCGACTGTCTTTTTTCGTGCGGATTCGTGTTATTTCGTGGATCGTGTTTTTGTTTGCTTACTACGATCCACGAAATAACACGAAAAATCACGAAACCAAAACGCTTGTGATCATTAAAAACAAAAAACATCTTTTGACTGTGGTAAAGATGTTCTTGAGACCAAGCGAAGTCTATGTTGACTGAACCGACTAAGAGTTCAATTCGTCAGACTCAAGCTCTGGCGTGTCCGGGGCTACTATTTTTCTTCCAAGCAGCAATCGCGCGCGCTCGAAAACCTCCTGCGGATTGATCGCGGTCATGCAGCGATGATCTATCGGACAATCCCGCAACATGCACGGTGCGCAGTCCGGCGGGTGACGCACAATTTCGGCGACCGCTGAAAATGGTCGAGTCGTCAATGGGTTAGTAGGCCCAAAAATCACCAGTGTTGGCCGTCCGACCCCGGACGCGATATGAGCGGGACCTGTATCATTCGTAACCAGAAGATCCATCAGACTGATCACCGCGGCAACCTGCGCCAGACTGGTTTTGCCCGTCATTAGAATTGGCTTATTGCGCATCCGCCGGCTGACTTCGAGCGAGACATCGAGCTCCTCGGGCGAGCCTATCAGTAAAACTTCGGCATCAATCTCGTCTATCAAAATGTCGGCAAACGCTGAGTAGCGCTCGGGCGGCCAGCGCTTGGCGCGGCTGTTTATTGAACCCGGGCACAAGGCAACCAGGGCGCGTCCTCCGCGAAGACCATGTGCGCGGAGTAGATCTAAGGCTTCGGACTGACGTCGTTCAGAAACGTGCAACGAGGCGTCTGGAGGTCTGTCGACAATCTGTTCAGCACCCAGAATCGCGCGCTCAAGCTCTGCAATAATGTTCAGGTAGTAAAAGATTTCGTGGCGTGAGCTGCGCCATTCAGGAATCGGCAACGGATTAGTGAGCAGCCGGGTGCGTCCATCAGTTGCATAACCAATGCGAAAAGGCACTCGAGCCAGGGAGGGTATCAATGCGGCTTCGAAAGCGTTGGGGAAGAGAACGGCGAGATCGAAGTGCCCCCGGCGCCATTCGGAAGTGTGCTTGACGGCTGACCACGGTCCACGCCGGTCGTAGATCAGCAGATCATCTATAAAATCGACATCGGCGAAAAGCTCTTTGGCCCAGGGCCTGGTAGCCAGAGTTATGTGCGCACCGGGGAGCAAACGCCGCAGCTCTCGCAACGCAGGTATTGTCATCACGGCATCGCCTACCCAGTTGGTACCCCGAACTGCAACGCGATTGATGTTTTGCTTATTAAGAGTTCCCATTAGCCAGCATCAAGGACAGACCAGATCTGTTCCCGCGTCAGAGCAAACTTCGCAACCCCTCCTTGATTCCTATCTGCGGCTGCCATCCCAATTGCTCGCGAATCAAACTCAGATCAGAAACATATTTGACGGGCACTGGATGCGGGAGCGAGTCATTGTATTCAATAACTGGTTCAAGCTGAATTAGTTTCCCTACCGTGCTGATCATCTCGGTCAGGGTCGCCGCATTCTTCTCGCCGCCGCCAAGATTGTATAGCCCGTAGGAGTTGGACGAGGCAATGAATGCCTGGCAAGCCCGCGAAAAGTCGTCAACATGCAGGATGTCCCGAATCGCATTCCCCCCTACGGGAACTTGGATTGGCCAGCCTCGTTTGACTGACTCGACGTAGTGCGTAACGAAGCCGTACTCGTTACCCTCGGAGGGACGCGCGTATATCGTGGATAACCGAAAAATGCACGCGCGGATGCTTAGCTGGCGCGCGTAGTAATCGACGTAGCGCTCGCCAATCAGTTTCGACCACTCGAGCGCTGACTGGGCTGCATAGCTCGTCGGACATGTTTCAGGCACCGGGTCATATATGGCTGCGTTCGCGCCGTATACATCCTTGGTGGACGCATAAATAAAGACGGACCCAGGTTTCATCTGACGAATAACGTTGGCGGTCCCTTCAGCGTTGGTGCGAAAACTCAGGTCCGCTGCTGAGGGGTCTTTATCGAGATAGGCTGCGAGGTGGATAACGACGTCGTAACTCGATGCCACCTCGACATCGCCTTCCGTGAGGAGATCAAGATTAGAGCGGCGCGAGAAATCATCCGAGTCAAAGAACCGGCGCACATGAATCCCAAGATAGCCGCTGCCGCCGGTTACTAGAATTCTCATTGATCTATCTTACTCGAGAGATGTTGGACTCATACGCCAGAAATCGCATCAAAGTGGCGGCTTTTGGAGCGTTGTCACGTTAACCAAAGGCAAAGTGGGTGTCAATGAAACCATAAGGTGATAGATGACAAGAGATGACTCTGGACTGACCAACTGGCTGGACAGGTTAAAATAGAGGTGATAGTTAATAGATCGATAGGTGACTTGTCACTAACACCTACGCTTTATGCCTGTACGTTATCCACCACCAGATAGAGTGCCACCGGCAAGTCGAGGGATTCCAAACCGGCGCAGCAGAGTAGTTGCGTACGAGGAGCCTGGTCCCCGATTCGGACGCCGGATAGGTCGGCGGCTTGTGAGTGCCCCGGTTCTAATCCCTCTGGCCATGATTCTAATGTTCGTGGTGGTAGTAATGGTTTATTACTGGACGGTCTTCTCCGCACGCATCGATAATCTCCTCGCCGGTGAGGTCTTTACCCGTTCCGCCGGCATCTATGCAGCGCCAAAGCAACTTCGCACCGGAGAGGCAATTTCTCAGGACGAACTCCTTGCTTACCTGAAGCGCGCCGACTACGTCGAGAAAACTCAACAGGCAGACACTAATCGCGGACGTTATTCTCTCAGTGGTTCGACGATCGATATCGAACCCAGCCAGGATTCGTCCGTCGATGGCCAGCGACAGTTTCAGAGCGTGCGAGTGCAGTTTTCGCGGAATGCAAAATCGATCAGCTCAATAATCCAGCTGGGAGGAAATGCGCGCCTGGAGAAGACGTGGCTGGAGCCGGAACTGATAAGTTCCGTAACGGGACAAGACCGCGAGAAACGGAAAGTGATTGGCTTCAGTGATCTGCCGGTTCACCTGGTTAAGGCGATTACCGTGACTGAAGATCGAGCATTCTTCGAGCACTATGGTGTAAACATTCGCGGGATCCTCCGGGCTTTGGTCAGACGATATGACAATTCGGATCCGACTTCACCGATTGCGCGACAGGGTGGGTCGAGCATTACTCAGCAATTGGTAAAGAATCTGCTGCTTTCTCCGGAGAGAAAATTGCGTCGCAAGGTCGCCGAAGCTTATCTGTCGGTTATTCTCGAAACCCGTCTCACCAAGGAACAGATTTTTGCTCTCTACTCCAACCAGGTTTATTTGGGCCAGCAGGCCGGGTTTTCCATACACGGTTTTGGCCAGGCGGCTGATGCGTATTTCGGGACAGACGTGACCAACCTCACCTTGCCGGAAGCTGCGTTTCTGGCTGGCCTGATACGCAGTCCGAATCGCTACAACCCCTACCAGGAAATGAAGACGGCGACCGCCCGTCGTAATCAAGTTCTGGATTCAATGGCAGAAACCGGAGCTATCACTCGAGAGGAAGCCGACCGGGCCAAGATGGAACCGTTGGAAGTGGTCGCCGTTAAAGGTCGCATTGACGCTTCGGAGGCCCCGTATTTTGCCGATTACGTTCAGAACCAACTAGGCGACATTATTGCGGGCCCAGGCACCGCTCGGCATCTTCGCATCTACACGACTATAGACATGGATTTACAACGGGCCGCCTATACGGCCCTGTCCAGACAAGTCTCTGCGCTGGACAAGGTGCAGACCAGGCGTTTCGCACCGGGAACACTCCAGGCCTCTTTGGTCGCGCTAAACGCCAAGACTGGTGAGATTGTGGCTATGGTTGGTGGGCGCGACTATTCGAAGAGCCAATACAACCGTGCCTCAGATGCTTTGCGTCAGCCGGGATCCGTCTTCAAGCCATTCGTCTACGCCACCGCTCTGAACACGGCATACGATCCGGTGCCACGTGTCATTACAGCGGCAACGACGTACGTTGACGAACCAAAGACATTTTCCTTCGACAATCAGGAGTATTCCCCGGGAAACTTCGGGAACAGCTACTCGCATCGCCCGGTGACCCTACGCGATGCGCTGGTAAACAGCCTTAACGTAATCACCGTCGAGGTAGCGATGGAGGTCACCGTTGGACGGGTGATGAATCTCGCAAGCAGAGCCGGATTGCCGAAGCCCGTACGGGCTTATCCGGCAATGGCGTTGGGAACAAATGAAGCCACGCCGCTGCAAGTGGCAACCGCCTACACTGCTTTTGCAAATCTGGGCAGCCGTACAACGTCGCTGGCAATCAATCGTATTACCACCGGAGAGGGTGTGACGATTGCTGCGCCCACTGCGCAGAGAAACGAGGTAATGCGTCCCGACGTTGCTTACGTAATGAACTCGTTCATGAAGGACGTCGTCAATCGGGGAACCGCAGCCAGGGTTCGCGCGCGCGGGTTGAAGGCAAATGTGGCCGGTAAAACTGGCACTTCACGCGACGGGTGGTTTGCCGGCTTTACCCCAAACCTGGTTTGCGTCGTCTGGGTTGGTTTTGATGATGGGTCGCAGCTTGGTTTGACCGGGGCGAATTCCGCGCTGCCAATCTGGACAGACTTTATGCAAGTGGCTTTGAGCGAACATCCCGAGTGGCAGGGTGAGTGGCAGATGCCCGAAGGGATCGAGCAGGCAGAAATCGACCTGACGACGGGAGAGTTGACTACGCCGGAAAATCCCACCAGACGCACCGAGTTGTTCATCAATGGTACTTTGCCCACTACGCCGCCGGTTGAAGCCGCGGAAGAGGAAGCAACACCCGACGGCGAAGAGGAAACCATTCCTGAGACTGGTGATCCTGGACCAACACCCGTGCTTGCCCCGACACCTACAGCTCGACCCCTACCATCGCCGAGAGACTCTTTGCGACTGGAGGGATCCATTACCCTTGACGTCGATCCAAGCACCGGCTTGATTGCAGTTGAGACGTGCCCGGTGATTCGCACGAAGACTTTTGTTATCGGCACGGAGCCGAGGACCTACTGCGGGCCGGAGTATCACCGCGGCCGAACTGTGGACCCGGCTGTCTCTCGGCCTCGCGTCGTAGCAACTCCTCCGCGATAAACCAAAGCCCTGATTAGGGTCTTAGATTAGCCAGGAACTTAAGCATCGCCTGATTAAACGCTGCCGGGTTTTCCCGCGGAGAGCCGTGCCCCGCCTTTGGGATAATCGCCTGTTCGGCATTCGGGAGAAGACGCGCAAGCTCCTCGTTGACGAACTTATGGAGCTTGATCGTATTTTCACCGGTGACTATCAGAATGGGGATACGCAACCGCTTTACCTTTTCTTTGGACAGGTTTGGGAAAGGATCGGAAGATAAAGTGATCGCTTTGAAAAAGCGGGAGTTCTGCATGACGGCGGCAAGACCTTCTGGCGGGAGATTATCTAACCTGCGTGCTCCGTTTAGGCCATCCACAAAAATCCTCATGGCTCCCTTATCATCTCCTGCCTTAAACGCTGCTCCGGCAGGTTCGTGAATAGTTGTCATAAACTCCTTGAAAAGAGGAGCGCCGTTTGGACTGTCTCTCATCCACCCATGAACCGGAGGCTCTGCCAGAACCAGGCTGCGAACCATCTCGGGATGTTGGACGGCCAGTACTAACGCTGTGAATGCTCCCATGGATGTGCCTACTAGGTGCACCCGTCCGAGCTTGAGTTTGCGGATAAATGCGGCAAGGTCAGCCGCTTCGACATATGCCGAATGGTTCTTTGCAGTGAGCGCGTTGTCGTTCGGATAGTTGTAGCGGCGGCTGTAAGAAATGACCCAATATTGCGGGGAAAGTACCTTCATCTGAGGCTCCCAGGAGCGGTAATCTCCCTGGCCTCCGTGGAGCAGAACGAGCGGCTCGCCCTGACCTTGCTCGATGTAATGCAGTTCCACACCTCGAACTAAAATCTTTGTTGGCTGTCCACTTTGACCAGTAGCTTGCCCACAGAGCAGCAAAACGAGCAAATGGAATAGAACAATTCTCACGATCGTTTTCATCCCTTTCTCTGCAAAAATCGAACTACAGCTCAAAGCCACCGGCAGTGCGCCTCGCGTCAGCATGAAAGCAGTTCACTGCACCCTGATTCGATTGCCGTGCGTAACGTTTCAACGGCGAGTGCCGCTGCATGTTGCTTGCGCGAAGGAAGTCCGCCCAGCGCATTCAGGAGATCGGTTCGGGTGAGATGCATCGCCTCCTCCACAGACTTGCCCTGAATCAACTCAGTTAGCATTGATCCACATGCGAGCGTCGGAGGGCAGCCGTAGGCAAGGAAGCCTACTGCTTCTATCCGACCGTTTCGCACCAGCAGGGATAACCGCAATCGATCGCCGCAGACTGGATTATTCTCCTCGGCAACGGCATTAGCGTTCGCGAGTTCGCCCACGTTGCGCGGGTTGGTCAGGTGGTCCTTAAAGGCTGCAGAGTAGGGCAAGGTAGGTTCCGAGTTCCGAGTTCCGACTTCTCTTGAACGTGAGCATCCACTATTAACTCGAAACTCGGAACTCAGAACTCGGAATTTTGATCTTGTTCAATGGCGACATGCTGCGCAGCTTTTTTGCAACCCTCGACAAGACTTCGACTACATAGTCAACGTCGGCCAGGGCATTGTCTTTGCCAAAACTGAAACGAATTGCCCCACGGGCTAATTCATCGTTGCGACCGAGCGCACGAATCACTGGCGAAGGCTCAAGTGTGCCTGAGGAGCAGGCGGATCCCGTCGAGACAGCGATCCCTTCGAGGTCCAGGCTGATCAGAAGACTTTGGCCTTCGATAAAGCGAAAGGAAATATTTGAAATGTGCGACAGTCTGCGCTCCCTGTGTCCGTTGAAAACGACGTCGGACACGCGTTCGGCAACTGCCGTTTCAAACTTCTCACGAAGCTCCTTGGCGTTGTTATTGCGCTGAGCTAACTCATCGCGCGCGATTCGGGCGGCGGCTCCGAAGGCAACAATTCCAGGTACCGCCTCCGTGCCGGCTCTCCTTTCGCGCTCTTGATGTCCTCCGACGTTTTGACTCGAGACCCGCACTCCTCGCCTGAGATAGAGCGCGCCCGCGCCTTTGGGCGCGTAAAGTTTGTGAGCTGAAAGCGAAAGGAAATCACACCCGAGTTGCTCAACTTCTATCGGTATTCGACCGGCTGCCTGGACGGCGTCTGTATGCAGCCAAAGATGCTTGCGTCCCTGTGCACGTTCCTGGCGTACGAGTGCGCCAATTTCCTGGATCGGCTGAATGGTCCCGATCTCATTATTCGCGAGCATCACCGAAATCAGGACCGTGTCTGCTCTCAGCGACGAGCGAACGTCTTCCACTCGTACAATTCCGTCTTCATAAGCGGGAAGGCGGGTGATCTCCCAGCCCTGCTTCTCTAAAACCTCGCAGATCCCGCGAACGGACGAGTGCTCAATAGAGGACGTAATTATATGGCGTCCTTGTGGTTCGACAGCTTCACACAGGCCCCGGATCGCCAGGTTATTGGCCTCCGTTCCACCTGAGAGAAAGACAATCTCGTTTGCCCTCGCTCCGACCAATCCAGCGACCTCGCGCCGGGCGCGATCAACAGCACCCCGGGCCTCCTGACCAAAGAAGTGGACACTGGAAGCGTTACCAAACCGCTCAGTCAGGTAGGGTATCATCGCCTCAACGACCCGCGGGTCAGCCGGGGTGGTGGCGCTATGGTCTAGATAAACTCGGCGGGTAGCGGACATTCAATTTCCGGTTCTTGCCAACCAGTAACTTATAAACAGGCATCTGATGGCAGGTTCTTTGATCAAGGGCAATGCTCTAAGGAAGTCTATGGCTCCGGCCATAACAGGTCAAGCGTCCGAAAAAGCCGTGCTGGTTGAGTTAAAGGCCGGCAGTTTAGAGTTCAACCTTTAGGTTGTGGCTTAGGATGCCGACAACCTAATCAAACTTGCTTAAGTATTGTTGCTATTTGAGCATCGCATTTCGTGCTATTTCATGTGATTTCGTGGATCGTGTGTCGTCTTCCCGGAAACAACGATCCTCGAAACTACGCGAACTGACACGAACCTTTCTGTCTCAAACAACTGTTTGTAGCAGGCTGCCCGCAGTGTTAGCATCACCCTCACACGAGGGTTGGCTCTCCCAAGGCTTTCGGCCCTGATGGCCGCACACTCTCTGGAAGGAAAACTATGAAATATTTGAGAATTCCCCTGGTGACTTTGCTTAGCTTAGCACTGACTTCGTGGCTCACTGTTGCATCGAGCGGTGCCGCGAATTTAATGGCACAGACCCAATCGACCGCTCTCGAGCGCGGCTATCGCACTGGCTATTCAGATGGCTACAACGCAGGTTTCCGAGACGTTGCGGATCGCGCTACTCGTGACTATCAGAGCAAACACGAATATCAGCGGGCTGACCGGTCCTACAACGAAGCCTGGGGTACGATAGAAACTTATAGGGACGGATATCAGCAGGGTTTTGAGGCCGGTTACGCAGCGGGGTACGACCGCCAGCCTTTCAATTCTTCTATCCCTTCCGGACTGACACGTCGCGGTACGCAGGACTCCCCTCAAACAAGTACCCCAAGCAGCACCCAGCCTGATAATAACGATGCGGACACGTCTTCCAGTTCGAGTTCGCGTTCCACGATAAGCGGACCAGTTTTGATTCCCGGCGGAGCCTTGTTGATGATCGAGATGGATAGCAGTCTTTCCACCGACAGCAGCCAGCGCGGCGATCGTTTTCAGGCGCGGGTAATGGAACCAGGTGAGTATCAGGGAGCCATCATCGACGGTCGTGTCACGCGAGTGAAGCGTCCCGGAAAAGTTAAAGGTGTTGCCGAGCTGCAACTCGCGTTTGATCAGATACGAATGCCTGACAATCGTGGCACTAGTTTCAGTGCGGAAGTTGTCGAAGTTATTGACATGGGAAACAGAGACGTGGTCGGCGTGGATCCGGAGGGTGGTGTAAAGGGCAGGGATTCCACCAAGGATGATGTTTCCAAGGTTGGAGCTGCGACCGGAATCGGGGCGATAGTCGGCGCAATTTTTGGTGGCGGAAAAGGCGCAGCGATAGGCGCCGCCGTGGGCGGAGCCGCCGGTACCGGCAGAGTTCTAAGCCAACGCGGCAAAGATATTCGTCTCGACCGTGGACAACAACTCCGGATTCGAACTTCTGCTGAGACGCGGATCCAATGAAGAGAAGGGGAGAAGGGGAGAAGGGGCGACGGGGAGAAACGAAATCTCTTAAGTCACAATTTCCCATCACCCCGTCCCCCCATCTCCCTATCTCCCCATCTCCGCGTCTCCGCGTCTCCCCTTCTCCCCGTCCTCTTATCACCCTACTCACCGACTTCGGCGCCTCCGATTATTTCGTCAGCGCCATGAAGGGTGTGATTCTTTCAATCAACTCAGACGCGCGCGTGGTCGACATCACTCACGAAATACCGGCGCATGACATCGAAGCCGCAGCCTTTACTTTACTTGCTGCGCATTCCTCTTTTCCCTCCGGAACAATTCACGTGGCAGTGGTCGATCCAGGCGTGGGTTCAGAGCGTCGAGCAATCCTGGCAGAGTGTAACGGTCAGTTTTTTGTCGGGCCAGACAACGGGCTCTTCAGCTATATCTGCGAAGGAAAACCCCAGGCCAGGGTTTTCGAAGTTACGAATAAAAAGTATTTCAGCGCGCCGGTGAGTTCGACTTTTCAAGGCCGAGATGTCTTTGCCCCGGTTGCTGCCGCGCTTTCGAATGGAATCGATCCATCCAAATTCGGAAAGCAGATAACAAACCCTGCAACCCTGGCGCCGCTTATACCCGAGAGGTCGGACAACGGAACCGTGAAAGCGAGGATTATCCACATCGACCGCTTCGGTAACTGCATTACAAATCTCACGCCCCGCGAGCTGACTGAGGAAATGATTTCTGATGGGTCTTTCCTGGTCGTCAATGGGACAAAAGTAAAATCCTTCCGGGAGTTCTTTTGTGAACAGCCTGGACGGGGTAAGGAAGTCTTCGGTATCTGGGGTAGTGCAGGCTTTCTTGAGCTGGCCGCAAAGGACAGATCCGCTGCTAAGATCTTGAAAGCGAAGCGAGGTCAGCCCGTCGTTCTTCGAATACCGAAGAACTGAAGATACTCGTTAAGTCGCGATCCAGAACGACACGAAAGTTTTCATGTGATTTCGTGGATCGCTTATGTCAATCGACATTGGGTTTAAGACAGCAGGAAAAATTCACGCCAAACAAAGCACAAATTAGAAGTGAGGCCGCACACCGCGTGGCTTGTCACTGGTTCGTCTGTTTGTTATCTTCGCTTCACCTTTAAAAGAACCGTATGTCCGAAAAAGCAAACGCACCTACAGCCACTTCTGCAGCTGGACTTCGAGGAGTTGCCGCCGCAACCTCCTCCGTCTCCGACGTCATCGGCGATAAAGGTCAACTGATCTATCAGGGTTACGACATCCATGACCTGGCCGAGCATTCAACGTTTGAAGAAGTTATCTTTCTTCTCTGGAACAAGCATCTTCCCAAACGCTCTGAACTCGATGATCTGAAGCGCTCACTCCGCGCGTCTTATACAATTCCGACAGAGATCATCGATCTAACGAAGCGTTACCCGCGCGAGGCCGATCCGATTGACGTTTTGAGAACAAACACTTCCGCGCTCGAGTTTTACGATTCAAATGCGCGGGATATTTCGCAAGAGGCAGCTGTCAGAACTGCCATCAGACTGACGGCGCAGTTTCCCACCCTAGTCGCTGCCGCCGAACGGATTCGCAAAGGCCTGGAGCCTGTAGATCCGGATTCGAGTCTTAACATCGCAGCCAACTTTCTCTACATGCTCAAAGGCAAAGAGCCTTCCGATCATGACGCCCAATTGTTTGATACCTCGCTCATCCTACACGCCGATCACGAATTAAATGCTTCGACCTTCACCGCTCGTGTGGTTGCCGGCACTCTTGCCGATATGTACGCGGCGGTTACGGCGGCAATTGGGGCCCTGTCAGGTCCATTGCACGGCGGCGCCAATACGAACGTCATGAAGATGCTGCTGGAAATAGGCGAAGTCGCTAACGTCGAGAGCTACATCAAGAAGGCGCTGGCTGAGAAGAAAAAGATTATGGGTTTCGGTCATGCGGTCTATCGTACCGAAGACCCGCGCGCTACTCATTTGCGGAGGTTTTCGAAGGAGATGGGCGAACTGTCAGGTGAGACGAAATGGTACGAAATGTCTCGCAAGGTAGAAGAAGTGATAATGCGCGAGAAAGGACTCTATCCGAACGTCGACTTCTTCTCAGCCTCGACTTACTACATGATGGGAATCCCGCTTAACCTGTACACTCCAATATTTGCCGTCAGCCGCATTTCGGGCTGGACCGGACACATCCTTGAACAATACGCCGACAACAAACTCATCCGTCCGCGCGCGGAATACATTGGCCAGCGAAACGCAGCTTACGTTCCTATTGACGAGCGGTAACAGCAGGCTTGTGCAGGAGTTTGGTAGCTATTCAGCAGCTCGCTCATTCGGTTGGGGCACGGGGGCTACTACGAAATGAGTCTGGACGGGGTTCTCTTGCGAGGTCAGCCTCTCCATCTCCTCAGTAGCCGAAACTAAACGCGTCCGCCAGATGAAAACGGTAGAGATCAGTAGTGCGATAGTGCAGGCGACCCCGCCTTCAATTCCATAACTGCCGCCGGTTAACCACGCTGGGCCAAGGTCCGTGCCTCGCAGAAGCGGGTGCGGCGCGATTTGAGTTATGCCGCTCACCGGCAGACCAAAAAGAGATCCCAGTGCCCAGTTCCAGGCCCAGTGAACGCCGAGAGGAAACCACAAGCTCCGTGTGCGCAAGTAAGCCGCCGCCAACCACACGCCCGCGAGGACAAGGTTACCGAAAGCTAATCCAGTTTCGAAGTTTGGATTTCGCAGGTGAATTGCCGCAAACAATACAGAGGTAAGTAAAACTCCAAACGCCACGAGCCCAGCCCGTGTCAAAGTCTGCAGAGGGTAACCTCGGAACAGTGCTTCTTCAGCCAAGGCGGCAGAGATGAAAAGGACTCCTGAGAGCGCCAGAGTTTTTGCAACCTGAGGGAATAAGCCAGCAGTAGTGAATGAGAAACGCAGCCCGCCGCCGCCAGTCGCGATGGCCGTGGCTAGAGCCAGAGTAGCAATTCCTATAGCTGAACCGATTAAGAGATCGCGCAGCCATCCGGCATGAAGCCAGAGTCCGAGAGACCGCCAGGGCAAGTTTTCAAGCAAGCGAGCACTAACGTAACCTGCAGCCAGGCTTATTGTCAGGATTATTAATCGATACACGACATCCTGAACGTAGGACCCTAAGCTGACACCCGGCGCGAGATAAGTCGCCGCCGCGTAAGCTACTCGGACTGCACTCGTAATGAGGAATAGAAAGAGTGCGTAGGCCAGCACGAAAACTGCGAGACGCCAGCCGCTACGCAGACGACCGGCGCTGTTGATAAAGAGTTTCCGCAGTTCCATTAAATAATTTGGGTTGGGAATCAGACTCAAGCTGGCATTTTAGACGATGATCTCAAATAGTTCACGATCACCTTCAAAGGACGGGTCAAGCCAGGCTAATTTTGCATTCAGGAAGGTGGGACCCTGTCCCCGCTTTTTAGACGGAGGGTTTCAAGCTGAAGTGAACCACCGGATCAAGAAGCCGTATGGTAAACTTCGCTAGCATTAATGAGTGATCTACCTCCAAAACAGGATGCTGAAAAGCAAAAGCTGGCCCGTCGCCGTAGAGTCTTGCTGTGGGCACTCGGCATCACTGTGCTCCTCCTGCTAGCGGTAATCATCTCGCAACAGTTGTGGCTGTGGACCGTGGTTCCACCCGACACCGCCTCAGATACACTCGTCCTTTATGCCCTATCCACACTTAACTTCGTAGCATTTGTCGTCTTTTCTTTTATTTTCGTTCGCAACCTTCTTAAATTGCGCCGAGAGCGGCGAGAGTTGCAGCTTGGCTCAAAGATAAAGACCCGTCTCCTGGTTTACTTCATTGCGATTAGCTTCCTGCCGATTATCGCGATGGCGGTGTTCTCATATCTTTTCTTGAATCGCTCCTTGGAGAAATGGTTCAGCAAGTTGCCGGAGGAAGTCGTGAAAGAAGCGCGCGAGGTCCAACGCGAGGCCCTCGATACTCAGTACCGCAGCTTCAGCGAGACCGCGGCATTGCTGGGAGTCGTCTTGAGCAAGCAATCCGATGAAGAGCGGCGGGAGACGCTCAATCAGATGGTGACCAGGGGACAGCTTTCCGCTGCAGAGATCGTCGATCCCGATGGAAAGGTCATCGCGCAAACCCGGTTTAGTGAGTTGGCTGAGAACAGGGATTTGGAAACACTGCTGTTCCAGGCGCGCCATGCAAAAGGAGATCTGGGCCAAAGCCTTGTAGATGGCGAGGGATTTGATGTCATCACAGTGCGTTTATCTGACAATCAAAAACTGATCCTGGCGACAACACGTAGAGTCGATTCCACTCTAAGCGACACAATCTCCGGATCGGAGAGCGAGTATCAAAAGCTCGTTAAGAGGCAACGCAAGGTTCGTCTGCTCGGGCTCTCAACGTTGGGTCTGATGACCCTCATGCTTCTCTTCGTATCGAGTTGGGTGGCAATCTACCTGGCGCGTGGGATTGCTACGCCAATAAAGGCGCTGGCAGAAGCTTCTAACGAAGTTGCCAGGGGCAATCTTTCGCATCGGGTAGTTACCGGCGCCGAGGACGAGCTCGCCTTGCTGGCTCATTCTTTTAATCAAATGACCGCGCAGCTCGAAGAAAATCGTCGCCGTATCGAGGTTGGTTCCGACGAGCTGCGAGAGAAGAACCTGGCGCTTGAAGAGCGGCGAAATTACATTGAGACGGTCCTTGAATCGCTCTCCACCGGAGTTGTTTCCCTCGATGGCAGTGATCGTGTAACCACAATCAATGCCGCCGCGGCCCGGATGCTACGTTTGAGTGACATACCCGCGGGCCAGACCAAACTTAAAGAACTGATAGGCACTGAAGATGCGGTTGTCCTGGATCGATTGTTACGACGCGCGCGTCGAACGGGACAAGCTACGGAGCAGACGCATCTCAATGGCTCTCTCGCAAAAGAGACGGGACCACTTCCGGTCGCATTGGCAGCCACAGCCTTGCGCGGCGTTCCGCGGGCGGGCCGAGGGGTTGTGCTGGTAATCGAGGACCTCTCCGAGCTTCTGGCAGCCCAAAGGGCCGCGGCGTGGAGCGAAGTCGCGAGGCGAATGGCCCATGAGATCAAAAACCCTCTGACACCAATTCAACTGTCCGCGGAACGCATCGCCAAAAGTTATCGGCGTCTTGGCTCGAATGGCAGTCAGAAAGGCTCAAACGGTAAACCGGAAGTAGTGGATGATCCTGGTATCTCCGCGGTGATCGATGAATGCACGGAAACGATCGCGCGAGAAGTTTCCGGACTTAAGGCTATGGTGGATGAGTTTTCGCGTTTTGCGCGTCTGCCCCTGGCCCGACTCGAACCAGCGGACTTGAATGAAGTAGTTCGTCATGCGGTCGCCTTGTACGAAGATCGGCTTGATGGTGCACAGATCGAGACGAAATTGGATCCAACGGTGCCGTCGGCAATGTTGGATGCGGAACAGATGCGACGGGTCTTCGTGAATCTAATCGACAATGCTCTCGGGGCCCTGTCAGACATGGAAGGCGAGCGCAGAATCACAGTCGCCACCACCAATGACACCGCGCGCAGTCTGTTGATTGCAGAAGTCATAGACACGGGACATGGCATCCGGTCGGGAGACTTCAAGAGGCTCTTTCAGCCTTATTTTTCTACCCGTGGCAGCGGTACTGGTCTGGGTCTTGCGATCGTGCAGCGGATTGTGCTGGAACACCGCGGCAGAATTCGCGCCGAAGCAAACCATCCGCGCGGGGCGCGATTTGTAATCGAGTTGCCGGGATGAGCAGGAGGCAGGACCAGGAAGCAGACGGCAGGAGCCGATCATTTTCCATTTGTCATTTCTCATTTGTCAGTGGTCATAGCACCTTCAAGGTCAAGCGCCATCTGTGGCGCGGTAGCCAAGAAGATCCAACGACCGCGTTGACTACAATGACAAATGAAAAATGCGAAATGACAAATGGAAAATGATCCGTGTCTGAATCAATTCTCATTGTGGATGACGAACGCGGCATTCGCGACACGTTGCGCGGGGTTATGGGCGATGAGGGGTTCGTCGCCGACGCGGTTGCGAATGGTGAAGAGTGTCTGAAAGCCCTGGAGCGGCGGACCTACGACTGCATACTTTTGGATGTGTGGCTACCCGGGATTGATGGACTCGAAACGCTGCGGCAGTTGCGCGCCAGCGGCTCTGACTCTGCCGTGGTAATTATTTCAGGGCATGGCAATGTAGAGACGGCAGTGCGTGCCACCAAGCTCGGCGCCTTTGACTTCATTGAGAAGCCTCTCTCAATAGAAAAAACCGTGCTCACCGTGCGCAATGCTCTGCGCCAGCGTCAGCTCGAATTGATGAACGCCGAAATGGCAGCGGAGCTGGCCAAGGAGTACCGAATGGTGGGCGAGTCCGTCGCAATGCGCGCGCTTCGCAAACAGATCTCGGTGGTTGCTCCAACAGATGGTCGCGTCCTGATCTATGGTGAATCGGGCACCGGGAAGGAGCTGGTGGCGCGGGCAATTCATTCCCAATCCCGACGAGCCGCGGCGCCCTTCGTAGAGCTCAATTCGGCCGCAATACCGGAGGAGTTGATCGAGTCCGAGCTCTTTGGACATGTTAAGGGGGCATTCACAGGTGCAACTTCAGCCAAGAAGGGCAAGTTTGAGTTGGCTGATCGCGCGACTCTGTTTCTTGATGAAGTTGGAGACATGAGTGCGAAGGTGCAGGCGAAGGTCTTGCGCGTACTCGAGGAACAACGGTTCGAGCCCGTAGGCAGCGGAACGGCGATCAACGTCGACGTGCGGGTGATTGCCGCGACCAATAAGCGGCTGGACCTGGAAATGGAATTGGGAAAATTCAGACCGGATCTTTTCTATCGTTTAAATGTAATTCCTTTTGAGTTGCCGCCGTTACGCGAGCGACCTGAGGACATTGCCTTGCTGGCGGAACACTTCAACCATGACTTTTCAGTTCCCTATGGCAAGACGCCGAAACAGTTTTCACCGGAGGCAATTGAAGAGCTGCAGAACTACTCCTGGCCTGGTAACGTTCGCGAGCTGAAAAACACCATCGAGCGGGTTGTAATTATGCATCCCGGCGTCAAAGTTTCGGCGAGTGATTTGCCCGCACGCGGGAAAGAGGAAGCGCCGGTAGCTTCCTTCAGATTTCCTTCATTCAAGGAAGCGACGGACGCTTACCACCGTGAATTCATTCAGCGGAAGCTCGAAGAGACGGAAGGAAACGTGTCGCGAGCGGCGGAACTGATGGGTGTTGATCGGAGTCATCTTTATCGCCGCATGCGGGCTTTAGGTATCCAGAATCGGGGCGAACGCATCGGTGCATCGTAAAGCGCTAGGTGTCAAAACAGGTGGCGGGAGCGCCCCCGTGGGATTCAACATCGTAATTGCGGACTTCGTTGACTTTGTTGGCACAATACCGTATCTGTTAAATATGATTCCCTCGCGCGAAGCGAGGTGCGACTTAAGAGAAAGCGGATGGCGTCGGAATTGAGGCAATAATGGATTTCACTACCAAAGAACTGCTGAAGCGTTACGCAAAATTGGCTGTTGGACAACCCTTCGCACCCGTTTTGCTCAACATTCTAGTTACTTCTGTGTGCGATATGCGCTGCACGCACTGCTTCTTCACGGAGGAGTTGGACGACCGTCCCCGGAAGAAACTGCAGATGAAGACCCACGAGATAGAGAGGATTTCCGAAACGTTGGGTGGAAATCTCGGCGTGTTGATTCTCGCCGGAGGCGAGCCCTTTACTCGCAAAGACTTGCCGGAGATCGCTCGGGCCTTTTATACAAACAACAAGCTCGAATCCATCTACATCATGTCAAATGGTCAGATTCAGAAGCGCATCTTTCCTGACGTAACTCGTGTCCTGGAAGAATGCCCGAATCTGAATGTCACCGTAGCGCTGGGCATTGATGGATTGAAAGGCCAACACGAAAAGATTCGGCAGAAGCCGGGTTCCTGGGACATTGCCATCGATACCGCCCGTCAACTGCAAACGATCAAGAAAGAGTACCCGCGACTCGACGTCCAAACGTGCACTTGTTTCATGAACTCAAATCAGGACACAATATTCGAGTGGTACGACTTCCTGAAGTACGACTTGAAACCCGACAAAGTAAACTTCAATTACATTCGCCCGCCTTCAGCCGATCCGATCGAGCTCAATATCGATCATTCGCGATACGCAAAGCTTGCCACAATGATCGATGACGATTCACGCCATGCCGCAATCAAGAACAATTACGGCGGCAAGGCAGGATTCTTCAAGGCGGCCATCGATATTTACATGCACGGGCTGATTGCCAAGACACAGGAGACGCAACAAGCCCAGATGACCTGCTACGCTGGAACTGCCGGAGGGGTCATTTACGACGAAGGAACAGTGTCTTCTTGCGAGAATCTCGCCCCCATCGGCAACTTGCGAGATTTCGACTGGAATTTCCAGAAGCTCTGGCTGTCTCCGGCGATGAAAGAACGTCGCAAGAAAGCGGCCGATGGCTGCTTCTGCACACACGAGTCGAACAGCTACTATCCGTCGCTGGCCTTTAATCCGGGTCACTTGATCCAGATCAAGAAGCTGGAAAGGGAAATGAAGAAGGCCCGCAAAGAAATGGATCGCGCAGAAGCTGAAGTGGACGGGCTGACGGTAAGAGCCTAGCGGATTTCCGATTGCCAGTTGCCGATTTTGTGAACTTGTACTTTGAACTTTGGGCTCTGAAGTGCGCTTTCAGGGTGCGAACAAATACAAAGTACCGAACACAAAGAACAAAGTACAAAGCACTAAGTACAAAAGGTTAAATGTTCCGAAGCCGCGTCCCAAAAATCCTGATCATCTCGTCCGACACCGGCGGCGGCCACGGCTCGGCAGCGGCAGCCATTGTGGCTGGAGTGCAGAAGTTCTTCGAGGGCCAATCGTATGCGGTCCGGGTAGTACGTGCCATCGAAGAGTCCCACGCGGTCACCGAGAAACTGGTGAGCCTCTACAACTGGTTGCTGCGCAATAAACAGCACTGGATGAAATACCTCTACTGGTTCGTGAACAGATTTCGCCCTGAAACGCGGCAGTTTTTTCATAAGCGGTGCATAGGTTACGTCGTAGAGCTCTTTGAGCGGTGGTGCCCGCACGTAGTGGTCAGCGTTCATCCTCTAACACAGCACATCTTCGCTCGTGTGCTGAAAGAGTTGAAACTCGCCGATCGGATTCCGCTGGTGTCCGTAGTCACCGATCCGTATTACGGATTCTGGAAGGGGTGGGCCTGCGACGATGTGACCCTTTATCTGGTTGCCACTGAAGGAGCCAGACAGCAGTTGATTGATTACGGGATTGCACCGGAACGAATCAAAATCTCCGGTATGCCTGTGCATCACAAATTTGCATATCCAGGTGAAACTGCGGCTCGAGCAGCACGACGTGCCCTCGATCTGGATCCGGAAAAGTTCACGGTGTTCGTTAATGCCGGCTGGGAAGGCGGCGGCAATGTGCCCCAGATTTTCCGCGAGCTGATCCTGGGCAAGTTGGATGTCCAGGCGATCTTTCTCGCGGGACGAAATGAAGAGCTGAGGTTAGAGGCTGAGTCACTCGCTTCCAGCGCAACTTTCCCGGTTAAGGTGATTGGATATTCCGAGCATGTTGAGCAACTGATGGGCGCTGCAAATGTGATGATTTCCAAACTTGGTGGACTGACCACGTTCGAAGCGTTCGCCTGCCGGCTGCCCATCATAGCTGATGCAATCACACCGCCGATGCCACAGGAAGCCGGCGCTGCCAGTTTGATCGTCAAACGCGGCGCCGGAGTGCTGTTGGAGCGCGCCACAGACATCGTGCCCGTGATCCGACGCATGGTTGAGGATACCGCGCACTATTCCGCCATGCGCGCAGCAACCGTAGGGCTGGCCATTCCCAACGCCACACGCTACATAGTCGAAGAGATTGTGGCTCTCATTCCAGCTTCGGTAGGCAGCACGGAAGAACCAATACTCACCGAGGTCGCTTAACTTCTTTTTAGGAGATAGATAGCTAGTGAGCCTTTTGCTTGAAGGAAAACGTGCGTTCGTCACCGGAGGAACGCGAGGGATTGGTGCGGCAATCTGCGAGATTTTTGCGCGCGAAGGTGCTGATGTAGCGTTTAACTACGGTGCACGCGACGATCTTGCCGAAGAGACGGTTAAGAAAATTGAGCAATACAGCAAGCGGGCTCTCAGCTTTAAGGTGTCAGTAACTGATCGTCTGGGACTCAAGCGTCTGGCCAGGGAAATTGTCGAGAAATGGGGCGGCATCGATATCCTGGTCAACAACGCCGCGATAAATCGCGCTGACAATTTCGCCACGACTACTGATCGTGCCTGGGATGAAGTTATCGGAACCAACGTCGGTAGTTTATTCGCCGTCACAAAACCAATTTACAAACAAATGATCCGGCAGCGGAAGGGACATATCCTCAACATCACCTCTATCGGGGCGCTGCGAGCGCTCCCGACCGCCGTTCACTATGCCACCTCTAAAGCAGCGATGGTCGGTTTCACAAAATGCCTGTCACGCGAGGCCGGGACTTTCGGTGTCAAGGTAAACGCCATCGCCGCCGGAATCTTCGACACTGATCTGGCCTCTGCGCTTCCTGAGCGACTGCTCCAGATGCACGCCTTCTGGGCCTCAGCCGGTCGACTTGGCCACCCTGAAGAACTCGCCGAGTACGCCGCGTTCATGGTTAGCGATCGCAACAGTTTTATGAATGGAGAAGTTGTGATTGTTGACGGTGGCGCAATTACATAACCTCAACGGCGTTCAAGCTCGACCAGGAATGCTCGCTGCCCCACGGCTTCCACTTGCATGACCTCCCCTACTTCGTACCCTCGATCTTTCAGGGTCTTGAGAGCTGGGCTTTGTTCATTGAAGTTTGTATCGCGAAATGCTATCCAGAAATGTCTATCATTCAAGGCCGAAAGGTCTTGCACGGCTACGTCGTGAAACGCTCGAGGAAGAAAGTAAGCTGGATCCTCTCTGACTCCCGGAACACCCTTTATCAAACCCACTTCGAACAAACCACCAACGGATTCTTCCGAAGCAAACCATAGATGATAAGCAACCAGGTCTTCGAACGCATAAATCTTTATGACGTCCGCAGAGGTATCCTGACGATGAATCAACCGCTGACTCAAGTGACCCCACGCGCACCAAATATAAGAGTTCCCGCGACGGAGCAGCAGCAGCCCCGTGCCCGCCAGGAACAACCAACAACCCAGCAGGAGCAAGAGGGCGATTCTCAACCATTCGGGGCGTAATCGATTGAGTGCGATAGCGACCAGTAGCAGATAAGGAACGGCCACAATAATTAAGTGACGCGTGCCCCAGATAGAATGCGGCAATACCCAACTCGCGAGAAGTGCGAAAGCCAGGGGTACAAAGGAAAAGAGGATCAAGCATTTCGGGGCGCTGAGTCTTTGCTCCCCTTCGTAGCCTTTTTGTCGAACAAGTCGCCATAACAAGGCCAACAGCGGCAAGCCAAATATCACTAAGCCGGCGAGAAGTCCCCAGCGAGCGTAAACAACCTCATTTGAACTCTGCCTAAAGTAGAACGGCGCATTCAATAGTGCGAAGAACTGCACCGCATCCGCAAGTCGAGGCCGCGCCACCCATCCAATGTTTTGCGCTAGACCCTTGCCTTGTCCGGCAGCCACAGTTACCGCGTACACCCAGGGACTAAAGCACAGCAAGAGCACCGCAGCCGCAATGAGAAAGTCCGGTAATTTCTCCCGATCCCAAAAAACCAAAACGGCGATCTGCGCCGCGATCACTAACCACCCGTAATAGTGAGTGTAGACAAGCAGCAAGTTAAGAGCAGACAGGACCAGTAAAGGTTTTCTGGCGTAAGTTGCATTGAGGAATCGGATAAATAGCCAGAGAGAGCAGACAGTAAAGAATAGCAGCAAGCTGTACATGCGCACTTCCTGCGCATACTTGATTAAGTATCCATTCACGGCCATCAACAGCAGGGCCAGCTTGATCTCGGTCGGTTCCAGTCGTAGTTCACGACACAACAGGAGGAAAGGGAAGATGACAGCGAGACTGGTAAGCACCGGAAAGAGGCGCAACCAAAGTAACGACTCGCCAACGATGCTCATCCACGCTTTAAGCAGAACATAGAAGAGCGGAGGATGAATGATGTCAGCGGCCACGAAACCCAGCAGGCGACTCCATTCGTGACGGGCGGCATGTACGCTGAAGACTTCGTCAAACCAGAGACACGAGGCTGTTAGTCCCCAAAGTCTCGCGCCAATGAAGACACCGACAAGCAATGCGACTATAAGAACGGCAGTGTAACTGGAACGCGGGCCCGGGGAATCGACGTTATTGGATGGAAATGAGAATGCCTTCGCTTTGATCATTCGTCGTCGAGGCTCAGGTTTCGAACCGAGCACTCAATCTGTGTTGCCTTCCAATTCCAGGAGTCTCTGTTGAAGGTTTCTTATCGTACGTTGCATCTCACCCAGCCTGCGGAAAGCCGCCGTCGAGCGCAGCCAATCCTTGTTATCGAATGCCGGAATGCCGGATATAACCTTGCCCGATGGTACGTCATGGCTGGTCGCGCTCTTGGCTGTGAGCACCGCATCGTCGCCAATTGTTAGGTGGCCTGCTACTCCCGCCTGCCCGGCGAGGACCACGCGATCTCCGATGTGCGAACTCCCGGCCAACCCCACTTGAGCGCAGAGCAGGGTGTCCTCACCTACCGTGCAGGAGTGGCCGACCTGGACCAAATTGTCTATTTTAGCTCCCCGGCCAATTCGTGATTCGCCCACCGAGGCGCGATCGATTGTTGTTCCCGCGCCAATCTCGACGTCGTCTTCGATCACGACTCGCCCGGTCTGGGGAATTTTGAGCCAGTGTCGCTCCTCATCTTTGGCATATCCAAACCCGTCACAGCCAACCACGACGTTGTTGTGAATGACCACGCGTTCCCCAATCTGCGAACGCTCGCGGATAACCGTGCCTGAGTGAAGCACCGAATTTTTGCCGATAGTAACGCGGTCATAGATCGTGACGTTCGGATAAATTTGCACACCCGCTCGGATCACCGTTCCTGCTCCAATAACGGAACAGGCGCCGACAAATACGTTCTCGGCAATACGGGCCGTAGGATCAATAACTGCCGACGGGTGAATAGACGGTGCAACCTCAGGTTCGGGATGAAAGAGGCGAAGCGCGCGTGTGTATGCGAGATAAGGATCCTTCGCACGCAAACCGACGATATCGTTACGGCCCAAATCGACCGTGTCGGTCACGAAGATCGCCGAAGCCAGCGTAGTTTTCAGACGTGGAGTGTAGCGTGGATTTGCGAGGAAGGTGACCTGTCCGGGCCGGGCCTCGTCGAGTCCAGCAGCGCTGCCAATCTCTATATCGAGCGAGCTTTCGTCGACGCGAGCCCCAGTTTTGGCTGCAAGTTCGGAGAGTTTCATGCCGGGAGTTTAACGCATGAGCCTGAGCGACGCACGCTGTCACATTAGCGAAACTGGATCGATCTCCAGGTTGACACCGCGCAGGTTGAGTCCCTGTTTTGCAGCCGTGGCTAACGCCTCATCGACAACCCGACGCAATTGTCGTCTGCTCCGAGACTTCACCAGGAGCTGCATCCGATGCTCGCCTTTCAGTCTGGCGAAAGGCGCCGGAGCAGGACCGAGTACACGGCAAGTGCGATCTCTATTGGCCAGGTCCATTTCCTTTCGCAGCCCCACTGCATCGGTCCGCACGCGACTCAGGTCCGCACCATGGACCAGCAACGAGCTCAGCGCAACAAACGGCGGGTAACCATGGTTCTGGCGATGACGGATCTCTTCTTCGTAAAAACCGTCGTAGTCTTGCGCGCAAGCATGTCGAAGAGCGTAGTGATTTGGGTGGTAAGTCTGCACCAGCACCTGCCCGGGACAATCTCCTCGTCCCGCGCGGCCTGCCACTTGTGTGATCAATTGAAATGTTCGTTCCGCAGCCCGAAAGTCCGGTAACGCGAGCCCGGCATCAACCGAAACGACACCTACCAGGGTGACGTTGGGAAAATCGTGACCCTTCGCGAGCATCTGCGTGCCAACCAGAATGTCGATACTGCCGTCGCTGAAATCCAGCAGCATCTTCTCGAAGACTCCGCGGCGCGAGGCAGTGTCGCGATCGATTCTCCCTATGCGAAGAGCGGGGAAGAGCTTCGTCAGCATGGCTTCAATCTGCTCCGTTCCCTCACCGATGTAGTAGATGTACTCTCCTTTGCATGATGGACATCGATTGGGTGCGGTCTCTCGATGGTTACAGTAATGGCACAGGATTACTCTTTCGCTGCGATGATAAGTAAGTGTGACGTCGCAGTGTGGACATTGGATCGTTTCTCCACAGGAGCGGCAGAGAATGAAACTTGAGTAACCTCTGCGGTTGAGGAGGATGATGGCCTGCTCCTTGCGCCGATGCGTGACATCAATTGCTTCCAGCAAATCATCCGAAAAGACTCTGGGCCTTTTATGAAGATCAAAAACCTCACGCATATCGATCATACGCGCCTTCGCCAAAGCACGATTAGCGATGCGGGTCGGTAAACGCAGGTACCGATACTTGCCCGTTTGAGCATTATGGAAGGATTCCAGCGATGGGGTCGCGGACCCAAGAATCGCTACAGCAGACTCTTTTTGAGCGCGGACAATTGCAGTGTCACGCCCGTGGTAGTGCGGTGAATCTGACTGACGGTATGTTGACTCATGTTCCTCATCGACAATCACGAGCCCGAGATTGGAAATAGGAGCGAACACGCCTGAACGAGTGCCGATGACAATTTTCGCCTCGCCATTCTTGACGCGCCTCCACTCGTCAAACCGCTCGCCCTTGGAAAGGGAGGAATGGAATATCGCCACTTGATCGCCGAAGTAAGCCCGCAGCCGGCGCGAGAACACCGGCGTCAGCACTATTTCCGGTACCAGCATCATAGCGCCACGGCCCTGTTGCAGGGAGATGCGCATGGCTCGCATATACACTTCAGTCTTTCCGCTGCCGGTGATGCCGTGGAGGAGAAACGCGGCGTAGTCGCCACGCCGCAGAGGTTGCTCGATCTCGCCCAATACACTTGCCTGGGCCTCGGTGAGTTCATATTCCTCTACCGCAGGAAGCACGGAGCTAGCCAGGGGATCGCGACGAATCATTTGCAGAGACACTTCAACAAGGCCCTTCTTCTGCAAGGTCTTGACTGCTGAGATGCCGACCCGTACCGTGCCTAAAAGCTCTTGCAGCGGCAAGGCGTTGGAGTACGAGAGGGTTTCCAGTATGCGACGTTGAGCTTCCGTGGTTTTCGGTGCATTGACACCACCGATAAACTGTTGGCCAGCGGGCAACAGCTGCACAACTCGATGTTGTTTCGGTTTTGTGAACACGCCACCGGCTCGTTGGTCGATCTCGATTAGGCCGTCGCGCTGTAGCTCTCGCGCAACCCTCGAGGCCTGGGCCTTTCCCAGTTCTACTGCAAGATCTGGTAGTTTGAGTTCTCCCGCCTCCGCGATCAGTTTTAGTGCTCGCGCCAAGCTCCCGGTTGAGTGTTCTGCCGTCAGTGCGTCGAGATGAACACGTCCATTAGAAGTAGTTTTTAAGAATTGCTCGATGCTGGCACTGATGCCTGGGGGCAGTGCAGCTTTTATGACTTCACCCCAGGGCGCAGCATAGTATTCAGAGACCCATTTGGTAATCTGAAGAACTTCGGGAGTGATGAGTGGGTCTGCATCGAGGACTTGTTCCACATCCTTTACGTCTGCTTCGGACAGGTTTGTATCAGCTTGAAGGGTGTCGTGAAGGTCGACGATGTACCCCGTCGTGAGGCTCCTGCCCAAAGGAATTAAGACACGGGCTCCTACACGGGCCTTCTCACGCATGGATTCGGGAAGCCGATAAACGAAGGACTGGGAAACGTGTAGAGGGACTGCCACGTCAGCGTATCGAGGAGCTGACGAAGCTGTCTTTGTGCGACGGGCAGCTGCTGTGGAAGAAGAACTTCGCGAGTTTTTGGGCACGGTGGAGAAGTTAACGCGAAAACTGGAATTACCAAAGTGCGAGGAGAGGCTGAGCGGCTGGTTCAGTTTTCTCGTTTTGGAGTCGTATCGAGATAGTCCCTAACCTTCTTCAAGTCTTCCCATGTTTCTCGTTTTTTCGAGGGATCTCTCAAGAGATAAGCTGGATGAAAGGTAGGCATGATCTTGATGCTTTGGTAGTCCTGAAAGACACCTCGCAGCTTTGTAATGCCTTGCTTCACGTCCAGCAGGTTTTTCATGGCCGTGTTTCCCAGCACGACTATAACCTGCGGCCTGATCGAGGCAATTTCTCGAAGCAGAAATGGTTTGCACATTGCCACCTCATCCGGAGTGGGCGGCCGATTACCTGGTGGCCGGCAGCGATTGATGTTGCCGATCAAGACTTCTTCTCGCTTGAAGCCAATCGATTCAATAATTTTCGTTAATAACTGACCGGCACGGCCCACAAATGGACGCGCCTGCATGTCTTCATCAGCACCTGGAGCCTCTCCAACAAACATCAGACGCGCATTGCGATTGCCTTCCGTGTGAACGATGTGTGTGCGCCTCTGATGGAGCGAACAGCGAATGCAATTTCCGATTTCGGCCCATATCTGCTCCACGCTCTCACCGGACCTGGGAATTCCTTCCGCCAGCGGTCGCGCCTCGCCAAACAGATTGTTCGGGGGTACTGAGGGAAGCGGAGGTTTTCCAGGTATGCCTGGGGTTATTAGAGCTGGTACGCCTGTGGGCGTTGAACGAGCGTGTAGAGATTCTCCCTCCGAGGTGGCTGTGATCGCCGACGCCTGCCCAACTGCACGCCGTGAGCGAGGTTGCTTGGGAGGAGCGGTCGTCGGGAGAGCTTCCACGGCTATCCCAGAAACGCCCAGTTCCTGGAAGTAGGCCACTTGCTCTTCGGTTTGTTTTATCAACGAGAGCAGTTCTTCTGCCACGGGTTCCGTACTCATTTAGGCTGGATACCTGTCTTTGGATTTCCTGTTTCCAATTGCCGATTATCCTGTGGGCAATTGGCCCTCGCACGGAGCCGAACGACCTCATCAAGGATGCGATGGGCGGCTTCAAGCTTGGGCATCTTCGGAAGTTCTAGAGGATCTTGAGCGTCGCGTCTCACGATTGTGATGGCGTTTGCAGTGCTGTCGAATCCGACATCGCCGCGGGATACGTCATTGGCGACAATAGCATCAAGGTTCTTTGCACGAAGCTTTTCCTGCGCGTTGATTAATACGTCGTTGGTTTCGGCTGCGAAGCCAATTACCAGGAGACCATTAGTCCTTGCGGAGGCAACTTCTGCCAGTATGTCGCGAGTGCGCTCGAGCGTTAGGACCAGTGAAGAATCATTTTTTTTAATCTTCTTAGCTGCCCGCTGGGCCGGTCGATAGTCCGCCACGGCCGCGGCGCTGATGAAAACCGTGGCCCTGGGCAGCTCTTTCATGACCGCTTCATGCATCTGGTCAGCTGAAAGGGTTCGCGAAACAGGGATCCCATTGGGCGGATCAACGCTGGTCGCTCCAGCAACAACCGAAACCTCAGCTCCCCGACTTAGTGCGGCTTCGGCCACCGCGAATCCCATCCTCCCTGAAGAACGATTGGAAATAAACCGGACAGGATCGAGCTCCTCTTGGGTTGCACCGGTGGTGATCAGTAACCGTTCACCGGTTAAATCCTGGACCATTCGGTTCCGACCTAACAGTTCAAGAGCTGCAACCACGATCCTTTCGGGGTGATTGAGTCGCCCGGGACCGGTCGTTCCACATGCCATCTCCCCCGAGTCTGGCTCTACAATGAGTACGCCATCTCTTCGAAGCTGTGACAAATTGCGCTGGGTGGCGGGGTGGCCCCACATGGTAGGGTTCATCGCCGGTGCTATCAGGACAGGGGCGTTGCAGGCTAAGTAGGTAGAGGTTAAGAAATCGTCCGCGACTCCATTGGCAAACTTAGCGATGATGTTGGCAGTTGCCGGCGCCACAATAAGAAGGTCAACTGTTTGAGAGAAAGTGATATGAGCTATTGGATCGGGATTATCTGGGGCATAATCGTCAACGATGACATGGGCACCCGAAAGCGCTCGAAAAGTTAATGGTTGAACAAACTCGCACGCGCGCTGTGTCATCGCGACGCGAACCAGACATCCCGCCCGCTGGAGTCCACGGAGAATCTCGGCAGCCTTGTAAGCGGCAATTCCGCCACTTATGCCAAGCGCGACCTTCTTGATTTCAGAAGCAGGTTTCTCTGGGTTATCCGTCATCAGACGCGGGTCCAGTCTATCAGGGAAATTTCACCTCAATGTAACATTGCTGAAACTAGTGCGCAATCAAGCATAAGATGGGATTGGTTAAAATAAGAGAGGAAACTGATGCGTTGTCATAACTGGGTTGTCTTGTGAGTGTGGGGCGGAAGTGCTTAGGTAATGCGATACTTTCTCTCAAAAATAGCGCGAAGTGTCTTCGTGATCTCAATCCTATTGCTTGTATCAACGTCGAGCCTGGCAGACCAGGGTCGCGGCGATGAGGAGGAGTTTGGACCGGTTGTGCGGGCTTACCTGGGCTATCTTCGAACCGAGCAAGAGGTTGTAGATGACCGGGTCAGCCGGCGCGAGGTGAGTCGGGCCTATTATCGTCGAAATTCGAATCGAATTCGCGCCCTCCGTCAAATGGCGGTTCGCATCGCTCGAGAGAGTCGAAACGATTATCTTCCGGAACTGGAAGCAGTGTCGCGAGAGGAAATAGGACTGCTCTTTGAACGCCCGCCGCGGCCGGAAACGCTTCGCGAGGGTGAGGTTTTGCAACGTACCTTCCGGTTTCTCGGAATGGTCCGATCTGGGGAGATCTTCTACATTTTTTCGCGCCTGGACCCCTACGAACAAAGCGAACTTTCGGAAAGCTCCGACCATAAGTCACCGGCCAAGGATGTTCAGAAGGCGGTTCCACCAGGATTGACCCGAGCCAGGCGAGCCACTTCACCTTAGGGAATCTAAACGTGGACCATTTTTTGAACGCCAACAGCGGTTTTTCACTCCCTCCCAAAAATGAAGTGAACCAAGTTCCAGGGTTGCCAGGCGCACCAGAGTTTCGGCCTCATACCTGAAAAGGTCCGGATCGCCTGCAGTCTGGAGCGATCCTGCCCGCCGCATCTCAAAAAAGCACAATTTTGTGCCAGATTCGGCCTAAATGCTTGTTGACAGACCGCGCCTATTCGTGTAATAAAAGCGAGGTCTTTTTAGCGCCCACTAACGCTATTTGCGCTCTAGCGTTAAGTACTCCGCAAGGTGGGACGAGATTTAACGGGAAGATCACGTCACATCCCAAGTTCTTAACAGTCGCGCCACGCAATCAAGATTTTTGTTCACTATACGGGAGGAAAGTTAATGATCAGCAAAACTTGGAGCCGCAAAACCTTGGCGGCCTTTCTGTCAGTTGCCGTCCTAAGCGTCTATTCGATGATTGCTTTGGCGTCCCCAGGGGCTAAGGTCCCCTCTGGAGAGCTATCAGTTTCCGGTCAGGTTACGGTTAACGGCCAGAAGGTCATTTCTGGCGGCACTTTGTTTTCCGACAGCGTAATCGTAACGTCAGACAACAGCAGCGCCACAGTGAACATCAGCAAGTTGGGCCGCGTTCAGTTAGCACCCAACTCCAGCCTGTCGCTCAGTTTTACGGACAAGGCCATTGCCGGACAGCTCGATAGCGGCATCACAACCGTTTCGACGCTGGTGGGAATCTCCGTCAACCTTACAACCAAAGATGGATCGGTGGTGGTCGATGGAAGCCAGGCAACATCATTTACGGTGAATGCCAAACGCGGAAATACCGTGGTCTCGACCCAGGCCGGTGTCGTAGAATTACGCGCTGGTGGTGCTGCCAGGCAGATCGCCGCTGGTGAGAGTGGAACTGCCGGAACGCCGAATCCTCAAACAGACGACGATGACGGCCTAAGCGGTGGCGCCCTCGCGGTTCTTTTGCTTGCAGTTGGTGGGGCCGTCGTGGCTGCCATTATTGCGACCCGGGAAGATGATATCAGCTTCGGCGGCACCGTCGTTGTGATCAGCCCGAGCAGATAGTCATCGAGGGCTTCTTTACCGAAAAACACCGTTGCGCTACTCCAAACGCGCGGTCACCTAGACTAACCTTGCGGGTCACGCGACTCTCTCAGTCGTGCTTGACCCGCAAGGTTTTGAATAATGACATTCATCCCGCCTTAAGCTCCTGAAGGTTACTCTCAATGCATATTGCCGTAGTCGGCACCGGATACGTCGGTTTGGTAACAGGCGCATGCTTTGCGGAGTTTGGTGTCGATGTCACCTGCGTCGATATCGACTCAGAAAAGATTGAACGCCTCTCGGCGGGCGTGATGCCCATCTATGAACCGGGGCTTGGCCAATTGGTTACCAAGAACGTTCAGTCTGGCCGACTGCGATTTACCACTGATGTTAAGCAAGCGGTTGAGCAGGCCCTGGTAATATTTCTAGCGGTGGGTACTCCGCCAAAAGAGGATGGTTCTCCGGACCTAAGTTTTGTGGAAACCGCGGTAAGGTCGGTGGCGGAGTTCATGAACGGGTACAAGGTCATAGTTACCAAGTCGACCGTTCCCATCGGTACTGGTGAGTATCTTCGGCGTCTAATTCGGGAGAACCAGAAATCACGCGTAAACTTTGGCGTAGTTTCTAACCCGGAATTCCTGCGTGAAGGTGCGGCCATAAACGACTTCATGCGACCGGATCGGGTCGTAATAGGCAGCCCAGACGAAGAGGCAATCGCCATTATGCGCGACCTTTACCGCCCTCTCTACCTAATTGAAGCGCCATTCGTCGTAACATCGTTGGAGGCTGCGGAATTGACAAAGTACGCGGCGAACGCATTTTTAGCCACCAAGATATCCTTCATAAACGAGATTGCCGCTCTGTGTGAAAAGATCGGATGTGATGTTCACGATGTGGCCAGGGGTATGGGCATGGATAAACGTATCGGCAGCAAGTTTCTCCATCCCGGTCCCGGGTTTGGTGGATCTTGCTTTCCGAAAGACACGCGGGCGCTGGCGTCTGTCGCCCGAAGCTTTGATTGTGACTCGCTGGTAGTTGATGCAGTTATCGAAGTGAATCAGCGTCAGCGAAGAGCAATGTTACCCAAGATTGAAAAGCTGGTGGGCGATCTCAAAGGCAAGACTGTTGCGGTCCTGGGGCTGGCGTTTAAGCCGGAAACAGACGATATGCGAGAGGCGCCCTCAATTGAGATCATTCGTGGTTTGGTCGAACGGGGCGCGAACGTACGCGCCTACGATCCGGTGGCTATGACTGAGGCAGCCCAGGTCCTCCCGAAGATCGAATACGCTGCCGACGAGTATGAAGCAGTTAAGGATGCAGATGCGCTCGTATTCATAACCGAATGGAATCAATTCCGAGCGCTCGACATGGGCCGGATTCGGGATTTGATGAAAGCGCCTAAGATTGCCGATCTACGCAATATCTACCAACCTGCTGACATGCGGGAACTGGGATTCGACTACGTGGGAATAGGGAGATAGCTGTCAACAAAAACGATCCAGTATCGTGATTGGTGTGGTCTTCGGCTCTTGATGCGGCTATGGCTTTATCAGGAATAGCATTGGTAACTGGAGGGGCTGGTTTTATAGGATCGAGTATCGCTTCGGCCCTTGCGGCAAGCGGTGCTCGTGTTCGCGTGATTGATGATCTATCGACAGGCTATCCTGAGAACCTTGACGAAATTGGCGGCGACATTGATTTTGTAGAGGCGAGTGTTGCCGATGAGACTGCCCTTCGTCGTGCGCTTGAAGACGTAGAACTGGTCTTTCACGAAGCTGCAATTCCTTCAGTTCCGCGTTCAATTGAGAACCCGCGGCAAACTCATACCGCTTCGGTAGATTCGACGTTCTCCCTCCTGCTCGCATCCAAAGAAATGAAAGTCAGACGCGTAATCTATGCCGCCTCCAGTTCCGCTTACGGCGATCAGCCAACTCTGCCCAAGCGGGAGGATATGTTGCCGGATCCTTTATCTCCTTATGCGGTGGCGAAACTAGTTGGTGAGTACTACTGCCAGGTTTTTACGCGGGTCTACCAACTCGAGACGCTTTCTTTGCGATACTTCAACGTTTTCGGTCCGCGACAGGATCCGAGTTCGCAATACTCCGGGGTAATTTCACGCTTCATCAGCGCGCTTTTGAAGGATCAGTCGCCGGTGATATACGGCGATGGCGAACACTCGCGTGATTTCACTTACATCGACAATGTCGTAGAAGCGAATCTTAGGGCGGCCCAGACTAACAAAGGGCTTGGCTCCGTAATTAATGTAGCTACTGGCCAGCGAGTTTCTTTGAACCAGCTGCTGAAGGAGATCAAGGACTTAACTGGCAAGGGGCATCTGAATGCTGACTATCAAAAGCCTCGTGCCGGAGATGTAGTCCATAGTCTGGCCGACATCTCGCGGGCTCGTGAATTGCTGGACTTCGAACCTCGGGTCGACTTACGTAAGGGTCTGCAACTGACTATCGACTGGTGGAAGCAGAGCCGTTTCGCTGCCTCATGAGCCTCAACAGCGCTAGACATTAGATCCAACACTCTTCTGCGCCGCCAACGCTTGCAGACTATCCAAATAAGGGGCACGGGCTACTCCCCGATCGGTAATGATTGCCGAAATGAACTCATTGGGTGTGACATCAAATGCCGGGTTGTGAACAGCGACACCGTCCGGACCGAGTTGGTGAGTGCCTATGTGCGTAACTTCGCGGATGTCGCGTTCTTCGATTGGGATTTGATCACCGGAGGAAAGTGACAAATCAAGCGTGGTAATCGGCGCAGCTACGTAGAAAGGGACGTGGTTTTCTTTTGCCAGAACAGCAACCATGTAAGTGCCGATCTTGTTTGCGGTATCTCCGTTCGCGGCGATGCGGTCGGCGCCGACCACGACACAATCCACTTTTCCGCCCTTCATCACATGTCCAGCCATCCCATCGGTGATCACGGTAACCGGGATGTTGTCTTTGGCGAGTTCCCAGGCGGTCAACCTCAAACCCTGGAGAAATGGTCGGGTCTCATCAGCAATAACAGCGACTCGTTTACCAGCGTCGCGCGCGCCCCGGATCACACCCAGGGCAGTACCATAGTCACCCGCGGTTGCCAGCGCTCCCGCGTTGCAATGAGTCAGCACCGTGGCTCCGTCGGGAATCAGAGGTGCGCCAAAATGCCCTATCGATCGATTGGCGTCGATGTCCTCCTGGAAAATGTTGAGCGCCTCGGTCACCAGATTCGCCTTAATTTCCTCTGTATTCTGAGTGCGCGCTTTTTCACGATTAAATGCACTGCGCATCCGTTCAATGGCCCAAAACAAATTGACCGCGGTAGGACGCGTCTTGCTCATTACCTCGCACATGTAACCAAAATCATCCTCGAGATCTGCAACCGAAGTGCCAACTGATTGCCTGGCGCCAAGCGCTAATCCAAAAGCGGCCGATACACCAATTGCCGGAGCCCCGCGCACCACCATCTTTTTAATGGCCTCCGCGACCTCTTCATAGCTGCGTAACGTCAGATACTTTTCTTCTGTCGGTAGCAGGCGCTGGTCGATCATTCGCACGCCTTCGTTGGTCCATTCCACAGTCTTTATCATTAGGTTACGATATCCTTCTGTTCCTAAAATCGGATGAATCTTACTGGACAGATCGAGTTGAATCAACGCGGGACTGTGCTGGCGAAGTAGATGCAATGTATACCTATGGCTCAGGTTTGACACTCCAGAGACCAGCGTGGTAATGTCCGCCTCAGTCAAAGCGGATATTATTGTTCTTTGTTAGATCAAAGTGTCAGGGTGCCCCCAATGCGGGGAGAATAGGGAAGCGGGTGTGAATCCCGCGCGGTCGCGCCACTGTGATGAGAATTGCCGCCAAAGCCTCTCGTAGGCTTCAACGCGCAAATGCTCTAAGCCAGGAGACCTGCCAATGTCACTTTGCAGCCTTTTGAACGCCTCGCGTAAGGGTGTTCAGGCCGCAGGATTCCGCCCACTCTTGAGTCCCGCCGACAGCCTGTTCCCAGCGAGGAACAGGATCGGCGGGATTTTTGTTTGTAACACCATCATTACATCCAGGGTCAAGGTCACTCGCGACGGCGGGGTCGGTCATTTGTGCTTTCATTCTGCTTGCGTGTTCGGTCCACAAGCCGATCCCGATTTCAGAAACACATGATTCGAGACATGTCACCGACGAGGCGGGAAAAAGCGTCGCCGTACCCGCGAAGATCGAACGATTCATCTCGCTGGCCCCGAATCTCACGGAGATTGCTTACGCAGTAGGCGCGGGCGATCGGTTGGTTGGGAATACTACGTTTTGCGACTACCCCGAAGAGGCAAAAAAAGTGGCGAAGGTTGGCGATACTCTTCAACCTAATATTGAGCGAATCCTCGCGCTCCGACCACAGCTTGTTCTTGTCTCTACTGCCTCACAGCTCGAAGTGTTTACGAAACAATTAGACGAACATCGGATCGCGGTGTATGTGACGGACCCGCGAGATCTTGAAGGCGTGTTCCGCTCGATAGAGAACCTGGGTAAGCTCTTGAACCAGGAGCAGCGAGCCAACGAAACTGTGAGCCAACTGCGCAAGCGGGCGACATTCATTACTGAGGCGACGCATTCCACAAGGCCAAGCAGAGTTTTTTACCAACTCTCCGCCGAACCTCTCTACACAGCAGGGCGTGATTCATTTGTTACGGACTTGATCCGACGAGCCGGCGCCGTCTCCGTTACCTCGGACGTACCGGAAGCATGGCCGAGATACAGCCAGGAGGCAGCAGTGGCCGCGCGGCCGGAAGCGATTATTCTCCCGACCGACGGCTCCATGGGTAGCGCAAACTCGGAAGTCGCTGAGGGACTGAAAAGGTCTCCAGCCGCACTCAGCGGAAAGGTCTACCGAATCAACGGAGACTTTCTTTCGCGGCCAGGACCGAGAGCTGTAGACGGATTAGAAGCCCTTGCACACGCCCTACACCCTGAAGCATTTAACAAATGACGGCCAATACAGACGTAACTCTGGAGCGCAGCCTGAAAGTTCGAGGACTTGACGACGGAAGGGTAACGCTGCGCCAGACTCTGGTCGCTTGTAGTCTGCTTCTCGTTGCGTTACTGGCAGGCATCCTGGTGACGTCGCTGTTTGGTAGCGAGCGACTTCCTACGCGAGCGTCAATTTGCGCGCTCGCCTCGCTGGGCCAGTATTCCTGCGGACTAACACCTGACCAATACGCGATTCTTCTCGAGATTCGCCTGCCTCGGATCCTTCTGGCAGCTGCTGTCGGCGCCTCGCTCGCGGCTGCCGGTGCGAGTTACCAGTCGTTGTTACGCAATCCATTGGCTGAACCATATCTTCTGGGAGTGTCCAACGGCGCTGCGGTTGGCACGATGATCGCTCTGGTATTTTTTGGCGCCTGGGAATGGAGCCGCCCGCTAATGGCCTTTACGGGCGCCCTGGCTGCCACTCTTGTGGTCTATCGACTCGCGCACGGAAGAGCTGGAGCAAGCCCAGAGCGACTAATTTTGGCCGGCGTGATTGTGACGACATTTCTTTCTTCGGCGATTGTCTTCGTCACGACCTTGATGGATGCAACCAGAATTCGATCATTCACTTTTTGGCTGTTAGGTGACCTTTCCGGCACCACCACTAGTCTGCTGGCTCTGGCCATCGTCGTGGCCATTGTCGGCACAGCGGTGCTCGCAGCTAACGCCAGATCCCTCAATCTGTTGATGCTTGGCGAGCGAGACGCATTTGATCTGGGCGTTGAAGTAGGCCGAGTTCGCCTGGTTGTTTTCTTCGTCGCGAGTTGGCTAGTGGGGAGCTCCGTAGCCTCGAGTGGTTCAGTGGGCTATGTGGGGCTGGTTGTACCCCATCTCGTCCGCCTTTCATTGGGAAGCGACAATCGCATCACAGTTCCGGCGGCGGCCTTTACCGGCGCCCTCTTTGTGGTCGTAGCGGACACGGTTGCGCGAACCATAATTGCACCAAGAGAACTGCCGGTGGGGGCAATTACTGCGCTCATCGGCGCGCCTTTGTTTGTTTACCTTCTGAAACGAGGCTAACTCGAAATTGCTTCAAGCTGACAACATTACAATCAAGTATGGGTCGCGAGTGGCAGTGTCAGACGTATCATTGAGCGTAAGAGCCGGCGAGATCACAGCTATTCTTGGTCCAAACGGTGCCGGTAAATCAACACTCCTCCGCGCGCTTAACGGTGGTTTAATACCCAGCTCAGGACGGATTCTGCTTGAAGGCCAACCACTTCATTACTATCCCAGACGCACTATCAGCAGGCATATAGCCGTGGTAGCGCAGGAATCCGATGTCCGCTTTCCGGTGACGGTGCTTGAATTTGTTCTCGGCGGACGTTACGCATCGGCCAGCGCGGGCGCCTGGGGTTGGGAAACAGATCAGGATATTAAGGTTGCCACCGCAGTTCTCCTGGAAACTGAACTGATTGAACTATCGGCCCGATTGATGAATGAGTTGTCCGGCGGCGAACGGCAGCGAGCTGTTCTGGGTCGGGCACTGGCAACTGAGGCGCCCGTCTTATTGCTCGACGAGCCAACCGCAAACCTGGATCTAGCGCATCAGGCTGGAATCCTCGCTTTGGTCAGACGACGGTCAGAACTTCACCAGGCCGCGGCGATTGTGGTTACGCATGACATCAATCTGGCGGCCGAATATTCAAACAAAATCTTATTGATGAAGAACGGACAGGGTGTGGCTTTCGGTGACCCTACCGAAGTGCTGACGCCAGAATTGCTCAGACGAATTTTCGACGTAAGAATCTTAGTTGATGCGCATCCGATCACGGGTGTGCCTCGAATCACGCCGGTGCATGAAGCGCACCGGTAATTTGGGACCACAGCCAACCTTAACTGCGGTCTGTTCCCAACCACCCGAGCTCGGCTCAAGGGAAGGCGGTCAAAATCCGCCACTGCCCGCGCAACTGTAGGCGACGAAGACGCTCTGGCCGATCTAGCCACTGTTCGAAAAAGAATGGGAAGGCTTGCCGGAGTTGAGTCGTGAGTCAGGAGACCACGCCGCTGCTCTATCGTAAAGCTCGCACTGCGACGGGCAGGAGACTTACACATGAAAACTCAGAATGATCGATCACACTATTTTCAATTCATCAACAAGACGCTTAGCATTTTGGCTTTGCTGTCTTTCTTCAGTTCGTTTTCAGATAGTTCACTTGCGCAAATGAGCGCGCAGGGGGCAGCAATTACCGTACGGGTTACTGATCCAGGTGGCGCGATTGTCCCCAAAGCGACCGTCACTCTCTACACACGCGACAACCGGGTGCGCATCAAGACCCTCACTGATCAGACGGGCAAGTCTCATTTCGAACAACTCGTCGCAGACGAGTATCTAATTGAAGCTGAAGCAGCGGGTTTCGCGCGCCCGGTGACGCAAGTTCTACGTGTTGAGCGCAACGCGTCAGCGTCGCTTGATATTTTACTGCCACTGGCAGGTATTAATGAGCAGGTCGTTGTCATTGCGCAAGGCACGGCGCAACCGGTCGAGGAAGTTTCCAAAGCGGTGTCCGTGGTGGACCAGCAAGAGATGGATGAACGCGATGAGACCGCGATCTCCGAAGCCTTACGCACTGTTCCCGGTTTGAGAGTGCAACAACTTGGGGGGCCAGGTTCGTTCACGTCGATCAAAACACGCGGATTGCGTAACGAAGATACGGCGGTCCTGATCGACGGGCTACGTTTTCGGGACGCCGGGGCTCCGCAGGGCGACGCCTCAGGCTTCCTGGAGGACTTGATGGTCACCGATGTTAGCCGGGTTGAGGTTCTTCGCGGTTCGGGGTCCTCACTATATGGCTCGAATGCTATCGGCGGCGTCATCAATCTGGTAACTGGTGAGGGGGGCGGCCCTTTCCATGGCCAAATGCTCGCCGAAGGCGGCGGGCTCGGTATGTTTCGCGGACGCGTTCAGTTGGCCGGTGGGGCTCGCAACAACAGCGTTGCTTATAGTGCCGGCTTTTCACATCTTAACGTGACGCGCGGTGTAGATGGCCAGGATGAAGTTCGCAACTCGAACGGACAAGGACGCGTTATCTTTAGTCCGACAGCGACCATCACGCTCTCGGGGCGGATTTATGCGGCTAATTCACATTTGCAGCTGAATAACAGTCCCCTGGGCATTGGCAATCTACCGCCGACCGGCATCATCGAGGGCATCGCGCTCTCGCCTGAGGAGCATCGTCGCTACGAAGCAGGTGTTTCCACTTCGCTATTGAATGTTGGGGCAGCTACTTTCATCCCCGCCGCTAACGATCCCGACAATCTGCGCAAGGCCAACTTCTTCTCCGGCGCGCTTATCTTCTCGCAACGTCCGACAGAAAAAGTCGGCTACAGCCTCAGCTATCAAGGCCTGGCAACCAACCGCACGATCTCTAATGGACCCCTGGGAGTTGGGTTTCAACCGTTTGGCGGAAGCGAGCAATCGGATTTCGATGCGCGCGTTCATACGTTTAGCGCACGTTTTGATGTTCGCGTGGGACTCCAAAACCTCATCACTGGTGGTTACGAATTTGAAAACGAGAACTTTCGAAATCTGTCATTTCAGGTTGATCCTGCTGACAATTCGACGGTGGACGTAACGCAAAAGAGTCAGGCGCTCTTTGTCCAGGATCAATTGCGGTTGAAGGAAGACCGGCTGCAGATATCGTTGGCATTTCGCACCCAGTTTTTCAGCCTCTTACAACCGAAGTTCACGCCCACGGCTTCCGCGCCCTACAGCGAGATTGTCTTTCAATCACCACCGACGGCTTACACGGGAGATGGATCCATCGCATACATGTTCCGCTCGTCAGGCACCAAGCTGCGCGCTCATTTCGGCAATGGCTATCGTGCTCCGTCACTCTTTGAGCGCTTTGGCACTTTCTTCGGAAGCTTCGGCTACTCAGTCTTTGGCGATCCACGTTTGCGGCCAGACCGTTCAATAGCTGTCGATGCTGGACTTGACCAGACGCTTTTCCAGAACATGTTGCGCGCCTCAGCAACTTACTTCTACACCCGCCTGCAGGAAGTGATCATCTTTGACTTCTCCGGGACAATCAATCCGGCTACGGATCCGTTCGGGCGCTTCGGCGGCTACCGTAACACTGCTGGCGGTATCGCTCGCGGTGTCGAGTTAAGTATGACAGCGACACCGTCGCGCACGCTGAATGTCTCTGGCGCCTATACGTATACGAAGAGCCTGCAGCGCACGCCACAAGTGCCGAACGTCCTCCGTTCGCTCATTATTCCCGATCATCAATTCTCAGTGGTTGCTACCCAGCGCTTCGGTCGCCGCGTGCTGCTTAATTTTGACCTTTCAGCATCGAGCGATTATCTGGCGCCGATCCTGGATCCCAACACCTTCGCCACCCGGGCTTATCGCTTCCGCGGTTTAGCCAAGGCCGATTTGGGCGGAAGCTACACACTCGCGTTGAGTGAATCACGCTCACTGCGTTTCTTCGGTTATATGGACAATCTGTTTGGCCGGGAGTATTTCGAGAGCGGCTTTCGTACGCCGGGGCGCACAGGTCGGGCGGGTGCGTCGCTCAGCTTCTGAAGTAGCATTCGAGAGGATCTACAGCTGCCTATCAACTATTGGTTTTTGAGAGGTGGAGGTGGAAAGTAGTAACGAACATGGCTTCAGGTTGCACGGCGCAGAGTTGTGGGCGCATTTGCGTCAACTTACCGAACTCGTCCATGCAACCTGAAAGTTGTAACCACGCTAAGTCAGTGGTTTAAGTTTTCTTTGTGAACAGACCGCCAGCCAGGAAAACAGCACCTAACAACAGGTGAATGCCGTGATCGGCCACTCCCAGCATCAAGGGACCTAAAGTCAACATGCGGTTATTTGCCGCATCTCCCCGGACCATGCCGACCAGTCCCAACGCTAGATAGAGAAGACCGAATACCAGACAGAACCCTTTGGCGCCCGATAACGATCCGGCGAAGCCGAAGTAAAGCGCTACTACGCCTGAAACGATGTGCACGACATTATGCGGTGGCGTTAAGTGAGCACCGAGCAAGGTTGGTGCGGCGAAACCCGCAACTCCGACAAGTAGGAAAACCACTCCCAAAATCTTGCAAACAGTCTTTGCCATGATTTCTGTTTTCTCTCCTTTGAAAAGTTGCCAACTGACCAGCCGCTTCAGCCGAGAAACAGCGCTTCCACAGACCCCTTCCTTGCCGCGAGCTTTGACCCGGAATGTGGGCGAGTGTATATCAAACGCGTCGCCCGATTGCAAAGTTTTTTTGCTGAAATTCTACCCTTCCTGGTTAATTTGGTGCGGTGCTATACTGCGCCTACCTAACTTCATTAGTTTTAAGATCTACCAGGCTGGTTTCAGGAGGTTTGAAATGAGAAACTTCAAAGGGCTAGTTGGCTTGGGAAGGCATATAATGTCGGCGGCGTGTCTGGTGTTTGTGCTGGCCGTTACGACAAGTGCGTATTCTATCGTAATGCGCGGTGGCAAACGCGTCGAGATTCCGGCGCAGTTTAGCGTTACCAACACGACGTTAAGTTACGAGGCAGTGCCCGGATTCTGGATCACTCTGCAGATGGCGGCTATTGATATTCCGGCAACTGAGAGGGCAAACAATGAAACACCTGGCAGTCTGCTGGGCCGAATCACGAAAGAAATAGACCCGCCTCGGCCAACAGAACGGACAACTCAGACGCTGCAGCCCAAGGCTCCGCGTTCAATTACGAACCGTGAACTTCAGGCTTTTCAGCGCCTGAGAGTGGAGAGTGAGCGCGCGTACGAGCAAAGACTGGCAAGCCAGGGCCTGCCGCCTTTGGCGGTACTGCGTGCTCAAGCCGCAGCGGATGATGAGCGATTCTGGCAGGAATCAGAGCGGAAACGCGCAGAAGCAGAAGCTGATGAGCGAGCTGCGCAACTCGAGGCACAGATTGCCGCTTTGAGTGCACAGCTAGATTATCTTCAGTTCCGAAGCGCCGAGCTTTCAGCAGTACCTCCCGACGCTTTTAATGGTTACGGCGACGTTCCATTGTTCGGGGACTACTCTGCGGTAAACCCCGGCTTGTTCGGGGGACCGTTTGATCTGCGGCGTGGTGGGGCTTTTGGCCGGAACAATTTGCCATTCGGGATTCAGTCCCAGTTCCCCCGGCTACGACGCAATACAATCGTTGCTCCCGGAACACGCATTGGTGGTCGAGGTGGGTTTAGAAGCAGGACGCACGGACGGAGACACTTCCGTTAACCGTGGGACACAGGTTTGGACGTTTCGAATAGCTTGCACAGTCTTACCAGGTTCGAACCTGATAACAGTGTCGGTGGGCCGTGTAACTTCATGATCAGCTATGACCGCAGCTGACAACGAACCTCTGGCCACTGACTAATGCCAAACGACTGGGAAACAATTATCGGATTGGAGATTCATGCTCAGCTGAGCACCGAGTCGAAAATCTTTTGCGGATGTTCCACGCGCGTTGGTGACGAGCCGAATCAAAACACTTGTCCTGTGTGTCTCGGCCTCCCGGGGGCGCTCCCCGTACTTAATCGCCGCGTGATCGAGCTCGCAGCTCGGGCTGCGCTGGCCCTGGGCCTGCAAATCAATCAGACTTCAATCTTCGCGCGCAAGAACTATTTTTATCCAGACCTCCCGAAGGGCTATCAAATCTCACAATACGACCAACCATTCTCCGCCCATGGCGAGTTGGAAATCATGACCACGGAACGAGACGACGCTGGACACCCCGTTGAGTGGAAACCGAAAAAGATTGCCATTACTCGCCTGCATCTGGAGGAGGACGCGGGCAAGAACGTCCACGAGGGACTTCCCGACGTAGATCGTTACTCCTACATCGACCTGAACCGTGCGGGCACGCCGTTAGCTGAAATCGTTACCGAGCCGGATTTTCGCACGTCCTGGGAGGCCTACGATTATGTCAATCACGTTCGTCGCGCTTTGCAATGGGTGGGTGCTTCCGAAGCCGACATGGAGAAGGGGAACCTTCGCTGCGAGGCGAATGTTTCGGTGCGTAGAATCGGTGAGACCAGGTTTGGTACAAAGTCTGAGTTGAAGAATTTAAACTCAGTGCGATTCATGCAGCGGGCAATCGAATATGAAGTGAACAGGCAAATCGGAGTCCTTGAATCGGGCGGGCGACTGGTGCAGGAGACTCGGCTCTGGGACGACCGGTTGATGGAAACGAGGCCGATGAGATCTAAAGAGGAGGCACACGACTATAGATACTTCCCTGAGCCCGATCTGCCGCCGCTCGTGGTCTCAGCAGAATTGATAGACCGGGTTCGTGCTTCGATGCCTGAGTTGCCGGAAGCGCGTCGGAAGAGATTCATGGAGCAATACGGATTGTCCTTCAGTGATGCTTCACAACTGACGTCCGAGCGCTCGCTGGCTGACTACTACGAACAGGCAGCGGAAACGTCAGGTAATCCTCGTGCAGCTGCAAACTGGCTCAGGTCTGAACTGCTGCGAGAACTTGAAGGTGCCGGTTTACAAGCCAGTGCGTCACCAGTTGTGCCCGGTGAATTGGGCGCGCTCCTGCGCATGATTGATGAGGAAAAGATTAGCGGCAAACAAGGTAAGGAAGTGCTGATCGAAATGTTCCGCACTGGAAAGAGCGCTGCCTCAATTGTTGAAGAGGAGGGCTTGGTCCAGGTAAGCGACACCAGCGAGATTGATCGGATTATTGATGAGATACTGGCGGCAAACCCGCAGCAGCTCGCTGGCTATCGCGGCGGTAAAGAAGCCTTGTTCGGCTTCTTTGTGGGCCAGGTCATGAAGGCCTCCAACGGCAAGGCGAATCCGAAAGTTGTAAACGAGAGGTTGAAGGAAAAGCTACAAGGTTAGCGATGGATCTCAACGGTAAAGTTGCGATCGTAACGGGCGGATCGAAGGGCATAGGTCGAGCCATTGCCGAAGAGCTTGTGCGTGAGGATATAAATGTCTGCATCAGCGCCCGCAAGCGAAGTGAGATTGACGAGACCGTGGTTGCTTTGGCCGCTCTGGAGAGGGGACGCATCACGGGGATTGTCTGTGATGTCTGCGATCATGCTCAGGTAAAGGCCTTAATTGAGCGGACGGTAGTGGAATTTGGCGGCCTCGATATACTCGTTAACAACGCGGGTATCGGGTTTTTTTCGACGGTCGAGGACACGTTGCCTGAGGACTTCCGCGCTGTGATGGAAACGAATCTGTTCGGCGTTTACTATTGCTGCCATGAAGCCATCCCACTGATGAAGCACCGTGGCGGCGGTTACATCATCAATATGTCCTCTTTGGCCGGCGCTAATCCTCATCCTCTGATGGCTGCCTACAACGCATCAAAGTTTGGTCTTAACGGTTTCAGTGAAGCCTTGATGCAGGAGGTGCGACACGACGGCATCAAAGTGAGTTACATCATGCCGGGTTCGGTGAACACGGAATTTGGAGGCGACCAACCTGGCGCGGACAAGAGTTGGCAGCTGCAACCGAAAGACATAGCCCGCGTAGTAGTCGACTTGCTCCATCACGACGAGCGCAGCCTTCCCAGCCGCGTTGAAATCCGGCCCAGCAAGCCGCCAAGAAAATAGATGCGAGCAGTCGTCCAACGCGTCACTCGTGCCAGCATCAGGGTTGAGGACAAAACTATTGGGGAGATTGGGAAGGGTCTGGTAGTTCTGTTAGGTGTCGCCCGTGATGACACAGAGAAAGATGCAGAATATCTTGTCGGCAAAATTGGCGCGTTGCGCGTGTTTGACGACTCGGAAGGTCAAATGAACCTTTCGGTAACGGATGCAGGGGGCGCCTTGCTGGTTGTTTCTCAGTTCACTCTCTATGGAGATGTGCGGCGCGGTTTGCGTCCCTCATGGAAGGAAGCGGCAGCTCCGGAGGTTGCAGAGCCGCTGTATCAGCTTTTCGTTACACAGGCTAAAGCCCACGTCCGCGAGGTGGCTAGTGGTCGCTTTCGAAGCATGATGCAGGTTGAACTAGTTAATGATGGCCCGGTTACGATCCTGCTTGACAGCCGGAAGGTGTTCTAAGTTCTTCGCCCCGCTTAGATCATGTCATCACTTGTCTTCGATCTCGGATCCAGCTCAAACCGCTCTCGATCGCGTCGCTCGATCTTGTCAATGAATTCGAGTTCTTCGTTGTCTTCGAAACTTACACCAATAGCTTGCGCGTTTTCTTCCACGACTGATTGATCTGGCGTAGGGTTGTCGCCGGCAACGGTTTCTGAACCGCTCTCATTTACATCCTCCCAGGAGGCATCGAGATCGCCACCCGCATCTCTGGGGGAGGCTGCGGTATTGTTGCGCAGCCTTTGGGCCAGGCGCTCAGGATCTTTCGGTGCGCGCAGGATTTCCTCTTCCATAAACTCTTCAATCTCGGGATTTGGAACGTAATCTGGATTATTGCTTAGGTACTCAAAGCTCTCACCAGGTTTTTTTGTCATGACGTTCTCCTCAAATCCTACCGCTTCCACCGCAGTAGAAACTACTCCCAGACCGAGACATATTCAGTTCCTCATCCAGGAGATCGAAACAGAGTTTAGGGGGATTCCTTACGCGCTGAACTATAGCAAACGTCGGAAGTCGCGGCAATGAGATTAACGTTGAAATGATGAATAGCTTTGCAGTTTGCCGGTGCTCGTCCATGACAACTTCGATCTCTCTTTCCGAGTTTTTCGCGCACCGCAAAAAGTGGTAGTGCTCCATTAGTGTGTTGCTTGTTTCCGGCTGGGGGCGCTCGCGTGTCATGAGGTCAGTACCACCACGCGGTAGAGACCGTGTGAAAACGCAACGGAGTGTCATGAAGTCAGTACCGTAGCGCGGTAGCGTCGGGTCCGGCCTCCGCATCTCGACTCCCAGTGCTATAGTCGCTATCGGTGGATACCTATTGATACGTAGTTTGTG
>JBGTHZ010000136.1:0-33193 GCA_041745915.1 Pyrinomonadaceae bacterium | reverse complement strand
TTGGACGACGAGACAATATCCCAATTAACGATTCGACGCTGTTCAATACCGAACAAAGTATGGAAAACATTTTCAGCTTGGAAGGAACGCGGAACGGTGCTAGGATAGCCACCTATGAGCACCACGACAATAATAATCATTATCCTCGTACTGCTTTTGCTCTTTGGCGGAGGCTACGGCTACTCCCGCCGTGGGCGATAAGAGCTACCCCGGCCACTAGAATATCAGCTGAAACCGTGCACCCAAAAGGGAGTTCGCACAAAAAGCGGGCGTTACCGTTTATGACGCGGTGACGCCCTTTTGCTTTTCAAAGTAGCCCACTACCGCAGATCCGGTAATGCTCCATTAGTGTGTTGCTTCGGCATGGGTTGCTCTCGTGGTCATAGGTCAGTACTTACCACGCGTCCCATAAGCGACTGCGGGCCGGACCCACTTGCTATCAGCGGGTGGGCCGACTTTCGCCTGGAGGCGTGAATTATCGAAACGCGACCCACCCGCTACCGCGTGGTGGTACTGACCTCATGACCACAGGTAACAGCCATATCCGAGCAAGCAACACACTAATGTAGCACTACCGCAGATCCCCATTCCTTGACACTACTTACGGTCGCCGTTATCATCTCCGTTTCCGTCATTAGCGCGGAACTTCGCCTATATGCTCTATGTTTGAGTCGCTGTCGGACAAGCTTAAACGTACTTTAAAGAATCTTCGCGGCGAAGGCGTGCTGACGAAGGAACATGTGGATGCGGCCCTCCGCGAAATCCGGCTGGCGCTCCTGGAAGCCGACGTCAACTATAAAGTTGCGAAAGACTTTATTGCTTCTGTTAAGGAGAAGGCCGAGGGACAGCAAGTCTGGCAGGAGCTCAAGCCTTCTGAACAAGTAGTTAAGATTGTTTACGACGAACTTGTCGAATTGCTTGGCGGCCAGTCGTCGCGCCTGGTCTTTACGAAGCAGATCCCGAATGTGGTTATGATTGTCGGCCTGCAAGGCTCGGGCAAAACCACTTCCACTGGAAAGATCGCGCGCTGGCTCGCCCAAAACCAGGAACGCAAACCACTCTTGCTTTCCGTTGACGTCTATCGCCCGGCGGCGCGCGAACAGTTAAGGGTAATTGCTAAAGCCACCGGCCAACAGATCTTTGAACAATCTGAAACCAACGACCCGCTCACGCTGGTGCGAGAAGGTTTCAAGCATGCGCAGCAAACCGGGTTCGACACGCTGCTGATTGATACCGCCGGCCGGCTTCACATCGATGAAGAGTTGATGGATGAGTTGGTCAGGATCAAGGACGAAACACGTCCGGTAGAAATACTGTTTGTGGCCGATGCCATGACTGGCCAGGATGCGGTCCGGTCAGCGGAAGAATTTCACCGCCGCGTTGGCATTACCGGTGTCGTGCTCACGAAGATGGACGGTGACGCTCGTGGCGGCGCAGCCCTTTCGATCAAGCAGGTGACTGGTCAGCCGGTAAAGTTTGTTGGCGTAGGGGAAAAATATGACGCGCTAGAGCCCTTCTATCCCGACCGCATTGCTCAACGCATCCTGGGAATGGGCGATGTGTTGTCACTGATTGAAGAAGTACAGTCGAAGGTAGACCAGGATGAAGCAGAAGAACAACTCAAGAAGCTCCAGAAAAATGAGTTTACTCTCGACGACTTTCGATCGCAGCTACGCCAGGTAAAGAAACTCGGCTCTTTCTCAAAGATAATGAAGATGCTGCCCGATCAGCTTCTCGGCGGGATGGGTATGCCGCAACTGGATGACGAACAAACCAAGCTGATGGAAAAGGAGTTGAAGCGCACCGAATCAATTATCGATTCGATGACTTGGCAGGAGCGCACGGATCACAAGATTCTAAATGCCAATCGTCGCCGGCGGATCGCGCGCGGGTCCGGAACCTCGGTTGCGGAAGTGAATCAGCTGATCAAGCAGTACACCGAGATGCGCCAGATGATGCGCCAGCTTTCCGGTTCCGGATTGTTCGGTGGAGGCGGTTTTGGGGGCGGTTTAAAGGGCAAGATGATGAAGCGCGTAGCGGGTATGGCGGGAATGCCTGATCTTGCCGGAATCGGTGGGAATGGTGATGAAGCCGGACTGCCCGCACTACCGGCTGGCCCGTCGAGAAAAAAGCTGAAGAAGAAAAAGAAGAAAAGGCGGCGATGATAGGTTATAGGCGGGAAAGCGAGCGCCAGGATTATCACAGCATTGAGGCGATTAGTTACAACGGAGGTGAGTACTTGTTAGCAATTAAATTAATGCGCACGGGCGCGAAGAAAAGACCTTCATACAGAGTTGTTGTGAAGGAGAAGCAGTCAAAACGTGATGGGGCTTATCTCGAGAACGTCGGCACATACAATCCCACCCGCGAGCCGGCGGAGATAAATCTGAATATGGATCGGGTCCGTTATTGGATCGCCAATGGTGCGCAACCGACTGATACGGTCAGCAGGCTTATCAAAGCAAATAGTAAGAACGAGGCGGCTGCGGAGCCAGCGACCGCCTAGTTCCCTTCGGGGCGCTTAGCTTGGACCGTCTGGAGGCTGATTCGACAGCAATGCGAGAATCCGTTGAGATGATTGTTAAGGGGCTGGTGGACGACACTGAGGCTGTCGACGTTCGAGAGATCGACCGCAACGGTGCGACGTTGATTGAGATTCGCGTGGCCCCTGAAGATATGGGGAAGGTGATCGGCAGGCAGGGACGGACCATTCGATCCTTACGCTCCCTGGCTCATGCTGTAGGATTAAAGAGAAAACACCGCTTCGTTCTCGAAATTGTGGAATGAGCGAAGAGCTGCCAGAGAGCGCAGAACCGGTTGTTGCTGTAGCTCGCGCTGTGAAAACCAGGGGCCTCAAAGGTGAGCTTGCGGCCGAGTTGTTAACGGACTTTCCCGAGCGGTTTGCTGATGTTTCTCAGTTCATTGCCATTGCTCCTGATGGGAAGCGAAGCGTTGTCATATTGGAGAACTATTGGTTCCACCAGACCAGGGTGATATTGAAACTGGCGGGCTACGACAATATTGAAACCGCCAGTGCATTTGTGGGATACGAGTTTGCTGTTCCTGAGTCGAGCCGGGTCCAACTTCCCGAAGGTCACTTTTATGATTGGGAGCTGGAAGAGTGTGTCGTCGAAACCACCAGTGGGAGACTAGTTGGGCACGTCCGCGATGTGATGAGAGTTGGCGGCGGAGTGGAGATACTGGTAGTCGAGAGTGACGAGAGCCATGAGCACCTGATTCCCATGGTGCATTCGATTGTTATTGAAATTGATACGGCGCGGAAGAGGATCCGAATCGATCCGCCGCAGGGACTCCTGGAGTTATAGATCTTTGATTCGGTGATTTGCGATTTAACGGAAACCGGTTGAGTCGCGGACGCTTAACGAGAATCGTAATGCTGCGCTTTGATGTATTAACAATCTTCCCGGATTTCTTTCGCGAAGCCTTTGATTACGGGATCACGCGCCGCGCGTCAGTTGCCGGACTGGTTGAGACTAAAGCGCATGACCTGCGCCGTTGGGCTACCGACAAGCATCGCACCGTAGACGATCGTCCTTTCGGTGGCGGTGATGGGATGGTGCTCAAGCCGGATCTCATCTTTGCAGCGCTCAACGATCTAACCGGTTTCAAACGGCGGGGAGATTACCCGAAGGAAACGCGGGTCGTTTTACTTTCGCCTCAGGGTCAGGTGTTTACCCAGTCGCGGGCGGCGGATCTCGCAGCCAACGCGTCGCAAATAGTTTTGATATGCGGGCGTTATGAAGGCGTCGATGAAAGAGTTGCCGACGCGTTGGCAACGGATGAGATATCGATCGGTGACTATGTTCTTTCCGGGGGAGAGCCTGCTGCGGTCGTTGTGGTTGACGCAGTTGTGCGGCTGTTACCAGGCGCTTTGGGCAGCGAGACTTCAGCAACATACGAATCCTTCTCGCACGGCCTGCTGGATTATCCGCAATATACGCGGCCCCCGGAATTCGAAGGCCTGCGCGTACCCGATGTCTTATTAAAGGGTAATCATGCGGAGATTGCCCGCTGGCGTCACCAGGAAGCCTTAAGGAAGACCGAGCGCAATCGCCCCGATCTGCTGAGAGATTCTCAGGGCTGAGGCCTATTCTGATTAGTACTGAATCTGAGATGGCAAATGTAGGTAGTGGAGTGAAGAGATGAACCGACTAGACAACATAGAAAATACCCAGTTGCGAAAGAATATTCCCGAGTTTCAACCGGGCGATACGGTGCGCGTTCACGTTCGCATCAAGGAATCTGAGACCAAGGAGCGCCTGCAGGCGTTTGAAGGTGTGGTCATTGCGCGCAAGCACGGGGGCGCCAGAGAAACTATTACGGTCCGCAAGACTAGTTTCGGGGTTGGTGTTGAAAGGATCTTCCCCCTCCATGCCACCATCATCGATCACATCGATGTCGTCAAGAGGGGACGAGTGCGACGAGCAAAGCTCTATTATTTGCGTGGATTGCGTGGTAAGGCTGCCAGAATTCGGGAGCGCGACACTCGGGGTCAGCAGGGGGGAAACGCGCAGGCGACCGTCGCCGGCAAGAACAAATAACCCGCCTGCACCGCGGTCAGCTTGCTCAGCAACAGAGTTGGACTCTTAAACGTAACCAGGAAGGCACTTGCGTATTGCAATCGACGCTCACTCTGTTGGCACCGGTCTTGGTGGCAATGAGAGTTATGCCGCGAATTTGATCGAAGCGCTCGCCGAGGTCGATTCTGTCAATGATTACACTCTTTACGTTACCAGGGCTGCGGCCGTAGCACGGTTTCGCAACAGGTGGCCTAACTTCAAGGTTCGCTCGACTCTTCCTCACACGCCCCTAATCCGCATACCACTCACGCTTAGCGCCGAATTGCGAAGTCACCCGGTAGACGTTTTGCACGTTCAGTTTACCAGTCCGCCTTTTGCTCCTTGTCCCGTCGTAGTTAGTATTCATGACTTATCATTTGAACACCTGCCGGAGACTTTTAATCGGCGGAGTCGAGCGCAACTTCGTTTTACTGTTCGGCGCTCAGCAAGGCGAGCCGCGCAAGTGCTGACGCTGTCTGAGCACGCGCGGCAGGATGTTATATCGACCTACAGGATCGCGCCCGACCTGGTAACCGCCATTCCCCTCGCCGCGCCAACTCACTTTCGTCCAATAGAAGACGAAGATGAACTTCAACGGGTACGACAAACCTATGGCATAAATGGAGACTACATTCTTTCCGTGGGATCCATTCAGCCACGTAAGAATCTGGCCCGATTGTTATCCGCTTACGAACGTTTGCGCCGGACCCGGCCGAAAAGTAGCGTACCGAAGTTGGTGCTGGTGGGTAAGCGCGCGTGGCTTTATCATGAAACCCTGAAAGCTATCGAGGAAATTGGACCTGGGGTGATTGTCACCGGCTATGTTCCGGAGACAGATTTGCCACCCCTTTATTCCGGGGCACTATGTTTCGTGTATCCATCGTTCTTCGAAGGTTTCGGTCTTCCCCCGCTGGAAGCCATGAAATGCGGTACACCAGTTATCACCGGAGATAGAACCAGTCTGCCTGAGGTCGTTGGGGATGCGGGCGTTCTGGTTAATCCCTTTGACATCGACGCTATTGCTTCCGCCATAGCAGCGTTGGTAGATGATTCAAGCTTGCGCTCAAGACTTCGGATTAAGAGCGTGAATCGAGCCCGAACCTTCGATTGGCGTGAAACGGCGAGGCGAACTCTTGAAGTTTACAGACAGGCCGCTGATAATGTTCATTCTCACGCTCCGGTGGCACAATCCGCAGTGCCATAAAATAAAGCATTCTCTTGGGGTCGGTGAGGCCGTCTAGTCTCTATGCGCATTGCTATCCTTGGAACCCGGGGTATACCGGCCAGCTACGGCGGTTTTGAAACCTTTGCCGAGCACTTGTCCACCCGGTTGGTGGCTCGCGGACATGAGGTCACCGTTTACTGTCGCGCTCACTACGTTTCCCCTCGCCAACTCGAGTATCAAGGGGTCCATTTGAGAGTTCTGCCTACGATCCGCCACAAATATTTCGACACCGTCGTACATGCATTTCTCTCGGCCCTCCACGCGGTACCATCCCGTTTCGATGCTGCACTGATCTGCAACGCCGCGAACGCTCCCTTCGCTTCCATACTGCGATTCACTGGAACGCCCGTGGCTATTAACGTCGATGGTTTAGAACACAAACGAAAGAAATGGAATTGGCTGGGGCGCCGCTATTACCTGCTGGCCGAACGTCTTTCGACTATTCTGCCAAATGTCACCGTAACCGATGCGCAGGTTATCCATGATTATTACCTGGCGCGTTACGGTGCTCCCTCGACGATGATTGCTTACGGAGCCGAGGTGGAAAGAAAGCCCGACCGGGATACGGTACGCAGGTGGCGAGTGGAACCCAATCGTTACGTTCTTTACGTCTCGCGACTAGAGCCTGAGAACAATGCTCACCTGGTGATAGAGGCGTTCAAAAAGGTAAGGACGGCTTTTAAGCTACTAATCGTCGGCGATGCGCCTTATGCCCACGACTACATCCAGGATTTAAGAGAACGCGCCCGCGGCGATAAGAGAATCGTGTTCACTGGATTTGTTTTTGGACAGGATTATCGGGCCCTGCAACAGAATTCGTATTGTTACGTGCACGCGACAGAAGTCGGAGGCACGCACCCGGCCCTGCTGGAAGCAATGGGGTACGGCAACTGCGTACTGACCCTGGCGACACCGGAGAATATAGAAGCAGTTGGCGACGCTGGAATAACCTACGCGGACGAATACGATCTGACAGAGAAATTGCAACGAGTATTGCGCGATGGCTCTTTGGTCCACTCTTATCGTCACCGCGCTCAACGTCGCGTGCAGGAGTTTTACGACTGGGAGCGGATAGTCGATCGGTACGAGCAGCTGTTTGCAGAAATGTCGGGACTGTCTGTATTGCGCACCGAGGGCTCCGCGGGCCCTTGCGAAGCTCATATTCCGGAATCCCTGGCTGCTGTCTCAAAGACAGTGGGTGCGTAGAAGCCTGCAAATCGAGTCTGACGCTAAGAAAAGGCCCCGCCGATCATATGATCGGGCGGGGCCTATACTTTTCAGGAAGGTTCGGGTAAACGAGGGTGGCGATGGCAGAGAACGAGAATCGTCGCTTGTTCGATCCTGTCGTATAGGCGGTGCGTTTAAACGGCGAGATAAAACCCCGCGTTGGTACGGAAAATAGATCGCGGTTCAGGAACAGTTCATGCACCGAATGCCAACCAAAATGCAAAGAACTTCTCGTCTTGTACGAAATTATACAGGCATCCTGTGACCTGTCAAGGACAATATTAACTGTTTCGCAAAACTTTCGTAACAGACCGCTCCAAATAACAGGTCTCGAGTGTTTGCGTCTCCACAAGCCGACCTCTATAATGCGCTCCATCTTCCGGGCAGGTCACCGGCAGGCGCAGACCCTTCATGCGGCAAAACTCTTTGGCTGATCATGCGAACTCAAATTAGGCAGAAGCAACCGGGGCGGGTCGCGCCTTTTGGTAAGAAAAGCGTCGGAACTCCGCTGCGCTCCCTTGCACTAAATCTTAGCCAGGCCGCGCGTTCGGCTTTTAGCGAACCCTTCATGCTCACGGTTGAGCACCAGCCGATCTACCTGCGACGGTTGCCAAAGGCCTTCGAGGGTTTTCGCATCGTCCATCTATCCGACGTCCACCACAGCCCGTTTACCAGTCGTGAACAGATCGAGCGAGCTGTCGACGCAGCCAACCGTCTACAACCCGATATCATAGCGTTGACCGGTGATTACATTTCCCATGAACGCCAGTTCGCCGCTCCTTGTGCCGAACTGCTTGGCCGTCTAAGAGCGCGTCGCGGGGTTTTTGCCGTTCTTGGCAATCATGATCATTGGACTGACGCCGACTTAATTACGGACCTCTTTCGCGCGGAAGGGATTACAGTGCTCGTTAATCAGGGAATGCGCTTTGAGGAACGCGGAGAGGCTTTCTGGTTGGCAGGTGTAGATGACACGATGGTGGGATTAGAAGATCTGCCTCTCGCGTTGGCGGGCTCGCTCGATGACGAGATGAAGCTGCTACTGGCGCATAACCCAATTATCTTGCGGCGAGCAGCTCGCGCGGGTGTGGATCTCGTGTTAAGCGGTCATACCCATGGGGGACAGGTCACGCTGCGTTCAGAACGCAGTGCCTCGCGTAGGCCCAGACGCCGCCTCCGCCGCGGACTTGGAAGTCAGGGCGACACACAGATTTATGTCACACGCGGTCTTGGCACCGTTGTACTTCCCGTACGATACGGTTGTCCGCCCGAGGTTTCGCTACTGGAACTCCGATGTAGCCGATGAGGCATTTCGCGGTGATTTCCAAAGCACCCAACCCTTAATGTCCTCCCGGATCGTAACCGTCCCGAATATGCTCACCATCTTCAGGATGGTACTTATCCCCGTATTTGTTACGCTCATTTTTTATCAGCGATTTCTCCTGGCGTTGGCTGCCTTTGTGGTCGCGGGCATAACAGATGGTCTCGACGGACTGCTCGCGCGCCGGTTTGATCAGAGGTCACAACTAGGCACGGTCCTTGACCCGATTGCCGATAAGTTAATGCTGGTGACGGCGTTTGTAGTGCTTTCTATGCGAAGTGTTTTTCCCCAGCCCGTCCCGAGCCACCTACCCATTCCGTTTTGGGTGACCATAGCTGTAATTAGCAGGGATGTCTTCATTGTGGTTGGAGCAGCGGCCATTAATATCATGACCGGCTTTCGCAGATTTCGCCCCTCCTGGCTGGGCAAGCTCAACACGACCGTCCAAATAATCGCAATTGCCATAATCATGTTTGCCGCAAGTGTTCCGTACGGCACTGGCTACTACCTCCCCACGCTCTACGCAATAGTCTTCGCCCTGGCCCTGCTCTCAGGCGCTCACTACGTCTTTTTTGCCTCTAAACTACTAAACGAAGACCGTAATACGTCGCCTGACGACCCCAAAAATTGTGATGTCTAACACCTGCCGGGCTGGAGCTTCCGAGGAAGGCAATGTTTCAGACTAACAAAGTTGACAGCGAGGCACTCAGGTATTATATTAACTCGGCGTTCAACCTATTTGCTCGGTCGCCGACTTAAGCTCCACGGATAGGTGTGGTAGTCGCCGCCAATCAACTTAAAGGGCGGCTAATTTGGTTTGTGGGAGATAAATCCAGATGAGTAACAAGATTATTGGAATTGATTTGGGGACGACTAACTCTGTCGTCGCGGTTATGGAAGGCGGAGAACCAACTGTCATCACCAACTCGGAGGGAGGCCGCACGACCCCTTCGGTAGTGGCTTTTACCAAGGACGGAAGTCGGTTGGTTGGCCAGGTCGCCAAGCGGCAAGCGGTTACAAATCCCGAGAATACGGTCTATTCAATCAAGCGATTCATGGGTCGTCGCTATAACGAAGTGACGGAAGAGATCAAGCAGGTGCCTTATAAAGTTCAAGGCGGCACCGGTGACGTGCGCATCGCGGCCGGCGGCAAGGAATGGAGCCCACCGGAAATCTCAGCGATCATCTTGCAGAAGATGAAGCAATCGGCCGAGGATTATCTGGGCCAGAAAATCGACAAAGCGGTGATTACCGTCCCTGCCTATTTCAATGATTCGCAGCGTCAGGCCACAAAGGATGCCGGCAAGATCGCCGGCCTGGAAGTAATGCGCATCGTCAACGAACCCACGGCCGCCGCTCTTGCTTACGGTTTGGACAAAAAGAAAGACGAAACCATCGCGGTCTTTGATTTTGGCGGTGGCACATTTGACATCTCGATACTCGAAGTCGGCGAAGGCGTCGTCGAAGTTAAATCTACAAACGGCGACACCCACCTGGGGGGCGACGACATCGACGAACGCCTAATCGAATGGATTATCGAAGAGTTTAAGCGTGATCAGGGAATTGACGTTTCCACTGACAAGATGGCTTTGCAGCGACTTAAGGAAGCTGCGGAGAAGGCGAAAATCGAACTTTCCAGCACAATGGAAACTGAGATTAATCTTCCCTTCGTTACCGCGGATCAGTCTGGTCCCAAGCACCTGGCGATGAAACTTACACGGTCCAAGTTTGAACAGTTGGCCGATCCAATCCTCCAACGCCTACGTCCACCGGTGGAACAAGCATTGAAGGATGCTGGACTAGACTCTAAGAAAATTGATGAAGTAGTGTTGGTAGGGGGATCGACGCGTATTCCCAAAGTTCAGCAGTTGGTGCGAGATGTTTTCGGCAAAGAGCCTAACAAGAGCGTTAATCCTGACGAGGTCGTGGCCATCGGCGCGGCAGTTCAGGCGGGCGTGCTTTCCGGAGAAAAGACAGACATTCTGCTACTGGATGTGACGCCTCTGAGCCTGGGTATCGAGACTCTGGGCGGTGTGTTCACCAAGTTGATTGAGCGTAACACTACCATCCCCACACGGAAGTCAGAGATCTTCTCCACGGCCTCGGACAACCAGACGTCAGTCGAGGTTCACGTGCTACAGGGTGAGCGGCAAATGGCTGCAGACAACCGCACTCTGGGCAAGTTTCACCTGGTCGGCATTCCCCCGGCACCTCGGGGAATGCCGCAAGTAGAGGTTACCTTTGACATCGATGCAAACGGGATCGTTAACGTCTCAGCGAAGGATATGGGTACGGGCCGCGAGCAGAAGATAACCATCACCGCATCGTCTGGCCTGGCGAAGGACGAAATCGACAAGATGATGCGCGATGCGGAGTCTCATGCAGCGGACGACGCTAAAAAGCGGGAAGAGATCGAAGCGCGCAACCGTCTGGACGGCCTTACGTATCAGATGGAGAAGACGGTAAATGACAATCGTGAGAAAGTCGGCGCAGTGGCAGCAGAAGTGGAAGCGGCCATTGCCGAGGCAAAGACCGCGCTACAAGAGGGTGGGACCGAAAAACTCAACGATGCCTTCAACAAACTGCAGGCCGCGTCCCACAAACTAGCTGAGGCACTCTACCAGCAGGCCCCAACTCCGGAAGCGGGCGGCGAAGCAGCGGGCGACCAGGCATCGGCCGCCGGCGCCTCGGGTTCCGGAGGAGGCGGCGACGACAATGTCATTGACGCTGAATACGTCGACGTGGACGAAAACAAGTAAGGGTTTTAGATTTATTTGAGATTGACAAGGGCGGGAGATGATGAGTCTTTCCGCCTTTTCAATCAAAAATCCAAATCCAAAATCATAAATGTCAGATTATGTCAGATGGCTAAACAGGATTACTACGAAGTGCTGGGTGTAAAGAGGGACGCTAAGCCTGAGGAGATCAAGAAGGCTTATCGCAGACTCGCGCGCAAGTATCATCCTGACGTTAATCCGGGGGACAAGGCATCAGAAGAGCGTTTCAAGCTGACCACTGAAGCTCACGACGTGTTGTCAGATCCGAAGAAGCGCTCGATCTACGATCGTTTTGGTCAGTACTCCGATAACCTGGCGGATGCAGCCGCGCGCGGGGCGGGACCCAGTACCGGGCGGACTGGCGCGCCAGGGTTCGATTTCACTGGCTTTGATTGGGGGACGTCAACAGGTTCCGGTAGCGGCACCAGTTTCAAGGATATTTTCTCGGATCTGTTTGGCGGGGGTGCTACCAGGGAGCGCGAGGCTCCGCGGCCACAGCCAAAGCGTGGCGCCGACATAGAAATGCCTCTTGCGCTTTCGTTTGAAGAATCCATTAATGGCCTCACTACGAACATCACGGTGAACCGTTCCGAACAATGTTCACGATGCAATGGGGCTGGCGATATCGGTGGTCCAGTAGTGATCTGTTCGACCTGCAAGGGCTCGGGCGAGGTGCAGAGGGCAGGTGGCCGGCTGCGTTTTGCGCAGGAGTGTTCAGATTGTGAAGGTACGGGCCGGCGGAGATCGCCATGCTCACTCTGCAAAGGTAAGGGCACACTGCCGAAGACGGAAACCGTTAAAGTGCGAATCCCCGCGGGAGTCGAAACAGGTTCCCGCGTCAGGATTCCAGCCAAGGGTGAAGCGGGCCGTCTGGGTGCTCCTCCAGGTGACTTGCACATCAGCACGAATGTCGGAGCGCATAAACACTTTACTCGTAAGGGTGACAATATTTATGTAACCGTGCCCATTACGGTTCCAGAGGCGGCGCTCGGCTCAAAGATCGAAGTACCTACGGTAGAGGGCAAGGCGCAATTGCGAATTCCGCCCGGGACGCAGTCGGGCCAAAAGTTTCGACTACGTCAGCGGGGCGCGCCCTCTTTGCGCAAACCGGGAGCTCGCGGGGATCAGTTTGTGGAAGTGCAGGTGACGCTGCCGAAGGTGATCTCTGAAGAGACGAAAGAGCTTTTGCGGCAGTACTCGAAAATGAACTCGGAGAACCCCCGCGTGGAGATGGGATTGGAATAACATTGCCAATTGCCGATTGCCAAATTGTTGGATATCTATTTGGCAATATTCCGAACCAGCAAAGACTTGCTTAAGACATCGACGGATCGCAAATTGGCAATCGACAATAGGAAATCGGATATAACATGAAGCGCAAGGCTAAGACATACACGATCAGCGCAGTCGCCGACCAGTATGGCCTTCATCCGCAAACGCTGCGCATGTATGAACGCGAAGGTTTATTGAAACCCTCACGCTCTGAAGGCAACACTCGCCTTTACACTGATCCCGATCTAGAGCGCCTCGAGCTTATCCTCTCATTGACGCGGGATCTTGGTGTAAATCTTGCGGGGGTGGAAATCATCCTCAACATGCGCGAGAAAATGGGTGCGATGCAGCAGGAGTTCGAGCGCTTCTTTCAGTATCTACAGTCCCACGCCGCGGAGTTCAGCAACTTTACCGAGCCTCCGCCCGAAGGAAGTACTGACGCGTTAGTGCCTTTCACGCGCGCCGCATCGCTGCGGCGGCGTGGCGCTTCACGCGGGTAGTTTGATCAACAGTGATTTCAAGCAACTTAAAGCTTGTTTCCCGTTTCTCTGCCGTGATAGAGTTCGGCCCGCCTAAACATCGAGCGAGTTTGGCTTCCCTCACGCTCTTCCCTGGCAATTTCCAGGAACCTTTTACGAAGTCAAACTTAAGTTGATTTCTAAATTGCGGATGCAGGCGCGGAAGCCTCTCGCGGGATTGACTCGTCCATCGCAGGAGACCTCACATGAACCTCACGACCCTACAATTCTCGTATCGTATCAGCCTTCACTTCACTTTCTGCCTGATCGTTTGTTGCTCTGACGCGGTTGAACGCACTGTGGCGCAGAATCTCGACAACGTGATCATTAGTGGTCGGGTTATCGATCAGAATGGCGCCGCTATTTCAGGAGCCGCGGTAACTGCCGTTCTCACAAAAACGGGCTCGAGACGAACTGCCGCGGCGGATACTGACGGACGTTATCGGATCCTTCAGCTCGAGGCCGGCACCTATGTGTTGCGCGTGGAAGCGGAGGGCTTCGCTGCGCATGATGGAGAGGCCATCGCGGTCTTATCCGGTCAAACCCTTCAAATCGAGATCATGCTTTTTGCGCAGGGCGTGATCGTTGATCCAGTGATCGTTACTTCGCCGGAGTCCAAACCTGTGGACACCACGCGCACAGTCGTCGGCGGAACGGTTACTACCCGCGAGATCGAGTCTCTTCCGGTCGCTACGCGTTCGCCGCTTGATTTGATTTTCACCCTGGGCGGTGTGACTGAGGAGCCATTGTCAACGCGCGATCTGGCAGAGGACAGAGACAGAACTCCAGCCAGCGCACCCGAAGAAGCGGGCACATTTGCGATCTCCGGCGGGCCCGCATACTCCAATAACCTGACCATCGATGGTCTTGATAACAACGACGATCGCGCAGCCCGAGAGCGATTCCAGCCGTCACTTGAAGCAGTTGAGGAAGTTCAGGTGATAACAAATCAATTCTCCTCCGAATACGGACGAGCTTCAGGCGGGCGAATCAATGTTCGCACCCGGGGTGGCGGCCAAACGTTTCGGGGGCGGGCTTTTTACTTTTTTAAAGATGAGTCCTTAGATGCGAATACATTTAGAAACAATTCGCTTGGACTCAAGAGACTACCGTTGCAGGAACACACGCCCGGTTTTACTTTAAGTGGTCCCGTCATTCTTCCCGGGCGCAAAAACCAAAGATCGACGTTCTTCTTCAGTTCTTATGAGTTCAATAAAGCTCTCGATAGCGCGTTGACCGATACGCTCGTGCCAGTTCAGCAGAACCCGCAGTTTCCGCTGCCGTCTCCGACGCTTTTGCAGAGTCGCCGCCTCGAAGATGCAAGCGCTCCGGCTTCCAGCGCCGAGATTGCTCCGTTCATCTCATCCATTAGCACACCCAACACGAACCATACCGTCACAACTCGAATCGATCACAAGTTTAGCGAGTCTCACAACGGCGCCCTGCGATATCAACTGGGGCGTTCGGCGAACCTACGACAATTTGGAGGCGGCAATCGCCTTGAGGGAGCGCTTCAGGCAAAGAGGCGAAACTCCGACGCTATTTCCTATTCGGACAATTACGTTTTGTCCGCGAACAGCGTCAATCAAATTCGAGCCCAGTTCTCGCGACTAGCGCCGGGAACGAAAGCGGGTGGTGGCATAAACCCGGTTGTCCTCATAACCATCAACGATCCTTTGATAGCAGGCGATCCGGCCAGACGCTCCGGCACCCTGGTGGCAGGTTCTTCGACCACCGGTGGCAGCGATCGGCAGGAAGACCGCTTTCAGATACAAGAAAATCTCCTGTACACCAAAGGAACACATTCACTGAAGTTTGGCATGGATGGTCAGCGAATTCGCTCCACCTTCATCGATCTTTCGGATGTGTCAGGAACTTTTAGCTTCGCCAGCGCCGGAGACTTTTTAGCAGGCACACCCAGTCGCTTCAGGCAGAACTTTCTAACGGAGTCAACCCAGCAAAACACCTACGTAAGTTTTTTCGGCCAGGACGAATGGCAACTCTCTCCTAATGTGGTGGTGAGCTATGGTCTGCGCTACGAGCATGAATCCATAATTCAAGATCGCAATAACATTGCCCCACGCTTTTCGGTTGCCTACGATCCATTTAATTCGGGTAAGACGGTCATCCGGTTCGGCGCAGGCCTCTTCTACAATCGGGCCCTGCTTCGAACTATTGATGATTTCACGCTGGGTAGTCGCCGGCTTTTCTTCGACACCAATTCGTTACGCGATGCTGATACTGGAAAACTCATGAGTACCGCGCAACGTCGCGCGTTCATTGCCACCAGTCTCCATTTTCCGCGAACACTAACAGTGGACTCGCCACTCGTAGCGCAGTTTGGTGAACTCAATACGGAATTCTCGCGACGGCTTGATCCTGGTTTGCGGATACCGGAGAGCTATCAGGCAAATTTCGGCGTCGAACGCGGCCTCGGAAGCGGTGTAGTGTTTGAGGCAAACTACACGCTCAATAGAGGTATCCATCTCTGGCGCGAATTCAATGCGAACGCTCCGGTGCTTCCTGCTGGTTTCAACAATTTCTCGGAGTATCTCGCTTCGAGAGACTTTCCCAATTTCCGGAGCGCCCCGGCAGGAGATCGCCCCCTCTACAACGCCTCGACCGCGGGCGAGCTAATACGATTTGTATTCGTGTCATCAGACAGCGCTAACCCGAATTCTGTGGGCCGGAGAACTGAGTTTGGCATTCCCATCTCGTTGGTAAATCTCAACAGTTTTACCTCATCAACTTCTGTGGAAGTTGCACTCGCGGCTCTAAATGGCTTGCGGCCGGATGCTACGCGAGCCGAGGTTCAACAACTGATTGCTGCCGGCAACAGTTTCTATCAGGGCCTCACGCTTGAGCTGCGTAAGGGTTTCAACCAGAGCCGCAAAAGCCTCGGCTTCTCTTTTCGAGCCGCCTACACGATCGCAAGTCTTGTCGATGATGGCGTCGTCAACACTTCGGATGCGCTTAGACCGGGAGACTTCCGACGCGAACGAGCCCGCAGTCTGCTGGATAGGAAACATCGGTTTGTCTTCTCGGGGACGTTCGACCTGCCTTCCTTGCTGGGGAAGCTCAGGTTGTCCCCAATCCTGCGCATCGCCTCGGGCGCGCCTTTTAACATCTCCATCGGTGGCGTGGATCGCAATCTTGACGACGTGGGAAACGATCGGCCAAACTTTACGGGCAACACAGAACTGTTACGTTGGCGAGGACCAAACGACCCAATCGATCCGACTATCCTTGATCTGTTTGCCTTGCCAACGATTGGTCAATCGGGAAATCTTCCCCGCAACGCGGGTCGCGGACCCGGGTTGTTTCTCTTCGACCTCAATATAACCCGCGAGTTCCGCTTCAGTGAGAGAATCAGACTCCGCCCGTTAATCGAGTTTGACAATGTTCTCAACAAAACCGTGTACAGCTTTGGCGCGGAGTTTATCAACTTCAACGCGCTTGCTCCCACGGCGACCGCAGAACAACGAAAGGCATTTCTGGATTCTTTTCTAGTAACTTCACGCACACTTCGTCCGCGCAAGATTCGGCTGGGGATAAGGGTAGACTTTTAAGCTGGTTTGAAATTGGTGAGGGGTCGAATTGAACCTCTCGGGGACAGGGATTACAGTTGAGGTTCTCAGCGTCTTTCGGTGGACGCCGCAGCGGAAATTTCCGTTCGATCAGTCTCTCTTCCGGACACTTGAGGTTCTGGGCATTTGCTTTTCGGAGCAATCACCTTTTGACAGCGTGCGCGCGAGCGTTGAATTCTTCTGGTCATCCATCTAGCCATTTCAGCCACCTTCCAATCAAAACTACTTAATCAACCATACGAGATCGGCGCGAATTTGGTTTTAAGGGTTTTAGGCTCTTTCACAATAAATTCCGCCAACACTTACCTTGGCAGCTTGCGTGCCACCACAGATCAACCAGGTTGGTGGCCCTCATTAGCCTGGCGGGTACCCAGATTGGGAGAGCTGACGCGTAATAAATTTTCTGTTCTACTGCCCTTTTTTACGTGTAAGAGCATCCCTGCCGCTGAAGCCAAAGATGGGCGCCTGAACTTGACGGTTGCCCGCTTCTCCGCAGGACTTTTCAGACATACGATATCGTGACCCACCGGATTCCAAATGGATTGACGGAACCGGTCTAAATTCCTGTGATAAACTCCGCCAGACTCGGGGGGCCCCAGAAGTACCCGTGGGCTCGACCCAACTCCCGAACCAACCTATGGTCAACTCTCAATCAGAATCGGAGCACGTAAGTGACGTCGACACGGCCATCCTCGATGCCGAGTTGTTCATTAAGTACAAATCGCCTGACAAAGCTATTGAACGGCTCCGCACTGCACTTGAGCGCAACCCGCGCTCGCTTCCACTTCGCGAAAGACTGCGAGAAATCTCAATCGCGTCAAAGCACACAGAAGAGGCTGCGCGCCAGTGTCTGGGTTTAGCGAGCATCTACATTGAACGAGAAGACTTCAACACGGCCCACGAACGTCTGCTGGAGGCCAAACATCTCGATCCGCGCATAAACATTGCGGGTGGGCTGGAGGCCATTCGGCGGGCTCGACGTCCGGATCTTAACCCCGTCGCAACTCCAACTGAGTCGGCGGCGGGGCGAAGTTACGCCACGCTCGCCGGTGACCTAGCATTCATCAGCGTCTTTGATGCCGTGCAGGTGCTGGAGAACGCGAAGTTGACGGGCGAGTTGGTACTAACGAATGATTCACAAACCGGTCGCGTGTTCTTTAACGAGGGACGAATTGTTGATGCGGAGTCAGCCGGAGCAAAAGGCGAGGCGGGATTCCGTCGTATTGTGGAGATAACCAACGGCAGTTTTGAATTTCAAAAGTCATCGGGAGTCTTTCCTGTCACCATTACGGCGCTGAGTAACACTAATCTCCTCCTCGACACGTTGCGTCAATTGGATGAATCCGCAGTCGAAGGCGGAAACTAATCTACCAGCACTCGCGTCGTCAGCGCTTCTGCCCTTTCAATAGCCGACAGCAGGCGAATGAACTGCAAGTAGTTTTTGCTTCGCGTCGTGAGCCTGGTGATCTCCGATTGGTTTATGTCAATACGCAGTATTAGGTCGAGGAAGTCGTAGTAATCCGCCGTTGCTACAAAAGGAAGTTCGCGAGTGTAGGTCGTTTGCTCGTTGTCATCGGAACGAAATCCGGCCAGCAGATCGAAAACGTTGTCTGTCGTAATTCCAACAGCGTCCCTGGTCAAACGAATGGGCAACCGAAGTTCATAAAAACGCAGACCTTCGCGGGTCGTCACTCGACGCAGCTCCTTGGTTGCTTCGCCATCAAACGGCGATTCAGGATCCACGAGTATATGAAGCAGCCGGGGTTGGTCCTCCTTGTCCAGGGTATCGGCACATAGTTGCACCCGATCGGCCAAAAACTTCTCAAACTGCGCTTCGATGGGATAGGTGATCCGGCCCAGGCATCCTACTGCCTCGCCTTCGCCGGCCGCTGCAAATGGTAAACATGAGGGGCAGTTTGGGCATACGACAGTTTCCGCCTGCATTAACTCCACTTCCGAACTGGTATTCTCCACCCAGCGGAGCTTGTCATCTGAAGGAGCACTGGTGTCGCCCGTGGTGAGGAGCGTATGCAGGTTACTCAAGCGCCCCCACTCGCGAAGGTGCTTCTCGGAGTAACGCGCTCGTAGCACGCACGGGTACTGGACAGCGAATTCGAGGGACATGTGAGGCAGTTTAGCAGAAGGCAGGGGACAGATTTCCAATTGTTGATTACCAATTGCCGATTTTGCGATCGGCGAGCGGCATATTGGCCATCTCAACAACGATCGTTGCAGATCGTAAATTGGCAATTGGCAATCCGTCCACGGTCCACTGTTTACTGCCCTCTGTGATAAGCTTGACCCCTCTTAAGAAGCTTCTTTCAGCACGCCTGTGCATAGCTAATTCCTGAGCCACTGGAGAGATCCTGTCATGGCGATCAATCAAGATTTGTTGGAGATACTCGCCTGTCCCGCATGCAAGGCGAAAGTGGAATTGAAACCGGATGGCAGCGCTCTGAAATGCGTCGAGTGTAAGCGAATCTATCCCATCCGCGACGATATCCCGGTGATGCTTATTGACGAAGCTACGATAGAAGACGAGCAGCCTGAGTTGAAATGAAGAGTTTGCGCGAAATAGTTGAGGCGTCCCCACAAATGCGCGCCGTGGCGATGCGTACTTTGCGCACTGAAGAATCAGCTCAGCCGCTTGGGACCGCGCGCTGGGACTGGCAAAGTGTGCGCAGTGTTCTGGTTGTGCGGCTTCGCTCAATCGGCGACGCGGTCTTGACCACGCCATCTCTATACGCCCTAAAACGGTTTCTGCCGCATGCTCGGGTTGACATTCTTCTGGAAGATTGGGTCGCGCCTGTGCTCGAAGGGTTTGAATACGTCGATAACATCATCACTCTGAAACGCGGGGGCACGGCAGCGCGCGCCGGGGTCGCGCGACACATACGTGCGTCGCACTACGACGTCGCCTACAATCTGCACGGCGGGACCACGGCCACGCTGCTAACCCGGGCCTCGGGCGCCAGACACCGGGTCGGCTATTCAAGTTATCAATACGGGCGTTTGCACAATCATCTTGCGCCGTCGTCGTCGTTACTTTGGGGACGAGATAAGACACACTCTGTCGAACAACAACTCGCGCTGCTCGGTTGGACGGGGGTGCCGGTAACGGATCGCCCGGCGACACAATTGGCGGTCACTCACAAGGCTGCGGAGAGTATCGCGTCTCGGCTGCATGCTGCCGGTATAGACGAAACCAGAACGCCTCTCGCCGTGATTCATCCCGCGGCCGCATTCGATACCAAGCAATGGGCGACTGAGAGATTTGCGCGGGTAGCGGAAAGCCTGGCGTCTCGCGGTTTGGCTATCGTTGCGATAACAGCGTCAACCGAAGCGCATGTTGCCGACAATTTGAAGCAGCACGCGACCTCGCCGGTCGTGGCGTTTACCGATCTCTCGTTACCGGAGGTCACGGCGCTTCTGTCTCAGGCACGCTTATTTGTGGGCAACGATAGTGGCATCGCGCATATGGCCGCGGCAGTTGGTACTCCTTCGGTCGTCGTCTTCGGTTCATCCAATACCGCACACTGGCGGCCCTGGGCCAAGGCTCCCGCAGAGGTCGTGGTCGAGGAGTTGGAGTGTCAACCATGTCATGGTTATTTCTGCGAAAAGTTTGCAGAGCCGGAGTGTATTAAGCGAGTTCCGGTGGAGCGAGTACTTGGCTCTGTTGATCGGGTACTAAGAGAAACCGAATATCTTGCCGCCAGCGTCCGGACCTAACGTGAAACTAAGCAGACACGATGCCAGCGGAATCCTCGAATCGATCCGCAATCGGAAGATCGTTGTCCTCGGCGACCTCATGTTGGATGAGTTTGTCTGGGGAGATGTGACGCGCATTTCCCCTGAAGCGCCGGTGCCGGTAGTGGAAATTCGCCGCGAATCAGTTCATCTCGGAGGCGCGGGAAATGTGCTGGCGAACCTGGTGGCGCTGGAGGCTCAGGCTTGCGTCATAGGCGTGGTGGGGAACGATGCCGCAGGCGAACGATTGCGAGTGAGTTTGCGCGACGCTAGTCCGTTGCAATCAGATGAGATCATCGTCGTAGACGAAAGCCGACCTTCAACCGTAAAAACTCGCATCATCGCGCACAGCCAACTTGTTGTCCGCGCCGATCGGGAGCTACGCACTCCGGTTAATGGGCGGACTGAGGATCGGCTTATCGGCATCCTAAAAGACGTGATTCGGGACGCGGACGCATTTGTGGTATCGGATTACGACAAAGGAGTAGTGACTCATCGCATTCTCGCTGAGGTGCTTCCCCTGGCTTATGACCGCATTCCAGTGCTAATTGATCCGAAAATCCGCAATCTCGGATCCTACCGACCGGCTACGCTGGTCACGCCAAATCATCACGAGGCTTTGCGGATGACTAATCTCGAAGAAGATTCGGATTTGGGGTTGCATCGAGCGGCTCAGCTCCTGCGAGAAAAGCTGAATTGTGATGCAGTTCTAATTACTCGTGGGCCAGGTGGCATGATATTGGTGGAGGGTACCGGCGACCCCGTTTATGTCGAAACAGCCGCACGCGAGGTCTATGATGTGACCGGCGCCGGAGATACGGTGATAGCCACGCTTGCCGCAGCCATGGCAGCCGGAGCATCGATGCGGGAAGCTGCCAACCTCGCAAATCACGCTGCCGGCATCGTCGTCGGGAAAGTGGGAACTGCCACGGCAAGCTCTGAGGAGATAATGTCGTCGTTGACATGATCGGCAAGAACCTAAGCAACTATCTCATTCTGGAAAAGCTGGGGGCCGGCGGGCAGGGCACAGTCTACAAAGCCACCGACACCAAGCTTGGACGCACAGTTGTGATCAAGGTCCTGCCTCCCGAACTGACTGCCAGGGAGGCAAATCTGAAACGCTTCGAACGTGAAGCACGCCTGGCGTCTTCTCTCGATCACCCAAACATCTGTACCATTTTCGATCTCGATGAAGTCGAAGGCGTGCACTTCATCACCATGCAACATATCGAAGGGCGCAATGTCCGACAGTTGGTGGGCGGGCATCCGCTGGAACTGAAGAGCGCGCTGCTAATTGCCATTCAGGTGGCAGATGCTCTGGCGGCAGCTCACGCTCGCGGCATAATTCATCGCGATATCAAGTCCCACAATGTCATGGTGTCGCCCACAGGTCAGGTCAAGATTCTGGATTTTGGCCTGGCGAAGTTATTTGATGACAGTGAGGCGGCCGCTGGCGGTATCCACCGCACGGAGCTTACAGAAGTCGGTGTACCTTACGGAACGGCGACATACGCTGCGCCCGAGCAGGCACGCGGCGAGCGCGTCGATAAGAGAGCCGACATCTTCTCTGCTGGCGTCCTGCTTTACGAGATGTTGACCGGCACCTGGCCCTTCCGTGGTAAGACGACCATCGATGTTCGTCATGCAGTATTGCATGATACGCCGAAACCAGTTGCCGAAATGAGAAGCGAAGTCATTCCTCCGCGGGTCCAACAGATACTCGATCGGGCTATGGAAAAGGAGCCTCGCGATCGGTACCAGAAGATGGAAGAAATGCGCGAAGACTTGCGGAAAGTGTTACAGGAGGTTTCGTTATCCGAATCGACCGGACACCCATATGTCAGCGTCGGTCCTGAACCACCGAGATTTTTGGGAGGGACGAGTCCTGTCTCCAGAGCGGTGCGCTGGCTGAAATCGATCGCCCGGCCGGAAGGTCCAACTACAGCTCCAACTCTGATCACGCCAACCAGGCAAGGCGTTCACGAGACGCCATCCACAACTCAGACCGATCAGGATAAGCAGAGTATTGCGATCCTTCCTTTCCGAAACCTGGGCAACGATGCGGCCTCGAGCTTTTACGAGTTCTCTCTAGCCGACGCGGTAATCACTGAGCTGGCGCGTCTGCGCTCGCTCGTCGTACGCCCTTCATCGGTCATTTCCAGGTACCAGGGCCGGCAAATCGATCCGCGAGACGTCGGCCGGGAGCTGAATGTCAGCGCTGTTCTCGCTGCGGGTTTCATGCATGCCGGCGAACGGTTTCGCGTGACGGCGCAACTTCTGGACGTTGCCTCTGGTGAAATTCTCTGGAGCGATCGAATTGACACGTCCGCGGCCGACATCATCGCCGTCCAGGACACGATCGCTCAACGCATTGTTGAGGGATTGCGTCTCGAGCTCAGCCACGCCGAGCAGGCCGGCATGGCGAAACCCTCCACTCAGAACGCCGCCGCATATGAGCAATATTTGCGCGGGCGAGATCTTTTTGCCCGCTTCATCTTTCGCACAGTCGCGCCGGAAGACTGCAGCGCTGCTATAGAACACTTCCAGCGCGCCAGCGATCTGGATCCGAATTTCGCCCTCGCGCACGATGGTCTGGGCGCTTCTTACGTCAACCGGGTTTTCAAGGGTCTGGGTGGCGCGGAAGACTTTGAACGGGCGGAGGTGGCTTTCGGTAAGGCGTTGGCAATTGATCCGCAGTTGATCGAGGCGCGAATGCTGATGGTCTTTGTCTACCTGTGGCGTGGACAGAAGCAAAAGGCGCGCGAAGAAGTCGCGCGCGCTCGTAGGGAGGCGCCGGATGAAGCAGTCGTGCACTTTGTCAAAGCCACGTTGCACCGGTTAGATGGGGAGTACGGACGTGCCCTGCGCAGCTACGACAGGCTGGTGCGGCTAGATCCGGCGGCCCACGTAGTTGCGAGTTATAATCGGGCCATCGTTCATATGTATATGGGTCACTTCGATGAGACTATGCGACAACTCGATAACGCCGGCGAACCTGACAATCCACTCGTTGGGACGTTCAGGGCGCTGGCGTTGTACTACACAGGGCAGACGGATGCGGCCGCGGAGCTGATGCAGCAGGTAATCAGCCGGCGTCCAAACATGCACGGGGTGCGGCCTTTCCTGGCGATGTTTTTGAGCGCCCAGGGCAAACATGAAGAGGCACGCTCGCAACTAACTGACGCGGTGATTAGAAATGCAGACGTGGATCCGGACATCGCATATTCTGTTGCCTCGGTCTATGCGCTTGAAGACATGCGCGATGAAGCCTTCGAATGGCTCGCACGATCCATCGCTCTGGGCAACGAGAACCGCCCGTGTTTTGAGAATGATCCTAACTGGAGCGCTCTTCGCGATCACCCACGGTTCCAGGAATTGATGTCCGGGCTTCGGCTGATGCAGGGAGCCCAACAGGGACAATCTTCTCCCCGACAACACTAATCAACCACTTTCTAAACTATGATAAGTCAGACCTGTAAATCGAAGTTAATAAGTCTACTCCTGGCCGCGGCTATCAGTGCTGCCACAATACCTGTTGCCAGTCAGCAGCAGCCGCAGCGCGACCGAAGAGTGGTGGCGCCTGATCAATCCTCCACACCGGCTCCGTCACCGACTCCGAGTTCGCGTCCCACTCCGGTAGCAAACGAAGTTGAGGCGCCTGCGCCGAATCAACCGCTGCGAGTTGCTAACCCCCCAAAAACAATTACGGATTTGCAGGCACGAATCGCGGAGGTGTTGGAAAGGCCGGAATTAGCGCCCGCGATGGTGGGAATCAAAGTAACTTCGCTGGAGACCGGAAGGGTTCTGTTCGAAGAAAATGGGAGCAAGTTGCTGCGGCCAGCGTCGAATATGAAGCTCTATACTGTCGCCGCAGCGTTGGATCGCCTATCGCCCGATTATCGATTCGTGACGTCAGTCTATGCTGCGGCGCGTCCTGACGCGGCTGGCACACTGCGCGGTGATCTGACGATCTATGGTCGTGGCGATCCTTCAATTGCCGCTCGCTTCAACGGCGGCGACTACTTCAAAGGGATTAATGAACTCGCCTCGCAAATCGGCGCCGCGGGAGTAAAGCGAGTGGAGGGGGACCTCGTCGGCGATGAAACCTACTTTGTCGGCCCGCGGTATGGTTCGGGGTGGAACTGGGAGGATTTGCAGTGGTGGTATGGGGCGGAAGTCACCGCGCTTTCGGCCAACGACAACGCGCTGGATTTGTTTGTCAGGCCAGGCTCCGCAGTCGGCGCCGCTGCAGTGATCACGACCGGTCCACCCGACCCGCTATTAACAATTGTCAATCGGGTGGTAACTGGAGCCAGGGGTAGTAAGCGAGAGCTCGCGTTGCATCGCCGCCTCGGCGGCGACGTACTTGAAATTCAGGGATCAGTTCCGCTCGATGACCGGGGTTATGCGGCCGGAGTCGGTATTTCCCATCCGGGCCTTTTGTTTGTTTACCTGCTTCGTTCATCCTTGGCCCAGCGCGGAATCATATTTACAGGAAAGTCGCGAACCCTGCCGGCTCCCCCATACGCTAATGGACCGAACACCTCAAGATCCGACGGCTCGATCGAAATCGCCAGAATGCAGTCGCCTCCGCTTAGCTTGATTGCGGCCCAAACGCTGAAGCCCAGCCAGAATCTCTACACTGAGTTGATTCTTCGCACACTCGGAAAAGTTGTTCCCGCATCACCTGACCCGTCGGGCAGCGCTCGCACCCCACGCACCAGTGAGGAGGCGGGACTAGATGTTCTTAAGACTTTTTTGAAGGAAGCCGGCGTAAATACGAGTGGATTGGCTCTGACTGATGGTTCAGGCCTTTCGCGTAACGACATGATTACGGCCGAGGCGTCGGTTCAGTTGCTCGCTTACATGGGTCGGCATCGGTACGCGGAGGTCTTTCGCGAAGCCTTGCCGATCGCCGGCCGCGATGGCACGCTCAGGAACCGGATGAGGGGAACCCCGGCAGAGAACAACGTTCGCGCCAAGACCGGATCGCTCAGTTCAGCCTCGAGTCTGGCGGGATATGTAACGACAGCCGGCGGCGAAAACCTGGTCTTTTCCATCATGGTCAACAACTATCCGGTCGATACTGACGTGCGATCGCTATGCATTGACCCGATTACGGTATTGTTGGCATCGTTTTCAGGTAGATCCTGATTAGAAAAGATGGCGCCTTGTTTCATTAAGTTTCACGGCTTTGGCAATGATTACATCGTTATCGAGTACGACGAGCTCGCTGGCTTGGCAGACCTGGGAGAGTTTGCGAGGAAGATTTGCAACCGGCATTACGGTGCGGGCGCGGATGGAATTTCCGTCATCAGCCGGGAGAACGACGAAGCCGCTGACTTTCGCGTGCGCATCTTTAATCCGGATGGCAGTGAAGCCGGACTGTCAGGGAATGGTACTCGGTGCGCCGCCGCCTACCTTCATTACAAGAAGCTGTGGACTCGCAACGAACTTCGCCTGATCACTCGTTCGGGAATCAAACGATACTTTTTAGTTGAACAGGCCGGTCCTGGTAAGTACGTCTTTGATTCAGAGCTGGGTAAGCCAGGATTCGCCAGTGACTCAATTCCGATGCTAACAGACCGGCCACTTGAAAGAGTCATTGACTATCCGCTGGATGTAGACGGAGATCGAGTAAAGGTAACGGCGCTCCAGGTGGGGAACCCAAACTGCTGTATCTTTGTCGACGATTTCGAAGCACTCGACTGGCGTCGCCTGGGACGGGCGATCGAGAACCACAAACAGTTTCCCGATCGTACTAATGTGGTGTTTGTGCGCGTGGAAGATCGACAGACTATTGAGCTTCGGATCTGGGAGCGCGGCGTAGGCGAAACCACCGCCTCCGGAACCTGCTCCTGCGCCGCTGCGGTCGCGGCCATGATAAACGGCAAAACTGAGCGATCGATAGATGTGCTGATGCCAGGCGGCCGCGCGCGAATTCAATGGCGTGATGACGGAGAAGTTGTAATTAACGCGCCGGCAGAACTGGTTTATGCCGGCGATTGGCTCGCACTGTGCTAACTTGGTTCAGCCCGTGGTCTTGCCAAGAGCAACAAGTAGTTGTCAAGCTGCTAACAGGCGGAGGCGAGTTTGCTCTGCCCCACGTTCTGATAGTCTCTAATCCTGACCGTGCGTTAGACCTTAAGAGTGCCCCAATGCTCTCCATCTTCCTGACATCCTTAAGAAGCATTGCCTGTCTTTCCCTGCTACTATTAGTGTCCCTGGCAGCTACGGGTTGCGGCCGCAGCGTAGTTAAGCAGACTGAGGCTGAACCCCGCGTTACCGCGAATGCTCCGGTTACTCCCACCTCCATGACAACCTGGCTCGGCACTTCCGAGCGTAACTTTTACGGCACCGGACCGTGGCCGGATCGGCCTCTGGAAATAATCTGGGAATTTGAAACCGAGCTAACGTCAGGCCGGCTGCATAAGGAAGGTTGGGGAGGATCAAGCTGGCCGGGACAACCGTCGGTATCAGGGGAACTGGTTTATTTCGGTTCGGCGGACGGTTACCTCTATTGCCTTAATAATCGAAACGGAACGCTCATCTGGAGCTTTAAAGCGGTAGACAGTCTGAAGACAACACCGACGATCGCCGGGAATCGAGTGATTGCAAGCGGTCTGGATCATTACATTTATTGCCTTAATGCGAATGACGGGTCGCTCATCTGGAAGTACAAAACTGGTTTCGAAGTAGATAGTTCGCCGGCCATAATTAACGGACGGGTCTATTTTGGTGGCGAAGATGGTTTCTTCTACTGTCTCAGTCTCGAAGATGGTGCCGTCATGTATAAGGCGGGGCGTCTTGGTTCAATGGAAGGCAGCTTTTCGGTCGTCGCCGGACGTATTTATATTGGGACAGAGCAAGGCGATTTGTACTGTCTAGAACTTAGTGACGGCTCTATCATATGGAAATCCCGAATTGGAGCGGACTCAAATTCGACCCCGGCTGTAGCCAATGGTCTCGTTTACACTGCGGCCGAGGACGGTTACGTCTACTGTTACAATCAAACCGATGGTGAATTGGTATGGAAGTTCAAAGCCGAGGGCGGCTTGAGTAGAAGCTACAAGGAACGCAGTGGTTTCTGGGCCAGCCCGGTAGTTAGTAGTGGTCGAGTTTACATCGGTTCAAATAATGGCCTGATGTATTGTCTGTCGTCAGACAAAGGCGAAGTGATCTGGCAACACCAGGTGCGTGGACCAATCTGGGCAACTTCTCCCGTAGTAGATGGTCGTGTCGTATTCGGTGACAAGGCGGGGTGGATGTACATGCTCTCGACGGAGGACGGGCGACGCCTATGGGAGTTGAAGATTGGTGAGAACATTAATGCAACGCCAGCAATTCTGGGCGGGCGCATTTATATCGGCGCATTCAATGGAAAGCTGTTCTGTCTGGGCTGATATTTAAGGTAACTGTCGACTCCTGGGAATCGGAATGCTCATTTACTTAGTCGACAACACGATTGACGGACAGGGGACGAGTCCGCGGGAATTAAGGGCTGTTCTGGGCCGACTGCGGCCGGAGGCTGAGATTCTAACAGAGCCTTTTAGTGCTGTATCGCTTGATCGCGTCCGAGACCTCAGCCCATCCCATATAATCCTTAGTGGCCAGAGTCATCCATGGGGAGATTACCCTGCAGAATCGCTTCGAGGCGTTTTTGATGTCATTCACCAGGCATCTCAGCCAATCATGGGCGTGTGTGGGGGACACCAACAGATTGCCCTGGCATATGGTGCCCCGGTAGGCTTAATGGAGCGTCTCGAGCCCGGAGAGGGCTACGACGGCGCCAAGAGAGAGCGCGGCTACTACGAGGTCAAGACCACCGGTGCAGGTGTTTTTGAGGACCTCCCGGAGAGGATAACGGTCTGGCATTCCCACTGCGACGAGGTCAAGCAATTGCCGCCAGCCTTCGAACGCACTGCGTCGAACAAAACGTGCAAAATTCAGGCAATGCAGCATGAAAACCGCCCACTATTTGGAGTCCAGTTCCACCCCGAACTTTTTAGTGTCGAGTTTCCGGCCGGCCGGCGCGTTATTGTGAATTTCCTGACTCTGACATAAAGGGAAGTCCATGGAGGGGCACTCCTGACATTTCAGGAACCTTTCAAGGATCTTTCCAGAACAGTTGCCTGGAAGACTTTGGACTCAAATATTCAGGCCTCGCAGCGGCTAGGCGATCACTTTCTTCGCCGGTTAAGTTCAACTATTTTGTAAGTTAGCTATGATACTTGGCATGACCGGCTTTGTCGGGCACCTTCCTGCTGGACGCTGCTATCCTGGCATGCTAGCCTCATTCTGCTTCTATTAACCTCACTGGTTTCTTTCAGCGCCTGCATCAAGGATGCAAGCCCCCAACTTCGGCTGACCTCGTTCAGACTCCTAGAGCCGAAGGTTGAGTCTTAGGAAAGAACAGACTCGCGCACACGCTAAGAGGGTTAACAATTAACCTCGGTAGGAGAACCGATTAAATGAAATCATTTTTTAGCGGTGGCGCTCTGCTTATCTCAGCGCTGCTTGTAAGTTCTTTGCTCTTTTCAGCCCAGCCATCTTTAGCAGAAACCCTACTTCCGAATTTCCAGAAACCGGCAATTCCACAGACTAACCAGCAACCAGCCGTCGTGGGCGAACAGATCGCTCCTGCAACTGGTATTCGTACCCCAGCGAACCCCATTGCTCCTAAACCGTCGGTTGCGAGCTCGACTTCCGAAGGCGTTCATTACGTAGCTACCGCCTATAGCCTGCGCGGCAGGACCGCGAGTGGCCGATATGTCAGCCAGGGGATCATTGCGGCGGATCCACGCATCTTGCCCCTCGGTTCACGGGTCCGGCTCGAGGCGGGCGCGTGGAGTGGCGAATATCTGGTAGCAGACACAGGCGGCGCCATTCGCGGTCGGAAAATCGACATTTGGACGCCGAGTTCCCGGGAGGCCATGAAGTTTGGCCGTCGGAAAGTAAAGCTGACTGTGCTCAGTTATCCGGCCAAGCGAGTGACAAAGAAACGGATCTAGATCAGAACCATAAGATCGATTAGCGACGGGCAAAGGCAATTCATCCTTTGCCCGTTTTTTGTTTTATTGGGGCGCGGGCGCCCGCCCGTAAACTGCAGCAGGCATCAACCATGGAAGATGCCGCTGCAAGGCTTTTCGCACTCTGCGCTCACTTCCGGTGAGGCGATCCTTCAGTGACTGGCATGTTAAGATTGCTCTCCCCTGAAGTTAGAAATCACAGCCAGGAGAGCCCAATGTCGGTTTCTCAGCAGCCGGCTACTGCCAACAGCAGCCAAAAACAGATTCCGGTGCCCGAGTCGTTAGTCGAAGTCGCTCGCGGCGCTATCACCGAGTCGCGTCACCGAGGTCACATCACCGCAAGTGAACCGGACGGACAGGTTGTTGCTTTCCTCGGCGCCCCTGAAACCGTTACGTTTCTTCGCTCCTCGGCAAAACCTCATCAAGCAATTCCACTCATCGTTTCCGGTGCCGCTGATCATTTCGGCTTCAACGAAAGCGAAATTGCGCTGGCCTGCGGTTCTCATAGTGGTGAACCGATCCATACTGAAATCGCCGCCGGCATGTTGCGCAAAATTGGTATTGGACCTGAGGCCTTGCTCTGCGGCGTGCATGATCCATTCAGTCCGGATGTCACTCGGGAGTTGCGCGCCCGCGGTGAGGAACCAAACGTTTTGCAGAACAACTGCTCAGGCAAACATGCCGGCATGCTGGCCCTCGCAAAATTTCTTGGCGCCCCTACTGACACCTACGATCGCCCCGACAACCCAGTGCAGCTGGCGATTGCTGACGTTGTCTCGCAGTTTTCCGATATCGAGGTCGAGAACATTTCGGTGGGAGTAGACGGGTGCGGCGTTCCGGTTTTTGGCGTCACCATGAAGGCGATGGCATTGATGTACGCGCGACTTGTGGCGCCCCCTGCGGCGTTCGACACTGCCACTCGCGAGGCCTGTGAGCGGATCGTTGCAGCGATGACGGCTCATCCGGAACTTATTGGTGGCACAAAGGACCGCCTGGATACCGAAATGATGCGAGCTACTGGTGGAACTTTGATTTCCAAAGTAGGCGCCGAAGGGGTTTACACCGGGGGCATTCTTCCGTGCGCAAACTGGCCTAAGGGTTTGGGACTGGCCTTGAAGATTGAAGACGGCGACGATCACCGCGCTCGTCCCACAGTAGTGATCGAATCGTTACATCAGCTTGGAGTCCTGACAGATGACGCCCGTGAGGCACTGTCAAAGTATGCCTTCTTTGCCATTCGCAATCGCCGTGGGGAAGTAGTTGGAGAAGTGCGCGCCGTGTTTAGTCTAAAGGTGATTGGTCGAGAGTAATGACAATCCCTGGAGACAACGGCGCCAAAAGGGTTCCGGAAGGACCGCCACTACTTCGGAACGCCCGCGGCCGCATCGACGTCGATTCTGTTCCCGACGTGATTCAGTGGTTCCTCGACTACGACCAGCGTGTTGCAGTTGTTAAGCATCCGCGCGTCGAGGAAGTCTTTCAGTGGAAACAAGAACAGAGCCGCTCAGACGGAGAGAAAGTTTTTAGTTTCAATCGTGCGGAAGATCGGCTCGCAATCGGAATCATTCAGGCGTTAGCCGAATACACCAACGAGCGCGCGATGCACGGTTGGATTAGTCAACTGCTGCAAGCCCTGGATACGGCTTCAAAGGCGAATGAGTCGACCGCGGATGCTTATCAGCTCGACTTGAAGAACGCCCCTTCGATAATTAAAGAAGCCGACAAGATCCCGGCGCAAGGTGGCCGCAAGGATTTTCTGATCAATTGCTGGGTTGAGACTCTTTGCACGGCCGAGGCGCGCGTGCTTGGCTGGTTATACAAGGAATTCTACGGCAAGCCATTTACACCGTGACGTCAGTTAGTCAGCGACTACGGTTCGCCCATGCACCGTCTTCGGAGGTTGGTAACCGCCATGGTCGACGCGACATCATTGCATCAAAGCTCCTCAGCTAAAGCTAGCCGCTCCAGCTCATGAATTCTCAACTGCGCGCGTTGTTCCCCATCACGGACTCTTTCAATTACCTCAATCACGCCGCCGTATCGCCACCGCCAACTCCGACTATTGCCGCCGTCGAGTCTCAATTGCGCGACGTTAACGCCAACGGTTCGCTGCACTATCGCGAGTGGGTGGCAACGAAAGAGCGCGCGCGCCAACTGATTGCAACCATGATTGGCGCGCGACCGGAACAGTTGGCCTTCATGCGCAACACTTCTGATGGATTGTCGTCGGTTGCAAATGGGCTCCGGTGGGAGTCAGGAGATAACCTCGTAACTTTCAGCAAGGAATTCCCTTCGAATGTTTATCCCTGGCTGCGCATTCGCGACACGCTTGGGGTCGAAGTTCGATTTTGCGGAGAGCGGGACGGCCGTATCGACCTCAACAAGCTGACCAGCTTGATAGACGCCCGCACTCGCGTAGTCGCAATCAGTCATGTGCAATACGCGTCGGGTTTCCGCGCTGACCTTGAGCGCATCGGCCACGCGGCGCGGCGTTACGATGCCTTGCTGGTTGTAGATCTGATTCAGTCGCTGGGTGTGATTCCCATCGATGTTAATAGCGAATTGATCGATGTTGCCGCAGCCGCAGGTCACAAGTGGCTCTTAACACCCGAAGGAATTGGATTGCTCTATTTGTCAGACCGCGCACGTGAGCGAATTGAGCCGACGCTAGTTGGTTGGGTTAGTGTTCGCGATTCTGAGGACTACAGCAATTTCGCACAAGAATGGAATCGAGGTGCATTGGCCTGGGAAACTGGCACCGCTGCTTCGTCACTCTTTTACGGTTTGGAAGCAAGTGTCCGTTTGTTAACAAAGACAGGCGTGGCGCGAATTGAAAAGTATTTAGAGGAGCTGACCGATCATCTGTGCGCTCGGCTAGAGAATAGCTCTTATGAACTTGTGAGTTCCCGCGCGCCGGGAGAGAAATCGCAAATCGTTTGCATCCGTCACAAGCAGGACGTTTCACCAATGTCCGTTTACGCACATTTGAGAGAACGTCAGATCGTCACGGCGCCAAGGGGGAACCGGCTGCGCATCTCGCCCCACCTTTACAACACCCTGGAAGAAATTGACGCCTTGGTTAATTCACTTCCGTAGTTAACGTGTGGTCCAACTCGGAAATAAAGGTCTCACCGAGCGATTATCGTTCGATTAACCGCTCAGTCTGTATTGGAAATGTACGCGGATCTGCGCGCGAGCAGGCGCTACTCTTAGGGTTTTGCGGCTCGAGATTGGGCCAGCATGTTGAAATTTAGGGATTTTCGCAAATGCCTTCGCGGTTTGAATAACTAGTAACTTGCTGGCACGGTCATTGCTAAAAGAGAACCCAGAACAAGAAGGGTTTGATAAGGGTAAATCGGGTCATGCTCGGCGATTGTAGCGAGTGGAAGCTTTGGGGGAGGCGTCCTCTCGCAAGTTTTAAAAGCAAGCGCTGACTCTTTCGGGGGAACGGAGTTAACGCGAGCAGTACAGTCGACGAGCAAGAGTTGCAGGGCTGCTGATCGACGTCCTGACGGGGCTTGGGGGAGCCTCCCAGGAAGATCAGCACCCGCATTAGTTTCAAGCAAGGTAACAAATAAGCGCTGTGACTGAAAAAGTCGCAGCGCTTCTTTGTTGCCTCGATTCTTGTTCGACAAACTTCAGTTTGTCGGCGGGGGAATCCAGGTGCTGCGACAAACTAAAAAGTTTGTCGAACATTTGGGCTATTTTCCGCGGCCTAACAATCTCGAACTATCGATCTCAGGCGTTAGTTCATCAAGATTCAATCGCAGCATCGCGCCGGCATCGGTGTAGGCTTCTGCATCGCGCTGCTGCGCACGTCTGCGCACAAACATCAGCCCACCTATCAAGCCACCAACAGCCAGACAGCTAACCAGAGCCAGTCCGGATCCTTTGACGACGTTTACGAAAACTC
>JBGTHZ010000135.1:0-17266 GCA_041745915.1 Pyrinomonadaceae bacterium | reverse complement strand
TCGCCGAGCATTACGCCCACTCCATCGCCGGCAGCTGCCACCACATCAGGCTTGCCGTCGCGATTCACGTCAGCGAGCACCATACGCAATGCATTATGGCCGAAGTTGAACGGTGAAGCGCTCGCTTCCTTAAAACTCCCGCTGCCATCACCGAGCAGTACCGTCAACTCGCCCTGGTCATGATGACTAGCCATGAGATCCGCCTTGCCATCGCCATTCACATCACCGATCACCACGAACCATGGTTGGCCAGTACGCAATGGAAGCAGGCTGCTGCGGAAGCCACCACGCCCATCAGCCAGCAGCAGCGTCAACGCACGACTGAACGGAAGTTGTTGCGCTCTTCGCGGACCCGTGGCGGTAGTAGTCGCTACTATGTCGGGACGGCCGTCGTTGTTCACGTCGCCGAGCGCGAGCGGATATGGACTTGGCCCCACTGCAAACGGAGAGCCTGCTGCATGAGTGAAGTTGCCACGCCCATCGCCGAAGGCGACCGATACATCATTGTCCGCATTGTTGACCGTGACGAGGTCGAGTTTGCCGTCGCGGTTTAGGTCACCCATTGCCAGACCATGGGTGTGCGGGTGTTGGCCTTCCTTCATCAGAATTGGAGAATTTGCGGCGAGGGCCAGACCTCCCTTGCCATCACCAAGGAGTATCGTCACGCCGTAGCTGTCATGAGTAACAAAGGCGAGGTCAAGGTTCGCATCGCTGTTTACATCCCCAAGAACCATTTCCCCGGGACTATCCGAAACTGTCACAGTATTGGCCGTACCGCGGAATCTCGCGTCGGATCCGCCAAGACCAAGCAGCACCGTAATCGTGCGCGATTGTTCGCTTGTTACGACCAGGTCAGGTTTGCCATCCCTGTTCATATCGCCGACGACCACGTTGCTCGGCCCACCTGCAACTGTGATCGGCGAGCCGGGCGCCTTCGTGAACAAGGGCGTTTGGGTTGTGACCAAACCTGCATCTCCCGTGTTACACGACAGCAGAAAAATGGAAAGAAGCGTGGAAAACAGTGTAAACACTGACGGAAGAACGATAGAGTGGTTCAAGATTTCTCCTTTTGAGAGCTGCCAGTTGAATGGACAGGTTCACTCATTGGACGGCCGGAACCTCAGTTTTCTTCCACCCGTGGCAGTTTGTCGCATCCTCTTTGTTGCCAGAACATTCCTCAGCGTACCGCGTATACACTTCCCGCATCGTAGCTTAACTAAATCAGGAGACCCATTTAATGCACTCGATTTCTCGTAATAACTTCCAAAGCCGCGGGTTCTTGTTAGCCGTACTTGTTGTTTCACTGCTTTCGTCGTCTGCTCTGGCGTGGCAATTAAGCGCTACCGCGACAGCCACAAAGGCCGCCGCGACGTTAACCGCAGCTGAACGAAAGGCTGCCGATCGCGTCAAACTGGAAACCATACGCGAGGTCACCACGACTCTCAGCTCGAACGAGTTTGAGGGTCGGGGAACAGCACAACCCGGTGCGGATAAGGCCGCGCGCTATCTGGCTGACCGTTTCGCGAAATTAGGACTGAAGCCGGGCGGGGACAATGGAACTTACATGCAACCGATCAAGTTCAGGTCCGCTCAAGTCCTTTCGGAATCGTCTTTCAAGGTGGGCGAAGTCGCGCTCAAGCACGGTGAAGACTACGTACTCGTGCCGCCCTACACTTCAGAGACGGTGGAGAGTACTGGCGGCATTGTGTTCGTTGGTTATGGCGTTGTTTCGCCGGAGTTGAAACGTGATGACCTGGCTGGTCTTGAGCTGAAAGACAAGATAGTAATCATTCTCAACGGGCAGCCTGCAGGTGTGGACGCTACCGCATGGCGACGCGCCACAAACCCGCAGACCCGGGCGATGAACATTTTCGTTCGTGGCGCGGCGGCTATGATGGTTGCAAATGTAAGCACTCAAGCACAGCCGTTTTCAACCCTCGCCAACTATCTTTCGCGCCGTCGCGTCACCCTCGCGTCAGCGCCAAATCCGATGTCCAAGATTCCGCCAGTACTTCTCGCGAGCAACCCAGCGATGGAAAAGATCTTTGCCGGGTCTGAAATGACTTTCGCGCAAACTCAAGAGAAGGCAAAGACTGGCGAGATGGTTTCTCGCGATCTAGGGGAGACTGTGAGCCTGGCTTTGCGCCTTAAGTTGGCTGAGGCGACCAGCGACAACGTGATAGGAGTCATGGAGGGCTCCGATGCCAAACTAAAAGAAGAAGCGGTGGTCTATTCCGCACATTACGACGCCTACGGAATCGATGGCGGTCGAATCTACCCGGGTGCAGCTGACAACGCCCTTGGCACTGCGACAATCGCCGCTATCGCCGAGGCTTTTACGAAAGGCTTTCCCAAGCCGTCGTCGCGTCCACGTCGCTCCATAATCTTTCTTGCAGTAACAGGTGAAGAGTATGGCTTGCTCGGCGCCGAACACTGGGTAGGGCACCCCACCTGGCCGCTCGAGAAGGTGGCCGCAAACATAAATTTCGATGGCATCGGCACGGAGGTGTATGGTCCGGTGAAACGGATTGTCGGGTTTGGAGCAGAGCATTCAGATCTGGGTACGGTTTTTGAAGACGTTTCAGTTGCTACTGGAAACATCGTAACCCCGGACCCGCTGCCGGAAGAAAGAGCCTTTGTCCGCTCGGACCACTATGCGTTTGTGAAGCGGGGGGTGCCTGCCTTGATGCTCATGGGTGGTCCGGAGGGTGATCCGTCTATGTGGATTCCGCGCATGAAGAAGTGGATGGAGACTGACTATCACTCGACCAGCGATACAGTGAAACCCGATTGGAATTGGACCGGGCCCGAAACACTCGCCCGGGTTGGAATGATTATTGGTCTACGGGTTGCGAACGCCGACGCCATGCCCGCCTGGCGAGCGTCGTCACCTTTTAACAAGCCTCGCAACCAAAGCAAAACAGGGAATTAAACTACCTTGGAGGCGCATGAGGAGTAGCGAAACTCGGGAATCTATAGCTCACTGGCGGCTGGATGATATCGCAGGCATCGAGTTTCGAAGTGGCGTCGTCACGCAGCCTTATCCACGCCACTGGCATGAAGAGTATCAATTGTGCTTCATCCAGTCAGGCGGGGGAGAACTTTTCTATCGCGGCATTCATCACAATACGCCGGCCACAAGTCTTTTTATCGTTCACCCTGGCGAGGTCCACTCCAATGAGACGAGGGTCGGTTGTTCATTTCGATCGATCTACGTCGATCCCGAAGTGATTCGTCGCACGGTTTCCAGTATCAGCGATCGAGAGCAGGGTCTGCCGTTTTTCTCGGAACCCATGATCTTCGACGAAGAAGTGATAGCCCCATACCTGAGGCTGCACCTCTCACCGGAGAATTCCGACACCGTCGCCGAACGGGAACCAGTAATACTGGAGCTGCTCAGCAGACTAGTAGCGCGCTACGCTCAGAAGCACCTTGAATTGAGGCCGCCGGGAAATGAACACGGCGCTGTTAGAACAGCCCGTGAATACCTTGCCGCGCATCATGATCGCAATATCACTCTGGGAGAACTCGCACGGCTGGTTAACCTTAGCGCTTTTCATCTGAATCGCGTGTTCGCTAAGGAGATTGGCATGCCCCCGCATGCCTTTCAGACGCAGGTGCGGGTGGCGGCGGCGAAAAAGCTCATCCAGAATGGCCAGCCTCTGGCCAGTGTCGCGGCGACAACTGGATTTGCGGATCAAAGCCATTTCATAAGACACTTCAAACGCCTCATGAAAATCACGCCCGGCGAATATCTGAAAACAGCAAAAACGTTCAATACAAGAGTTCAGTCAGTAAGTTAGTTTCACCTCAGACTCCCCGGTCTGCCTCGATATTAAGACTTCTGAAGGTGAGTACGCATATGTGTCTGGACCGTGTGAACGCGTCGAATAGCATTCGTGCTTATCTCAGGCTGCTAGTTTTTTTGAGTATTGTACTCACGGCAGACAGCTTGGCTCCTTTTTCCGCGAACGCACAACAGGGCAGTGGCCGTGCTCTTGTCGAGGGCTCGAACGAAGAATGGTTCGTGGAGGGCGCTAACCGTGCCGGGGATGCTCGCATTGCAGAGTTTCTGGGACGGCCGGCACTCTGGCTCAGGAACAGCACTCAGATTATTCGCTCCGGGATTGATTTCGCCGATGGCACGATTGAGTTTGATGTAGCCCCCATGGACAGAGGGCACTTCGTCGGCCTGCTCTTTCGGCGCGCTACCGCGACAAATCAGGAAAATATCTACTTACGCGCACACCGTTCCGGCTTGTACAACGCCTTACAGTATGCGGCCAGGATCAATGGCAGTTCGACCTGGCAGTTGTATCCAGAGTTCAACGCCTCAATCGACTTACCAAGAAATCAATGGACGCACGTGCGAGTTGAGATAAAAGAAACGCGGTTGGAGGTCTACGTCAATAATAATAGTGACCCGGCATTGGTGGTTCCCAGGCTTCGGGGCATTCCTGTCAGAGGCTCGGTGGCTTTCTGGGGCCGCGTTAACGACGCACCGACCGTATGGGCCGCGGCAGTATCGAATATCTCAATTCGCCCCGCGACTCCGGTAGAAACAGCCAGGGCCGTCTCTCCGTCGCTGCCTGCCGGAACACTTGCGTCCTGGGAGGTAACTGGCCCGGTTCAGAGCGAGAAAGGCGCCTTCACGACCCTTCCCCAGGTCAAAGATTGGCGTGCTGTGCCAGTGGAGGAGTCCGGGTTGGTGAACCTCAACCGCGCTTTGGGTCCTCAGCGTGGTCGTTGGACCGGCTTCGCCCGGACAATTGTTAAAGCATCTGAAGCACGAACGGTTAGGTTGGAATTGGGGTACTCAGACGATGTGACAGTCTTTCTCAACGGCGAGCTGGCTTACACCGGTGTTAATGGTTTTGAAAGTCGCCACCCGGAATACATGGGATTCGTAAAGCCGGAGTATGAAAGTGTCGCATTGAAACTGCGAGCGGGCGATAACGAGATCGTGCTTGCGGTAACCGACGACCAAAGATTTGGCTGGGGCTTTATAGCTCGATTGAAGGAACTGCATTAGTCCCGTTGACGGACTTCGCTTTGTCCCTGAAAGGCAGAAGTTAGTAGGCGGGGCGAAATTGTCTGAGCTCGCGACTCTGAGTCTCAAAACTTAGACAGGACGACAAGATTTACGGGATGGGTAAATTTGTAAATTCTGTAAATCCTGTCACACGACTTCGTTTTTCCTACGGAGGAAGGGGTTGTACGCTAACATTCGGTATCGCTCGCGCTGACCCTCTTGTAAGTTCCCACTCTCCAAAAATAATCGTTCGCTCTCCATTTTCCTGTAACTTTTGCCGGGCTCATGTGTTTTAGATAGTGTAGCGCCGTTTATGGGGAGTGAAGACGAAGAGTTCACCACGCTGTTTCAGGATTTCTACCCCAGTCTCTGCAGGTTTCTCGAGTGCCTGTTGGGTGGGCGTGCCGCGCTCGCACAAGACCTGGCGCAGGAGAGCTTTTTGCAACTTCACCGCACCGCCTGGAGCAAGCTGCCTCCCGGAGAAGCGCGCTTCTGGCTTTACCGGGTAGCCCGCAACTTCGCCATTAACGAGTTTCGCAAGAGGCAAACGCGTTACCGGTTGTTTGACCAGGTGGTCCAGGTAATGCGCTCGCGGAGGCGCAATCCCGAAGAGGAATACGAGGCGCAGGAGCGGCAGGAGTTGGTGCTCGAGATGCTACAGAGTTTGCCGGAAGATCAGCGCACGGCATTGCTGTTGCGCGAACAGGAGCAGTTGAGCTATCGCGAGATCGGACACGTGCTGAACATTTCTGAGAGCAAAGTAAAGATTGACATTTTTCGGGCCCGCACGACTTTACGCGAACGTTGGGCCAGGCGAACCCAGGCTTACGGCGCAGGCGGACATTGAAGGCTAAGTTTATGAGTTGCGATCAAACTGAAAAGATTTCCCTTCTGATCGACGGCGAGTTGGGGCCTGCGGATGCGCACTCCCTTGAACTGCACCTGGCAAAATGCAGCCAATGTAATCAAGTTCGCGCGGACTTCCTGGGGTTGCGGAATCAGATTGACGCCTATGCCCTCTCGGGAGAGTCCTCAAAGCTGCGCCCGGCCCTGGCGAACGTCTTATCGAAGTCACACACGAAACCCGTTCAGACGGGATGGCGGCACCGATTCTTAGGATTTGGCGACGGACTGGCTTTCAACAGTCGCTTAGCTACCGTAGCCGCAATGGTCCTCTTGACTCTGGCCATTGGAGCCATTGCTTTCCTCGGCTATCGGCCGCAACGCGAAGTCGCGATCACTAATCCCACGACGCCCGGCTCGGGTGTCAGTGAATCCTCTGGTACGCCTGAGGCGCAGGATCAGATCGCCAAAAACTCCGGACGAAAGCCCGCGAAAGCTCCGCCGCGAGCGAAAGGTCCTAATGGACGCAAACCAAGTTCACGAATCAAGCCGGGGCGCGAACGCAGCGCCCCGAAACCACTGCCACAGTTGCAGAATGCTGCTCCTCCTAATTATGCATTCGTAAACAACTCCAATGGTGCGAATGACATTGCGACGATTACGGACGCGGCGAGCCACTTCGAGCAGTCAGAGTTGTTGCTTCGCGCGTTCAGAAATCTGCGGCCTACTCGGGGCGCCAAAACCCCTGAGATTGCCTACGAACGGAGGCGTGCGCAGCAACTGCTTTACCGGAACATCATGCTCCGTCGGGAAGCCGACAGCGACGGCGACGTGCAAGTGGCGACGTTGCTGGGAAGTCTCGAGCCCATTCTGCTCGACATTGCCAATCTGCGTGATAAGCCTCGCAACAGCGAAGTGCAAATGATCAAGGAACGGGTTGAGCGCACCAGCCTGGTACCGTTGCTGCAAGTTAATTCAATGGCCGTGGCGCGCGCGAATGAGTGAAGAAGTTTAGAGTTCAAGCTTTAGCTTGTCCGCGTCCCTAACACACAACCTAAAGGCTGAACTCTAAACTTCTTTGAGTAGCCAGGATGAACAGAATCACCACAGAGGCACAGAGAACAGTAGACCGGCACAGCGAATCTTGTCACCGCTCGATCCTGCGCTTGCTCTTACCGTTCTCTGTGCCTGTGTGGTGAAATCAACATCACCTCAGTTAATTGAAGATTGAAGATAAAAACGAAGGAAACAGTTATGACAGCTATGATCCCTTTCATTAATTGCGCGCGTGTTCGCAACGCTTTGTTGCTCTTCCTGCTGCTTGCATTGGGCGTGGCCGCGGTGGTTCGCGCGGAGTTTGCTTACGGTTACGATCAAGACGTGCAGAAGCTCAACCGCTTCGTGCAAACTTCCGGCGGCAACACACCTGCTGCGAAGGTTTTTCGCGAAGGTCGCGATCTCATAGAGCGTGAGAACTGGCAGCCGGCAGCGGCGAAGTTCCAGAGCTTTGTTTCTGACTATCCCAAGGATAGAGATGTGGACGCGGCGCTCTACTGGTATGCCTATGCGCTGCAGAAGCAGGGCAAGAAGGACGAGGCGGCGGCCACACTGCTGCGACTCATCAAGGAGTTTCCCAGTTCCAGTTGGCGTCGTGAAGCCGACACGATGTTGGTAGTACTGGGTCGTGGCGACGCAGTCCAACAAGCTCTCGACCGTAACAATTGTGAAATCAAGATTCTGGCGTTGCAGAGTCTTTTCCAGGCTAACCAGGAGCGCGCTATCAGCTTTGTCGGCGATGTACTAAAGAGTACCTCCGCGGATTGCCCGGGGTTAAAGGCTGCCGCGGTTTCGCTGCTCGGCTCGCAAGGCGGAGCGCGCGCCGTTCCGCTGTTGTTCGAGATAGCTCGTAGCCAGGCGGATATAAGGCTTCGGCTGACCGCGATCAAACGATTGGGTGAGCAGAATGGCGATACGGTCGCGGACGATTTAGCTCGGTTGTACGACACCGATCGTACCAAGGAAGTAAGGGCACAAATCCTGCGCGCTCTTGCCGAAATGAATAGCGCGCGAGCGGAGACAAAGCTGATCGAACTCGCGCGCGCTGGTGACGACCTGAGCCTGCGCCAGGTGGCCATCCGCTACCTTGGCCAGAAGAATGGCAGCACGTCGCTCGATGAGTTGATTCGCCTCTGGGATGCGGATCGCACTCCCGAGATTCGTGCGCAGATTTTGCGCGCGCTTTCGGAGCGCGACGATCCCAGGGCCTATGCCAAGCTGCTCGACATCGCGCGCAAGGGCGAGACGCCCGAGCTTCGGATAGCAGCCATTCGACGTCTGGGAGAACGAAAGGCGTCACTGGATGACCTGTTGCAGCTTTACGCAACTGAAACCGACGCCGGGATCAAGCAGAGTCTCATCCGCGCGTACTCAGAGATCAACGACCCGCGCGCCCTGGAAAGGCTTTATCAGATTGCTAAGGGCACCGAGACGCTTGAACTACGGGTTACGGCTATTCGCCGGCTCGGTGAAAGAAACGATGAGGCGACGGTCGAGCAACTAGTGAGCATGTACGACGCCGAGCCCAACCTGGAGGTGAAGGCCATGCTAATTCGCTCCTTTGGCGATTCGAATAACAAAAGTGCCGTGCGCAAGCTGATGGCTATCGCCCGCAGTGATCAGTCCGTGGACCTACGGAAATTGGCGGTGAGACAGCTCGGCGAAAGCAAAGACCCTGAGGCGCTCAAATTTCTGGAAGACTTACTGAGGTGAAAGGAATAGTAATCATGCATAGATCCAGAATGTCCTACTACTTAATGATGGCGCTCGCGCTCGGGACACTTGCGTGCGCGCGAGGGGACCAGGCCATTACTGTCTCCGCGGCGGTGGATGACGGCGAGAAAAGCGTGGAACAAAACCAATCCGCCACCACCACAGTGCAGAGTTTTACCGCTGTTGCTGGAGCTGATCTGGCTGCACGACTTGAAGAGGCCAGCCGTCGTGCGCAAGGCGTCAAAACCCCGTACTGGTCGGCCTATTCGTTCGACGTTCGGCCTGGGGTCGCCATCGATCCCGGCGTCCAGGAGTTTCACGGGTCGATGAACACGATTGGTGACACTTCTGTGTTTGTCGGCACTACAGCCAGCGGTATGACAGTAGAAACACGAAACCTGGCCGTCTTCCTGTTGCGCGAACCCGGCAATAACCAGGTCACCCGTATGGAGGTCTACAACCTCGAGCGGAAACGTGAGTACAGCAGTTATCCGGTTTACTGGTTGGGCCGTTCAAACAACGAAGAGAGTCTCAATTACCTGCGCGCGCTGTCTGAGTCAGCCGCGCCCACTATGCTGAGTGAGCGGGCCGTGCTGGGCATCTCGCTCCATGACGATCCGCGCGTGGCCGCGATGCTCAAGAATTTCATACAGAAATCGCAGAACCAGCGCATTCGTTCGTCGTCGGTCTACTGGCTCGGTCAGGTTGGCGGTGAACAGAACTTTCTTGCCGACCTGGTGCGCAACGATGCTGAAGAAACAAAGATACGACGGCAGGCCGCGCATGCAATTGGCGAAAGTCGTGATCGCGGGGCGCTGACGACACTGCAAACCCTTTATGACACCGTGAAAGAAGTTGAGGTAAAACGCGGGATCATTCATGCGGCCGGTAATAGTCGCGAGGAAGAAGCGGCGCTGGCTTTCCTTCTGAGAGTGGCCAAAAACGATCCGGAGCGACAGGCCCGTCGCACGGCAGTACAACAACTGGGCGAGTTTGAGCGCGCCAACGTAACCGATGAGCTGATGAAGATCTACGCGAGCGAAACCGATGTGGAGGTCAAGCGGGCGGTATTGCATTCACTCTCCGAGACGAAGAGCCCGGGCGCCCAGGCGCGACTGCTGAATCTGGCCCGCACGGAATCTAATCCGGAGTTGCGCAAGCGCGCCATCCGCGTCCTGGCCGAGCGGGGAGAAGCCGTGATTGGTGATTTGGTCAATCTTTACGACTCGGAGCGCGCTCCTGAAGTACGTCGCACAGTATTGCAGTCGCTCTCCGAAATTAAATCCACCCGCGTTGAAGATAAGCTGTTTGCGGTGGCCAGCGGCGATGAGAGTCTCGACTTGCGGCGGCAGGCGATTCGATTGCTGGGCGAACGTGCAGGTAAACGCAGTCTCGACTTCCTCAGCAACACAGCTCAAAGCGCCGACGGTAATACTGAGGTCCAGATACAGGCGGTGCGTGCGATAGGCGAGCGCAAGGCCGAGGAGTCCGTGCCGTTGCTTATTAAGATAGCCAAGTCGCACCCCAACCAGCAGGTTCGCAAGCAAGCCATTCGTTTACTGGGCGAGTCGGGCGATCCCCGCGCCGTAGATTTCTTCCGCGAAGTACTGGCGAGATGAGTGTTTCAGGGGAACGACTGTCTGTTCGTGCCATTTCGTGGATCGTTTTAGGACGCTCGAAATTGATTTCCTGCGGCTAAATGATCGAGACATTTCCTTAAACATTACCAGAGAGGATTGCCCGTTCTGACTGCTCACCAGCCCCTGCATAAGGTAATAGTCTTGCCCTTCAAATAACAGTACTTGATAAACGACCATCGGCAATCCTGATTGCTTATCTTTCGCTTTCGCTACGATTTCATAGCCTTCTAAATTATCGATGGTGACTTTGTTTGATTGTTCGATCTGGACATCGGTGACCTCGGCCGTTTGCCGAACTCGGGCCTTTGCAAACGCTTCGGTGTCGCCAATGTCTACATTTCTGAGCGACTGACCGACGACGAAAATCGGATCGTTGATGTCCTCACTCGGGAATATGCCGTCCCGCGAGTACAACAGTAAATTAGATATTCTCTTGGCAATCCTCAGTCCTCCCTTCTCAATAAGAGAGAAGTTTAAACCCTCCGTGGGTGAGACTTTCATTTGGCTGTCCACCCTGACAGTCAGAATGCTTGCTTTCATCGCTTCTGAGAGTTCGCTTTCTAGATCTTTGGGGAACGCAGCAGTAATCAGCACTGACTCCTTTCCATCTTCCAAAAGAAGAAGCCATTTCAAGTATTCGGCTTCTTGGAGGTTCTGTTTTACTTGCGCCAGCACACCCACTCGCCCACCCACTACGACCTGTTCTTTCTTCAAGAGCACCATGCCTCTCTTGGAAAGCGCTGAAGGTGTTGACAGGCCGGAGGAGGTCTCAGCAAGGAGGGCGGGGAACTCAGTCACCATAATCGAGGAGCCAGTAGACTCCTGCGAGTAGCCGGGAAATCGGTCTGAGGGTATGAAGCCGGAAGGAGGAACCAGGCTAATACGCGTTCCGACGACGGGCTTTTCTTGCTTCGGTTGAACTCCAGTTTGAGCAACGTTAGAAACGCCCCCCACGAGAAACAGAATGATGATAGTCAGTGCTTTCATAATTAACAATGACGGGAAATTAAGCCTTCGCCTCGCGATCCGCAGCCTTGAAAACCTCTACCAGGGCCAGTGTGATCGCCAGGACCACTGGGCCGAGCACGATTCCCAGGACGCCAAAAACCTGCAGACCTCCCAGCACGGCAAAGAATATGAGTAGTTCGTGCAGCTTCGTTCGCTCGCCTACCAGTTTCGGTCTCAGAAAATTATCAGCCAGCCCAATAACAAGTGTCCCCCACAGCACCATCAGCACAGCTTTAACCGGATGCCCGGCAAGTGCGAGGTAAGCGGCTGCGGGCACCCAAACCAGAAATGCTCCGAGCATTGGGATCATTGACAGAAAGGTCATGACCACTCCCCAGACAATTGCCGAAGGTACACCCAGCGCCCAGAAGGCGATGCCCCCAAGTAATCCCTGAATAACAGCGATGGCCATTACCCCGTAAACACTTGCGCCAATCACATCTCGAGTCCTGGCCATGACGGCAGTCGCCTGCGCTCGCTCGAGTGGCAGCGCATCTCTTACGGTAGCGAAAATCTTGTCACCGTCGCGGAAAAGGTAGTACATGGTGAAGATCACGAAGAAAATCTGCACGATCACTCCGACTAATCCGCCAATAAATCCAAGTGTCTGCCCGGCGACCTGTCCGCTCACGCCTTTCAGCCGGTCGAAGATGTATTGCCCTGAACGAAGTTGCTCGATGTCCACGTACCGGCTGGCCCATCCCAGTACGCGTCCCGTGTAAGGTGAAGCGGGATCCAGCAGATACGCGATAGTCGCCTGCAGGCTGCTCATTGCTCCTGAGAGTTCATTGAGCACGGCTATAGTCACAAGAGCTACGGGCACCAGAATGGTGAGTATGACAAGAATGCACGACAGCAAGGCGCAGATGCCGGGCTTCTTGACTCGTTGGAGCAGTCGCAGGTGTACGGGATAGAACACGATCACCAGAACTGCGGCCCAGGCCAGCACCGCGACAAACGGTTGCAGCATCAGCCAACAGAGGTAGAGGGCAATGGCGGTAACTGCCAGCAATAACCACCATCGGACTTGTCGATTGTCTTGGGCCATTTTGAAGCGGGATGTTAATTCAAGGTAAGGCAACTTGGGAAGAGCCTTGTTAGCCTTTAATCCTCGGTTCTGGACTTTACCGCACAAACGTTTACCGCAAAACTTGAAGATTTGCCGCTTTCCCGTACGGATTGACATGTTATAAGGTTGAGGGCCAAACTTTGATTCTGATCAAAGTGGATCCTGAACCAGGATCTTTGTCCCAATACACCAGCTAAGACGTGTTTCAAGGCAGGTTGTTAACTTTCCGAGGTAATCGATGTGGCTGAAGCTAACCTTTTAAAAGAAGAAGAGAATGCATTAGTTGAGGAAACTGCTCAAAAGTGGGTCTACCTTTTCGAGGAAGGCAGCGGCGAGGACAAGGCGCTGCTCGGAGGAAAAGGCGCGGGTCTGAGCGAAATGACTCGCGCAGGTCTTCCCGTGCCTCCGGGTTTTGTCGTTACGACGGAAGCCTGCAACGCTTTCTTTGATAATGGCAAAAACTTTCCGGAAGGCCTTTGGGACCAGGTCAAAGAAGGTTTAAGCAAGATCGAGGAAAAAGTCGGCAAGCGCTTCGGTGATCCGAAAAATCCGTTGCTGGTTTCCGTGCGGTCGGGCGCCGCCTTCTCGATGCCAGGAATGATGGACACGGTGCTCAATCTCGGCCTCAACGAAGACACCGTGCAGGGTTTGGCAGAACAAACCGGAGACCTCAGATTTGCGCTCGACGCTTACCGTCGCTTCGCTTCGCTCTTCGGCGAGATTGTCATGGGGGTGGCCCACGAGAAGTTTGAGAGAGTGATGGATCGGTTCAAAGCCCAAACCAAGGGAGGAAGCGACACTGATCTAAAAGCCGACGAACTTCGTGACATCATCGCCGCCGAAAAACAAATCATTGTCGCCGAACAACACGCGATACCCGAAGATCCGTACGAGCAACTGCGAGTGGCGATCGCTGCCGTTTTTAATTCCTGGATGGGCCGGCGCGCGGTTGACTACCGGCGCGTGAATCGAATTCCCGATTCGTTGGGGACGGCTGTGAATGTTCAGGCCATGGTTTTCGGCAACATGGGTAGCGAGAGTGGCACCGGTGTCGCGTTCACCCGCAACCCATCAACGGGTGAGAAAAAGCTTTACGGCGAGTATTTATTGAATGCCCAGGGCGAGGATGTGGTGGCAGGCACTCGCACACCGCATCCGATCAGCGAACTGAAGAAGGAGCTGCCTGCGGTTTACGCCGAGTTCGCTTCAATCGCCAACCTGCTCGAACAACACTATCGCGACATGCAGGACGTCGAGTTCACCATCGAGCGCGGCAAGCTCTGGATGCTGCAAACTCGCACGGCCAAGCGCACTGGCGCCGCGGCGGTGCGGATAGCCGTGGAGATGGCCCATGAGAAGTTGATCGATCGCGCGCTGGCGGTGCAGCGAGTTACCCCTGAACAACTCGATCAACTGCTGCACCCAACCGTCGATCCGAAGACTGATGCGGCGGTGCTGGCGACGGGCTTGCCGGCCAGTCCCGGCGCCGCGCAGGGCCAGGTGGTATTCAGTCCTGACGAAGCCGAGGAGCTGGCGCGGGAAGGCGCCAAGGTAGTTCTGGTCAGGCAAGAAACCAGTCCGGACGATTTTCACGGAATGGTAGCGGCGCAAGCTATCGTAACGGCCCGGGGTGGCATGACCAGTCACGCGGCGGTGGTGGCCCGCGGCATGGGAAAGACTTGCGTGAGCGGAGCCAGCTCACTCGAAATCGATTACAGCCAACAGCAGTTTAGCGTTAACGGGACCGTGGTAACCAAGGGGGAATGGATCACAGTAGACGGTTCCACGGGCCGCGTATTCCGGGGGCAGGTGCCCACGATTCAGCCAACTCTTAGTGCAGACTTCTACGAGATAATGAGCTGGGCGGACAAGTATCGGCGGCTGCGCGTACGGGCCAATGCGGACACTCCGCGCGATGCAAAAATTGCGCGTCAGTTTGGGGCCGAGGGAATAGGGCTTTGCCGCACCGAACACATGTTCTTTGGCGATAAACGTCTGGCGGCGATGCGCGAGATGATCCTTTCAGACGGTGTAGGCGCGCGCGAGAAGGCGCTGGAGAAGCTGCTGCCGCTACAGCGCGGCGACTTTCTGGGAATCTTCCGCGAGATGGTTGGCTTGCCGGTCACGATTCGGTTGCTGGATCCGCCGCTGCATGAGTTTCTTCCAAGCGTGGACGACTTGTTGAGTGAACTGGCGGAATTAAAGATGGCCGCGCGTTTGGCGGCGACACTCGCAGATATGGACAAGCTGCTCGATGCGATCGATGAAAAGCGGCGCCTGCTGCGGCAGGTAGTGCGCACGCGGGAATCCAATCCCATGCTGGGATTCAGGGGTTGTCGATTGGGTCTGCTGTTTCCCGAAGTCACCCGCATGCAGTGTCGGGCAATCTTTGAGGCCGCCTGCAAGGTACAGGGCGAAAAACAAAAGGTAACCCTGGAGATCATGGTGCCGCTGGTTTCGCTTAGCGAGGAACTGCGGCAGCAGAGAGAGGTAATCGACGAAGTAGCGCGACAGGTGATGGGCGAACACGGGATGACCGTCGAGTATCACGTAGGCACAATGATCGAGCTGCCCAGGGCGGCGTTGATGGCTGATAGCATCGCGGCGCATGCCGATTTCTTCTCTTTCGGCACCAACGACCTGACGCAGACGACCTTCGGATTGAGCCGCGACGATTCAGGGCGCTTTCTTCCCTCCTACATTGAACGCCGGATCCTGCCGGAAGATCCTTTTCAGATGCTTGATCGTGAGGGTGTGGGGCAGTTGGTTCGGCTGGGCACGGAACGAGGCCGCATGACCAAGCCGGATCTCAAGATCGGGATCTGTGGCGAGCATGGAGGCGATCCAAGCTCCATCGCTTTTTGCCATGAGATAAACCTCGACTATGTAAGTTGTTCGCCGTTTCGGCTACCGGTGGCGCGTCTGGCGGCAGCGCAAGCGGCATTGGAAGAAGCGGCGGCCCAGGGGTCGGGCGAAAGGGCTCCGGCCGACGCGACGCTGTGAGACTTTAGATTTTTGATTCTAGAGTTGAGATTTTTGATTTAGTGGGACTCAATTGACGGAAATTTGCAGGTCGGGAAGGGCGGTTTACCCCCGCTGATGCGCTACGATCAAGCGCCAATGTAATGTCTTCGCGTTTACTGCACCATGCCGGTCACATGTGGTGATGAGTATTACCAACGCAGCGGGGGTAAACCGCCCTTCCCGACCTGCAAATTCCCGGTTCTTGAAATCTAAACTCTAAAATCAGAATCTAAAATCAAAAATCTAAATTCAAACCTTCTACTCATACCTGAGCGCTTCAATCGGATTCAATCGCGCTGCCTTCCACGCCGGCCACAATCCGAAGATCACGCCCAACCCTACTGAAACAGCAAAGCCTACAATCGGTGCCCACAGGGGAATGTAGGTTGGCATGATGGTCTGGATTAACAACGCAATGCCGGAGCCCACCAGGATTCCCAGGATTCCGCCCAGGCCCGTCAAGGTCGCAGCTTCAATCAGAAACTGAAACACGATGTCGCGCCGGCGGGCCCCAATTGCTTTCCTGATGCCGATTTCCCGGGTGCGCTCAGTTACCGACACCAGCATAATGTTCATCACGCCGATACCGCCGATCAGCAGTCCGACACTCGAAATGGCGACCATCAAAGCGAACACGCCGCCGGTAATGGCGCCAAACTGCGAGAGGATCTGTTCAGAGGTTGAGATCCCAAAGTTGTCGGCTGCGTCGTAAGCCACCTTTCGCCGCCGGCGCAACAGTTCCCGTACCTCTTCGACAGCCGCACTCATTTGTCCCGACCGCGCCTGGGCCATGACAAAGTTGTCATCTACGTCGGGATACAACTTACGCAATGTGAGATAGGGCATGTAGACGGCTTTATTCTCATTGTTCGGATCTTCGGCGCCGACCAGGAAGACATCGCGGGCTGCAAGCACACCAACCACCCGGTAACTCCGTCCATTAATCGACACCTGCTGATCGACGGCATTGCTGAAAGGGAAGAGGGTGTTAGCCACGTCACTGCCGATTACCACCACGTGGGCGTGGCGCGCATTTTCTTCGTCAGTGTAGTAGCGGCCCTCACCGATCGTTGTCACGCCCATCTTGAAGTATGTAGGGGAAGCGCCCTGCACGGCTGCATTGGTCATTTCGATGTCGCGATAACGGACGTTAACGCGCTGGGTGAATGGTCCACCAAAGAAATCCACTGGTGACATAAAGGCTGCGGCATAAAGCACTGAAGGACACTCGTTCTGGATGGCCAACGTATCTTCGTAGCTGAGCGGTTTGCGCATTCGCTCTTCCTGCGATGGATTGAAATTGAAACCGGGATCGAAACGGTAGATGTAGATCGAGTTAGTCCCGAACGATTCGATTTCTTTGGACACGCGCGCATCGATTCCGGAAACGAAGGCAGCAATCACGATCACGGTCATGGTGCCAATCACGACACCGAGCACAGTGAGCGCGGACCGGAGCTTGTGCTGCCACAAGGTATCTAACCCCATGCGGACGTTCTCGAATAGGTTACCTTGAAAGGGGCTCATCTCTGTTATCTTGAATGGAAGGTGGTGTATCGACCTTTAGCTCCAGATTCATTTTTCATTTTTCATTTTTCATTTCTCAGTTTCCATTCGTATCTCTCACAGTTCTCATTCCTGGTTTTTCATCGTTTACTTTTCTTATTCGTGTCCGTTCGTGTTAATTCGTGGATCGTTCTCATCTCTCGGCCCAGCAAGCGATCCACGAAGTAACACGAAGCACCACGAAATGAGATTCAGAAAATGACAATTGAGAAATGGAAAATGACAAATGAAAAATGGTCTTTTCACTCTCAGCGTCCCTGTAGTCATTCAGCTCGCAGAGCCTCAATTGGATCCAGCCCCGCCGCTTTCCATGCC
>JBGTHZ010000134.1:0-60479 GCA_041745915.1 Pyrinomonadaceae bacterium | reverse complement strand
ATTCCGCCTTTGCCGATGGCGGAGATAATTTTGTAATGCGAAATAGTCAAATTTTCCTCACTCATTTTTATTGTTTTAACAGACGGATGATTTCTTCATAAATTTGTTCAATTTCTCCATCAAGTTTTTGTAAATGTTCAGTTAGTTTCTTTTGCGTTGCTTGGGATTGTTGTAATTCTTCGCGCAAACGGATATTCTCAGCCCGCGCCCGACGCAAGGCAATTAATGGTGGACGATTGAGCCGTAATCGCGTCAGATGAAACTTTCCTGTTTCGGTCAAACCTGTCAAAAGTCCGTTGGAGTCTTGGCGTAAATGCAGGCTCAAATCATCGTTTTGATGATGAAGTAATCTTTTTTCAGTTGGAGCAATCGCCCAAAAATCACCTTTGATACGATTACAAGTCGTGCAGCAATAAACTAAATTTTCGAGCGCATCGCCGCCGTCGAGCGAGCGCGGTTTGAAATGGTCTAATTCAAGTTCACTTCCGGCATCTTCTTCACGAACGCTGCAATAGCCGCAAGCAAAGTTGTAGGCGCGGCGGACGGCTTGGCGCAATTCGGCTTCGGTCATATTTTGTATCAAGCGGCTAATTCCCGCTGCACTCGCTCGCGTTCATTTTTCAAGGCTTCGTGTTCATTTCGCAAACTTTTTAACTGCGTGGCGGCTCGCTTTACTAAATCATCCTGACGCGAAGCGATAGCGGTCAGAACCGCATTCTGCGTTTCGGCGCGGCTAATTTCATTCTGCAATTCGCTTTGTTCTTCACGCTCACGCTCAAGCGCGGGATTTAAGATTTGCCATTCTTCCTGCTCTAATTCCGAGAGCAATTTTTCGAGCGTATAGTTTTCTTCCGCCGTCAACGAGTTTTGCAACTCACGCCGCCGCAATTGGTTTAATTGTTGTTGTTTAGTTTCATTCCACATAAAAATCTCCGTTGGCAATTATAGCATTATCAATATCGTATCTTTTTTCGAGATGATGCCGCACAAGCGACAGATTCGCGTTGGCTGATAATTCTCAAGTCATCTTCCCTCAAACTCATTCCGGCAGATTCATCCGTTTCAGCAAATCTTTAAATCGCGGGTCAGGGCGCAGATTATCTACGACGGTTTCAACCTTTAAGAGCGTCATAAAAAAGGAGCGTTCCTGATATGCACGGTCAAGCCACTCAAAGGCTCGGTCTTTGTCGTTGAGTCCGGCGTATATACAGGCGATATTGTATGGAGAAACGTATCGCTGTTTTGATAATTCCTTCAATTCTTCCAACGCTTTTTGGGCTTCGGCTGTTCTGCCGGCTATCGCATAGACAGCCCCAAGATAACCTAAATTTGACGGGTTGTTATCTACGAAACGCGCCTTTTCCAACGCGGCAATCGCCTCCGTGTATTGTTTCTTTCGTTCATACGCCAGACCTAAATTTTGATAAGACCACCAAAAATTCGGGTCAAGTTCGAGTGCTTTTCGAGTTTGTTCAATTGATTCGTCATACCTGCCCGCAACCAACAAGATACCCGCTAAATCCAAACTCACATTGAGGTCAAGCGGCAATCGTTGCTGTACAACTTCCTGTGCTTTGACGGCTTCTTCAAGTCTGCCCGTCGCGGCAAGATACACCGGATAATAAGCGGGATAGGTCGGATCAAGTTCGTTAGCTCGCTTCCAATGTCTTTCTGCTGTTGCCCAATCCCACTCATACCAGAACACAATTTTCCCTAACAAATAGTGAGTTTCGGCAAGCGTTTCGTCCAATTCCAATGCTTTCAGGGCCGCCGCTTTAGCCTTTGGCTCTGACTCCTTGGGAGGTACCCACCAACCATTCGCAAAGTCATAGGCGAGGGCAATGCCGTGGTAAGCCAAAGCATAATTCGGGTCTATGGCGATGGCTTTTTGGTAGTAGTCGATACCTTTTTTGTAACCTTCCTCGGTATATTTCGTCTGATAGAAATTGCCCCTCAGATAAAGTTGATAGGCTTCGGGGTTGGTCGTGTAGGTCTTTGTCACCTTGGCTTCGTCCGCACCTGAGAGCTTTGATTTGAGACGATTTGAAACGTCACGCGCGACGTCCCTTTGGAGTGTAACGATGTAAGTTTGCTTCCTGTCGTAACGTTGGCTCCACACGACCTTATCCAAAGCCACATCAATTAACTCCACGAACAGTGACAGATCCTGTCCGCGTTGAACGAGTTTTCCATTCAGGATGGCTTGCACCTTCAGCTCTTTGCCGATGGTCTGCGGATTTGTTTCTTTGCCTTTGTAGCGAAAGACCGAAGAACGCGGCTTAACATTCAGATTCGGAAGCTGCGACAGACTGCTGATCAGCGTTTCCGTCATCCCATCCGAGAGATATTCAACATCTGCGTTGCCGCCTTCATTGACAAACGGCATCACGGCGATTGATTCGATGGCAGTCCCACGATTTCGTGAAAGATAAAAATAGCCGGCAGCGGCGATTACGAGTGCTACCAACCCGACCACTGCGAATACAACCCCACGTCGTTTCGGCTTAGTCAACTCGCGCGTTGTGGTCTGCGTCGGCGGCAGGGGAAGTGCAGTCGTCGGCCCGGTGGAACGATTGATATCCGGGGCCGTCGAAGGGTGGGGCAGAATGCTGGTTTCAGTCTTCCCCGACACTGGGCCGGATCCAAACTTGACCGTACCCGCTTCGCCGCTGATCGAACCGGAGTCGCTGATCAACGCCGCACCGTCTCCGCGACAGTAGACGAGCGTGTCGTCCATCTCAACGCGATGGCATTGGGGGCAGCGTTTCATTCTATTCACGCCTCACTGTGGCAAACCGACGTGGCGGAGGGCGTAACGGATCCTGCACCAGGGTGGCGAAGTTGGACTTCGGCTTATCCCTGTAAAGCCTTATGAACCAGCAGTGTGTCCACGTACTGCACAAAACGAACGGCCTTTCCTTCGCGAATCTTCCAAACGTGCGCGAAGTTTGCCTTGAAGCTCTTGCCAGTAGCTTTGTAAGTGCCGCTGTACTGTCCCAGCACAACTATGGTATCGGCGGCATCAATGAATTCATCAGGCACGACAGCGAACCCGTCCCACTCAGAGCCCAATCGCATGAAAACACCTTCGAGCACGGCGTTGGGCCCGTCATAAGTACCGCCATATGGGAAGCCTTCTGCTTCAGTCCAGGCAATGTTGGCGTCCAAAAAGGCAAGCACTGTCGGAACGTCACCCTTTGCAAAAGCTTCGTAAAGACCGCGCACTGATCCCAGGTTAGTCATTGATTCTCCTTTTGTTGTCTGAAAATCGATCGAATTCATTCCGGCAGATTCAGGCGTTTCAGCATCTCCTTGAATCGTGGGTCTGCGCGAAGTGGAATCCAATATGGGTCAGCGTTCAATCGAAACAACTCCCAATCCCTTACCTCAAAGGCTTTATTGAGTTCCCCAAACGCCTTATCCTTATCACCAAGCGCAACGTAAATCGCCGCGATCCGGCAAGTGGGAATATATTGCGTCTTCGCGATCTCCAGGAATCTGGCGATCATTTCCTCCGCCTTGTCCCTTCGTGCGGCTTTCGCGTAAGCAATTCCGGCATCCCGAAGCGCAAATTGGTTTGTCGGATCCGTTTGCAGCCATTGCTCGCTGAGTGAAATGGCCTCCGGGTACATTCCTTTATTGGTATAGGCCTGGATTAGCATCCAGCGCCCTATTGGGTGACCGGGATCGAGATCGTAGGTTTTTTTAGCTTGGTCGAAAGCCTGGTCATTCTGCCCGGCCACAAAATAGGCCCACGCCACGGTTGCCCCCATGTTTATGTCGAGCGGTTCGAGGTCAAGTCCACGCTTTATTTCGGCCAGGGCTTCGTCAAGGCGTCCGGTCGGCGCGAGATATATCTGGCCGTAACGAAAATGCGCGGCGGAATTATTCGGATCAAGTTCAATCGCCCGTTTGAATGAGCGCTCGCCTTCCGCCCAATTCCAATCGTAGATCACCAAGCAATACGCCAAAAAAGTGTGGGCTTCAGCCAGAGTCGGGTCAATCTCAAGGGCCTGCTGCGCCGCGGCCTTGGCCTGAGGAAAAGCTTCCTTGGGCGAGAGGTAGGGATAGGCCGGCATACTCCCGAATGTTTCGGCGATCCTGGCGTGCGCCAGTGCGAATTTAGGATCGAGTTTGATCGCCTGCCTGAAATATTCGATCGCGCGCAGCATGCCATCTTTGGTGCGATTGGCAAAGCTGTATCGACCTTTCAAGTAAAGTTGATATGCGTCGTTGCTGTCAGTGTAGCGTTTGGTGATGCCTTTCGCTTCGTTGCCCGACAGTTTCAATTCGAGCTTCTGGGCGATGGCGGTGGCGATCTCACGCTGGGTTGCCAGCAGGTCGGACATCTTGCGGTCATATTGTTCGGCCCAGATAATCTTTTTGGTCCTCGCGTCGACCAGTTCAACGCTTATTGTCAAATTGTCCCCGCGCTGAGAAACACGACCGGACATGACCGCGTCAACCTCGAGTTCGCTCGCAATCTGAGCTATGTCTGTGTCCTTACCTTTGTACCTCATGACCGAACTCGTCGGACTAACCTTGAGATTCGGCAGTTGGGATAGACGATAAATCAGCGATTCCGCCAGACCGTCGGAAAGATATTCCGTGTCCGCGTCTGAACTTTTGTTTTGAAAGGGCAGCACCGCAATTGAGTCGATGGCTACTTCGTTTTTGCCCGCGCGCAGGTAGTAAGCGAAGAACACGACAGCCGCAATTGTGATGACAAGCGCGATCGCAACACCGAGTTTGTGACGCTTGAGCCCTTGGGCTACGAATTCAGCGCTCGAGCCAGTGGACGGCAGCGATGCAGTTCGAACGGAAGTCGTCATAACTGATGAGCCGCTATCAGTGTCGCGCTCTCCAGCACTGCTGAGGGGCGGCGGCACAGTCGTGTCTGAGTCGCCGCTGATGTCCAATTCGCGTCGCAATTCTTTCAACTCGATCGCGACGTCTTTGATTGTCTGGTATCGCTCCTCCTTGTCCTTTGCCAAACAGCGACGGATGATGCGCTGCAACTCCGCGGGCGCTAACGGATTTAGATCTTTGATTTGTGGCGCGGGTTCATAGATCAACCTGTGCAGCGACTTAACTATTGAATCGCCCTCAAACGGCTTCTGTCTCGTCGCTGCCTCAAACAGGATGCAGCCAAACGAAAAGATGTCTGACCGCTGATCGATCTCGTTGGTCTTGCCCTGTGCCTGCTCGGGCGACATGTAGCCGACGGTGCCCATGATCACGCCGGGCGTTGAGTGTTGCTGCAGGATCGCGGTGACATCTTCACCGGTGCTTGCATCGTCATTGACTGGTGGTTGTTGTGGCTCGATCAGTTTTGCGAGACCAAAGTCGAGAATCTTTGCGTGACCATCACGCGTGATCATGATGTTGTCGGGCTTAAGATCACGATGCACTATTCCTGCCCCATGAGCTTTCGCAAGTCCTTCCGCGGTATGTTGCAGGTAGCGCAACAGCTTTCTTAATTCGGTTCGCTGGCGGTGAATCTTCTCGTGTAGGGTCACGCCTTCGACAAACTCCATGGCAATGAAGTTCGTGCCGGCGCTTTCACTAATTTCGTAAATATGCGCGATGTTGGGGTGATTGAGCGCCGCTGCGGCCGTCGCCTCTTGTTTGAAGCGGCGCATTCGATCCTGGTTAGAGGCCATTTCCGAAGGGAGAATCTTCAGCGCCACTTTGCGATGGAGCCGCGAATCCTCGGCCATATACACCTCACCCATTCCGCCTTCGCCGATCTTGGAGACGACGCGGTAAGGTCCGATGACCGTTTCGGGGGATATGCTTTTGCTCAATTCTCTTGGTGCCCTTTTGGAGTGCGGGACCTTATCTAGTTGAAATCATTCCGGCGGATTCAGGCGTCACACCAGTTTCCTGAAGCATAGGTGGTCGGGCAAAGTTCTGATTTGACAGATCCAATAACAAGGAACTGCGGTCTGCGAAAGCCTCTGGCTTACTTCTGGAAAGAACCCTTATCAGGAAGGCGGCAATTGTAGCGGAGTTGGCGTTGGCGTGCCAGTGATTGATGGATGCAATTACCCTCTAAACCGGGCATCGACACTGAATGCTCAAAGCAGCCGCCCCGACAGCGAATTTACGCTCAGCACAGCTGATGTAAGTAATTTCGTAACCCACTCAACCCTCTCCGGATTAGCGCGGTTGATCGGATTGACCCCTGGCAGACATGACCAAAACGCTGCAAAACTGAGGGGCAATGTCATAACTCACGTCATAAAAATAGGCCCGCGTGGGCCTCGGTTGCTTTAAGCTGTTGAGCTTATTGGTAGGCGCGTGGGGATTTGAACCCCAGACCCCTACCGTGTCAAGGTAGTGCTCTACCCCTGAGCTACGCGCCTAAACTCTTTCAAAAATAATCGCTTAGAGGACCAAGAAAAAGCGAAGCCGAAAGTAACAAAGCAGTTATTTGCTGTCAAGTTGAGTCAGTTAATACTGTTGAGTCAGTTAATAACTGTTGAGTCAGTTAATACTGTTGAGTCAGTTAATACTGTTGAGTCAGTTAATACTGTTGAGTCAGTTAATACGTTGAGTCAGTTAATACTGTTGAGTCAGTTACAGTGATAGTTAATGCATTCAGGGACTCAGACCTTCGGGGTGTCAGCTGAAACCCGGTCCCATTCGGCATACAATGACTGCAGCTTAGTTTCCGTCTCCTGGTACTCGTTATTGAGTTGAATCAATCGGGTCGCATCCCGCGCAATCTCGGGCGCGCCCATCTGCCCGGAAATTTCATTCAATTTCATTTCCACTTGAGCGATGTCAGCCTCCAGTCTTTCCGGCGTCCGGGCATCGACCTTCTTCTTGATAACTTTCACACCCGAAGGACCGGAAGATCCTCGCGTCGCGTTCTTTTTTCCTTTTGCTGATCGCTTTGAACTTGCCGAAGCCGGACTGCTTGTCTCTTCTCTGGGCGCCACTGGCGTAAGGGAGTCAGCTCGCACCAAATTAGCCGGAGCGATATGTTCTGTCACCCTGGACACTGTGCCCGATGTCAGCCGGCTGGCTCTCCAATCATGGTACTCGGTGTAGTCACCGTCATAGTGTTCCGCAACTCCCAGGCCATCGAGCGCGAGTATCTGCGTCGCAACGCGGTCTAGAAAATAACGATCGTGACTGATTGTGAGTATCGTTCCTTCGTAGGCGTCGAGAGCCTCTTCCAGTGCTTCACGAGAGGGAATGTCCAGATGGTTCGTCGGCTCATCCAGCACCAGCACGTTAACACGCGAATAGATCAGCTTCGCTAGCGCCAGCCGCCCCTTCTCGCCACCCGATAGATCACCGACCTTCTTGTAGACATCATCACCAGTAAAGAGAAACTTTGCCAAAAACGATCTTAGCTCTCCCGCGGTGGCGGTCGAAGGGGCAACCCGTCGTAGCTCCATGATAATCTCGTTTCGATCGTCGAGATCCTCGAGTTGCTGCGCGTAGTAACCTATCTGCACCTTCGTACCCCACTGAATCTCGCCGCCCAGCGCGGGAGTCTTTTTGAGAATAGTCTTGAGAAAAGTAGTCTTTCCGGATCCGTTTGGTCCGATGATTCCCAAACACTCCCCACGGCGCAGAATGAACGAGATATCGCGCGCCAACAGCTTGTCCGGATAACCGATAGCGGCTTCATTGACCATTAAGACGTGATTGCCCGTGCGCTCGATCGATTGCAATCGAAAATCGCCGGAAGATCGGTCGGCGCGGACAGCTTCAACCCGTTCGAGCTTTGCCAGCATGGTGCGACGTGATTTGGCCTGCTTGGTTTTCTGCCCGGCAAGGTTGCGTCGAATAAACTCTTCTGTCTTTTCTATTAGTTGACGTTGATTCTCATAAGCGCGCTGCTGCGCTTCACGTCGTTCCTCGCGTTCAACCAGATAAGCCGAATAGTTGCCCGTATAACTCGAAGCGCGACCATTTTCCAGTTCCACGATGCGACGGCAGGCGCGATCAAGAAAGTAACGATCGTGGCTGATAATCACGTAGGCAGAGGCGTAAGTTTGCAGGAATTCTTCAAGCCATTCGACCGCAGTAACGTCGAGATGATTGGTGGGCTCATCAAGCAAAAGCACGTCCGGTTCGGCCAGGAGCAATCGTGCGAGACCGAGGCGGTTCTGCTGGCCACCAGAGAGCTTTTCCGTTTCCAGCGACCAGTGCTCACGCTCAAATCCCAGCCCTTGCAGGATCGCTTCGGCCTTGGCGGCGTATTCGAAACCGCCTTCGCGTTCAAACTCGTGCTGCAGGTCACTATAACGCTCGAGCACCTTTTCGAGATCGGCGCCTACTTCGGCCATGCGATGCTCGAGCTCGTGCATTTCGTGCTCAATTTGTTGCAGACGCCCGAAAGCAGCGAGCGCAGATTCGTGCACCGTGGTACCAGGTTCAAAGTGAACGTGCTGCGCCAGCAACCCCAACCGCACGCCGCGAGCCCGCACCACGTTCCCGCCGTCGGGTGATTCCTCTCCGCTAACCAGTCGAAAGATGGTGGTCTTGCCCGCACCGTTGCGTCCTACCAGACCCACGTGTTCACCGGGATTAATTTGCAAAGACACGCCACGCAAAATGTCATGGGTGGCGTAGGCCTTGTAGACATCTGAAAGACGAAAAAGCATAACTGGAGTGCGAGACGTACGAAGCGGGTGCGGGCTTAATCAATCCACCCTACACCCGCTTTCTCACTACAAGCTTGAGTCTGTTATTTCGGCGAGCCAGTTGCGTTTGGGCTAGCTTCCGGCGATGTCGCAGCTGCCGGCGGCGTAGCTGCTGTCTGAGTATTCGCAGCCGGCGACGCTGCGGTACCCGGCGAAGCAGGGCGTAAGCCGAGATTGCCAGGATTGTCAAGCATATTGGCCGACAGGCTATTCACGATCTTGGCTTCGTTCATGGCTACTTCAAGAAGTGCGGCGTTCAAGATTTCCTTCCGCTGATTGGTCAAAGCCTGGGTAATCTGCGGGCGAACGCCGGGACTTTCCAGGGTCAGGTTTTCAGTTTGCAGTCGCTTCTCTGCCAGCTTAAAAATATACCAGCGACCGTTAACCTGTTTGGGCTCGGTAAAGCTGCCAACTTGCATCGGACCCATGAGCAAGTCGATCACGTCCTTTGGAAGTCCCGCCTGTTTCAATCCGTCTTCGCTAAAGAAACCGATGTCCCCACCGCGTACCAGGCTGGTGGCATCTTCGCTCTTGGACCGCGCCACCGTAGCGAAGTCTGCGCCCCCCTTCAGCTGCTGATATATGTTGTCAATTTTCAGCTTAGCCTCGGCTTCGTTCCTTGCGTCGCTCTGAATTCCCTGCGCTGAATTGTCGCTTGGATCAACGATAATTACAGCTAGCGCAGCACCGCGGGCGCTGACAAACTGTTGCCGATTGGCGTTGTAGAACTCTTCCACTTCCCTGTCGCTAACCGTAATTTTCGAGCTGAACTTATCCTGGAGGTTCTTGATCGCTATGTCCTTACGCGCCTCCGCCCGCAAGGCCTCCATCGTGAGTTTCTGCTCGGTTAAGCTCTTCTGAAAATCATCGTCGGTCATGCCGCTTTGTTGCTTTTGCTGGTTGATCAACGCGGTAATCTGATCATCGGTGGGCAATACCTTCTCCCGTTCAGCTCGCTGAAACATGACTTCCCTCTGGATCAAACTGCCAAGGATCTGCAAGCGAGCCTGGGCCAGTTCGAGTTGGGAAAGTTGCGACTGCTTGCCTCCAGCCTGCTGGTTCAATGCTCGTTCCACTTCTGCCAGCATGATGGTTTTGCCGTTCACGGTAGCCGCAACGGTGCTGTCTTTGGCCTCGGAGCCGCCCCCCGAGCTGCACGCGCTGGTGGCGACGGCGATCACCGCCAGAAGCGTTACCCTCTTCAATAATCCTGCAGTTATATGCACTGTCGATTTGCTCCTTTAGACGTACTACTGAGAGTCTGGGAGTTGATGCCTACTTGACGATCCCGAAATGCGTTTGTTATAAATCTTGATTCTCGATCCCGCTACTAACCGCACCGTAAAGCAAAGCGGCGCTAAATTGGGGCTGGGTGCTCCAGGAGGTTTATCAAGTAATGGCTAAACGCTGCGAAGTTTGTGGTAAAGGTCCACAGTTCGGTAATAACGTATCTCACGCGAATAATCGTACTCCGCGCCGGTTTAATCCGAATTTGCAATCAATTCGGGTCCAACTACCGCAAGGTGGCGCGCAACGCAAGAAGGTCTGCACAAACTGCCTCAAGGCTGGCAAAATTTCAAAAGCCGCCTAACCTCCACTCTCAAAGAACCAGCACTCACAATCCCAAACCGCGACAGCCTTATCACTTTTCGGACAAGGCTATTACTTCGATCTCGACCCTGGCGTCGCGCGGCAAACCTGCCGCTTGAACCGTCGCTCGAGCTGGGGGATCGCTAATGAAGAACTTAGCGTAGACCTCATTCATGGCTGCGAATTCGCCCATGTCGGCCAGAAATACAGTGGTTTTCACGACCCGATCCAACCCACTGCCGGCAGCTTCCAGGACCGCCGCCAAATTCTTCATCACCTGCGCGGTTTGCTCTTTAATCCCCCCGGCAACGAACTGACCGGTCGCGGGATCGATGGGTATCTGACCGGATGCATAAACGAATCCGTGGGCCTTGATAGCCTGCGAATAGGGACCGATCGCCTGGGGAGCCCGGTCGGTCTGGATAATCTGCTTCACGGTAGAGACTGCCTCAATTTCGATGTCCAAAGCAAACGCGAGATTCTAACAGAAAGGTTTGGTTAAGGGCAAAGCGCTGTGTCTGGAGGTTCTCACCATCACGCCCTACAAACCTCAACGCCGCGCCACAGTTATCCTGTAAATCTTCTTCATCCTGTCAAATTTTCGAGTTTGGTAGATCTCAGAACCCGCGGTCATGACACCACTCGTGAGAAAAAGAAAGGCATTAGACAGGATTTACAGAATTTACAAGATTAGGCATGCTCGCGTCGCGTTGGGAGGTGGCCTATGCCATCCCCTGCATGCGTTCGACGTCGATGACCCCGGGAACACCTTTGATCGAATTAATCACCTTATCCAGATGTTTCACATCAAATACTTCCACGGTTACTTCTATGTGACCTCTCTCATCGGGCGCTACCGAAGCGCGCGCATCACGAATACCCGTCTTCATGTCCGAAATGGCCCCGGTAATACCGGCGATCATACCGGTGCGGTTCTCAGTAACCGCCAGCAGTTTCACGGCATATGCAGTCTTGTCTTGTTTGCCGGCCCATTCCACTTCCACAATACGTTCCCGATTTACCATTAACTGCATAACGTTTTTACAGCGTTTGGTGTGAACCGCCACCCCCTTGCCCCGGGTCACGTAGCCAATAATATCCTCTCCATGCAAAGGGTTGCAGCAACGGGCCCTGGTGACCATCAAGTCGTCAACGCCGCGAACCACAATGGAATCGTCACCCAGGCGGATTAGCTTCTTGACTGCGCGCACGCCACTGCGCAAGCGCGACTCTTTTTGTTTATCAAGCTGTTCGAACTGTTCAGGACCGAGGTATTTGGCGATTACGTTGCGCGGTATCAGTTTGCCGTAACCGATCGCCGCCAGCAGGTCGTCAACACGCCCGTAACCATAATCACTGGCCACCCTTTTCATTTCGCCGTCGCCGGGGCCCAGTATCTTCTTCACGGAGAGTTGAAATCGGGCGGCTTCTTTTTCAAACAGCTTGCGTCCAATCTCGATGGACTCTGCACGCTGCTGCTCAGCTACCCAGTGGCGAACGCGATTTCTCGCTCGGGAAGTGACGATGAAATTGAGCCAGTCTCGGGAAGGGTGTGACGACGACGAGGTAATGATCTCTACAACATCACCATTCTGGATCTGAGTTCTGAGGGGCACCATGCGTGTATTAATTCGTGCGCCGGTGCAGGTATTGCCGACCTCTGAATGGATCATGAACGCAAAGTCTACGGGTGTGGCCCCGCGCGGCAATTGAATGACCTTGCCCATAGGAGTGAAGGCATAGACGTCCTTCGGATAAAGATCCAATTTTAGAGAGTCGAGGAAGTCGCGCGAGTCTTTGACCTCCTGCGTCCACTCAACCAGCGAGCGCAGCGCTTGCAGCGCCTGGTCATCATCCCGCGAGCCGCGCTTCCCTTCCTTGTACTTCCAGTGAGCGGCCACCCCTTCTTCGGCGATGTCATGCATGTCCTCCGTTCGAATCTGGACTTCGAACGACTGGCTATTGGAACCGATCACGGACGTGTGCAACGACTGGTACAGATTGTCTCGAGGTGTTGCAATCCAATCCTTGATGCGGCCGGGAACCGGCTTCCAGGTGTTGTGAATGACGCCCAGGGCGGCGTAGCAATGCCGGATCTCGTTCGGAGTGATAATCCGTGCGGCAACCAGATCGTAGACCTGATCCAGGCTGATCTTCTGGCGGCGGAGCTTCTTCCAGATCGAATAGAGTCGTTTCACTCTGCCGTCCACGCTCACAAAAGGCACTTCCGCTTCCCGCATTTTCTCTTCGATTCTGCTGGTTACGCCTTTTAAGAACACTTCAGTTTCAGCGCGACGCTTCTCAAGTTGTTCAGAGAGTTCTCGATAGTCATCGGGGTGCAAATGTCGGAAGGCGAGATCCTCCAACTCTCCTCTCAACTTGCCCATGCCCAGACGGTGGGCAATCGGAGCAAAGATATCCATGGTCTCTTCGGCGATGCGTTTTCGCTTCTCGGGGCTGAGATAGTGGAGTGTGCGCATGTTGTGAAGGCGGTCGGCAAGTTTCACCAAAACGACCCGAACGTCGTCAACCATGGCCAGCAACATCTTGCGCACGTTCTCGGCTTGCTGTTCTTCACGGGAGACATTGCTGATCTGAGCAATCTTGGTTAACCCGTCTACCAGGTGCGCGATCTCCGCGCCGAAGTATTCGTTGATGGTATCAAGATCGACGAGTGTATCCTCCACGACGTCGTGCAGAAGGCCGGTGGCAACGGATACTTCGTCGAGTTTCATGTCCGCGAGGATGTCGGCGACTTCGAGGGGGTGGACCAGGTACGATTCACCGGACGCCCGCTTCTGTCCTTTATGCTCACGCGCAGAGAACAGGTAGGCCCGGCGCAGCAGATCGAGATCTGCCTGCGGATGGTTGCTGGCGACCTTCTCAACAATGTCCTCAATTCGAATCATTTGTAGGTGCGCGAAACTTCCACGTTGGCGTGTGAATTGAAACGATACTCGGCGATTATAACAAAACGGGTGATGCTCGACTCGAAATCGAGCATCACCCGGTGAAATGGTAATTAAGGACTTTGTGGCGTGCCAGTTTAGCTTGTAGGCGGCGAGGCTGCTTTGTTGGCTTCCTCTTCAGCTAGTTTCTTCTTTTTTTCCTCGCTCAGTTCCGTGGTGCGCTTCTGTGCCTGTTCGCGTTGCTTCTCCAACTCCACCTTCTGATCCATTTTGCCGTCCATTTCCGCCAGCTTCACAGCTTCTGCCAAAAGATTGGTTTTATACGACCAGCCCGATTCGCTATTGGGATCAAACTTCAGAGCGGTCTCGACTTCTTCGAGACCCCGCTTCAAGCACATCTGAGCTGTCTCGAAGTCTTTTTGATCTTTAGGCTTTCTATAGGAGATGGTGGCTTTGCCGTCGGCTACGGTCGTAATCTTGTTCGAAGGCGATTCAGTGATTTGAAATGAGCAGTTCCAGTCTTTGCTGGCGAGCACGATATAAGCTTCAGCGCGTTTGTCCGGCTCCACCCGACCATCGTTCGCACGGGCGATGATCCAATCTCGAAGCTTGTCGTCCTCCTTAATCTTTTCGTAGAGAAAGGCGATCGCCTTGTACGCCTCTTCATTCGTAGGATCAGATTCCAGGATCTTTCTATACGCCTCAATGGCTTCGCGGGCTTTAGCGATGTTCTCCGGCGTATTAACACCGGTGCGATACTGGGCGTGGACGGTACGGGCAATAAACAGGGGCGCCGTCTTGTTGTTGGAATCGAGCTCAAGCGCCTTTCTGGCGTGTTGCTCAGCTTCCACAAAATGCCCTTCACGATAGGTGCGGGCGGCTTCGTTCAGTTCATTCTTGGCTCTTATTCTATTGATGACCCCACAACCCGAACTAATGGCAAGAACAACTGCCAGGGTGATTGCGATCCTAGCTTGAGAGAGTTTCATTTATAGGTGGCTCCATTGTTGACCGGCAACAGACGGCAGGCCAGAGATCGAAGCTTTCAAGGATATCCTAAGCACTATTGAGGCAGATCATCTACCTGCAAACCGACCGGGTTAGCGCCGGCGCCTTTTATGGCGTCAATCACCTTTACCACCTCTTCATATCTCATTCCGCGCGGGGCTTTTATGAAAACAGTCTTCTCAATGCGATCCTGCTCCGGCACATCACTACGGGTTTCCATGCCGGGTTTATAGGCTCGTTGCTCCTTGCGCTGCTGAAACACCTGCGTCAGCTTCTGGGACAAGAATCCTGTGTCGTTAACGGATCCCATCGAGTCCTGGTTAAGCTTGATTTGAAGATCGCTCGAGATCGAAACAACGAGGGTGAGCGGATTTGGCTTCAGTTGACTGAGGTCCTCGTTTGGATCTCTCTGGGTGGGAATATCCGCCTTAAAGCGGGTAGGCTTGAGCGGCGTGATCACCATGAATATGATCAACAACACCAAAAGGACATCAATTAATGGCGTCACGTTGATGTACGGCTCGGCTGTCGTGCCGTGCTTCTTTTTATCACCATCCATAGACATGAACCTACTCCTCGAATCGGCGCAACCAACAAACAAACCTTGGGCGGAAAGTCAGCTAGGTGGCCGGGACTGCCTCTGGTGCGGCTGCGCCGCCCTTCTTCTTGTCAGCTACCAATCCGATCTTATCTACGCCAAGCGCGCGGACCTCATTGATTATGTTAACTACGTCGCCATAGGCGACATTGACCCCGCTTTTGATGTAAACAATCCGGTCCTCTTCCGTTTTCATTTTCTCTAACATCGGGCCGACCTTGTTTTTGATGTCGTCCTGGGTCAACCTCTGCTTACCCAGGTAGTATTCACCGTTGTTAGGGATCGAGATGACGATCGACGACTCTTTGATAATTCGTGGATCGATATCAGGATTGGTCATGCCCGACGGCAGAGCCACTGTAATGCCGTGTTGCAGCAAAGGGGTAACCACCATAAAGATGATCAGCAGCACCAACATGATATCGACCATTGGTGTTACATTGATCTCAGACTGAAAGCCGCCTGATCCGCCGCCACCCGTCATACCCATAAGAATTTCTCCCTCCCTGAAGATCCAACGCAGACAAAGAGTTCAATTGCCGGCAAGTTGTCCGGACCGATACTGACGGTTACTACGGTTTCAGATGCTTCGTTCGGTTCTTGATAAAATAGTCAACCAGTTCCGAAGCCGAATTATCCATCTCCACAATAAAACCATCCACCTTGCCGGTAAAATAATTGAACAGCCAGACAGCCGGCACGGCTACCAGCAGACCGAGGGCCGTGACAAACAAGGCTTCGGAGATACCACCCGCAACTGCACCGATGCCGGCAGTTTCCGCGTTCTTCATCCCACGAAACGCATTGATAATCCCGACCACGGTGCCGAAGAGGCCGACGAAAGGAGCGGTCGAACCAATCGTCGCCAAACCAGACAAGCCACGTTTGAACTCGGCACTCTTGATGGCGATCGCTCGCTGTAGCGCCCGCTTGGAAGCTTCAATCTCGTCGCCGGAAATATCCGACGATTGCCCGTGGGCTCGAAACTCCTGCAAACCGCTGCTCACAACCATAGCCAGGTGCGACTTGCGGTGCTTGTCGCTAATGTTGATGGCTTCTTCGATACGATCGTTCTTCAGTGCCTGCGCGACACGCGGAGCGAATTCGCGTGACTGTTTCTTAGCGGCAGAGTAAGTCAGATACCGCTCGACCATGATTGCGATCGAGTAGACCGACATAATCAAAAGAACAACCACGACCGCAATGGCTACGGTGCCCATGCTCTTCACCATCTGCATAATGGAGAAGTGGTCTGCTGCAGTGCCCCCCTCTGGACTCGCACCGGCTTCCTGCCACAGGAAAACTAAGAAACCAAAGGCTTTGGTTCCAAGAAGACTTGTTAAAATAGTCACGGTAAACCCTCCAAACGTTTTTCGAGAATGAAATCCAGCAGGGGTCAGCCGAATGAGGCCCCGGCGGCCTCACCCGAGAGCGACCTTCCACAGTTATTGAGCCACGAAGTTGTAGGTGATGACGCCGGTTACTTTGACCGGCTGTCCGGAGAGCTTCGTAGGCGAGAACCTCGCTCCGCGAGCAGCTCCAACTGACACAGCCTGCAACAACGGATGTCCGGATACTGCGCGCGCGGAGATCACATTGCCGTTCTCGTCGATTGTAACCTGGACCACGACGGTACCGGAGGCGTGTGCTTGCCTGGCAATTGGCGGGTAGTTCGGTTTTGGCAAACTAATGGCCTTCCCATTCAAGACGCCGCCCGAAATCGGAGCTCTGGGTGGAGTTGGAGCTGGTGGCGGCGGCGGTTCAGCGATGTCAACTCTGGTGGGAGCGGAGACTATCCCCGTTCCGGTTCCAGGCCCTGAGGCTACTGGAGCCGCGGCGTCAGAATTGGAGGTGCCAATCTGTGTGATCACGCCGCGTCGGACAGGCGGCACGTCACTGGCTTTGGCGGAAATCTCCTTGGGAACCAGTTCCGTGCGCGAGACGTCCGCAATCAGCTCTCTCCTCACGTCGACGTTCTGTTCTACTTTTGTGGGCTTGGGAGCGTCCGGTTTCTCCGGCTGATTCTGCTGCGGCGGCACCGGTACCGGCGCAACCAGCGTGATCAAATCGAGATTCTGATGATCCAGGTGCGCGTCGTACCAGTAGATACCGGCTATTAAAAACGTGACGCCCAGCACGAGATAGACGCCGACAGTAACAAGAATAAATGAGCCCTTTCGCGAAAGGTCGTCCTTGTGCGAACTCGACTCTACCAGGTTGTCGAACATGTATTTCTCCTCCCTATTCCGGTGCCAAATGGATCAGGGTAATAGTGGCCTCAAAAGGTCGCTGCGGGGTCCGCCGAGTTTCGTAACTAAGAAGGGGATACAGCAGCTCTACGATCTGAGCACTCAAATTAGGTTTGAAGCCGCTGCGCGAGAAAAAACCCGCTGGCCCCTCAACAGACCGCCACTTATCCAACCTTCGCTTTTCATGCGGGGTCGACCTTTTTGAGTATTTAATTGGCCAGCAACGGCGGCAGTCTAAGCCCCAACCCATCGCAAAGTCAAGAGCGAAATCGAAGTTATTGAGGTTGCCCGGAGGCACATCGGGTCAGCTGCGGGGAATTGACGAGTGGCTACTAAACTGCCCCGCGTGGATGCTTTTCCGCTCGCGCAGAAAGAGCTTCGGCCTTCACCTTCCCGCCGTCCGCACGCGCTGGCCGGGGGGTCACAGAAGCTGCTCCCAACATGGCAGCTTTGTTAGCGGCCTCGATACGCTGTTCCCACCAAACCATGATCGGGCTGGCCACAGCGATTGAAGAATAAGTACCCACGATCGTGCCGATTAGCAGTGCCAGTGAAAAACCGCGAAGCACGTCGCCACCGAAAATTACCAGCGCCAACACGGACAGAATGATGAGCCCCTGCGTTATTACTGTTCGCGAAAGCGTCTGATTAATCGAGTCGTTGGTAATCTTGTAAAGCGTCTCGCGCCGGTGAAGACGTCGATTCTCTCTGACTCGATCGAAGACAACGATGGTGTCATTCACGGAAGCACCGACGAGTGTCAGCAGGGCCGCAATAACGGTAAGACCAATTTCCCACTGAAAGACTGAGAAGAACCCAAGGGTCACGAGGACATCGTGAAACACCGCAATCACGGCCGCGGCGCCGTAGGTCCATTCGAACCGGAAGGCAATATAGACAAGCATGCCCACCAGGGCGGCAAGCGTGACCGCAATGGCTTTGTTTCTAAGCTGGGCTCCTGCAACTGCTCCAACCGCTTCGGTACCCAGAATTTCATAGGCTTCGCCTTCCGGGCCGATCGTATTCAAGGCATCGCGAACCTTCTTACGGCCCGCTTCAACTTCCTGCGATTGGTCACCGCCTGCGACAGCAAGCGGCACCTTGATCAGGAAAGTGTTCGGCTGATCGGTTACGCCCTGGATCGTCGCGTCGGCCAATCCCTGACTAGCCAGCTTCCCCCTGATGTCCTCGGCGCTGGTCGGCTGGCTGAACTTGGTCGTAACGACGGTTCCCCCTTTAAAGTCCACTCCCAGGTTAAAAGCGCCGTTGGGATCCTTCCACTGACGAAAAACAGCCGAACCAAGGCCAGCGAGCATCAGGAAAACTGAAATCGCAATGAATATGCGGCGCCGCGCGAGCCAGTCAAATTTAACGCTCTTAAAGACTTGAATCATAAAGACCCTGAAGACAGCTTAGCTGACGAGTACCTGCGGCTCGTCATCGTATTATATACTCAGCGATTCAACGCGGCGCTTGCGACTCAGTAGCCACATGAAAATCGTGCGCGAAACGTAAACGGCTGAGAATAGATTTATTACCAGGCCCAGCACCAGCGTGACTGCAAAGCCTCGCAGTGGCCCGGTACCAAAGACAAATAGGAACAATGACGAAACAATTGTGGTCACATGGGTGTCAATGATAGTGACAATCGCGCGCTGAAATCCCTGGTCAACTGCTGAGGGGATCGTCTTCCCAGTAAGCAGTTCCTCGCGAATCCTCTCAAAGATCAGCACATTCGAATCGACAGCCATACCAATCGTCAGAATCATCCCGGCAATACCAGGGAGAGTTAAGGTGGCCCCGAATACAATCAGAGCCGCCAGCATTAGAATCATGTTCAAGAGCAGCGCCACTACTGCGTTGACACCCGAGCCGCGGTAGTAAAACAACATAAAGACCACAACGAAAAGCAGCCCGAAGACTGACGCACGTACGCCCGAACGGATTGAATCAGCACCCAGACTGGGTCCGACCGTTCGCTCTTCCTGATACTCGATGGGCGCCGGCAAGGCTCCCGATCTTAACGTCAGCGCCAGATCATCAGCAGACTCTTTAGTAAATCGACCGCTAATCTCGCCCTGATCGAAAATCTGGGATTTGATGAAGGCGATAGATTTCACTTCATCATTCAACACCACACCCATGTACTGGTTGATGTTTGCCCCGGTCCAGGCGCCAAACTTCTCCGCTCCGGAGGGTTTGAATGAGAAGGCAATTTGGTAATCCGATCCTCCCTGAGCCTGGGTGGCAGCCGCATTTCGAAGTTCGCTACCATCCACCACCGGAGGCCACTCCACTACCACCCACTGTTTCGGCTTGTCAGGCGCGGGAGCTGGTTGACCCGCGGTAAGGGGTTCGGTACGTTCTGAATACTCAAGCACTTTACGGTTGCTCGGAACAGTTCCCCCCAAAGAAGCCTCTGCTTCCGGTTTCGTGGCGTAAGTCTGTACCGGCGCCGGGCTGGGCGGACTGACAACGTGAACCAGTTCCAACCTCGACTCGCCTTTGAGCAACTCCTTAACGCGCTCAGGATTCTGTATGCCGGGCATTTGCACCAGGATCTGGTGCGAAGTCAGGGCTCCATGTCGCTGCACCAGCGGCTCTGCAACTCCAACAGCGTCCAGGCGGCTTTCAATGATGCGCTGTGCCTGCTCCGTCGCTTGTTCCGCTAGTGCTCGTTGAGCAGTTGGCGTTAAGGTCCACGTGATTGTGTTGCCGCCGGCTGCTGAGGTCCACTCAGTTAGGTCGACCTTTTTCTTTACGGCCTCTTCGATGTCCCCAAGCTTGGAAGGATCCGCGGCTTCAAGAATGATTCTATAAGTACCGGAGGCCGCTTCCACCTTTACGTCGTTCGGCGGATATCCAGCGTCTCGTGCCGCAGTCTGAACCGCGAGCGCATTGCCTTCCGTCAACTTCTTCAAAAACTCATCAGTCTTTACCCGCATTACCAGGTGAGAACCACCTTTTAGGTCAAGACCCAGACGGATGTTCGAAGCCAGGTTGGCTTTGATTCCAGACCAGGTAAAATCGTTGAGGCTGGGCTTCCGGCGCGGGCCGACGACAATATAAATGCCTAACACCGTAACAACGGCGATAATGATGGCCCGTTGCAGGAGGTTCTTTTTCTTCATTGCAAAGACACTCGGAACATTAGTTAAATCCAGGATAATTTACTTCTTATCTTCCTCATCGATGCCGGCCACGGAGGATCTCGCAATTTCGAGAATCGACTTGTCAGCGCTTCGGATCAGAAAGCTGGTGTCACGAACAGTGGTAATGGTTCCAATCACTCCGCCAGTAGTCACGATTCGATCGCCGGCTTTTAGTTGGGATATCGTTTCCTGCAGCTGCTTCTGTCGTTTCTGCTGTGGCCTGATAAGCAGCATGTAGAATACGGCTATGATGAGCAGCATGGGCAGCAAGCCACCGAGCGCTCCCAGGCCGCCTTGAAAGAACAGGATAATGTTTGTCATTTAACCGTCTTCTGAATTGAGACCAGGGGGAATGTCTCTCTTAAATTTACCAGGCTCACACCTGTCGATCGTTCCGTTTTCTGCTGAGCGTTTTCACTCCCAAGATGTGCTCAGGTCCTCAATGAACTCTCGTCGAAATTTTGGGAAATCGCCAGACCGGATAGATTGCCTTACACGTCGCATAGTGTCAAGGAAGAAGGCTAGATTGTGATGTGTCAGCAAGATACCTGCCAGCATCTCTCCCGTTTGATGAAGGTGCCGAAGATAGGCGCGCGAGTGTCTTTGGCATACTGAGCAGCCGCAGGCTTCGTCCAGGGGCCGCTGGTCGTTTGTCCATTGCGCATTCTTTACGTTTAACTTTCCCCGCGAGGTAAACGCCTGGCCAGTGCGACCATTTCGTGTGGGTAATACACAGTCAAACATGTCAACGCCTCGAGCCACCGCTTCAATCAAGTCTTCCGGAGTCCCAACGCCCATCAGGTAACGTGGACGGTCTGGTGCAATGAGGGGCGTGACTTCTTCAACCACATCCCACATGACAGACTTCTCTTCCCCAACGCTGAGACCACCAATCGCGTAACCATCGAAACCGATTTCAACTGTGCGTTCCAGACTTTCACGCCTGAGATCGCGATGCGCAGCCCCCTGAACAATGCCAAAAAGTGCCTGTGCGCCGCTCACCTCATCGGCAAGCTTGGAGAGCGCCGAGAATTTCGGATTTCGGATTTCGGACTTCGGATTTCGGATTGGCTCAGCTGGATTTCCAGCTGCGAACCTTAAGGAACCCGTGTCGGGCGCTTCCTGCTGCAACTGGTCAAATCTCTCTCGAGAGCGTTTCGCCCAACGCGCCGTTAACTCCAGGCTCGCTCTGGCCTCTTCGTGAGTTGCTTTGCCCGGCGCACACTCGTCAAACACCATAACTATGTCTGAACCCAGCACAGATTGAACTTCCATTGACACTTCCGGCGATAAAAATCGCAGGCTGCCATCGACATGGGATCGAAACTCGGTGCCTTCTTCGCTGATCTTCCTTAAGGCGCCAAGACTCCAAACCTGAAACCCACCGGAATCGGTTAGCAAGGCCCGATCCCAGCCGATGAATCGGTGCAAGCCTCCGCAGGCTCTGATCGTCTCCACGCCCGGCCGCAGCCAGAGATGATAGGTATTTCCGAGAATGATTTTGGCGTCCAGATCTTTTGACTCGAGCTCCTCGAACCGGATCCCTTTTACTGTTCCGGAAGTACCGACAGGCATGAAAACGGGCGTCTCAATAATGCCTCTTCGAGTGGTAAGAATGCCGGCGCGAGCGTCGCCGTCGCGCGCAACGACACTGAAAGTAATCGGGGGTTTGGTTAACATTCGAAAGACCGGGGGCGTTCTTACAGTCTGACGAGAGCACTCAACTACAGAACAGGAAGCGGTAGCGACCTGGCCTTTGCGACAGACTCAAACTGCGTTCTAGCTCAGCTGATATTGAGTCTTGCAAATAATGCCAGCTCTCACACCGTCTTGTTGAGTGATACCGAAACGGCCAGGTCGCTACCGCTTCCTGTTCTGTAGTTGAGTGGCGCCCTCATCGGTTCTGTTGTGAGTCGTCGCATTACGCGCGTCTCACGACGATCGGTTATCAGGATTGGGCCTGTCCGTGGACCAGGCTTATCTCTGCTTCCGCTGCTTGTGCTTCTCAACTATCCGCAACGGCGTCGCGAAGAAGTCAAACTGTTCACGGAGGCGATTCTGAAGATATCGCAGGTAGGAAAAATGCAGGCCTCCCTTGCCGCCGGAGGTGAACACTACGAAGGTCGGTGGTCGCACGCTCGCCTGAGTCATGTATTGCACGTGCAATCTCGAGACTCCGCCTTTGACTGGGGCCGGCGCACTGCCCCCGCGCGGCTGTGAAACCGCATCCTCAAAAAACGCATTAAGCTGCGAAGTGGTTACTCGTCTATTCCGTGCTTCATTGGCGCGAATTGCCACTGGCAGGAGTTTATCCACTCGTTGGCCGGTAACCGCTGAAACCATGATCACCGGTGCGAAGTCGAGAAACTTCATCCGTTCTCGAACAGTCCTTTCAAACTGAGCTGAAGTGCCTGTCTCCTTGTTCTTAACAGCATCCCATTTATTACATGCCAGAATGATCGAGCAGCCGGCATCGTAGGCGTAGCCGGCGATGTGAGCATCAAGGGCAGTCGCACCCTCTTCGGAGTCAATAATAACGATGGCCACATCGGCTCGCTTCAAACTCTTCATCGCCATCACCACCGAAAGCTTCTCCGCCATCTCAGCCGCTTTTCCTTTGCGTCGAATGCCCGCGGTGTCCACCAGGCGAAACAATTGATCCGGAGTTTTCAATAAAGTGTCGGTGGCGTCGCGAGTTGTGCCTGCGACAGGAGAAACGATCGCGCGCTCCTCACCCAGCAGGCTATTCAGAATAGAAGACTTGCCCACGTTAGGTCGGCCCACAATCGCCAGACGGAGCTCGCGCTTGTGTGACGCAACAACATCTTCGCCCGAGGTCGATGCTCTTTCGAGTCCGAGGATCAGCGCATCGAGTAAGTCGCCTAATCCAATTCCCTGCTCCGCTGAAACTGGAAACACTTCGTCAAAGCCAAACTTATAAAACTCTGAAGCCATCGCTTCTATTCGGGCTGACTCTGATTTGTTCGCAGCCACCAGGACTCGCTTCCCGGTCGCCCGCAGCAGCTTCGCCAACTCTTCATCGAGCGAAGTTAAACCCTCTCGCGAATCAACCACCCAGATCAGTGCCTGCGCATCGTCAATAGCGAAGCCGGCTTGTTTGAAAATATTAGCCGGAATTACGGCATCGTCGTCGGGCACGATGCCACCAGTGTCAACAATCGAAAAGCGTTCCCCAGACCATTCGACCTCTCCATAAATCCGATCGCGGGTAATCCCAGGCTCATCGCCTACTATTGATCGACGCTGGCCAATCAGCCGGTTAAAGAGTGTGGATTTGCCCACGTTGGGCCGGCCTACGATCGCGACCAACGGCAGGACGCGAGCGGCGTCCGCCGATTCTTGAATAATTGGGGTGGTTTCCACAGTCATGTGTCGCCGCTAATACGTTTCATTCCGCGTCTCGAGGGGTCATCCAGATCAGGGAAATACAACACTAGGCTAAGACGCCAACTCTTGCAAAGCGCGACGTACTCGACTACAGAACCGCGAGCCGTAGCGACCGGATCGAACACTCAATGGTCAGTAAACCCAAATTTTGTTAACTTGAATTCAGCATCCGGTCGCTACGGCTCGCGGTTCTGTAGTCGAGTGATACTGAAGGCTTCGTCGGACAATGTTCAGACTGCACCAACACCGACTTAATAGGTTAGTAAACTCGTTAACAAATCGTCGGGTATAAGCCTGACGGCACAACCGATGCTGATAACCCTCAAGCTCAACGGAATATCTGGCGGTCAGGGCGGCCTGGGCCAAGCGACTCACATCCTGCATGAGCGAGGATTCAGACATCACTGGCAGGGTGTTGGCCCACTATCAATTAAATGTTTCTTTCGCGGCCGCGCATTCTACGATGTTGGCGTTGGACGCTATGCGGTTGACGATAGGTCCTACCTTATATTGAACGAGGGCCAAACCTACTCGGTCGACCTTGACTCGGAAAATGAAATCGAGTCCTTTTGTATATTCTTCGAGCATGGTGTAGCTGAAAGCGTTCAACGCACTCTTAGCACGAAAACGTCCCGACTCCTCGATGAACCGGACAAACCAGCCCGCGGGATCAACTTCTTCGAGAAAACCTACCCGCATGACGAGATCCTCTCTCCGGCGCTGCTTCAGCTGAGATCCCAAACATCCCGGACAAAACCCGAGACCTCCGGTCTGGCTGAACATCTCCACGAGATAATGGAGCGTTTGCTGTTGGTTCATACCGGAGTGCGTCGACAGGTTGAGTCGATCCCGGCCTTGCGCGCCTCTAGTCGCGAAGAGCTTTATCGACGGCTTCATCGCGCTCGAGACTTTGCCGTCGCCTGCTTCGATCAACCGATCACGCTCAACGACATGGCCAGGGTGGCGTGCCTTTCGACCAATCATTTCCTGCGAACTTTCAAGCAGGCGTTTCATCAGACTCCACACCAATATCTAACGCGCATTCGGCTTGAACGTGCGCAGGGGTTGTTGGCCCAGACCGACCAACCTGTGACTGACGTATGTTTTGCCGTGGGTTTTGAAAGCCTGGGATCTTTCAGCTCCTTGTTTAGGCAGCGCGTGGGATTGGCTCCCGCAGCCTACCGTAAAGCAAAAAGGTGATTTTCGAGAAGCTGGAATTGGATCGGCCATTTATGTTGTCTGTGTTTGAAAGGTAAAAGACTGAAACCAGGGAGAATGAGATGACCGAAACAAACAACTTTGGCCTGTCCACGATTGGACAGATCGCTGTAAACGCACACGATCTCCAGCGAGCAACCAATTTTTATCGAGATTCGCTTGGAATGAAGCACCTCTTCTCAGTACCACCGAAGATGGCCTTCTTCGACTGCGCCGGCGTCAGGCTGATGCTCTCGCTTCCTGAGAAGCCGGAGTTTGATCATCCAAGCTCGATTCTCTATTTCAAAGTGGACAATATTCAGCAAGCGACGCAAACTCTTGCCGACCGCGGTGTTCACTTTGAGGAACAGCCTGTATTGGTCGCAAATATGGGTTCGTATGATCTATGGATGGCTTCATTCCGCGACTCGGAAAATAACCTCCTGGCCCTCATGAGCGAAGTTGCGCACTGATAGAGTGCCTGCCTTCCCATTGATGAGAGATAGAACCATGAAGAAGATCACTATTCGTTACTGTCCGGTTTGACCCATTAAGAATCTGATAGCTGCCCGTGTGGCTGCTGATCTTTCACAGGAACCTGATCTGACAGTGGAAACCGAAAAGGGCGGCCTCGGTGAGCTTAGCGTTGACATTGATGGATCAAAGGTTTTTGAAGGCAATCGCCTCTGGTATCCAACTCCGGGTGGCGTCATCAAAAAGGTGCGAGCGGCACTTGAGAAGTAAAAACCATCGCGACGGCGACGAGTGCGATTAATGAGACTCTGGACCGTTCATCCAAAGTATCTGGACGCCAGAGGCCTGGTCGCTTTGTGGCGTGAAACACTGATGGCGCAGAAAGTTTTGCAGGGCGCCACCAAAGGCTATCGAAATCACCCGCAGTTAACCCGATTCAAAGAACAGACTGATCCCGTTTCATACTTGGCCACCTACCTGCGCTTTATTCAGCAGGAGGCCGTCAGCCGGGGATACAGTTTTGATGGGACCAAGATTGCTCCGGGCAAAAGCGGGCGGCGTATGAAATGCTCCAGGGGCCAGCTACTTTTTGAATGGCAACACTTGAAAAATAAGCTGAAGCTGAGAGATCCGACCAAGCTTGCAGAAATAAAACAATCCAGGTTTCCGGAGCCCCACCCGCTCTTTGTTATAGTTGACGGAGATGTCGAAACGTGGGAACGGTGATTCTTACCCAGCCTTTGTCCCACAACCTGCAACTCCAACCAGATCAAGAGGAGCTGATATGAAGCGTAGAGACTTCCTGCAAAGAAGTGCGCTGGCCAGCGTACTAGTAATCAGCAAGCCCTTCATTGCTGCTGCCAACTCGGATGCAGCGGCTACTGATAGTTTAGGGCCATCTCCTGAATCCTTTGAACTTGACGAGCAAACCATCGCCGAATTTCAGGATGGAATGAGGTCTGGAAGGTTAACTGCTCGCACCATCACCCGTAAGTATCTCGACCGCGTCGAGGATATTGACAAGCGCGGCCCGGCTATAAACTCCGTGATCGAAATCAACCCGGACGCGATGGCCATCGCAGAGGCCCTGGATCGGGAACGCAAAGAAAAAGGCGCCCGCGGACCATTGCACGGGATTCCGATTTTCATTAAGGACAATATCGATACTGCCGACCGCATGATGACGACCGCCGGCTCGCTCGCCCTGGTTGGCTCAACTCCGGCCCGGGATGCGTTCATCGTCAGAAGGCTGCGCGAATCCGGAGCAGTCATACTTGGGAAAACTAATCTGAGTGAGTGGGCAAACTTTCGTTCAAGTCATTCGAGCAGCGGTTGGAGTGCTCGCGGTGGCCAGACCCGAAATCCGTACGTTTTGGACCGCAATCCATGTGGATCCAGCTCCGGCTCCGGAGCGGCCGCGGCCGCAAACTTGTGCGCGGCTTCCATCGGTACGGAAACAGATGGATCGGTTGTCTGTCCCTCGTCCACAAACTCATTGGTCGGTATCAAACCCACGCTCGGTTTGGTGAGCCGGACGGGGATCATCCCAATCGCCCACAGTCAGGACACGGCCGGTCCCATGGCTCGAACTGTCGCGGACGCCGCCGTTCTGCTGGGTGCGCTCAGTGGAATCGATCCGCGCGACAGCGCCACCAGATCGAGCCAGGGCAAGTCGCATAGCGACTACACCAGGTTTCTGGACAAGGATGGGTTGCGTGGTGCGCGCATTGGAGTGGCCAGGGCGTACTTCAACTTTAACGATCAAGTTGACAAGCGGATGGAAGAACTAATCGGAGAGATCAAGAAGCTGGGGGCCGTGGTAATCGATCCTGCCAACATCCCCACCAAAGGAAAGTTTGACGATTCCGAGTTCGAGGTGCTGCTTTACGAGTTCAAAGCGGATCTGAATGCCTACCTGGCCGGCCTCGGACCCAAAGCGCCGGTGCACACATTGAAAGAGGTAATTGAGTTCAATGAAAAGAACCGCGACAAAGAGATGCCTTACTTCGGGCAGGACATTTTTATAAAGGCCGAGGGCAAGGGGCCGCTCACCGACAAGAAGTATCTTCAAGCACTGCGCAAGAACAACCTTTTGTCCCGCAGCCAGGGGATCGACTTCGTGATGCGCCGGCATCGGCTTGACGCGCTAATCGCGCCCACGGGCGGGCCCGCCTGGCCCACTGACTGGATCAACGGTGACCACTTTAGTGGCGGCTATTCATCAGCCTCCGCAGTCGCGGGTTATCCACACATCACGGTTCCTGCTGGTTACATTTTCGGGCTACCGTTTGGCATCTCGTTTTTCGGAGCTGCGTATAGCGAGCCGAAGCTGATCAAATATGCGTACTCTTTTGAACAGGCAACAAAGGTGAGACGGCCACCTCGGTTTCTGCCTACCGCCAGCTTCCGAGAGTGAGTGTCACCGGCCAGCCAAGTCAGTACTCTGGGGTTGACGCAATTGTTTTTTGAGACGCCATTTTTATCGGAGCAGGAAAGCAGTAAGTACGATCCACGAAAATTACACGAAATATCACTAACAAATTCGTGGTCGTTCGTGTAACTTCGTGGATCGTTTCTGTCTGTTTGATTAAGTCGACTGCCTCGCGCTTTCTCGCAAGCATAGTCACTCCAATGACGCCGAATAGCGCCAACTTAGCAATTTTGAAGAAGCCAAAGCCGTGAACTTTCGGCTATCCTCGGTTTTCAAGAAGAAAGGGATTTCATCATGCCACGCACAGCCACAGCTACGAAAAAGAAATCCATCTACAGCGTGCATCCGGGGATTACGATGACTCAGAAGTGGGTCGCGGAGCTCAAACAGAAGACCGGACGCTCGCTCGATGAGTGGCTACGTTTCGTCAAGAAGTCCGGGCCAAAAGACGAGCAGGAGCGTCGTGATTGGCTGAAGCAGGAGCATGGCCTGGGAACCAACACTGCCTGGTGGATCGCGGAACGCTCGGTGGGGAAAGGTTCGGAGACGGCCGACCCGGACCAGTATCTTAAAGCCGCGGAAGGTTATGTGGAACAAATGTTCTCCGGCTCAAAATCCGATCTGAAGCCCATTTATAGCGCCTTGCTAAAACTTGGACTCAAGCTGGGGAAGGATGCGAAGGCATGTCCCTGCCAGACCATCGTTCCCCTGTATCGGAAGCACGTGTTTGCGCAAATCAAACCAACCACGCGTACGCGCATCGATCTCGGTTTTGCGCTTGGTGATACGAAAGCGAAAGGACGCTTGATCGATACCGGCGGCTTCGCCAAAAAAGATCGGATTACACATCGCATACCGATTGAGTCCGTTAAGGACATCGACGATGAGGTTAAGCACTGGTTGAAAGTGGCGTACGACCGGGATGCCTAAGGGCAAGGTAAATGGCAAATGGTAAATAGTAAATGGTAGGAAGCCGAAGAGGTGGTAAATGGCAAATGGTAAATAGTAAATGGTAGGAAGCCGAAGAAGTAGATCAACTGATCCCAGCGTACTTCCACTAAGTACGATTTTCCATTTACCATTTACCATTTACTAATTTCCGTTCCTTTACGAAAGAGCATTCATGCCAACAACAACGAAAACGAAGGGCCCGCGCCTGAGCGACGAAGCCGTCAAAGCAAAGACGGGCAAGAAATGGGACCAATGGTTCGCAATTCTTGATAAGGCCGGCGCGAGAGAGATGTCTCATAAGGACATTGTTAAGTTCCTCAATTCCAAGCACGACGTTGGCCCGTGGTGGCAGCAGATGGTCACTGTTACCTATGAACAGGCACGTGGCCTGCGCGAGCAGCACGAAAAGCCCGGCGGCTATCAGATTAGTGTGAGTAGGACCGTAAACGCGCCGCTTGGGAATCTCTACAAAGCAGTCGCAAGCGAAAAGAGTCGCAGCCGCTGGCTCTCGGAAGATGGACTCGTGGTACGAAAGGCCACGGCGAACAAGTCTATGCGTGTGACCTGGAAGGACGGCAAGAGCAGTCTCGAGATTAATTTCTACCCAAAAGGCGACGGCAAGAGCCAGGTCGTCGTTCAGCATAGCAAGCTTCCCGATGCAAAAGCTGCCGCCAGAATGAAGACCTTTTGGAGCCAGGCATTGGATCGATTGCGCGAAGACCTTGCATAGACGGTCTGAGCCCCGGACAAAAGGCAGGCGCCCACCGCCTGGATACTCATGCAGAATTCCTCACCAGAACAGCCTGCTGCTATTGCACATCGTGACCTCGGCCGGCGTGGCGAAGAAATTGCCGCCGCCTTTCTCCAGCAGGCCGGCTACCAACTCGTGGCCGCGAATTTCATTCTTCCTGTGGGGCGGAACCGCAACGACGCGGTAGTAAATGTGGAAATCGATCTGATCGCCTATGAAGGGCCCACTCTTTGTTTCTTGGAAGTGAAGACTCGCGCCTCAGACTGGTTTGCTGCCCCTTCGGCAAATGTTGATCTCAGAAAGCAACGTCAGATTATCCGCGCCGCCCACGCCTACCGGCGCATGTTTGGCCTCACTAATACAACCTATCGATACGACGTCGTAAGCGTCGTGTTTCCGCCAGCTGAGGAAGGTCCCCGGGGCTTGCAGATCGACCTCTTGCGTAACTTCTGGTCAGAGGATAAGTTCCGCAAGCGAGTTTGGCGGGAACGGTATTACGATTAAACGGCTAACGCTTAACGTTCGTCTAGTGGATCTGGATCACGCTGTAGTGCAATTTCGGATCATCGTAATCAAGCAGCCCCTCCGCAACGCCGAGCAGCGCATAGGCGCGATCTTCGGGGTCAGTCAGCGCTGATGCCCACCGTTGCGAGGAAGCCGCTCCGAGCTTCTTCGTTTGTAACAGAGCGATACTTCTGAACGCTGTGCCACGTTCGTCATCTGACGTCGAAATCGCCCCCATTTGCTGCGCTAAGGAATGCGCTTCCTCAAATAGATTCTGCCGAGCCATTATGAAAACCCGCTGTAGTTGAGCTCTTGGCTCGATAGATATCCTTGCCGATGCTTCATCCAAGTCTCTATCGAGCGGAGTTAACAATTCAGACGCCGCTTCAAACTGGTCGTTATCGATCAGAGCTGCAGTGACATTGAGAGTCATCAGCTTTGCTCCGAACTCCGAAGATCCCTGACCTTCGTGCCCAGAGGTCGCAGCCCACTGCATCTTCGCAACCGCATCTTTCACGCAGGTAACATCCTTAGTTTCGGCGCAAACGACTGCAATCGCCATGTAACCCTTCTCTCGCAGACCGGGCGAAAGGCCCTCAGCCGCTTTCAATGCGAACTCATTCGCATCGAGCTTCACTTGAATAGGAATCGCGACGTACCGCAAAAACTCGTAGCGTGACCCGGCCGGCAAAATCTTGAAAGCCTTCTCCAGCCACGAGGAAGCCGCAGCCTTATCACCCCTTTTTAACAGGATGTCTGCGCCTGAAATCATCACGCCAAATCGCATCTCGGGGGATTTGAGGGAAGCAATAGTCTCCTCAGCTTCTCGAACGTCGCCACGAGTGAGCTGGCTTGTAGCGATGATCATCTTAATATCATCCGAGTTGGAAAGCCCTCTCGGATAGGCGGCGATCGCCAAGGCCCAGGTTTTCCTTGTCCCAGCATAATCCAAATTCGCAGCCTGTTCTTGCGCGATCCTTTCGAGAGCATAGCGACGAACTTCCCGCACTTGAATATATCTGGTTGTGCGAAGGGCCTCATCAATCTTTCCTTTTTCTGCCTGGCTCCGGGCAATGACCGAAAAAACGGATGAGGAACCGCCTTTGAATTTCAGCCCGAGGGCCTTTGCTTTGACTAGATCGTTCGAGTTGCCGAGCTGCTTGCCGATCGCCGTCATGGTACTGTCGCTGAACGGAAAAGCGCGATTCGCTGTAACCACTGCCGCATCGAGGAGTCCCGCCTTAGCCTGTGCCGCACCTATGTCATCAAGCACTAGCCCACGCTGGTAATCGCTCTTGATTTTGAGCGCCGAACTTTTCGCCTCAGTTATAGCTCGGCGCGCTTCAATCATCCTTGCTGTGGGCTTGTCGCTCATCGGTCGGGCCGGGGCCCGGCGGCGGGTCTGGCTTATTACGGAGGCGGCGACAATCACGATGAGGAGGATTGCGGCGATTGAATTCTGAAAGTTGAAGGGGCGGAATAGTGAAAATCTGTGCACGGAGCCAGTGTACTTGATCCTGCATCCAACGGCTCCCGGCGTTTGCATGAGGGGTGCCGCAGTCATCCGACCCGGCCCCCAAAAAATCGTGGAACCTCAGAGACTTACCTGCGTTATTATGACTGGAAGTCAATTCTGGTCATCGGTCAAATATCAAAAATGCCCGCAATAGCGCCACATGTGGAAATAAAAGAGGCAATTCTGGACGCGACCGAGCGTCTGCTGGCTCGCTACGGCTACCGCAAGATGACAGTCGAAGACATCGCGCGCGAGGTGGGGGTTGGTAAAGGTACAATCTACCTCCATTTCGCTAGTAAAGAGGAGGTCGTCCTTTCTCACGTAGATAGGATAGTTGACCGCCTCAAAGAGCGTCTCCAGGCAATTGCGCTGTCCGGTGCGACCGCAGCCGTTCGCCTACGCCTAATGCTCCTGACCCGCGTCCTCTTCCGTTTCGACAGCATCCAGCATTACACGCAAAGTCTGAACGATTTGCTGGCAGCGCTCCGTCCGGGCTTGCTTGCCCGCCGCGCGCGCTACTTTGACGAGGAAGCGCAAATTCTTGCGGATGTGCTGAACCAGGGAAAGGACTCAGGCGAGTTTGAGTTTGACGACGCACTATCGACCGCCTACGCACTCTTGCACGCCACTAACTCCCTCCTGCCTTACAGCCTGAGTACGTCGGAGTTAGGTGAACGCGAGGAGGTTAAAGAGAAGGCCGCCGCCGTTGCGGATCTAATGCTACACGGGTTGTTGCATAACGAGCGCCATGCGGCAACTGATCGAGAATGACCTGAACGCCCGGTTTAGCGCTGCTCCCCATACGTTTTCATTCATCAACCCAAGTCAATTAAGGAGAATTCCATCATGTTTAGTTTTTCAACCAGGAACAGGCTTGCAGCGCTGGTTCTGCTGACCCTCGCGGTCTTTCAGGTTTCCTCGGCCCAGCAGCCAGGCGCGCAACAGCCCGACGCCACCATCGACGCGGCTACTCGCAATCAGATCATCGAATCTATCTCCAAGCGACTTAACGAAGCCTATGTTTTCCCAGAGGTTGCGAAAAAGATGGAGGCATCGTTGCGCGATCGCATTGCCAAAAAGGAATACGATCAGATCACTAGTTCCAGAGCTTTCGCGGAGACTCTAACCAAAGACTTGCAGGCTGTGAGTAAAGATAAGCACCTGCGTGTGCGTTACTCGCACGAACCGCTGCCCGTCCGTCAACCTCGCCGCGAGCCCAGTGCCGAGGAGCGGGAGGAACATCACCGCGAGATGAATTGGATGAACCACGGCTTCAACAAGGTTGAGCGACTGCGCGGCAATATCGGCTACATTGAATTCCGAGGCTTTTTCGATCCGGAGTTTGGCGCCGAAACCCTGGCCGCTGCTATGAACTTCGTGAACGCCACTGACGCCCTGATTATTGATTTGCGATCGAATGGGGGCGGCAGTCCGGAAATGGTTGCGCTCGTTTGCTCATATCTTTTCGGCCCCGATCCAGTTCACTTAAACGATCTATATTGGCGCGAAGGCAATCGCACGGACGAGTTTTGGACGCGTAAAGAGGTTGCAGGCAAACGCTACTTGAACAAGGACGTCTACGTACTTACGAGCAAACGCACCTTTTCGGGGGCCGAGGAATTCACTTACAACCTGAAGAACCTCAAGCGCGCAACTATCATCGGAGAGGCTACCGGCGGCGGCGCCCATCCCGGCGGCGGGTTCAGAATCAACGAACACTTCAACATGTTTGTGCCCACCGGTCGCGCTATCAGCCCTATCACCAAGACTAATTGGGAGGGCACCGGGGTCAAGCCTGACATTGAAGTGCCGGCGGATCAGGCGTTGCTGGTAGCACGGCTGACAGCGATGAAGAAGTCAATCGCCACGCTAACCAACCCTGGTTTTAAAGCCGGCGTGCAGGAAGTGATTGAGGAGCTGGAAAAGGAATTGACGGAACTCAAAGCGAAGAAATAGCAAGAAAAAAGATTAGCCGCAGATTTTCGCGGATGAAACGCGGATCAGAAAGAAGAACCATACAAGCAATTGAGCTGACCGAGAGTTGTTCTGTATCTCCTTCTATCTGGTTCTGATCCGCGTTGATCCGCGAAAATCCGCGGCTGATTTGGTTTTCCTTAATTCGCTACCGCGGTCTGTTGTTTCTGGCGCGGTGGCGCGTTCTTCACATACTTATCGAACCAATTAATCATTTCGAAGAGCACGTGCTCGATAGTTTCCCGTCCCGCATAGCCATGCGCTTCGAGCGGTAACGTGACGAGTCTCACCGTCCCGCCGTGGCCGCGCACTGCCTGGTACATCCGTTCCGATTGAATCGGAAAGGTACCAGTGTTGTTGTCGGCTTCTCCGTGAATGAACAGAATCGGCTCGTTGATCTTGTGGGCCACCATGAATGGCGAAACCTTGATGTATAAATCAGGCGCTTCCCATAGAGTGCGACGCTCGCTTTGAAAGCCAAATGGTGTCAGCGTCCGGTTGTAAGCGCCGCTGCGAGCAATACCAGCTCGAAACAGGTCTGAATGCGCCAAAAGATTTGCCGTCATGAATGCGCCATAGCTGTGACCACCCACTCCGACTCGCTCAGGATCAGTCACCCCAATTTCGGTAGCCTTGTCGATCGCCGCTTTCGCGCTCATCACAATTTGCTCGACATAGGTGTTGTTGACCGTTTCCGGCTCACCAACCACCGGCATGGTGGCGTTGTCCAACACTGCATAGCCTTGCAAGAGGAAGAACAGATGCGAAGAACCTACAATTTGCGTGGAGCGTTGAGTTGAGCCTGTCACCTGGCCCGCTGTACCGGGGTCAGTGAATTCCAGCGGATACGCCCACACCACCGTGGGTAGCCGCGTGCCCTCCTTGTAACCGGGCGGCAAGTAGAGAGTGAACGAGCATTGCACACCATCCGCGCGCTTGTAGGTTACCAACTGCTTCTTGATGCCGCGCAACTGGGGCGTGGGATCCGGGAAGTTTGTGAGTGCCATTGTTGAGTTAGCCGTCGCATCTCCCAGGGTGCGCAGGTAATAATTCGGCGCCGCAGTGGGACTTTCATGTCGCGTTATAAACCTCCTGGCATCGTCATCTAACAAGGCCACGGGCGCCTCGTATTGATTCGCATCGCTTCTGAAGAGCCGCTCCGACTTTTGAGTCTGCAAGTTAGAACGATCGAGAAACGGCCGGTCACCTTCTGGTGATGCGCCCGCGCCCAGCAAAAAAATCCAGTCACCATTTTGCAAAATGGCGCGCTGGCCGCTTGGCAGCAGCCGCGTGACGGGAGAACCGGGATCGCCGTAGCGATCCTGGATGCTGCGACTCCAGACAAGCTTTGGCGTTTCCCCTGGTTTGTCTGCACTCATCATGAACGTTCTTACCCAGCGGCGATCGCGATCGTAGTCTGACACCAACGCCAGCCCGTCTTTCTCTCCCCACGAGGAGCCGGCAAAGCGTTGTTCAGTCTTAGTCAATTCAGTTGGCGAGCCGGCAAACGGGGCTTTTAACATCAGGAACCGATCGCGGTGTGGCACTTTCTTCTTCGGATCGCCGCCATCAAGTGCCTCAACCCAAACGAGCGTGGCCGGCTCCGTCGGGCGCCAGCGATATGATCGTGGTCCTGTTATTACGCCATCAATCGGCACCTGATCCGCTAACGGAAGGCTGGCCAACTTGTAAGCCAACTTCCCTTTCGTGTCCCAAACTTCCACGTCGCGAGGAAAAGCAGAGGCCGGATAAAGATAGGAGAACGGCCGGCGGATGCGGGCCACCAGAATGTGTTGACCATCCGGCGCCACATCCTGCGATAGAAAAATTGCCGGCTGGCCCACTTCGGTGAATTTCCCACTGCTGCTATCGATGACGGCAAGTTGAGAGGTAGCGTAATACTCGAACAAGTCCTCATCGTGAGGCGTCTTCAGCAAATCCTGGAAGGTGCGTACCGGACCCACTTTGCCTGAACTCTCCTGCCAGTTTGGTTCGCGTGGCACATTCGATGGTGTGGGAGCGGGGCGCCGTTTTGCCGGCACCAATTGCACCAGAAGGGTTCGATTGTCGGGCATCCACTGAAAGGGATCGCCCTCGACCGCGTTGATCGTTATGGCTTTTAGCTTTCCCACTTTTCCGCTGGCGCTATCGCCAACCCAAAGCTCGACCCCTGAGTTTGTAGTATTGGTGAAGGCAAACTTTTTTCCGTCTGCACTCCACTGCGGTGCGCCTATCTTCGCGCCGGCGGGGAGATCGATCTTGATTTCGGAACCGTCATTAATTCGTTTGAGAGTAAGCGCCACCGCATACTGAAACCTGTGCGGGCCATTGGTGTTTGGATTAATTCGCAAACCCGCGAGCCGCAACATCGGTTCTGCCAGATCGGCGATGGGCGGATAACGAAGGCCGGTGGCGAGCAGCATCGTGTCGCGGGCCGGACTCACCGACGCAGTTGGTGTCACGGCCGCTGTCAGGATGTCCAGAACATCCTGGGGCGGCTTCTTATAGCCCTGCTGGCCCGGTGCTGCCACGACGAAAGCCGCGATAAGAAACAGCGCCGCAACTCGTCTGGTGATGGAACTCGAAATATCGCTTGAGGCGTATAGCATTGGAGGCTCCTTGGCTGAAAGATCGGAACACGTGCAGGCTGGATCAGCGGCAACACCTTATGAAACATGCAGTCGGAAGTCAATTTCACAGTAACCCAAAGTAGCGGGTTCGAGACTATGAAATAACGAATAAGTTTCGAGTTATTTCGTGTCATTTCGTGGATCGTTTCTGCCATCGATTGTCCAGAGCATAACCATCCTTGGACTGCGTTTCCCTTGTAGCTTGGTCGGGAGCGGATTATGCTGGCCCACGAAAAAACCAGGGCTCATCTGCGAGGCCGGCGTTAAGGAAAACATATCAGGAGACCAAACATGATTTGCACTAACTGCGGCAATGCCGTGGAGTCGTTCAACAGATTCTGTCCGAAATGTGGAGCTCCCGCTCAACCTCAATCTCCCCAGTATGGAAGTCCCCCGCCCTACAGTTCGCCCCAGGCGCCGATGATGGGTGGGCCAACGGCTCAACCTGCAAAGAAATCGAGTTGCGGCAAAATCATCTTGATCGTCGCCATCATCCTGCTGATCCTGGGAGGCGGACTCGCTGTTGCTATCTATTTCGGCTATCACAAACTGGAGCAGACGCTGAAATCATCTGAGGCCTACACGGTGGCGCTCAATGCACTTAAAGCGAATGAAGAGGCCAGGGACCAACTGGGCGATATCGTCGATACCGGATTTCCGCTTGGCGCTTATAGCGCGAACGCGGATGGTTCCGGAAATGCGGCTTTCACAATGTCGGTTCAAGGCTCGAAAGACGCTGGAAAATACGAAGTGGCTCTGGTGCGAAGTAACAGCGTCTGGCGTCTGACGAAGGGCGTCCTCCGTACAAACAGCGGTCAGGTAATCAATGTCGCTGATCAGAGTAGCGACAAAGAAGATACCAACCTCAATACTAATAGCGACACAGACGACGACACTGACGAGACGGTGACTCCAGGGAAGGCTATTTCAGGTGGAGTATTAAACGGAAAGGCAATCAGCCTGCCCCAACCTGCTTACCCGCCCATAGCTAAGCAAGCCGGGGCGTCGGGTACCGTAGTGGTCCAGGTACTGGTGGATGAAAAGGGTAACGTTGTTACCGCTCGCGCGGTATCGGGACATCCACTACTCCAATCAGCTGCAATAGCCGCCGCGCGCCAAGCGAAGTTTTCGCCAACCAGATTAAGTGGCAAACCGGTAAAAGTCTCCGGTGTACTCAGGTACGAGTTCAAAGCCGAATGAAAGGTGAACCACCCTGGAAAACCGGTAGTGCTCCATTAATGTGTTGCTGGTTCGGAGTTGGCTGCTTGCGTGTGATGAGGTCAGTACCACCGCGCGGTAGCGGGTGGGTCGCATTTCGATAGCTCACGCGTGGGGAACGTGGCCCCACCCGCTACAGAGATTGTGTGAAAACTCCGCCTCTCATTCTCCCCAACATTTATGTTGGGGTTCAGGTCGCATCGTGATACTGCGCCGAACCATTTTAATGGTTTTTAAGACCCTAACAGCAAACCAATGCTATTGATAAAAAGTAGGCAGAATGGCTTGTAATGACGCGCAGAAGGAAACCATTGAAATGGTTGCGATGTCATCCGTGGTGCCTCTGATCCCCAACATGAATGTTGGGGAGAATGAGAGGTTGAGTTTTCACAGGTCTCTAAAGCCGGTGGTATCCGACTTCTGACACAGTCTCGTTACAGCGCGGTGGCACTGACCTCATCACACACGAGCGACGCACGCCCAACCAGCAACATACTAATGGACTACCAGAAAACCGCCTCGCTTGACAACAATTGATGGATACGTAGAATCAAAACTCCAAAGCGGGAGTAGCTCAGTGGTAGAGCATCGCCTTGCCAAGGCGAGGGTCGCGAGTTCAAATCTCGTCTCCCGCTCCAAAATCAAAGGATGAAGGCGGAAGGATGAAGGATGAAAGCAACGCTTTCATCGCCAATTTGGGCTTCATACTTCCGCCTTCATCCTTCATACTTTCTTATGGCGGCGTAGCCAAGTGGTAAGGCAGAGGTCTGCAAAACCTTTATTCATCGGTTCGATTCCGATCGCCGCCTCCAATCATTCACAAACGACATGCGCCTTAGTCAGTCGATTACGGATTTCGCCTTCGACGGTAATAGAACCTGAGCCTTGATCAGAGTTCATGGGCTAGCAAGTTTGTCAGCTCGCTCTTTTTCAGCTTTGAGTAATCGCAATCCAACTGTCGAGCGAGTATGAGACGAAGTGAACTCGGTCTTTTTCAGCTCGCTCTTTTTCAACTCGCTCTTTTACTGACGGCAACCGATAGATCCACGGATTCTCCACGATCGATCGATGCCCGCGGAGGGGGTGATTGGCCAACCACGGTGCCCGCTGTCTTACCATTCCTGGGGGCCACCTCCGAAATCTCTCCTAATTCCAAATTAGCTGCCTGCAAGCGAGAGATGGCGGCGCCTTGGGATTTGCCCGTAACATCAGGAACCTTTTCTTGTATCTGAAATATCCTGTGAACGGCAGCGTCCAACCAGACCAGAACATCTTTCGAGCCATAGCCTGCAAGCGCACCGGCGGCGAAGTTTGTCAGAATTTGGGGCGTCTCGTTGTTTGCAGTGGTCGCACTCCCGCCGAAAGCCACGATACTGCTGCGGATTAACGCATAGACAAACAACGCGAGCGTCATTCCCATCCACGGAGCTGTTAAATATTTCCACGCATACCGCTGGTTGAATCCATTGTAATAATTGAGAGTACTGCGGAGTCCATTTATGATTCCTCCCAGCCCGCCGGCGATTACGGTAAAGGCCACCACGCGAAAACTCGTCTTGTCGAGTGCTACAAGATCATACCTGAGCGCTCGCACTAGAAAATAGTTACCAATCCAGGTGTCAAACAGTAGCCAGCTGAACACTACGAGCAAGCTCAGCAAATAGAGTATGCATACAACGGCAGCTGCTCTGTCGCGTTCCTTTCGTAGGAATCTGACAACCCTGCGAAAACGACTGTTCCGTGATTTCCTCTTAGCCATGGCTGTTTTCCCCTTTTACTGCGACATCGAATGAGGCATCCCGCGAGGCGGGTGCTGTGCAAGACGAGGCGTCACTCTCGTGTGTCAGTCATCTATCCGCCTCTCGCAACCGTAATGCCGCTGAGGCTTGCTTCACTAAATCGGCCGAAATCACTCCCGGAATGGCCCAACGACGAACGCCCGGCTCGAGGTGGATGTCTACAAAAGGCGACGACACTACACGTTTGTGTAGGGGTAGTTTGAGACTCAATCGTGGTAACGCTTCTCACCGACCGGAAGCGCAATGGGTAAGCGATTTCGCGCCGGCGGCAGCGGGCAAGTAGCGTAGGGGGTGTAGGCGCAGGGAGGGTTCTCGAGACGGTTGAAGTCGAGGACGAGCTTGCCGGGCTGCGCGAGACCTCTGTCGGGGAGACCAGTGTATAGAAAACGACAAGCTCCATACGTTGTGGAAGTGCTGGTCGTGTCGCGAAGAATGAAAAACAGTTTTGTCTCTTTGGGATCTTCCAGAACTGGCTCAAGGCGGTACATCTTTCCGGCTAGCGTGAACTCCGCTGCGCCTGGGACCGGCCGCGAGTAGCTTGTGCCGATGAGAGTCGCGAGAGTAGTCGACCTGGGCGGAACATACGGGATCCAGCGGGCCGTGACTCGATACCTGGCCTTCGGTGGATACCACTTAAGCCCGTGGAAGCGGGCGAGCGCGGCGGACTTCGAGTCCCGTATGCGCAGCCCGAATCGATCGCCGCGATAAATCACGAACATGCGCAGCGAGCCTATGGTGAGGCGCGGATTGTTCTTGTCGCTGTCGAGATCGATCTTGAGAACCTGCGCCTCAGCCGGCTTGCCGTCGATAAGGAATCCCTCGGGGAAGCCTCCGGGGGGAGGACGAAGTGTGATGGTCTCGCCTTCAAGACGAAGAATGCCAAGTTGAGGAGGTGTCCCAGCGGGGAGATGAATCTGATTGTCTGGCGCGGAGCTAAAACTGTTGTCGCCCGGCTGCAGCCATTCCAGACCTACAAGGGCGAGCCAGCCATCCGGCTTCTGGAGTTCAACCGCTTGCTGAGCGCGCCAATCGGCGAGTTCGTTTTGCCACGCGGCGTCCTGCGCGCTGCTGGGAGCGGCTAGCAGCGCGCATATCACACCTCGAAGTAAGGCTATTCCAAACAATTGGTTGAGGCGCATTTCTTAAGTAAAGAGTAATACTGAGACAACTATAACAACGACGAGATGGGATGTACCAGGGCAGCACGATGAGGGGTCGGTGAGATTGATAAACTCGCAAAACCGAAAGGTCCGTGCAACCAAGCGGCGAAAGCCAAAGAATGATCCTTATCAATCGCAGAATGTGGGCAACCGCTCAAGAAGTTCAGAGTTCAACCTTCAGGTTGCTGGTGGCGCCAGCGGCAAGCTAAAGCTTGAACTCTAAACTTCGCTCTTCTTTCCCAGCACGAACATAAACCTCAAGAAGTTGAGAGTTCAACCTTCAAGTTGCCGGTGGCGTCAGCGGCAAGCTAAAGCTTGAACTCTAAACTTCGCTCTTCTATTCCCAGCTCGAACGCAACCGCTCAAGAAGTTCAGAGTTCAACCTTCAGGTTGCTGGTGGCGCCAGCGGCAAGCTTAAGCTTGAACTCTAAACTTCGCTCTTCTATTCCCAGCTCGAACATAAACCTCAAGAAGTTGAGAGTTCAACCTTCAGGTTGCTGGTGGCATCATGTAGCGGTTGGCGGCTGCGGCTGCCTCCTCCGGACTGCTGCCGTTCTGACGGGCGCTCAGGTAGGGCGCGTACCAGTCCCACCAGTGGTGCTCGGCGTGCGTCCTCTCGTAGTGGCCGTGGTGCTCTTCCGTCTCGTGGAGGAGCTCTGCAAGGGTTGCGACTTCCATGGCTCGTGCTCGCGTCAACTTCCATTCGCGGCCGGGTATCCGCGTCTTGATCTCCTGGAGCAGCCAGCCGTTCCCGTCCGGATCCTCGAACGAGGCAAACGAGAAATAGGAACGACCCTGCGGATCGCGCCCGCCGACGCGTGGGTTCTCCACGGCGTTGTTGAAGGGGCCGCCGGCGTAGTGGAAGACCTCGCTCATGTCGACGCCGCGGGCGATCAAGTCGTCGCGGGCGGTGTCGATGTCGTCCACGGCGAGGACCAGGCTGTGCACCGAGCCAGGCTTGGCCGACGTGATTCCCTTGCCGAAGATGATCGAGGCTTCCGAGTTGTGCGGCGTCATCTGCACGCCGCGGAAGTCGTCGCCATTCGCGACGTCGATGTCGAGCCGCCAGCCGAGATTCTCGTAGAACGCCTTCGCGCGGTCGACGTCGGAAACGCCGAGCACCACGACTTCGAGCTTCATGTCTAATTGTGCTTTTTCCAGTTCCGTCATTGTGTGTTCTCCCTTGTGAAACTTGTCGGTACACGTACGCGATTCGTGCATGAGCGCGATGGCACGAAGCCGCTTAATTTGTAGATCTCTCTGGCCGCCTCATAAGGATTATCAAGAAAAGTGTTTTCCTTCCCGGTTTCACTGTTCAATTCGGATCGCCGCCCTGGTATTTACGCATCATTATGGAGGCGCAAGCGTAAACTACATTCTCGAACTTGTGAATGGAATCGCTGCTCTTTACCAGTTTCCTGTTCTATAGCACTGCAGCTTAAGTACTACCGTCGGACTTACACAGCGAACGTCACACAAAAGGAAGGGCCTGGCACCCAGCACCAAGCCCTTACGATCCAGTTGACGCGCAAGCCTTCACCCTGCGCGAAAAAGTCGCTATAGCATCAAGCCGTGCCTTCGCCCTTATCGACGACGGCCTTGAGAGCCTGAAATGTCGGTGGCCAGAGGCCAACAAAGATTCCAGCCTTCTGCTTGCCGCTGAAGTACAACGCGATTGACGCTCCAATTGAGCCAAGAGTCAGAATGTGAAACAGGCTGATGCCCGTCGCCTTCTGAGTTGATTTGTCCATTGTTTTTAGCATTGACTCCGCAGCGTCCCTTTTCCGAGTTGCTTGCACGTCGCCAATTTCGTTTGTTTCCGTTCTAGTTCCTGTAACTGACCTTTGTGTTGCTGACATATGTCCCCCATGATGAAAATGATACAGCTTCCGTAAGCTTGCGCCCTGCCTTGCAATGAGCGTACCTCGTCAGCAGCTACAGTAGCCAGGATAAGAGTATGGACTGTCAGGGCTAACACTCGCCTAACATAAGCCGGCAAGTAAACCAGGCGGTGCTCCGCCTTATCATACGGAAAGCAGTTACCTAACGGGGTGCAGAGGCCAGAAGACAGGCACTAACCACATAACAATCGCGAACACCACGATCGTCAGGATCGAGCCAACCTTTACGAAGTCAAAGAAGCGGTAACGTCCCGGGGTGTAAACCAGGACACACGCAGGCTCGAGTGGCGTTAAGAAGGAACAGGAGGCAGCATACGTTACCGCGACCGCAAACGTGCGTGGATTTAAGCCCAGGGCTAATGCAGACTTCACAGCGATCGGAAGCATGACGAGAGCGGCCGCCTGGTTTGACATCGGCTGCGTAAGCGCAACCGTCATGATGAAAAATCCAGCTAGCACAGCGAGCGGGCCGTACTGACCGGTGGCCGCCACGATTAAATCGGCAAGGTATTGATCGGCGCGCGTCTTTTCCATTGCCAGACCAAAACTCATCATACAAGCAATTAGAATTATCAACCGCCATTCGATCATTTCATACATTTCAGACGTCCGCACAGACCGGCTGGCAAGCAGAATCAATACCCCTAGCAGGACAGCTACCGGCAATGGTAAGAGGTGTGTCACCGAGAAAAAGAGAAATACGCCGAACGCCAGCAATGCCCAATTCCGTTTTGATGGGCGCGCCTGACGTTCCGAAATTTCTTCCAGAAGCAATACGTGGTCATCCGCGGCGAGGCCTTCAACATGCTCGCGCTTCCCCTGTACCAGGAGCACATCACCAAACCGCAGCCTTACGGTGCTGATCTTCGATAGCAGATTCACTCCATGGCGGTTAATGGCTAGTACAACAAGTTGGTAACGCCTGCGGAAATCGAGACGCTTTAGAGTCCTGCCAATAAAATCGGAACCACGCGGCACCATGGCCTCGAAGAGCTCTACATCGCCGCCTTCGAGGAGGGCATCGCTCAAAGTGAAATCTGCCTTAATCTCAATGCCCGCCTCGCTCTTAACTCTGAGGATGTCTTCTACACGGCCTTGAACTAACAACAAATCGTCGGCCTTGATTTGCTCGCGAGGGTTAGGTGCAATCCTATATTGCTTAGCGCCCCGCAAGATCCCCAATACAGTCAGATCGAGATCATCGCTGATACGGGCCTCCCCGAGTGTCTTACCAATCAGCGGTGAGTCATCCAAGACAATTACTTCGGTCATGTACTGCCGCACGTGGTATTGCTCGGTGAGAGACTGAGGAGATCCGCGTCGGGGCAAGAGACGTAGGCCGACCAACAACATATAAAGCATACCCACGCCGACAATTGGCACACCAACTTTGGTTAGCTCGAACATTGAAAACGGATCCATGCCGTAGCTAGGTAAGGCGCCACTTACCGCGAGGTTGGTGGATGTTCCTATCAGAGTGCAGGTGCCGCCAAGAATTGCGCCGAAAGCGAGTGGCATCAGCAGTTTCGAAGCACTGATATTTCGCCGTGCGCCAATTCCTAACACGACTGGGAGGAACATCGCGGTCGTAGTTGTGTTCTTCATGACAGCGGCAGAAAGCGCTGCGGCAAACATGATCAGGGCTGTGATGCGAAACTCACTATCCCCGGCGAATCGGTGCAAACGTCTGCCAACCAAATCAACCACGCCCGTCTTTGCCAGACCTCCAGTCAAGACAAAAAGGCCCGCAACTGTGATTACTATGTCATTGCCGAAACCTGCAAAGGCCTCGCTGACAGAGAGAGTGTTGGTGATGACCAGCGCGATTACCAGCAAGAACGAGACGATATCGATGGGAATTCGCTCAGTGCCAAACAGAAGGAGAGCGACGAATAGCAAAGCTAGAACAATGGCAATCTGACTAGTCATTCAAATTTGAATTGGGCGGGGTAACCGGACCCATCGCTTCATTGAAAGAGAACGATACACTCTAGACGTGCGCGCTTGTGGTAGCAATGTACATGCCCAACACAAGGAAGGCCAAATCATTCGCTCCCATGGCTCACCCGGTACAACCCTGAGACTTCAGTATTTACAAAACACATTGAGTCTTCAGCGAACAGGGCATAAAGCTCTGCAACCTCAGAGTTTCCCTGGTAAAAGGAGGACTTGGCCGCACTTCTAACAAAAATGGCCCGCGCCAAACGCGGACCATTTAAGTCACCCAAGGTTCGAACTCAACACTAAACTACATGACGTGCTTTATCTCCCGCTCAGCCCGCTTTTTAGCTTCTTTAGCCTCGCGGTCCCTTACACCCAGATCCTGCAACGTTTGACCCAGACTTCTTCCCGACGCGAGTCCATTCAGGATTGCCGCACGAGTAATAGCCGGATGCCGCGGACCGAGATTTTGAGATACGCGCGTAGCGGCTACAAACTGGCCAAACTTCAAATTGGGGTTGGTCGCCAGGGCTGCCTGATAATCACTCCTCAAATCGTTGGCGTTTATGCGCAGAGTGCGTGCAAATTCCGGGATGCTCCCTCAAGTCTTCATCCGCGCGACGTAAATTGTTACTGGCAACCCGCGCTCGCTCTAACCCGGCGTCGGATCGTCCCCGAGACCTCTCCGAAGCCGTGGCGATACCTCGATCAGATCTTCCGTCTGAACGATCTGAAGCATTACCCGAACCCCGTCCTACTCCGACTCCCGGAGGAGGCCCTCCGGCGTGACTCCCGCCGCCACCGCCCGGTCCTCGCCCACCGCCACCACCACGACCCTGCCCGAAGACTGAAGTGGCCATGCCAGCGACCAGAACACATGAAACTATTGTGAAAATTAACTTGCCTAATCTTTTGTTGCTCATAGGTACCTCGTTGTTTCCAGGTTTCCCGATAGCCAAATTTCGTGAGGCTGGGGAGTAACATCCTACCATTTGAAGGATTTCCACAGGGGGCGTTTAACCAAATACAATGGGATCGCAATAGTAAGGATCTGGTCAGTACTCACTAAAACCAGTCTTAACTAGCCGCGGGGCCCGGGAACAGAGGATGACAACCATCGGTTACTTCGTTGCACACTTCACGCACTTGCAGCCAATCGGGCTGATATGAACGTCGAAATACTCTTTGCCGTAGTTGTAACTCAGTTCCTCACCGGCCTTGATGGCCCTTTTCGACCATATCCATATGCGCTTCCCTGAGACAATTGCTTCAGCATTTGGCCTGCATGAATGGTTTATATAGCGAGCTAGATTGCTGCGGGGTGAGCCGTCAACAGACCACTTGGAATTGACGCCGAAAAAGTACTTGCCGTCGGGCCTCCTATCTACCTCTTCGTTTGAGATCAGAGGTCCGGTGTACTCGATAATTCTTTTTCCCGCCGGTATGGGTTCCAGAGTAAACAAACCTAGTCCATGCGCCGTGCGCTTAATGACGTAACGCCTCTTGTCTTTAATCATTGTTCTGGTTTGTCATTTGACTTCGAATGTTGGTGGTTTCCTGATTTCATTTGTTCGCTCTTGGGGTAAGAGCGCAACGATCCACAAAATCACACGAAACGACACGAAATGGGTTTGGGGTGTTTAGTGTGATTTTGTGTTACTTCGTGGATCGTCTCTTACTTTTCTTGGTGCAACGCGTTACTCCCTTACTCATCGGGAGGTATACGTTGGCGGTCTCTTACCACCGACTCAGGTTGGTCATCCAAAATTGCGTCGCGCACAGCCAGCCGTTCAGCAGCAGGCAGCTGTCGATATTCCTCGAGAACAGGGTGAACCACAATGGTTTCGCCCGGCGCCGCGAATGCGAGCAGGATCAAGCCCGCGACGTAAAGAGCAAGTGTAAAAAAAGAGATGTAGCCTGTAGCCGGGGCAAAGCTTGGCGCATCAAGCATGCCCAGCGAGACCCCCTGTAACAGTGTGCCTGCCACACGCTTCAGCCATCCACCTTCTGGACTATAAAGACTCGCCAGCAGCATGTGCTTAAGAACGAAGGCCGTCCCGAACAATATCGCCAGGCTGCGCAAAAGCCTGCGCGGGTCAAACGAAGAAAATTGATTGTTCCACAGCGTCCACAGAAAAAAGAACGAGAACAACCAGTGCAGCAAGCCACGCTCCGGCAGCACGGAGTTGAAGGCCTGGGCCGAGGCGAAAAAGAGTGTGACGAGCATCCAGATGTGCGCAACGTTCGTAAGAGGCGGAAGTTCGGGGCCGACCCATTGACGAAAAATAACCAGACGGCCGCGTACGAGGAGCAGCATCAATAGAACCGCAAGCAAGAGCGTGACTAGTGGGGGCGCGAAAAAAATGAAGGTTTGGTTCTCAGCATCCACGCGCAACCCGCCCAGCAGCGCCACCGTCAGGAAGAGTATCGGCAGCAGAACAAACTCGACGAACGCGCGATTCCTGGAACTGTTAACTGAAGTCATGGTCAGTGGTCGGTGGTCAGTTGTCAGTTGACCACTGACAATTCCTTTCATTTCCTCGTACGGAGCACTTTCAGTGGATTTACGTCACTCCAACTGCTTTCCGTTCCTTGTTCTAGTTCGGCTTTCAGCTCCGCAGCGCTGTGCATGCGCAAGTTCGGATCGTCCACGGTAAGCGGGCTGGCCGCTGCCAGCGCAATGGCCCGATTAACTGCCTCCACACCTTGCTTGAACAATTGCTGGTCATAATAAACACGGCCCCAACCCTCTCGGTAAAAGGAATAAGCGATATAGAACTGCGTGCGCGCATCGCCTTGCGCCGAATCAGCGCGCTGCCATTCATCCCGCGCCGCGCGGAACTGTTCCCGACGGAAGAGATCGAGAGCGGAATTAAACTTTTCCTGGTTTATCTGGTAAGTGCCAGCAGCCACTTCGGCGCTGGTCGCGACTTCTTTGAAAGTGCGCGGCTCGGTGGCGTAGATCCAGACGATGAAGGCGGCGTAAGCAATGGTTAACAGGAGACCGGCTATTTGAATAATCTTGGAATGCATTGCTGGAGTCTGAAGCTAGAGGATGCTTGCGGGTGTGTCAATGGGTGCACTGAACCGGGGGCGATAGAGACCGTGTAAAAGCCCAACACGACCTACGGTAATTGCAAGTCAGGAAGGCGGACCCTGTCCCCCGCCTCAAGCTTGAAGGCCGCTCAGCATCAAACACCATGGTCATGCCGGCCCTTAGCGCAAAAATCAAAGGCCTGTTCGGTTTTGACTTCGCAGATCTTTTAGACGACATGGGTGGGAAGAAGAAAGTCCCAAGGAAAAAAGCCATACCCAAACGCATTACTAAAACCGCGGTTAAGAAAAAGAGCAAAACGCGGAAATGAGGTGGTGTGCGCGCTGGAATCCCTTGAGCGTGTCGAACGACATCAAAGTTCAGGGCCTCGCAGGTTGGTCAAAAACAAATACGATCCACTAAATCACACGAAGCCCACGAAATTGATGATCCTATTTCGTGCGGCTTAGTGTTATTTCTTGGATCGCATTACTGCAGCTATCGCTTCAACACAACTTTTTCCCATCCTGTTAGTGCATTTTGAAAGGGCCACCATGCGGCTCCGGCTCTAAATCGGGGCGACTGGAATCCTGGACCACTTCATGCATCTCCAACACGTTCGACTGTGAGAATGCTTCCTTCGGTAGCGTGCCGGACTGCGCATGTCCCTTCACAAATTCATCAGAGCGCACCCAGTTGAGGAAATCCTGGCGACTGTTCCAGATTGTGAAAACCACATACGGGTCGCCGTCGTTGACCGGGCGCAGCACCTGGTTGGAAATGAATCCAGGCATTTGATCTACCAGCCCCGCGCGCTCACGAAACCTCTGCTCGAAGGCATCAGCATAAACCTTTGTCACGTATATCCGATTGGCGACAGTTATCATTGCGCGTTCCCCCTGTGAAACAAGAATGTTTCGGAGCAAGTATCTCACGCAAAATGTGAAACTACCCTGGTTGCGGTCGAGGCCGCGCTGCGTTTTCCCCTGGTTTCATGATAGCACCTCGCGCTGCTCAATCATCCGGCGACGGCTTCGCGCGCAATCGCTTGATTTGTGAGCGTCGCGCCTTCCCTTCAAGTGTGCGGTTCTTCGCGCTCCGCGGTACTCGCGTAGGCACCCGTTTGGCGGGTCGGTGGTTCAATCGTTCGATCTTCTTGCGAAGCTTCTGCAAACAGATGGCTTTATTTCGATATTGGCTGCGTTCCTGCTGCGAGGTGACAACGATTCCCGAAGGTAGATGCCTAAGACGAACGGCGCTTTCAGTCTTGTTGACGTGCTGCCCTCCGGGCCCACTCGAGCGAAATGTCTCAACCTCGCACGCACGCAACAAATCTGCGTCTGACTCCGGCAGTTTAATCACAGTGGATCCATCATACCCCACTGCGATTAAACGCAAAGAGTGTTACATTTCTCTCTAAGGAGAATGCGTTGAACGCACCGCTGCCCATCGTCGAAGGAGTTGGTCCGAGCTGCCAATGGCTACCCGCAGGTCCATGGAAGACTGTCATAGACTTTTTCAAAGTACAGTATCCGCATGTGGACGCGGAGACGTGGACTGCACGGATGATGAAGGGTCGGGTCGTGGATGAAACCGGGCGCCTCGTAAATCCAAAGACTGCTTACCGGGTTGGCGCCTGCATTTTTTATTACCGCGAGCTGGAGAATGAAAAAGCAATCCCCTTTGTCGAGCACGTGCTCTATCAGGATGAACACATCCTGGTCGCAGATAAACCACATTTCCTGCCGGTGATTCCCGCGGGAAGGTTTCTCCAGGAAACGCTTCTGGTCAGGTTACGAAAACAATGCAAGGCGGAAGCCCTGGTCCCCGTCCATCGTCTAGATCGGGAAACTGCCGGGGTGGTGTTGTTTTCCCTGAACTCGAAAACCAGGGGACACTACACATCGCTCTTTCGGAATCGGAAGGTTAGCAAGGTATACGAGGCCCTGGCGCCACCTCTCAAAAACTCGATCTTCCCCATTATCCGGCGGAGTCGAATCGTGCGCGGAGAACCTTTCTTTCGCATGAAGGAAGTTGCGGGAGAGGAGAACTCTGAGACTCACATTAGCCCGCTCAGCAATCTGGGACGGATTACTCTGTACCGATTGGTTCCCGTCACCGGCCGGAAGCACCAGCTCCGCCTGCACCTGGCAGGTTTAGGAATCCCTGTGATAAATGACAAACTCTACCCGGTGATGATTTCTTCAGATGACGATGATTTTACGAGCCCGCTCAAGCTTCTGGCGAAATCGATTTCCTTTCGGGATCCGTTGACCGGGCGCAAACATTATTTTGAAAGTGGCACAAGACTATGAACTCACCTCTCAACACGCATGCGGCGCGCACAGCCCTCAACCGGGACCCGGAACTTCGCCAGTGGGCCGAACAATGGTTAAAGAGCAAAGAGCGAACCGGAGTCGCGAACATGAGCGATGAGGAGTTCGAAAAGCACTGGCTCTACGTTCGGCCTGAGAGAATGCATGATGGTGCGCTGGAGGCTTTAGCTGCTTATCGACAGGACCACGAAGGCTAGCGAAGTGTTGAACTGGAATGAACCATTTGTCATTTGTCATTTGACAGTTGTCATTGTCATTTGGAACGCTGGCGTCCGGTTACAAAGAGGCTCTTGAGGTCTTTAGTGAGTTCTTTTGTAAAAGCACTTCCGATGACCATATTAAGTCTTCTGTGCAATGACGAATGATAACTGTCAAATGATAAATGACAAATGATGCGTGCATCCGCGGCTGATTCCCTCGTACACTCTGCTCTATGACGTGGCAAAACAACATGATCATCGGCGCTGAGCAAATTCGCGAGTTGCTCTCCGCCACGACGACTATCGCGGTGCTTGGGATCAAAACCGAGGCGCAGGCCAGTCAGCCGGCCTTCTATGTTCCCCGCTATCTTGAGTCCGCGGGCTTCCAAATCATCCCGGTGCCGGTCTACTACCCGCAGGTGACCCATATTCTTGGACAAAAGGTCTATCGCCGGTTGATCGAAATACCCATTGAGGTCGATCTGGTAAACGTCTTTCGCCGTGCGCAGGATGTTCCTGCTCACGTTGACGACATACTGGCAAAGAAACCGAAAGCGGTGTGGCTACAATCAGGCATCCGGGACGACTCGGTTGCCGAGACTCTTGCAAGAGCAAATATCAAGGTGGTCCAGGACCGCTGCTTGATGGTTGATCATCGTAACCTCGGAAGGTAGAAATTAGCCGCGGATTTACGCGGATACACACGGATCAGAATTGAGATCACTCAGTAAGTCATGATCCCAATTCGTCATGCCAATGAAATAAAACGAAATGGTCTATTTGATTCCTATTTGCATAGAGTCTCTAAAGTGCACGGGTTGAGTGGCCGCGAAATCATTACCTCTGACGATAGGCACTCAACAACAGATGAAGAATCACCAAGCCAAGCCTGATCGATCCTGGTTCTCTAATTCACTTCTCTGATCCGCGCTCATCCGCGTAAATCCGCGGCTTATTGAATCTTACGTCCGCCGTCCTGTGTTAAAGTTCCTTTCCCCTTATGCATGCTCTGCTCTTAATAGCCATCATTCTTGCCGGGCCGCATTGGGTTATTCAAAACAGCGCAACCACGGCTCGTCTACGCGGCCTCAGCGCAGTCACCGATCGCGTAGCGTGGGCCAGCGGCTCCGGCAGCACCGTGTTGCGCACAACTGACGGCGGCGCCACGTGGCAAAAGCTGACGATAACGGCCGACGCACTCGACTTTCGCGATGTAGACGCCATCGACGCCCGGACAGCTTATGTACTCTCGATTGGCAACGGTCCGCTGTCCAGGGTTTACAAGACGACCGATGGCGGCGCGAACTGGACGCTGCAGTTCAAGAACGCCGACCCGAAGGCGTTCTACGATTCAATGTCTTTCTGGGACGCCAATCATGGGATCGTCATCGGCGATTCGATCGGCGGTCGGTTCTGCATTATGACAACCGAAAACGGCGGCCGGATCTGGAAGCGCGTACCCGCGCGTGCCCTTCCGCCGGCGCTCGAGAATGAAGGAGCCTTTGCCGCCAGTGGCACCAACATCGCGATCGTTGGTCGGACACACGCATGGATTGGTACAGGCGCCGCGCAAACAGCCCGCGTGCTGCGTACTACTGACAGAGGACGCACCTGGAAAGTTTCAAACACGCCGCTCGTTGCGGGACCTTCCGCGGGTATCTTTTCCATTGCTTTCCGCGACTCGAAGCACGGTGTAGTCGTCGGTGGCGACTACACAAAAGAGAAAGAGGCCGTCGGTAATCTCGCCGTCACCACTGATGGCGGCGAGACTTGGGAACTCGTAAAAGGTCTTTCCGGGTATCGTTCGGCCGTCGCGTATGTACCAGTCACTTTTCGATCGCGGCAGACAGAGATGCTAGTTGCCGTGGGTCCTTCAGGCTCGGACTACTCCACGGACGATGGTCGCACCTGGAAGCAGCTCGAAGGTCCGGGCTTCGACACGTTGAGCTTCGCTCGTGAGCGCGGTGTGGATTGGCCCACCGGCTGGGCCGCCGGAGCGGGAGGAAGCATCGGCAAGCTGATATTCGCCAACGAGTCACCAGCGAACCGCGGGAATTAGCGGTCCCTATCGCTCCCGGCTCTTTTAAGAAGCGGGTAAGGAATCTCGGTAGCGCCGGAGGTTTTTCCAATGAGAAGCTTGAACATAAAGAATACCGTCTTGGTTCTAGTAGTTGTATCGCTAATTACGTCGGGTCCACTCTTAACAGGCGCAGTTGCGGAAGACTGGCCGCAGTTTCGCGGGCCAAACGGAAGTGGCGTTTCTGTGTCTACCGGGCTGCCGGAAGAATTTGGGCCTGAAAAGAACGTGGTTTGGAAGACAGCGCTGCCGCCGGGGCATTCGTCGCCGGTGCTGACGCGCGATCGGATCTTTTTGACCGCCTTCGAGAAGATTGCAAAGACCGAAGGACCGCGCGCAACGGATCGCAAATCAGAAGCCGGACGTCAGAGATCAGCTGACTCGGGGGGCCGAAAAAGCGCCCACGCAATTCAAGCCAGCCCCATCGAGAAGGAAAACTACAAGCTCCTCGTCATCGCCCTGGACCGGACGACGGGGAAGGTGCTATGGCAGCGGGAGGTGCCGCGGACGCGGGGAGGGCGTTTACAGAACGTGAACAATCCCGCGTCTCCTTCGCCCGTTACCGATGGCTCAAATGTCTACGTCTTCTTCCAGGAGTTCGGGCTGATCTCTTACGACGCTGCCGGCAAGCAGCGTTGGCGGCTGCCGCTTGGTCCGTTCAATATTTTCTACGGCTTTGGCGCCTCACCGATCCTCGTCGATGACAAAGTGATCCTGCCGGTCGATCAGGACAGTCCGAGCTCATACCTGATAGCGGTCGATAAGAACAGTGGACGCTTGCGTTGGAAGGTTGACCGGCCGGTAGTCATATCGGGCTACTCAACGCCGACTATTTATCAACCAAAACAAGGTCCGAAGCAGATTGTCATCCCTGAATCGTTCCAGCTCTCAGCTTACTCGGTTGCAGACGGCAAGAGAATCTGGTGGGTGCGCGGCCTTGCGTGCGAGATGAAGTCGATTGCCAGCCAGGATGGGGATTATCTGTATATCAACGGCTGGGGCTTCCCGCAAAATCAACCCGGACAGCAGGTCAAGACGATTCCCTGGGACGAAGCGCTACCCAGGTACGACAAGAATGGTGATCGTCAGATCGCCAAGTCGGAACTCCCCGGCAAAGAGGCCACGGAGATGATGGACAAGATGTTGAGCTGGGGATTTGAGGCGTTTGATATGGATCGCGATGAGAAATTGAACAGGAATGATTGGGAAGTATTCCGCGCGATGATGGCTTCAGAGAATGGTCTGCTGGCAATCAAACTGGGAGGGCAGGGCGATCAGACTGCGACGGCGATCCGTTGGCGCTATACCAGGCCCGTGCCGCAGGTTCCTTCCACACTGCTGTACAAAGGCGTGCTCTACATGATCAACGACAGCGGGATTCTCCTCTCGTTCGATCCGGCGACCGGGAATGTAATCAAGCAGGGACGCCTGCATGGCGCGATCGACAAATACTTCTCTTCGCCGGTTGCCGCGGACGACAAAGTCTTCCTGATCGGACAGGGAGGGCAGGTGTCTGTGTTGAAGGCGGCCGGTGATTGGCAAGTACTCAAGGTGAACGAGTTGGATGATGAGGTTTTCGCAACCCCGGCAATTGCAGACGGGAAGATTTATATCAGGACTCGGAGCGCGCTGTATGCCTTTGGGGAGTAACGCAATAAAGCCATCCACGGATTACGCCGATTACACTGATTCAACGCTGTCCAATGAAGTTGACTAGCCAGAATCGTCCTGAGATGTTGTCGCCCTAATCTGTGTTAATCGGCGTAATCTGTGGATGTTTCCGTTGCTCACCTGATCCCAACCAATCCCTGAACCGATTGGATTAACTTCTCGGAGTCGTAGCCGACACCATCCTTGAAAACTATCTCGACCTTTTCGATGTCCAGAATGTTGGCGGCGGGATTTCCCTTCACAACCATCAAGTCAGCCTGTTTGCCGGCAGCGAGCGAACCGAGACGAGAGTCTTCTCCCAGAAACTTTGCGCCATTGAAAGTCGCAATCTTGATCGCTTCGACCGGCGTGAAACCGGCTTCGACCAGCAATTCGACCTGGCGCAGGTCGCCGAAACCTGCCACCACTCCTCCGTTGCCCGTGGGGTCGAGCCCGGCTATTAGTAACCCGCCGGCCTGCACAAACGCGCGCTCAAAATCCATCGCCTTGCGCAGTAGCGCCGTGAAATCCGAAGTGGATGAGACGCGGGCTCGCGCCGTCAGATAACGCACACGCGCGTCGGTTGACATCACGCCAAAAACGCGGGGATTCATGAGCGCACTCGCCGCTCCGATTCCGCTTTGTGATAAGGGCGCACCAGCCGCCTCAAAGACAGGTAGCGTGGATGTAATCGCCACTTTCTTCGCCACCAGGGTGCGGATCGTTTCCTGAGCCGCGGCGCTCTTCAGATCCAACTGCCGCAGACTGGCGGAGACTGCAGCCCCGGGACACTGATCTGGCTTTTTGTCCGGAACAAATTCCGAATCTGCGAACAGCCCATGTTCGAGATTATCAATGCCAATCTCCGCCGCCTCGCGATAGCCGATTGAACAGAGGTGACCCGTAACCTTCAAACCACGCTTGTGTGCTTCTTCTACAACCGCGCGCAGCTCGTCGCGACTGATGTTCATGTAGGCTTTGAATGAGGTCGCGCCTTGATCCGCCCAGAAGTTCACCATGCGGCGCGCGTCGTCAGCCCCGGTCAGCTGGTGCATCACTGGCGTGAAAGCGCCTCGACCTTCCAAGTATGGCGCCGTGATATGCATCTTTGGACCAATCATGCGGCCGGCGTCAATGAGCTTTTTGATTTCCAGGTCAGTAGAGGGCGCCACGCTGCCAGTGGTGCGAATCGTGGTGACGCCAAGCGCGAGATAAAGGCGTGGGAAGCTGCTACCCATGTTCGAGTACATCGGAGGCGAGCCACCCATCGGGAAGAACATGTGGTTGTGCATGCCCACTAGTCCCGGTAGCACCGTGTGGCCTTTTAGATCGAGTACCTGGGCGCCGGTCGGCACATTCGCAGTGGAGCTCGGAGCGATCGATTGAATTTTGCCGTCGGTAATAACTATGGTCTGATCGTCTAGCGGCGCTGCTCCGGTTCCATCGATTACACGCACGTGGGTTAGCGCGATCATCGGAGCTTCCACGCGGATAAACTGTTGGCGCTCCGAAGCAGGCGACTGGGCGAGGCTACTGATTGAGACGCCAAGCAGCAAAAGCATAACGATTGTTGATTTCATCGAAAACTCCAGGGACTGAATTGCCAGCCGCCAAGTGTAATATGTTTTCTTCTTTGCGTCTTTGCCAACTTTGCGGCTTTGCGTTTAAATCCTGCTTCGAAATGCAATGTTTCCGCCGTGGCGGACCTTCAAGGCAGGGCCACCGACCTGCTCTGAATGAATCTTCTCAGCGCGTGGTAAACTATCCGCCTCCCAGTAACGTCATGATTGGTCTAGGAAAAAGGGTATATTCAAACTGTGTTCGGTGAAAAGTATTTGGCAAACTGGCCTCGCGCGATTCCCGGAATTGTTTTGTCTGTGGTTCTCTTGTTACTTTCGATTTCCTGCAAGAGCGACTATCCCTATTCCCGTCAAACTCGTCCAGGTGATGCCGCGTCCGCCCGCCAAGTAAAAACGGCTCGCGTAGAAGAAACACCGTTTGGAGAAGCCGTTACGGTCAATGGCACTCTCGCTGCCTTCGATCGGACGACCGCCAGCGTCAAAGTTCCGGGCCGTTTGCGCAGCATCACAGTCGATCTGGGTAGCGTTGTGCGCCGGGGACAGGTGATTGCTCAGGTCGAGTCCCAGGACTATAACCTGCGAGTGCAACAGGCTGAAGCTGCCCTCGCTCAGGTGCGCGCGCGTCTCGGCTTATCACCTGACGGCAGAGACGACAGAGTTAACCCTGAACAAACAGGAACTGTCAGAGAGGCTCGGGCCGTGCTTGATGAGGCGCGTGCCAGTCGTGATCGGTCAGTAAGACTTGTCGAACAGGGAGTGGTGGCACGCTCAGAATTTGAAACCGTAGATGCCGCGTATAAGGTGGCCGTGAGCCGTTACCAGGACGCTATCGAGGAGATTCGCAATCGCCAGGCGCTTCTGGCGCAGCGCCGTTCAGAATTGTCACTCGCCCGTCAGCAACTTGCCGACACGGCCGTGACTGCTCCCCTCGATGGGGTCGTTGAAGAGAAACGTGCCAGCGTCGGTGAATACCTTGCAGCGGGTGCGCCGATCGTTAACATCGTCCGTATGGATCCGTTGCGGCTGCGCGCCGAGGTGCCGGAGCGTGACGCACGCAACGTGCGCTCGGGTCAGAACGTCAGGGTCACAATTGACGGCGACACGAACGTTTATGTAGGACAGATCAGGCGCCTAAGTCCGGTAATCGCTCAGCAGACCCGGATGCTGGTCGTGGAAGCAGACGTTCGCAACAACGGAAATTTGCGACCGGGAGCATTTGCCCGCGCTGAAATAGTTACCGACGATGCCAAGATGGCCGTTACCGTTCCCAGTAACGCGATTGTGACCTTTGCTGGTATCGAGAAAGTGATTCTCGTACAAAACGGCAAGGCTTTGGAAAAACCGGTGACGACAGGGCGTCGCAATGGCGATTGGACCGAAATCGTTGCCGGAATAAACGTCGGCGACCAGGTTGTGGTGGAACCGGGCAACCTGCAGTCAGGGCAGGCAGTCGAAGTGGTGGAGTAATTAGATTTTAGATTTTTGATTGGTGATTTTTGATTGTGACCAACCTCAGCTTGGCGCACATTCGATGGACGAAGAGGATTTTTGATTTTTGATTGGTGATTTTTGATTGTGACCAACCCCACCTTGGAGCATTCGATGGGCGAAGAGGATTTTTGATTGTGATTTTGATTTTGATTGTGACCAACCTCACCTTGGAGCACATTCGATGGATGAAGAAGAGTTAAAGAAGCGAACGAAACGGTTTGGGTTACGGATTATGAAACTGGTTGGTGCGTTGCCGAACACTCCACAAGGCAGAACGGTAGGCGGCCAGCTTGTTCGGGCGGGAACTTCGGTGGGCGCTAATTATCGAGCAGCTTGCCGAGCGCGCTCGAGAGCAGAGTTCACTGCAAGGCTCGGTGTCGTTGAGGAAGAAGCCGACGAAAGTGGCTATTGGCTGGAAATGATCATCGAAGGAGAACTCTTGGAGGCTAAGCTAGTAAGCAGTTTATTAAGTGAAGCGAACGAGCTGGTTGCAATAATGACTAGCTCTCGTAAAACAATATATAGAAACCAAGTCGCTGATAACCAGAACGCATCGCGAGTGGCCAAATCAAAAATCAAAAATCTAAAATCTAAAATCTAAAATACCTTCGTGCAAAAACTCGCTGAAATCTGTATTCGCCGTCCGGTCTTCGCGACCATGATTGTGCTATCGCTGGTCGTTGTGGGCGCGGCCAGCTTTTTCCAGCTGGGTGTCGATCGCTTCCCCTCCGTCGATCTTCCGACCGTCAGTGTCCGTACCAGCTTGCCCGGAGGATCTCCTGAAGAAGTAGAGTCGCTGATTACGCAGCAAATCGAAGAGGTCGTTAACACGGTTGACGGGATTGATGAACTTCGGTCGATATCCGGACAGGGAAGCTCTATTGTCATAGCGACTTTTAAGTTGGATCGTGATCTGGAAACCGCCGCTCAGGATGTGCGCGACCGAGTGGCAACCGTCGTTAGACAGCTTCCCGACGACGCAACGCCGCCGGTAGTGCAAAAGTTTGACAACGACAGCGCCCCCGTCATGACGATTTCCCTTTCCGGAGATCGATCGATAAGAGAACTTACAGAACTGGCGGACAAGACTGCTCGGGTTCAACTCGAACGCGTGGGTGGGGTCGGTGAGGTACGGGTGGTTGGAGGTCTGGACCGGGCCATCAACATTTGGATAGATGCCGAGCGCCTGGCAGCCTATCAAATTCCCATCACTGCGGTCCGCCTGGCTCTGTCACGCCAAAACGCCGACATCCCGGGCGGAAATGTGAATACCGGTCGCGAAGAGCTCGTACTGCGTACGCTGGGTCGCTATTCGGATGCTCGAGCCTTTGAGGATCTGGTAATAGCGACCGTGGAAGGCTCGCCGATCAGACTGCGCGACGTGGGCAGAGTTGAGGATGGAACGAAAGAACAGCGTTCCCTTGCTCGTCTGAATGGCGTGCCTACGGTCACGTTGCAAATTCGACGACAGTCCGGCGCCAACACTATAGAAGTCATCAATGGGATCAAAAGAGAGCTGCCGCGTGTAGCTTCCCAACTGCCCACAGACGTCAAGCTGGAAACGATTCGCGACCAGTCGCGTTACATCGAGTCGGCCTTGCACGAAATCGAAAAGCACCTCGTGCTCGGGAGCATTCTGGCCTGCCTGGTAGTCTTTCTATTTATGCGATCGTGGCGCTCGACTGTGATCGCCGCAGTCGCCATCCCTTGTTCGGTAATCTCGACCTTCGCAATGATGCGCGCGCTGGACTTCACACTGAATAGTGTAACCATGCTTGCCCTCGTTCTCATGGTCGGCGTCGTTATCGACGACGCGATTGTCGTTTTAGAAAACATCTTCCGCTTCATCGAAGAAAAGAGGATGAATGCCAGAGATGCTGCCAGAGAAGCCACGCGCGATATTGGGCTCGCGGTTATGGCTACCACATTCTCGCTGGTTGTCATTTTTCTTCCTGTGTCGTTCATGTCCTCGATCTCTGGCCGCTTTCTCTATCAATTTGGCATCACTGCGGCAGTCGCAATCCTGGTGAGTTTGTTGGTCTGCTTTACGCTGACTCCCATGATGAGTTCGCGCATGATTCGGGTGGACGATGCCAAGGGAGGTCACGGCGCGCCTGCTTCCCGGCGCGGCTTTTATAGTTGGATCGACCGAGGGTACTCGGGGTTGCTGGCTTTCGCCATGCGTCATCGGCTGGCGGTCGCGGCGCTCGCGGCTGTGGTGATCTTTTCCAGCATTCCTCTCTACCGAACGGTCAAGCAGGAGTTTATTCCTACGAATGTGGATGAGGCCGAGTTTGAGGTAAACATCAACGGTCCGGAAGGAACTAATCTGGCCGTGATGAACGAGGGCATGCTGGCAATTGAAAAGGAGATTCTGGCAACACCCGGGGTTCGTCTCGTTCTGGCCGATGCGGGCGGCGGATTCTTGGGAGGAGTTAATCAGGGAGGCGCCTATGTTCGCATTGCGCCTCATGCGGAGAGAACTCTTTCGCTGGGCCGGCTCTGGACCGAAATTAAAAATGGGACACCGCTGCAAGCGTTTCGCGGAAACTATTCGCAGCAAGACGTGATGCAGGAGGTGCGCCGGCGTTTGCAAAAATATGCGCCAATGCGTGCCGGCGTTCGCAATGCACCCTCTTTCAACTTCGGCGCCGGCGGCCGTTTTGATATCGACTTCGTGCTGCGCGGACCAGACATCCAGGCACTGTCAGACTATGCCGATGAGCTGGTAAAACGATCTGAGAGTATCGGCGGTATTGTAGATGCCGACACGTCATTGAAGCTCAACAAGCCTGAATTGCGTGTTGAGATTGATCGTGACCGGGCGGCAGATTTAGGTGTGGACACTTCCGATATCGCCACGGGTCTCCGCGTGATGGTCGGGGGAGATCAAGAGGCGTCCCGCTTTCGAGACTCAACGGTAAATGAGGACTACGATGTCCAACTGCGGTTGATAGAAGGCGACCGCAGTGACATTGGCGCCATTAGTCGACTCTACGTGCCTTCATCCCGGGGGGGCCTGGTGCGACTTGATAATCTGGTGAGAATCACACGCGATACGAGTCCCTCGCGAATCGACAGGCTTGACAGAGAGCGTCAGGTTTCGATGCGAGCTGCGGTTGCGCCCGGATACGCACTTGCGGATCGCATTGAAGCGCTTCGGGGGGCGGTGAACGAGATGAATCTGCCCGCTGCCTATTCCACCACAGTCTCCGGCAGAGCTCGAGAACTGGAGCGAACCTTCACGGAATTTATCTGGGCTTTTATCCTGTCGATTATCTTCATGTACATGATTCTCGCCTCACAGTTTGAAAGCACGGTACACCCATTCACGATTCTCTTGAGTCTGCCACTTTCAGTTCCGTTTGCTTTGTTTTCATTATGGGTGACCGGCAACACGCTCAATCTCTACTCCGCGCTTGGCATACTGGTGCTCTTTGGCGTGGTCAAGAAGAACTCAATCCTTCAAATTGATCACATGAATAACCTGCGAACCAGGGGGATGGAACGCTACGACGCGATCATGCAGGGTAATCGCGACCGTCTTCGTCCAATTCTCATGACCACCATCGCACTGGTTGCTGCGATGATGCCGTTGGCTTTGGGTACGGGACCAGGTTCCGAGGAAAGACGCTCTATTGCGATCGTGGTTATTGGCGGTCAGAGTTTGTCTCTGCTTCTCACCCTGATAGCCACACCGGTCGTTTACTCCTTGCTTGACGATGCGCGCTCAACTGCACGCTGGCGCCGTTTTGCGACGGCAACTTCTGAAGCTTATCGGGGGATTGTCGGGAGCTTTGGAAAGCGACGTCGAGAACAATCAGCAGAAGCATCCGCGACGAGCACAACCGATTCCACGGATGAAGAGCGCGCTCGAGCAAGCGTCAGCGGCGACTGAGTAATGGCAACGAGAGACCCACCCGCTACCCAAGTTGTGAAAAATTCAGTTCGCCCGGATACTAATCAGCATTCGGAAATTTGCAGGTTGGGAAGGGCGGTTTACCCCCGCTCAAGATTCGCAGCCATTCATCCTGGAATTACTCCTTCATTGTTGACTGGCTGCGAATTTTGAGCGGGGGTAAAC
>JBGTHZ010000133.1:0-35449 GCA_041745915.1 Pyrinomonadaceae bacterium | reverse complement strand
TCGCCGACCCCAGTCACTGACGGTTCGAATGTCTATGTCTTCTTTCAGGAGTTCGGGCTGATCTCCTACGACGCCGCCGGCAAGGAACGTTGGCGCCGAACGCTGGGGCCATTCAACATGTTCTATGGCTTTGGCGCGTCGCCGATCCTCGTTGACGACAAAGTGATCCTGCCAGTTGATCAGGACAATCCGAGCTCATACCTAATCGCGGTCGACAAAGACACAGGCAGGGTGCGCTGGAAAGTCGATCGGCCGGTGGTGATCTCGGGTTACTCAACGCCGACCATTTATCAACCGAAGCAAGGGCCAAAGCAGATTGTCATTCCCGAATCGTTCCAGCTCTCCGCTTACTCGGTCGCGGATGGCAAACGTGTCTGGTGGGTTCGCGGGCTCGCGTGCGAGATGAAATCGATTGCGAGCAGCGATGGCGAATACCTGTACATCAATGGCTGGGGTTTTCCGCAGAATCAACCCGGCCAGCAGGTGAAAACGATTTCGTGGGAAGACGCTTTGCCGAAGTATGACAAGAATGGCGACAAGCAGATCGCAAAGACGGAGGTCACCGGGACCACCGATCCGATCGACAAGATGTTGACCTGGGCGTTCGAAGCGTTCGACATGGATCGCGATGAGAAGTTGAACCCGAAAGATTGGGAAGTGTTCCGCGCGATGATGGCCTCGGAGAATGGTCTGCTATCGATCAAGCTCGGCGGTGAGGGCGATCAAACTGCGTCGGCGATCCGTTGGCGCTACACCAAACCAGTGCCGCAGGTTCCTTCGACGCTGCTTTACAAAGGCGTGCTCTACATGATCAACGACAGTGGAATTCTGCTTTCGTTTGATCCGGCGACCGGGAATGTGATCAAGCAGGGACGTCTGCACGGTGCCATTGATAAGTACTTTTCTTCACCGGTAGCAGCGGACGACAAGGTTTTTCTGATTGGTCAGGGCGGACAGGTGTCTGTGTTGAAGGCGGCGGGTGATTGGGAAGTGCTGGGGGTGAATGAGATGGATGACGAAGTCTTCGCGACGCCCGCGATTGCCGATGGAAAGATCTACATCCGGACGCGCAGTGCGTTGTATGCGTTTGGAAAGTAAGCAGGCATATCCACAGATTCCCACGAAGAGTGACAGGTGACAGGTGACAAGTGACAAGTCAGACACTTAAGAGTATTCCCATCCAGACCGTACCTAAATAACCAGAACTTCTGACTTGTCACTTGTCACTTGTCACCTGTCACCTGTTACTGGTCACCAAGGTTTTAGCGGATCCCAACCAATCCCTGTACCGACTGGATCAACTTCTCAGAGTCATAACCAACGCCGTCTTTGAAAACGATCTCGACCTTCTCAATGTCGAGAATGTTGGCGGCGGGATTTCCTTTCACGACCATTAAGTCAGCCTGCTTGCCCGCCGCGATCGAGCCGATGCGCGCATCTTCGCCAAGAAACTTCGCGCCGTTGAAGCTCGCAATCTTGATCGCTTCGACAGGCGTGAATCCAGCTTCGACCAACAACTCAACCTGACGCAGATCGCCGAAGCCGGCAACCACGCCACCGTTGCCCGTCGGATCGAGTCCTGCGATCAGTAACCCGCCCGCCGCGACAAACGCTCGCTCAAAATCCATCGCCTTGCGCAACAGCGTGACGTAATCCGAAGTTGATTGCACGCGCGCTCGCGCCGTCAGATAACGTACCCGCGCGTCTGTTGACATCACGGCGAACACGCGCGGATTCATCAGCGCGCTGGCGGCTCCGATCCCGCTTTGTGTCAAAGGCGCGCCAGCAGCTTCGAAGACAGGCAGGGTGGACGTGATCGCAACTTTCTTTGCTACGAGCGTGCGAATAGTTTCCTGAACCGCGGCGCTTTTCAGATCGAGCTGTCTTAGACTTGCAGAGACGGCAGCGCCCGGACACTGATCAGGCTTCTTGTCGGCAACGAACTCCGAATCCGCAAACAACCCGTGTTCGAGATTGTCGATACCAATTTCTGCCGCTTCGCGATAACCGATCGAGCAAAGGTGACCTGTGACTTTCAATCCTCGCTTGTGCGCTTCTTCTATAGTTGCTCGCAGCTCGTCGCGCGTGATGTTCATGTAGGCTTTATAAGAGGTCGCACCCTGATCGGCCCAGAAGTTCACCATACGTCGCGCGTCGTCTGCGCCGGAAAGCTGATGCATCACGGGAGTGAAAGCGCCTTTGCCTTCAAGATAAGGCGCGGTGATGTGCATTTTTGGACCAATCATCCGGCCGGCATCGATCAGCTTCTTGATTTCGAGATCGGTGTAGGGAACTACGCTGCCAGTCGTCCGAATAGTCGTGACGCCGAGCGCGAGATAAAGACGCGGGAAGCTGCTGCCCATGTTCGAATACATCGCAGGCGATCCGCCCATCGGAAAGAACATGTGGTTGTGCATGCCAACCAGGCCGGGCAGAACTGTGTAGCCTTTGAGATCGAGTACCTGCGCGTTGGCGGGAACGTGTGTGGTGGCGCCTGGTCCGACTGATTGGATCTTGCCGTCGGTGATAACGATCGTCTGATCTTCCTGTGGCGCCGCGCCGGTTCCGTCGATGATGCGAACGTGGGTTAGGGCGATGACTGCGGCTTCGGCGCGGATGAACTGCTGGCGATCAGAAGTCTGGGCCAATGAACTATTGAAAGCAGTGATCAGCAGGAACAGGATTGTTGTTGTTTTCATTTACGCACGCTCCAGTTAGCTATTGAGTAGCAATTCAATGCAAGTGATGAAGTCAGTACTTAACGCGGTAGCAAGCGTCGGGTCTAATTGCGATGTTCATCTCCTTCGGTGCATACAGTATGGGTCCGACCCGGCGCTACCGTACTGACTGCATTTCAGATCGCGCACGCAAAGGCCCGCGACTTCAAACTGCATCTATTAATTAGTTATCGGGTCACGGGCTCCTCTCGTTTGCGGCGAAGACTATCGTTGCCACGAGTGGTTCGTCAATTGGTATCTATCATGACTTTCGCTCTGATCTCTCGGCGCTAAACGGCTCTTACGCCAAAAGGCGTTTCCGGCCTCCCGCTGGGAGCGCGGACGGCCTCGTCCGCCAACGTTGAAGGCCGCCATGTTCGAGATTAACGGACGAGGCCATCCGTGCTCCCAGCTGCCGCCAACTTGAAACTTAGTAACGGACATTCCAAACTCGCAGCCATTAACTTCAGCGGAGGGTTTGTTACATGAAGGTCGAACAGCTGATTCCGATTCTCAACGTCTCTAATTTTAAAGAGAGTGTTGCTTGGTTTGAAAAACTGGGATGGACGAAAGCCTGGGACTGGGGCGAGCCGGCGGACTTTGGCGCCGTTTGTAATGGCGAGGGGCAGATCTTTCTTTGTGTGAATGGGCAGGGCTCGCGCGGTGGCCCAATGCCGCGGCACGTGGGTGATGATGATACCGGCGGAGTGTGGATGAGTTGGTTTCTGTCGTCACCGGCCGAGGTGGATGCCACGTACAAGTTAGCCCTCGAGCAGGGAATCGTGGTGACGATGCCGCCAACAGATGAACCCTGGGGTGTTCGTGAGTGTCACATTCGACATCCCGACGGCCACACATTTCGCGTCGGCTCGGGAACCGGTGAACATTGACCGAAACGTTGTAGAGGTGGCACTCCCGTGGCCACCCTAATCGTCTTCATACAAAACCTCTACTTCGTGTTGGACAAGGTTTGCCACCGACTCCAGTCATCCCGTGGATGAAATGTTTATAGAAAGCCAGCTCAGAAACCTTCCCGCTCCGGAGGAGCGGAATAGTTGGCGGACGCATATTCATGGCCCAGCAAATGGCGCTCCTCCGGAGCGGGAATCGTGGGAGGCATGATCTCTATAAACATTCGACTCCTCCGGAGCTAGCTATCTGATTGCGGACAACGTCGCGTTACTTAATCTGTGGATGTCTTTAAACGACCAGTGGCGACTGCCTGACCCAAAGCCTTCCACCCAACCAGGCGCACGGCAGCGCTGTCACGACTAGCGCGATGGGATACCACTTCGGCCCAAACTCCGGCCCAGCGCTCCAAGTGGAGATAACCCCAGCGAGACTAAGCACAACTCCCACTGCGCCCAGTACCAGGGCGTGGCCCATCGGGCGGTCAGGCGCGAGACGCGCTGTTACGTAGCCGCCGAGAATCCCGTAAAGGATCCGATAGCCGGTCGTAAACAACCAAAGCGACGTACTCATTGGCTTGAACCATGGTGGGAACACTCCCGTCGCATGCATTACAACATCGGTGCCAATGGACAGGACGAAGATCACGAGTACGCCCGCGACCACGGCGCCAATGCTTCGAAGAATGCTCGGCGGACGAGTCGTCTCAACTTTTTCGGCGATAGAGTTCGTCATCAATGGTCCTTCCTACATCGATCCCGGTGCTTGCTCATCGGCACTTGGGCCGTAGGATCCCGGCACCGGGATTTCGAGCAGCCGCAGGTAAACTGAAAACTGGCCGCGATGATGAATTATGTGACTTAAGACAAAATCGCGGAACATGTCGGCCCTGGGTCTTTCCAGAAATAGCTTCCCGTTCATTTTGAGCTGCCAAAGCTGGGCCAGACTTGCTTCATCCACTCCGGCCAACGCCTGCTTCCCTTTCGTAACGTTCTCATCAAACTGCTTCAGCAAGTCAGCGTGCGAAGCAGCTTCGTACGGCCGGTAAGTCGCCATATCGATGTCGAACTCGGCGCGGTTGAATAGCGATTCCGTCCAGCCGACGCACTCAACGATATGAGATGCCAGCCCGTTCGCGGTAAACGACTTTGCGTGTGGGCGCCAATCTAATTTGTCGTCAGTCAGTCGTTCCAGATGTTTGCGTGTCGTCTTTGCTTCATGATCAAACTCAGTGATCAGTGAATCGATTAGTTTCATCGCATTCGCTCCTTTAGAAATTTGCCATGCTTCGAGCCGTGTCCCGTTGTGTTGCGGCCCTATCGATATGAGAAAACGGAACCCGAAAGAAATTCTGGGTGGCGCGTAATTGCGACCTTCAGCTCAGTTGCGCGTCTCGATCCCCAACTGGGAGAGTCTTTGCTGACTTCGGTTTCAAATCTAAGTCGTATGGGGTCAGGCGAAATCGACACAGTTGGAAGTTTTTTTAAGACTTGTTGCGGCCGCGGATCTCCTCGAGCAAAGCTGGCCTAGCTATGGCCGGTCACCCATCGCGCCTTCGAGCACGCGTAACCGCTGCCTTGTGGGGCTGCTCACCTCGATCATCGTGATACCGCTCATGGATACAATCCCAAGATCGTCCTCCGTAAGAATCGCGCGGAGTCGTTTGTCTACTGCCTTTCGCAGCTTTGGATCCTCTTCATCGGGCGCCTCGAGACCATTGTCGATTGGCAGGTAGGCCACCAGTTCCAAATGTCGAAGTCCCTCTGCGGCCAACTCAATCCACGTCTCAAGCAACGCCGAGTCAACAGCTTCTCGACGGAGGTCTTTCAGCGCCAGGATGTAGGCTAAGAAATCGATCGGACATCGCTCATAGATCACGAACTCACTTGCGGAGTGCGCTCGTAGACGGTCAACATTAAACTCAAGTTGCCGGCGGAAATCGTCAACGCCGAGCTCGGCCGCGAATTCTTCGCCATACTCTTCGACCAAAGCTACATATGGTTCAGGTTCATGCGAAAACTCAGGATGCCTTTCAAGAAATTCTTCAATCAGGGTGGTCTTGCCAGTGCAATGCGTCCCTGAGACTGCGATTCTCGTAAAAGGCATTTTGGACGATCCTGAATCTTGGCTTAAGGATTGAGCTCAAGGCCATAATATAGTGCCGATGACGTATTCAGACTTGCATAATTCTTTCTCGGAGGTTGCTGATGATGGTAGAAGTGCGGAGTTATCGAATCAAGCCGGGCCAACGCGAAGAGTTCGTTAAGATGTTCGAGACACAGGCGGTGCCGGCCCAACGCGCAATTGGAATGGAAATAATGGGCCCGTTGCTCGACTTGGAGAACCCGAATAGTTTGTCTTCATGCGCAGTTTTACTTCACTTGAATAGCGTGACCGCATCAAAGACGCGTAATGACTGAAGACTTATCAACACACCACTCTTTTGTCGGTAGACTTTTTGAGATGCCAACGCGCGCCGAAGGCTGGTCGCGTTTTCAGTTGAGCGACTCGCAGGTGAAATTTTATCAAGAACACGGCTACCTGGCTGGAATCAGAGTGATTAATGATGAGCAGGTTGAGGCGTTGCGCGCGGAAGTTTCGGCACTGGTGAATCCAGATCATCCGGGCAATCACCTGTTCTATGAGTACAACTCAAACGAATCCGCCGACCCACAGAAAATCCTCTTTCATTCTTTGGGCGCCTGGCGCATTTCACCCGGGCTGCATGACATGCTTTGGAACCCCGCTTTCACCGTTCCCGCTTCGCAGTTACTGAGAGGCGCAGTCCGTTTCTGGCACGATCAGATCTTCTACAAACCCGCACACCACGGAGGAGTGGTCATCTGGCATCAGGACTATTCCTATTGGACCAGAACCAAACCTATGGCCCACTTGTCGTGTTGGATAGGACTTGATGATTCGACACGCGATAATGGTTGTGTGCACTACGTGCCGGGTAGCCATCGTTGGAACCTTCTGCCTCGCGCCGATTTCGCCAACGACATGGACGCGATCCTGAGTGGACTCACCCCGGATCAAAAGAAGGAATTCAAACCGGTGGCGATTGAGCTAAAAAAAGGCGAATGCTCATTTCATCATCCGTTGATGGTCCATGGCTCTTACGAAAATCAGACCGATAAGTCGCGACGCGCAGTGGTACTCAACGTATTTCGAGATGGCGTGGTTTCAGCGTCAGACGCGCCGCTACTTGAGGGCGTGCCGCCCGTTCCAATAGGCGAAAAATTGGGTGGGCAGTTCTTTCCATTGCTTTTTGATCCTCAGGAAATATGACGATTGGAGGCTTTTGGCAAACTACTAAGTTGGGCCACCGCAATTGTTTTTCGAGGAGTGGAAAGCAAGTGCTTGATGTTGCGTCCGGATTTTTTTCAAAGAGGCTATCCGACTCCGGTCGGACGATCTACGTTACGCTCTTGGCGCATGGGGGTACGACACCTTCGTGCCAGAGACTGAGATGACGCCGGTCGCCTGCAACCGGTCGAGCAACGATGCTATCTCGGATTCGGAGAGCTGCTTTTTGAACAGCACGTTGATCGTGCTGGAGAGCGCTTTCAGGGTTCGGGGCCGGGCTTTCACGCGCTTCTGTAGATCGGCGCGGACCTGCGCAAGCTGTCCTTCGGATGCCATAGTGGGCGACGCCAGCACGTGAAGGCGGCCAGGAGATTTACGGCTCACGCCTCGATTGGGACACTTGAACGCGCCCTTTTGGTTGAGAACGACGCGGAGCTTCTCCTTGAGGCTCATCCGGCCCAATAGACTGTTGAGGGCCTTGCAGCAAGCGACGCAATTCTCGTCGTTGTTGGCCCCGCCATTGGCAGTCGCCACCAAATGCTCGACGCTCGCCTCCGCGGCGGACAGCACATCATTGCAGAAGAAGCATCGACCGCCCTGGGCGAACAACATTCGTGCTATCGGTGTGGTTTGCATGCGGGACCTAACAGGTATTAGACACTAATCGTGACGGTGGAGACTAGCACGCTTTCATGACGGCGAATGAGAGAATCGAGTCTCCCTACCGTTCCTGCGAGGCGCTCAAAGGCTCTGGTATCCACTCCCGATAGCAGCCTAAAAAACCTCAGCAAGACAAGCTGAGGATCTGGAGCGTCAATCTTGTGAAAAATCGTGATCGTTTCCCGATCAATGTTTGTGCGAAAGAAACTACCGAGGTGAACGCGAACAGAAGGACAGTCACCGAGATGACAAAACGCTTCATAGGTCTTCTCCGCTATTGATAATTTGTTTGTGGGAAAGCGAGCGCATTATCGCATTAAATGGGCCATCGTTGTAGGGCGACCCTCCGTGGGATGCACTTGTCGGATTCGATTCGATGCCAGGTGACGAAGTTAACCTCTCAAGCCTGACTGAGAGACTTTCTCGCCCGCAGTGAATCCGGGGAGGAACGATCCCCCACAGTGCTATGATTCCGGACCATGACCCGACGGATCATCGTCGCCATCCTCCGATTCGCTTTGCGCATCTACTTTCGACGAGTTGAAGTCGTTGGAGTGGAACATGTCCCGCTCGACACTCCAGTAATCTTTGTTCTGAATCATCCGAACGCCCTTGTCGATCCGGCTTTCCTCCTCGGGTTGGCGCCACGCGAGGTCTCCTTCCTCGCGAAAGCGCCACTCTTCAAAATGCGAGTGCTCGGATTCTTTGTGCGCGCGCTCGACTGCTTGCCCGTCCACCGCCGCCAGGATGAAGGCGCAGACCCTACCAAGAACCGCGAGACGTTTATCGCGGCCCGAAAACTTCTGGCGCGGGGAGGCACGATTGCCATTTGTCCCGAAGGCGTTTCGCACGACGAGCCGCGTCTCAGACCCATCAAGACCGGTGCCGCCCGTATCGCGCTGGCCGCTGCGGCCGCTGGTGAAGTGAACGATCTCAAAATTGTTCCGGCCGGTCTTTATTACACTTCAAAAACAAAATTCCGCAGTTCGGCCTTGTTGTATTTCGGCAATCCGATCGATGTCGTGGCGGCTGGGGATAACTCGGACGAGGAACCGTCGCGCGAAGCGGTCCGCGAATTGTCGAACCGGATTGAAAACGCACTGCGCGACGTGATGCTGGACGCCGAGCACGAAGAAGCACTCCACACCGTCAGCAGAGCTGAGCGGATCTTTTCTTCCCATGAGTACGACGACGAAAACGAGAGTCTGGCGGAGGAGTTACAACTGCAGAAGCGGTTTCTGAAAGACTATGCGGTGTTACAGCATCGCGTGCCTGAACGACTAAGGAAACTGGAGGTACGACTGAGTCGTTTTGAAGAGGAATTGAAACAGGCTGGCGTTGATCCGGAGGAACTTTCGCCACCGAGTTCGACCATCTCAGTTTTCTGGCAAGTCTTATCTCGTTCGTTACTGTTCCTCTTGCTATTGCCGCCGGCGGTGATCGGAACAGTGGTTCACTACCCGGCGTATTTTCTTGGTGGCTATCTTGCCAATTCGTTCTCCCGCGATTCAGAGGATGTCATCTCAACGACGAAGATAATCTCCGCGCTGTTGCTCTTTCCGCTGACCTGGCTGGTGATGGCGTTTTTCGGTTACTGGGCTGCCGGTTGGTTACTGGCCGCGGTGCCGCTGGTGATTTTTCCCTTGACGGGTTACATCGCCGTCAGGTTTTTCGAAGAGTTGGATCAATCGTTGGGAGGCTTGCGTGCTTTGACTTTCTTCCTGACGCGCAGAAGGTTTTTTGTGAGATTGCTGGCAGAACGAAACGCAATCCGCGGCGAGATTCTGGCGCTGGGAAACGTCGCCGCCGAAAGTGGCTGACGAACATCGGCCCGTCGCGTCAGATGGCACTTTCGTGCCGGACGCGACAAGCCAACGCTCACCGGTATCTTTAATGATTATTGTGGAGCTGAAGTAAGGAAGGGGGAAAACTAGATCAACACCGATCGTGATGGTCTATTTCTTCCGCGCTTTCGTTCCGGAAGCCTTCTTGCCGGCTTTGCTCGTGGATTTTGCAGCAGCGGATTTTTTCTTCCCACCTGCCGCGCGGATTGTTCTTCCTTTGCGACCTTCGCTTTGGACCCGTCCGGCACGCATGAGATTTTCATAGCTTCCGCGCACCACGTTCCGAGCGACTTTTAGTGAGTTTGCCAATTCCCGCTCGCTTGGCAAATAGCTTCCCACGGTCATAGCGCCCGATTCAATCAGACCCGTAAGCTGGTCCGTAATCTGTTTGGTGAGCGATTCGGGACGCTTACGACTGACACGTATAGTAGTTTTCACTCCACTGACCTCCTGGTTCAAGTTTTCGTTAGCTGGTGTGGCTGAATTCTAAGCAGCCCACTTAACGGTGTCAACATACCACGCGGTCCATCACGGAAGTTTCATGTTTCGAATTTTAGTTTCACAATTTTGAAGTTGATCCAGACTATCGTTCGCCATGTTTACGCAGGATTTCCAGGGTGCGCTCGATGGGAAGCGCTTCTACCGTACGACCTCGGCCGGTGACCGTCGTGGCGCGAAATAAAGAGTTGTAGATTGCCTCTTCGGTCGCTTCTATCACCGCCAGGAACAGTGGCGACATGGAATCATTGCTGAGCGTCTTCACTGTCCGCACCAGGTGGCGTTCGCCGGAGCTGTCAATGCGGATGCGAACGTCCACGGAACTTGAGAATGCGATGGCATAGTCTCCACTGCCGTTGGTTCCGGCCGCGCCGGTACGCGCCATACCCAGCATGGCTCGCGCGGCCATTCGTTTCAGGTTGCGAGCATCAACCGGCGCATCGGTAGCAATCACGATTATGATTGAGCCATCTGCTTCATTCGAATTGGCGTGGGCGTCGCGCAGAGAGTGTGAGGCAGCGCCTTCGAGTTCCTGCTTCAAGTAGTAACGTCCCAACTCACGACCGACAGGCGCACCGTTGATCGTCAATACACCGCCAAAGTTTGTCTGCACCAGCACGCCGACTGTGAAGCCCCCGAGCGACTGGGGAAGTCTCCGCGATGAGGTCCCGATACCGCCCTTGAATCCAAACGCCACGGTTCCGGTTCCAGCTCCAACCGCCCCTTCGTCGACCACGCCAGTGCGCGCATTCCTGATGGCCGCCAATACGTCATCTCGCTGGATATGACGGCCTCTGATGTCGTTCAAATAGCCGTCATTCGTTTCCGCCACGAGGGGATTTACCGATTGCACCTGCTCGTTACCTGGCAGCGCGAGTACGTAATCGAGCAGATAGTCGGCTACCCGAGGGACACTAAGCGTTGAGGTGAGCAGCACCGGAGTTTCGATCTCGCCGAGTTCGTTCACCTGGGTTGAGCCCATCAGTTTCCCAAAACCATTGCCGACGAAAACTGCACCAGGAACTTTGTCGCGAAAAAGATTGCCGTTATGGGGCAGGACTGCTGTTACTCCGGTTCGGACACTATCGCCGCGAATGATCGTCGCATGTCCGACCACTACGCCCGAGACATCTGTGATTGAGTTCAGTGGCCCGGTTGGCAGGATCCCGACTTTGACTCCGGCATCTCGAATACGTGGTCTGGTGTTCTTTGAACTCTCCTGAGGCTGGGATGCTGAAAAGGAAAGGCATAACAAGACCAGAACCAACAGAAATCTAGTAAGAACGTTGCTTGGCATGTTGAGTTAGTTTGCCGAACGCATTATCGATTGCACGAACAGATGCTGAGTCTACAATATTAGCGCGTCCGCACCCTCGTCGATTGAGTGTAGTGAAAATACAAGCTTGAATAGCCGCGATTTGGTACTCGTGCCGTTTGAGTACAGGTGTTCGGTCCATCTTGAAACCTCGCTTCTATGGTTGTGAGAGGGGCGCTTAAGTCCTGCAACTCCCACAAGGCAGGATTTATATCGAAGGAATGAAATGCACTCTGCTCGACGAACGCGGTTCTCCAGCCGCTGCGCTATGACTTCTCCACTCGCGAGCACAAGAGAGACGAAATCCGCTATCTCGACTTCGGAACAATCCTTCGGAGCCTTCGATGTTACTTCGTGTTCGTTCATCTGGCTGAAGCCCAACGCGTCGGGCGGAGTGCAGAGGTGTCCGCTAGACTGACTGGTTATGCGTGCGGTTCATTCGGTTTCCTGCGAACGATTGCTTGCTGCTACTTTCGACGCGAGTCGCACTGACGACATAAATTTGTCATCACCAGCAAACCATTCGGCCTCCGACGGTGATGGTTCCGAACAAGCGGTCCCGCCATAGCGACAAATGAGGTCAGCGCAAAGCGGAACAGACAATGGTGAAACGAACAATGCTGTCTTGTATGGGGCAGCAGGTTCGTTTGGTCGTTGCGTGATCAGCAAAGCCATTTCGTTCCGATCGGAGGCAAGCCAAAGTCTGCTGAATTCAACTTGAATCGTCATCAACACGTTGCTTGCGATTTCGTCGGTGGTCAGCGGAATTCTAAACCATTGATCCATATTCGAGCCTTATCTTTACAGACATTCAGGGCATTGCAGATTCGCTTAAAAACGCTGTTAGACAGCTAATCACTTCACCGTCAGGCGGGCCATTAAAGCCAACAACTCCGATATTGCGTTCACGCCCCCGGCTACGAGGTGTGCTTGCGCTAGTCCGAAGGGCGCGTTCGCTCGACACTTCTCGGCGAACCGCACAAAGTTCCGGTCCGCTGAGACCAAAACATCCACGTCAACGAGATGTGAGCTGAGTTGTGAGTCGGCTGGGTTTCCTGACGTTACCTTGTGAAACGCTTGAAGGAGTTCGAATGAGCCACGAACCCATTGCCGAGGTGCGTCGTTCGCCGTGATCTCGTAGTACCAGAGTTTCGTCAGGGACTCTGGTACTGCCGCGATCGCGGCAAGGTCGATTTCGCTGTCAAGCCACTCGGAAAAGGGACTAGCATACACAGCAAGCTCAGCCTGTAGGTGATAGAGGCTAGGAACCCGCCAGTATTCGACCAGCTTGCCCTGCCAGCCTGGAGGGGCACATGGAGGCACTGTGTAGGCGTCGCGGAGGCTGATCGATCCGAGAGCCTGGTTGCGTTGAAGAACGCGCTTCCGGATCTCGTGCGACTCCTGCCTCGCCAGATCATGCTCTCGCTCTCCACGCAGGCTCTCGTTCGTCACGGGTGGAGCGGTATCGTCATGGGCTCGCGACCAGAACCCCCCGTCGTCGCGCCGCCAGTCCAACTCCAACGCGTTGACTTCCGTCAGATCCGGACTTGGAACCAACCACTCAGGTCGAAAGCGACGAATGGCGGTCTTGATTTCCTGTGCCTCAAGAAACGCCTCCGGCATTAGTCGCGTCCAAGCGGGTTGTGCGAGCAACTTGAGGATCGCCTTACGGACCGGATCGTCCTTCAGCTCACGCGCTTCGAAAACCAGTGCGGGGACGACAACAAGTTGAACATGACTTTTCAATGCGCACTGTTCCAATGCCGCGCCTGCGTTCTGGTTTGCCACGTAGCGCCAGAGGTTCGAGTCAAGCAGAACTTTCACGTTTGCCCTCCGCGATCCCGGTCACCACGAGGTTTGCCAGTCCGGAGAACGCCCAAGGTTAACCCGCCGTCCCACGATAACAACTCAAGCAAGACGAAGCGAGAAAACGTTGATGAGCCAAGCTGAGGGCGGTCTGTTGCATGAATTGTTGGGCGTGGCATCGAATAAACCGACTAATGGGAAAGCTGATTAGCTCCCGACGGATCAGCTAAGGATTCCCCCTGTCGGGTTCGTAGGAGACTTTCACTCCCGAGTAAGAGCGCCCTGCCGGGCGCACAAATGAAAAAGGCAGGGTGGCCGCCCTGCCTTAAGTCGTTTAATTCTTTTGGTGGAGCAAAGGAGGGTCGAACTCCTGGCCTCCGCATTGCGAACGCGGTCTAGTCGGTTCCACTGACTACCACGCGTTCCCATCGATTAACTTAAATTCAACAAAGCAGCCGTCCGAAAGAGTATTTGCATTCCCAGGTTCGCACACGTTCCCATCCATTGCCCCACAGTCGCGTCAACCTGACGCCAAAATTTTAGGGGATGCTTTTTCCGGCAGGTCAGCCATTAGGCGCAACCATATACTTTTTTCCATCAGGAAGGAAGATCGGCAGAGTTTGTAAGTTCTGGGAGGTCAGCCTCGACAAATGGATGGTGAACGAACCAGAGCGCGAATTTTGGCGCAGAAAGTGGGTGCGTATCACAAGTTGCTTCGGTGAGGAAACGAAACTTACAACACTAAAAGGAGTGCTGAATGAAGTTCATTATTAATCGCGGTATGGTTGCTTTCCTGCTTGTCACTTTGGCTGGCACAGCTGCGTTCGCCAAATCCAACATGGGCACTGTTTCTCTTTCGTCAAATACTAAGGTGAATGGAACTCTTGTTAAGAAGGGTAACTACGACGTCAGGTTTGATGAGAAGACTGGCGAGCTTTCAGTCGAAAAAAATGGCAAGGTGATCGCCAAAACTGCGGCACGCTTTGAGAAGCGTTACCGCAAGGCGGCGGGCACGGAAGTCCGGACGAGTCTGGAGGGCATGGACCAGAGGTTAGTGGCAATTACCTTCAGCGGCAGTGACCAGAACATTGTGGTGAACTAAGACACCCCGTTAGCGGATGGTCACTAAGCCGATGTTCTCCAGGATGGCGCACCGCGATCTACCGAAAGATTCGCGGTGCGTTTTCTTATTCTGAGCGAAGGAAAGTTTCTACAAAAACAGCCTCCACAGGCTAACGGACGTAGAGTAGAAGGACAATTGCTGCTGCAGCAGCCATTACGAATATGAGTCCCCCCAAAACGACTTTGTCAATCATTCTCTCCGCATCGAGATTCATCGCGCAGGTGGGGCAGCCGCGTGAACTCGGGTCGATCATGTTGCCGCAATCACGACAGGGTATAGGTTTCATAGGTCAACCTCGATGCTGGTCCTTGTGCATTACTCAGGATCGCAACCTATGCAATAATAAATCGAAGTCGTTTCAAAGTCGCCTAATTGAGGCCGTGGCTTTTGCATGAGCGAACCCCAGCGAACCCCCAAGAGTCAATCTCCGGACTTTAGCGCGTGGGTGGACTTGCATGGAGATTACCTTTACAAGTACGCATTATTTCGTTTGCGTGACGGCTCAGCGGCCGAAGATTGCGTGCAGGAGACCTTCCTGGCTGCATTGAAGGCTTATCGCGGGTTCGAAGGCCGAGGATCCGAGCGCACCTGGCTGGTGGGGATTCTGAAACACAAGGTCACTGATCACTTCCGCCGGGTTACCCGCGAAGCGCCGATTGGGGAGATTGAGGGCGAAGAATTCGAGCATCACGAATTCTTTACCAGAGCCGATGAGTGGAACAACCATTGGAGCAACGCCTATGCGCCAAGTGATTGGCATGCGACACCGGAGGAATTGATCGAGCGTAGTGATTTCTGGAAAGTTCTCAACGATTGCCTTTCTCCTCTACCTGAGCGTACGGCCAGTGCTTTTACTCTTCGTGAAGTTGATGGCCTAACTAGTGAACAGATTTGCGAGGCTTTGAACATCACTGTGAATAACCTTTGGGTGATGCTTCATCGGGCCAGGCTGCACTTGCGCAACTGTCTCGAGATTAACTGGTTCACTAAAGAAACAACGGACTGAGAATGGCGTTAGAAGCTTACGACAAAATCAAACATGCGGTTAGATGGTGGTTGCTCCGTCGTCTGCCCACTTGCAAGGAGACGGTCAAGGTAATCTCAGAATCCATGGAGCGGCGACTCTCACTTTCGGAACGGATTACCGTCAAGCTTCATCTTTGGATCTGTCTCTGGTGCGTTTGGTATCTCGAGCACTTGCAGCTGATGAGGGACACGATTCGTTCCAAGGCTGCTCAAGAGCCAAACCTTGATTCCTCATCACTTCCTCCGCTTTCGGCCGAAGCCCGCGAGCGCTTGAGAGGGCGCCTCAGCCAACCCAACGACTAAAAACTTCTCCTCTCTGCGTAAGGTTTTCATCATTCGGCCGACTAACTCCTGCAGGGCAGAGTTTGCCTTGTGGCGGAGTTTCGGAATATGGAGAAGAAGCCTACAAACGTCGAAGGACACGATCACTCGCACACCGTGAATCGGTTCGCGGTCATTCCGACCGCAGATCGGCTCAAGGTTGATCCCAGGTTTACAGGTCGAGGCGTCACTATCGCGTTTCTGGATTCTGGATTCCATCGGCACCCCGATCTTGTCGAGCCTGACAACCGCGTCGTGGCTTTTCACGATATCAGCGGTGAAGAGACAGAGACTGATTCGGCGCGACTGATTGAGTCGTGGCATTGGCATGGCACACAAACTACGGTAGCTGCGGCAGGTAATGGTCAGCTATGCGACGGGAAATATCGTGGCATCGCTTCGGACGCGCGACTTGTGTTGGTGAAAGTTAGCCAGAACGGACGGATCAGTGAAGAGAACATTGCCAAGGGACTCCGCTGGGTTATCAAAAACCGCGAACGTTTCAACATTCGCGCACTGAACATTTCGCTCGGCGGTGACGAGGACGTTCCCTGTTCCCTAAGCACAATCGACCAATTGGCAGAAGAAGCTATTCGCCAAGGCATCGTCGTCGTTGTCGCGGCAGGAAATACCACTGACCACGCTCCAATTCCACCAGCGAATTCACCATCGGTAATCACGGTGGGTGGTTATGACGACGGCAATAATCCAGGACAAAAGGATCTCGCCCTCTATCACTCGAGTTTTGGGGTGACGGCAGGCGGCATGATCAAGCCCGAATTAATTGCGCCGGCAATGTGGGTAGCAGCCCCGATTCTTCCCAACACCCGCGTGTACGAACGGGCTGAAGCCTTATCGAAGTTAGCGGCCGCGCCGGACTACCAATTGCGAAGTCTTGCGCGTGAACTTGAAGAAACGGCTGAACTCCCTGAATCGATTGCAGTCGGAGATGTCACAACGATCCGCAATTTTGTCGAATCGAATTTGAAAAGTCAGAAGATCGTTGCGACCCACTATCAACATGTCGATGGCACATCTTTCGCGGCGCCGATTGTCAGTTCGATTGTGGCCCAGATGCTTGAAGCGAACCCTAAATTAACGCCGGGCGCCGTTAAGAACATCATGATTTCAACGGCAGACCGCATAACAGCAGCGCCAGCTATCCGCCAGGGGTATGGCGTGGTAAATGCCCGCCGCGCAGTTGAATTGGCCCTACTCGAAGAGCACGAACTTAAGACTGTCGGTTGCGGTCCGCCGCGAGTTGAGAATGGCCAACTTGTTTTTCTTTATCACGACGATGAGGCGAACAGCGTTTCGCTGGTTGGCGACTTCAACAGTTGGAACATGGCGTTAACGCCGCTTCGGAAGGACGAATCTGGACTCTGGTTGGCGGAAGTTGAAGCACCTAAGTCAGGAAATTATCAATACAAATTTATCGTGGATGGTAGCCGGTGGCTTGAAGATCCGAGTAACGGAATGAAAGTGCCCGACAACTATGGAGGACTGAACTCAGTCCTCGCGATTGATTGAAGGCGCACATTTGAAAATCTATACCACCACGAGAAAAGCGGCGAGACGATGGCTTTTGCGCACGTTGCAACCCTGCCAGGTAATGGTTCCGGTCATGTCCGAATCACTCGAACGGCGGCTCGGTTTAGTTGAACGGACAAAACTGCGTTTACACCTGCTGGTATGCGCGTGGTGTGCGCGATATCTCAAACAGATCAAGTTTCTTAGACAAGCTGTCAGCCAACGTGAGTTCACTAGCGCAGACGATAACGCCAGCCCTCTCAAACTCACTGACGAAGCTCGCCAACGCATTTCCGAATCACTTCGTAACTCCATGTAAGGAAACCGCTGCCCGCCGCGACTAATAGGCTGAACGAGGAAGTTAGTTCAGGCGGGAATAAACAATGCAACGAAGGTTAAAGATTAAGAAGAGGCTCCAGCGCAGGCGATTACGAACGCTGCGGAGCAACCCGAGACAACGGCTTGGCGCAAGCGAGTTCGGTGGAAACACCTTCGAGCAATTGGGCGCAAGTCCTGCCGACCTGTTTTAGAGCAGGCAGGCATCACATCAACAACGAGCGAGGTTCGCGCGAGTCGCGCGATGTGGAAAATGGAACTAACAAGTTCTGACAGTATCAGTGTGTTCGATAGTCTGCGCCGGCGAATGATGATGCCGGAACAGTGGACCTTTACGGAACCGCTCAGAGTTTCTCATCGGTGGAATCAGCAAATGATGGAGGCAATGAAGGCGCATTGGCCGGAGTATTTGATGGAAGCAAGTGAGCTTTGTCTTTTCATGATCTCGGCTTGCGCTTTTACGGTGCTGCTCTATCACCCAGATTCAGCGATAACTCAAGGCATTCAGAATGAGCTCACGCGAAGGATCCTAATGGGTGTCGCCATGGGCTCGACAGCCGTAGCGCTAATCTTTTCACCTTTGGGCAAACGATCCGGAGCCCACTTCAATCCTTCGGTGACTTTAACGTTCTTTCGACTCGGAAAGATCAAGGCTTGGGATGCGGTCTTCTATATTCTGTTTCAATTTGCCGGCGGTATCGTCGGCGTATTAATCGCCTCACAGCTGCTGGGAATGCTGGTTTCGCACAAAGCAGTGAATTACGCGGCCACAGTTCCTGGTCCCAAAGGACCGGCGACGGCATTTGTCGCCGAACTAACAATCACCTTCATTTTGATGACGGTGATCCTGGCTGTTTCAAACACGAAGCAACTGGGTCGCTGGACGGGACTATTCGCGGGTGCGCTAGTAGCTGTCTACATCAGCATCGAGTCGCCACTTTCCGGCATGAGCATGAATCCGGCGCGCACATTTGGCTCGGCATTTGGCGCGCATCAATTCACGTCGGTCTGGATCTATTTCACAGCGCCGCCGTTGGGAATGCTACTGGCCGCTGAAGCCTACAGACGAATCAAGGGTAGTCGGGCGGTGGCGTGCGCCAAGCTCCATCACTACAACAACGCGCGCTGCATCTTCAGGTGCAACTTTGAAGCTAACTGACAGCGGTTAGCCATAGAGACGCGGAGACAACGAGGCAGAACGGACAATGCGAAGCAACACACTTAAAAGGACGTGGTCGCTATTTGTCGAGATATCACTTCGGTCTCCGGTTCTCTGTGGCTAATCATCAACAACTTTCCTAGAAGGAGAATTTAAGTCATGAAACATCGAAAGCTTGCAATCGGTTTGGCGCTACTCGCGGTCTGCTACCTGGCCCAATTCACGGTCGCGATGGCCAAGCGCAGAGCCGGTCCAACCAGGTTCACAGTCAAGGTCGAAAACATATCCAGCGCTGAGGGAATGACAGCCTCAAACGGTATGAAATTCCCGTTCGCGTTGTCACCCGGCATGTTTGTGCTGAGCACGAAGAAGGCACCGCTATTTACAGAAGGCAAGACCGCGGGCAGCAACGGTCTGGAAATGCAGGCTGAAGACGGTGACCCGTCCGGATTGGTTAAATCGCTTGAGGCCATGCATCACGCGTCGAATCTGCACGGCGTGTTCAATACACCAGTGGGTGCAATGGGCGCAGGCCCGATTCGCCCCGGCGACAGTTATGAATACAGCTTTACTGCGATGCCAGGCATGAAGCTTTTCACGACGATGATGTTCGGTCAGTCGAATGATTGGTTTTATTCGCCGGATGCTAATGGCATTGCGCTGTTTGACGCCAAAGGCAATCCCATCAGCGCCGACGTTACCGACAAGTTGATCTTGTGGAACGCCGGTACGGAAGTCGACGAAGAGATCGGTATCGGCCCGAACCAGGGGCCGAGGCAGAAGGGTATGAATACTGGAGTGGATGAGCATGGCGTGGTGCGTCGTGTGAATGATGCGCGATGGACTGGAAAGAATGGCGAGTTCTTTCGCGTCACGATTACCGCTGAACAGGGCATGTGATCTTACACGGAGCGCGGACGTCCCGCCCGGCATCAGCTTGGATTAGATCCAAGGTCATGACCGCAGGGCGTACGCGCCCCGGTAAGAATCAACGGGAAACGTTCGTAAGGAGAGAGCTATGAAACCGAGTCTTAAGATCGTCGCGATGATTCTTGCACTTGCCAGCCTGACTTCCGTCGCGCAAGCGCAAACGACCGACAAGAAATCGCTGACAATTGACGGCGCCAAACGAGTCATCGCCGCTGCGGTTGCTTACGCGAAGAAAAGCAACGCAGCAGGGGGAGTAATCGCGGTCGTGGATGAAGGCGGCAACTTAATGGCACTGGAACGTCTGGACGGCACGTTCGCGGCTGGTGCAAACATCTCGATTGGCAAGGCACGTACGGCCGTGCTGTTCAAACGTCCGACGAAAGCATTCGAAGACATTATCAAGAACGGCCGGACGGCGATGGTCGCTTTGCCCGATGCTTACTTCACGCCGCTGCAAGGCGGAGTACCGATCACGATCGATGGACAAATCGTCGGCGGGGTCGGAGTCAGCGGCGCGTCAAGCGCTCAGCAGGATGAGGAACTGGCGATGGCCGGCGCGAACATCTTTTCTGGCGAAATGAAAATGAGCGACACCATGCCGATGAAAGCTTCGCCTGTCCTGTTCTTTGATAAGACCCAGGTGTCGGCATCCTTTTCCAAAGGCGCGGTACTGCTGGATGGCGCGAATCGCAACTACATGGTTCACACCAGCCGGCGTGATCAGCCCGGCTTGGCTGAGATTCATACGCTGGACACCGACATCATTTATGTAATGGAGGGCACGGCGAGCTTTGTGACAGGTGGCACAGCGGTCGAAGCGAAAGAGATTGCGCCAAACGAAATTCGTGGTGCGAGGATCGATGGCGGCGATACGCGCCATCTGTCAAAGGGCGACGTGATCATCGTTCCGAAGAACACTCCGCACTGGTTCAAGGAAGTCGGCGAAGCGTTTCTCTACTACACAATTAAGGTTCGTTGATCTGCCGCACAGTGCGGTAAGGCTCTGCCTTACCGGCAAACGACTTCTTTGAAATTCATCGAGGCTAGGCCTCGAATCCGAGGCGAAGCCTCTAAGACGAAGACATAGCAAAGGCAGGAGCTGACAGCGCAGCTGCGGCTGTCAAGGGAGACAACAAATGAACGCGCAAAACCTAACCCGAATGTTGAGAATTGCATTTCTTCTGATCATTGCAGGTTCTCTGTACGTTGGATTGTCGGGAAGGCCAACGCATGCATCGCAGCCGATCAAGACTTCCCCGGATGTCCCGACCGGAAAGCCGGAAGCGATGATCGATCTCGCAACCGACGATGGGCTGCGTGCGGTTAAAGGCGAATGGCGATACAGCGACACGAAAATTGTCGAGGTTGATTTCGTGGGTGCCGGACCAGACAAGCAGCCGACTGGCCATCCGGTGAAAACCTATGATTACACGCCCCACGCCGGTGGCGCTGACTTTGATGACTCAAAGTGGGAAGTTATTGCGCCAACGACTCTCGACCAGCGTCGAGGTAACGGCCGGCTCGGCTTCAATTGGTATCGCATCAAGCTGACCATTCCCGAACGTGTGGGTGATTTCGATCCAACTGGAACGACGGCGATCTTTGAGACCTCGCTCGATGACTATGCCGAGATCTGGGTTGACGGCGAATTGTCGCGAGCGTTGGGCCAATCAGGGGGTTCGGTCATCGCCGGTTGGAATGCGGAGAACCACCTGGTTGTTGGCCGCAACGTGAAACCGGGTCAGCAGATTCAGCTAGCTATCTTTGGCATCAACGGTCCACTTTCAAATCCGCCGACAAATTTCATCTACCTGCGCTACGCGAAGCTCTCGTTCTACAAAACTGAGCCTGGTCCGGTGGCGTTGACGCCAAGCGAAGTCAACGTCGAAGTCGTGCGAAACGACCCGGCAATGAACGACGTCGTCGGACCAAATCCGAAAGTTTTCAAGCTCGCCGAGGGATTCAAATTTACCGAAGGACCGATTTGGGTGAACAAGGATGGCGGCTATCTGCTGTTCAGCGATCCCAACGCGAACACGATCTACAAATACTCGCCCAACGGTAACGCGGAAGGGAAGCTTGATGTGTTTCGCACCCCGAGCGGTTACTCAGGCGCCGACATAGCCGATTACGGCCAACCCGGATCGAATGGGTTGACGTTGGATCCGCAGGGCCGGCTGACGATCAATCAGCACGGCAATCGTCGCGTCGTGCGGGACGAGAAAGATGGGACACAGACGATTCTGGCGGATAGTTATCAGGGCAAGCGTTTGAATAGTCCAAACGATCTGATTTATCGATCCGATGGCACGCTCTTCTTTACTGACCCGCCATTCGGTTTTCCTAAGGCGTTTGAAGACTCGCGCAAGCAGTTGCCATTCAGCGGTATCTTTTCGATTTACAATGGCAAGCTGCAGCTCGTTAGCAAAGACTTCAGCGGTCCCAACGGAATCGCCTTATCGCCGGACGAGAAATATTTGTATGTAGGCAACTGGCCACGCGCTCTAACGGGTCAACATGCGCGTACTGGCGACGATGCAGTCAGTGAGATCGGAGAGAAGCACAAGGCGATCATGCGGTACGAGATCCAGTCCGATGGCACGCTCCGCAACGGCAAACTATTTTTCGATTTCACAACCGCGCCTGGTGAGGACGGTCTCGACGGCATCAAGGTCGATCAAAAAGGCAATCTGTACGTCTCCGCTCCCGGTGGACTTTGGGTCATCTCGCCGGAAGGCAAACACTTGGGCACGATCATCACTCCGCGGCACCCTCACAACATGGCTTGGGGTGATGCGGATGGCAAAACACTTTATCTCTGCGCGCGCAGCGGCTTATATCGCATCCGGCTCAATATTCCTGGCGTGCGACCGTAGTCAACTGAGAATCATGAATATCAACGAACGAACTTAACTATGGTTAACGAGATGGCGGTCTCAAGAAGTGATGGTGTGATAAAGAAGCTCGGTGAGTTTCTAATTCGCTATGGCTTAGTACTTGTGCTGGGTTGGATCGGCGCCATGAAGTAACCACTCACCTTGAAGTGAAACGCTAAAACTAGATAAATACGGCGCGAGCTTTATGCTCGAAAGGCATGAGCTGTGCATAGATGAATTCATGCGTCGGAACATCAACTCCGCTTTCGCGTGCCATGCGCACGACGGCGCCATTTTGCGATTCGAGTTCAGAAGGTTTGCCGGCGACGATATCGCGTTGCATCGAGCTTGTCGCGTCTTCCGGCAAGGCATCCACACCGGCCATCACAGTTTCGATCGAGTTCGGCGGCAGCTTTACATTGCGCGCGTGAGCGAGTTCGTAGATCTCTTTCATCGCTTCGAGCATTTGCGCTCGTAACTCGGCATCGGTGCGAAGAATTCCCGCGGACGCATTCGCGATCGCGCCGACACCACTGAAGGAGGAAATGAACAGAAATTTCGTCCAGAGTGCCACTTGAATATCCGAGGCGATCGTCGTTTCAACTCCTGCATGATTGAAAGTCTTTTCGATTTCGACAATTCGATCGGTGCGTTGATTGTCCAGCTCGCCGATCACGATGGAAGGAGCAAAACCAGCGTGACGGATATGACCCGGCGCGACGATGAAGCTTACGATCTTACAGAGACCGCCAATCACGCATTCCCGACCTAATGCCGAGGTAAGCTGCGAAGCAGCGTCGACTCCATTCTGTAACGGAAGGACTGTCGTATGAGGTCCGACGAGAGGGTTCATCCCGAGGGCCGCGTCCGGAACTTGCCAGGCCTTGACGCCAACGATTACCAGATCAACTGGCCCAATTTCACTTACATCAGCCGTAGCTTTTGCCGGATTGATAAGGAAGTCGCCATTCAGGCTATCGACTCTCAAACCGCTCGTCTGAATGGCGCGCAGGTGTTCCCCGCGCGCAACGAAAGTTACATTCTCGCCTGCCTGAGCAAGTCGGCCGCCGAAGTATCCCCCGACTCCACCGGTTCCAAAGATTGCTATTCGCATTTTTCGCAACTGAAATAATTTTCGCAGCTTGTAAGGAACGGAGCGCGCGCGCGACTAACAAGCTGAAAGAGTTACGGAATCCTAAAGTAAACCAAGGAGATTTTAACTTATGTCGAGAAAATTTGTAGTTGTATTGGCAGTTCTGATCGCAGTCGCCGGTGCGTGGTATGCGTTTCGCCCCGAGCGGTTGTTCATCAATCAAAGAGTAAACGAACAGTTTCCGACAGCATCAGCGGCCAACATGGAGCCGATGAAGCTCGCGTCGGGTGAATTTCACGCAGGTGCTCACGAAACAAAAGGCACAGCGGCAATCTTTAAGCTCGCTGATGGTAAGAGGACGCTCCGCCTGACGGGTTTTGAAACCTCCAATGGCCCTGACGTCCACGTTTATCTCGTGGCTGCTGGGGACGCAAAGGACAACGATACCGTGAAGAATGCCGGCTTTGTGGACCTTGGCTCTTTGAAGGGAAACATCGGCGACCAGAACTACGACGTTCCGGCGAGTGTTGATTTGGCGAAGTATCGCGCCGCGACTATTTGGTGCGCCCGATTCAACGTCAACTTTGGCACTGCTCCTTTGATGAGCGATTCCATGCAATCGATGAATCGCTAATTGCTTGTGGCGGGCAGTCAGCCTCCCTCAACTTTGCAAGTAGACGGAGCAGATCATGACGAACAACAACCACTACGACGTAATCATTATCGGCACAGGGGCGGGCGGCGGCACGCTTGCTTACAAGCTCGCGCCCTCCGGTAAGAAGATTCTTCTGCTTGAACGGGGCGACTACGTCCTGCGGGAGAAGGACAATTGGAGCACGCGCGCCGTCAACCTCGAAGGCAAGTACAACACGAAGGAAGCCTGGCGCGATGTTGACGGCAAAGAACTGCACCCGCATACGAACTATTTCGTCGGCGGCAATACCAAATTTTACGGCGCAGCGCTGTTTCGTTTGCGCAAAGAAGACTTCGGAGAAATTCGTCATCACGGTGGGATCTCGCCAGCGTGGCCAATTAGCTATGACGAGCTGGAGCCGTATTACACCGAAGCTGAACACCTCTATCAGGTGCACGGCAATCGCGGTGAAGATCCAACGGAACCATACGCCAGCGGGCCCTACAAATATCCGGCCGTCAGTCACGAGCAACGGATCCAACATCTTCACGATGATCTTGAGCGAGCGGGCCTGAAGCCATTTCACGTACCGCTTGGGATCCGGATCGATGAAAAGAACCCGCGAACTAGCGCCTGCATTCGCTGTAATACCTGCGACGGACATCCATGTTTGATTGGCGCAAAGGCTGATGCGCAAACGATCTGTGTCGATCCGGCTCTTAAGCATGAGAACGTTTCGCTAGTCACCAACGCCAAGGTGATGCGCTTGGAAACAAACGGCAATGCGCGCGAAGTAAGCAAGGTGATCGTTCAGCGCAACGGTGCGCGCGAAGAATATTCAGGCGACATCGTCGTCGTGTCCTGCGGCGCCGTTAATTCCTCCGCGTTGTTACTGCGATCCGCGAATGACAGTCACCCGAACGGACTCGCCAACGGCTCTGACGTGGTCGGGCGTCACTACATGGGACATATCAATTCGGTTTTGATGGCGCTATCGAAATGTCCAAACCCGACCGTCTTTCAAAAGACATTGGCGATCAATGATTTCTATCTCGGCTCGAAAGACTGGGAATATCCCATGGGCCACATCTCGTTTGTCGGCAAGCTCGACGCTGACACCTTGAAGGCCGGCGCCCCAGCGATCGCTCCCGGTTGGACTTTGGATTTGATGGCCAAGCACAGCCTGGATTTCTGGCTGACTTCAGAAGACTTGCCTGACCCGGAGAACCGCGTGACTGTCGATCGCGATGGCGAGATTCGCGTGAGCTATAAGCTCAACAACGTCGAAGGACACGATCGCCTGAAAACCCATCTGCAAAAAGCAATGAAGCAAACCAACTGTGATATTCACGGACATGAATGTCACCAGGGCTTGTTTGCGCGGAATCTGTATCTCGGTCAGCGTTTGCCGTTAGCAGCGGTCGCACACCAGAACGGCACTGTGCGTTTCGGTGATGATCCTAAGACCTCAGCGCTCGACCGCAACTGCAAAGCGCACGAGGTCGACAATCTCTATGTGGTCGATGCGAGCTTCTTCCCATCGAGCGGCGCGGTTAATCCGGCGCTGACGATCATGGCGAATGCGCTACGCGTTGGCGATCGCCTGTTGGAGCGACTGAAATAGTCAGAACCGGGAGCGGTATCGACCGGGTCAAAGCGATTGCGAGTGGAACAATGATAACTACTAAGACAAAAAACATTCGCCCCCTGTTTATTGGTTTGCTGCTTGCGCTGAGCGTCTTCGTTCAGACGACGACGGCTCAGTTCCTGCCCACGGACGCGCGTGCTCTCAACAGCTCGCGCGTCCCCTTCCTGTTCCCTACAAACAATCCAAAGACCGTCCCTTCGGTTGAACAGGTTGGCGCGATCGGGATGACTGTTTCCGACGTGGACGCTTCGATTGAGTTCTATTCGCGCGTTCTGTCATTTGAAAAAGTGTCAGATGTGGAAATCACCGGCGAAGACTACGAACGTCTGCAAGGGGTTTTTGGCCTGCGCATGCGCGTGGTGCGAATGCGATTGGGGGATGAGTATATCGAGTTGACTGAGTATCTGGCGCCGAAGGGACGCCCGGTTCCGGTCGATTCACGCAGCAACGATCGATGGTTCCAACACATAGCAATCATTACCAGCGACATGGATATGGCGTACGCACTGCTGCGCCAAAACAAAGTCGAGCATGCATCGACTGGTCCGCAGCGTCTGCCTGACTGGAACAAGAATGCCGGTGGCATAAAGGCATTTTACTTTCGCGATCCCGATAAGCACTGGCTTGAGATCTTGCAGTTTCCTGAAGGAAAGGGCGATGCGAAATGGCAGCGAAAGGATCATCTGTTTCTCGGCATTGACCATACGGCGATTGTCGTCAGCAACACTGAAGCGAGTTTGAAGTTTTATCGCGACGTGCTTGGTCTGCGCGTTGCGGGCACCAGTGAGAATTACGGCACTGAGCAGGAACACCTGAACAACGTGTTCGGCGCAAGGGTACGCATTACGAGTCTCCGAGCCGGCAGCGGGGGGCCGGGCATCGAGTTTCTCGAGTACCTTGCGCCGCGCGACGGACGACCGCTGCCGAGCGATGCGCGGTCGAGCGATCTGTTTCATTGGCAGACGACACTCGTAGTTAATGCGGCAGACATGTTTGCGCAGAGCCTGCTCGCGGAGAACTTTCGCTTTGTTTCACCAGGCGTCGTATCAATCAGCGATGGGCGCTTGGGATTTTCGAAAGGCTTGCTCGCGCGCGACCCCGATGGTCATGTGATGGCGCTCGTCGAAAAATGATGCAGCCAGTAAAGGGCATAAGAAGCAATAGGGGGACACGAATATTCTCCGTTTTTCCTGCGGATAAACTCCACCTATGAGCAATCGACAACTTTTCGTCCCAGTAATTCTCGGAACAATGAAAATCATTTCAGTGAACGTTGGTCTACCGCGCCTGGTGATGCGCAACGGCGAACCGGTATCAACCGGCATTCTTAAGGAACCAATCGCCGGGCGCGTGATGATGCGGACGCTGAATATCGAGGGCGACCGCCAGGCTGATTTATCAGTTCATGGAGGCCCGAGCAAAGCCGTCTATGTTTATCCCGCGGAGCACTACGATTTCTGGAAACGCGAGTTTCCAGAGATGGATCTGCCGTGGGGCATGTTCGGCGAGAACTTTACGACCACAGGCTTGCTGGAAACGGAAACGAACATTGGTGATAAGTTTCGCATTGGCGCCGCCGAGGTGATGGTAACTGAGCCTCGCATGCCCTGTTACAAACTCGGCCTGCGTTTCGGTCGTACCGACATCATCAAGAGATTCTTGAAAAGCGAGCTCACTGGGTTCTATCTCGCGGTTCTGAAACAAGGCGAAGTGGGCACCGGCGACGAGTTCGAGCCGTTGGCTAGAGACGCTCATGATGTAAGGGTTTCCGATGTTACCCGACTATATACACGTGAGAAGCGCAATGCGGCTTTGCTTCGGCGGGCTATTGAGGTGGAAGCACTGCCCGAGAGTTGGCGAAGTTATTTCCAGGATCGTCTTGAAAAGTTGACGGGCTAGGCAACAGGGGACAGCGATATCTAAGCCAAAAATGATTAACAAGACTATGACAATAGACCTCAACAAAAACCAAAGATTTACGGCCGAAGAGCGGCGTTTGGAAGAAGCGCGTCAACGTACAAAGCATTGGAAACGCTGGGGGCCATATCTCAGCGAGCGCGCGTGGGGCACCGTGCGTGAAGACTATAGCGCGGGCGGCACCGCCTGGAACTATTTCCCGCACGATCATGCGCGGTCGCGCGCCTATCGCTGGAATGAAGACGGACTCGCGGGCATCTGCGATCGTCATCAGAAAATCTGTTTCGCACTGGCGTTGTGGAACGGCCACGATCCGATCTTGAAAGAACGCATTTTTGGCTTGACCGGCAGCGAAGGCAATCACGGGGAAGACGTCAAGGAATACTACTTTTATCTCGATTCAACGCCCACACACTCGTACATGAAGTACTTGTACAAGTATCCGCAGACAGAGTTTCCTTACAGCCAGTTAGTTGACGAGAATCGTAGTCGAGGCAAACTCGCATCCGAGTTCGAGCTGATCGACACCGGCATTTTCAATGAAGATCGTTACTTCGACGTGGTCGTGGAATATGCCAAGGCCGATGTCGAGGACATTCTGATCAAGATTACTGCGACCAATCACGGGCCGGAAGCGGCCTCGATAAATCTGCTTCCGACGATCTGGTTTCGCAATACCTGGTCATGGAATCAGAACGGCACAGCCAAACCGAGTCTGCGCAAAGTTCAGGAAGGCGTGATCGAACTCGAAGTGAGCGGCTTGGGCAAACGCTGGCTGTATTGCGACGATTCGCCTGAATTACTTTTCACGGAGAACGATACGAACACGCAGCGGCTTTTCAACTTTACGAATGGCTCGCAGTTCGTCAAAGACGGCATCAACGATTACATCGTTCACGGCAATCAATCGGCAGTGAATCCAGAACAAACGGGAACGAAGACTGCTGCTAACTACAGACTGACAATCGCGCGCGGCGAGACTGCGACAATTCGCCTGCGGCTATCAGATAAATCGCTAAAGAAGCATCAGAACCAATTCACCGATTTCGATGACGTCTTTGCCATGCGAATTCGTGAAGCCGACGAGTTCTATCAAACCGTAATCCCCAAACATCTTTCGCACGATGCCCGGTCGGTTATGCGTCAATCCCTGGGCGGCTTACTCTGGTCAAAACAGTTCTATCACTACGTAATCGAGCAATGGCTCGATGGTGATTCAGATACACCGAAGCCGCCAACTGAAAGACGGAACGGCCGCAATCGCGAATGGAAACACCTTTACAACGCGGACGTCATTTCAATGCCGGATAAGTGGGAATATCCGTGGTACGCCGCTTGGGATCTGGCTTTCCATTGCGTTCCGCTCGCGCTGGTTGATTCAGAATTCGCGAAAGAGCAACTCGTGCTGATGTTACGTGAATGGTACATGCACCCGAATGGTCAGTTACCGGCTTACGAGTGGGCTTTCGGCGACGTCAACCCGCCTGTTCATGCGTGGGCCACGTGGCGCGTTTACAAAATTGAGAAGAAGCGGCGGGGCGTCGGCGATACAGTGTTTCTCAAGAGAGTTTTTAAGAAGCTGCTCTTGAACTTCACCTGGTGGGTCAATCGCAAAGACGCAGATGGAATGAACATCTTCCAGGGTGGATTTCTCGGACTGGACAATATCGGGGTGTTCGATCGCAGCGCACCTCTGCCGACCGGCGGCCACATCGCGCAATCAGACGGCACGAGCTGGATGGCGATGTACGCGCTGAATCTGTTGGCAATTGCGATGGAGCTGGCCAGGGAAGATCCTTCCTACGAAGACGTGGCCAGCAAGTTTTGGGAACACTTTCTCTACATCGCGCACGCGATGAATAATCGTGGCGATGATGACATCAGCTTGTGGGACGAGCAGGATGAGTTCTTTTACGACGTGTTGCACTTGCCCCAAGGCAAGCCCTATCCAATGAAAGTTAGATCGATGGTGGGTTTGATACCGCTGTTTGCAGTCGAAACGTTGGAGCCGGAGCTGCTCGACCATTTGCCGGACTTCAAGCGACGGATGGAATGGTTCATTGGCAATCGACCTGACTTGATTCAGAACGTCGCGTGCATGCGCACACCGGGGAATGCGGAGCGGCGTTTGCTGTCAATTGTTAGCCAGGATCAATTGCGCAGTGTGCTGCGTTACATGCTGGATGAAAACGAGTTCCTTTCGCCTTATGGCATTCGCGCAATCTCGCGATTCCACAAGGACCATCCGTACGTGCTGCCAGTGAATGGCACAGAGCATCGAGTGGACTATGAGCCGGCGGAGTCGAGCACCGGACTGTTTGGCGGCAACTCAAACTGGCGAGGGCCGATCTGGTTTCCGCTAAATTATCTACTGATCGAGTCGCTGCAAAAGTTTCATCACTATCTGGGCGAAGATTTCAAGGTCGAATGTCCCACTGGCTCAGGGCAGATGATGACACTTTGGGAAGTCGCTGGTGAAATCTCGAAACGGCTTTCGCGAATCTTTCTGCGCGATAGCAGCGAGCGGAGACCAGTGTTCGGCGCGACGGAAAAGTTTCAGACTGATCCCAAGTGGCGCGACCTGGTTCCTTTCCACGAGTACTTCCACGGCGACAATGGCTCAGGCGTGGGCGCCAGCCATCAGACTGGTTGGACTGGACTGGTTGCGAAGCTCCTGCAGCAGTGCGGGGAGTGAGTTTTGGAGTGCGCCGGCAGAGCGAAGCGACGACGGCGCTTTGGATTCCCCGGCACGGCCTCTCATAAAATCACAGTCTGTATTCCCGGAACAATCCAAAGCGGTGTCGCTCTGCGCTTGCCACCGCACTCCACATTTCTTGTAAGGAATCCCCCTTCAATCCGACTCATGATTGTTCGGCCAATCCAGACAAGGACCAACAATCATGAACGCGATGTCACTCCAGCAACGATTTTCGAAAAAGCCATCGAATCATTCGCCTGCGAGCGGGCGGCGCTCGGGCGAACGCTGGGCAGTCATCCTCGCCGGGGGCGACGGCACGCGGCTGCAATTAATGACGCGCAGCATTACCGGCGACGATCGGCCGAAGCTATTTGTTCCTGTCATCGGCGGCAGCACGCTGCTCGATCAGACTCGCTCTCGCGTCGCGTTATCGGTCTCGCCAAGCCGCACTTTGTTTGTCGTTACCGAAAAGCATCGACGCTTTTATCGATCTTTGACTCAGAGCGTTTCGCAAAGTCTTCTGCTTGAGCAGCCTGCGAACAAAGGAACCGCACCGGCAATTCTTTATGCGTTGATGCGCGTGGCAGCGAAGTCGCCGAAAGCCATCGTAGCATTGTTTCCTTCCGATCATTACTTTGCTGATGACGAGGAATTCATGTCGCATGTCGACCTGGCTTTCGACGCCGTGAAGTTACAACCTGAGACGGTAACCCTGCTGGGCATTACGCCGAGTGGCCCGGAAACTGAATACGGATGGATCGAGCCGCAGCGATCGATTCTCGGCAGTTTGCTCCGCTCAATTACTCGCGTGAGTCGCTTTTGGGAAAAGCCGGACGCACACGTGGCGCGCTCTCTGATGGACCAGGGTTGTTTGTGGAACAGCTTTGTGATGGTCGGTCGGGTCGACGCGTTACTGGAAATGACGCGTATGGCCTTACCCGAGATGGTTTCACAGTTCGGCTCGATCATGCCTACGTTTGAAACTCTAGCTGAGAAGAAGGCTCTGCATGGGTTGTATTCGGAAATTCAAGAGAGCAATTTCTCTCATGAAGTGTTGGCGGTGCGGCCCGAGGATCTCACGGTAATGAGAGTTGGCGATGTTGGCTGGAGCGATCTTGGCGAGCCGGCGCGCGTACTGGCTACACTGGCGCAAATGGGAGTTCAAGCAGAACTTGCGATGTCGGCAAGTTGAAAATCGAAGGACCTGAAACCAAGTCTGAGGAGCAATCATGAAAGCAATTGCAGTCAAACCAGGAGTACCAAACACAGTTCATCTAACCGAATTACCGACGCCGAGAGTCACAGACGTGCCGAACGGTCGGGGCGTCTTAGTCAAAGTCTTGCGTGTTGGAGTTGACGGCACCGACAAGGAAATCAATGCGGCAGAGTATGGGCAGGCCCCTGAGGGCTACGATTTTCTGGTGATCGGTCACGAGGGTTTTGGCCAGGTCGAAGCTGTCGGCCCGAACGTAACAGAAGTGAAGCCGGGCGATTATGTGGTCGCGACGGTGCGCCGTCCGGGGTCGAGCATCTACGACCTAATCGGCACCAACGACATGACGACGGATGATACGTACTTTGAGCGCGGCATCAATCTGCGCCACGGCTATATGAGTCAATACTACGTCGATGATGCTGAATTTATCGTCAAGATGCCCCAACGCCTTAGGGAAGTTGGTGTACTTCTCGAACCGACCACCGTCGTTGAGAAGGGCATCGCTCAGGCCTACGAAATTCAACGCCGTCTGCGGGTTTGGAAACCTAAGCGCGCTGCGGTCATGGGCGCTGGGACGATTGGTTTGCTGGCGACTCTGGTGCTTCGCCTCAAGGGTTTGCAAGTGACGACCTTCGGTAAGACACCAAAACCATATTTCAATTCCGACTTAATCGAAGCGATCGGTGCTACTTACCAATCGACCGACGATCTTTCAATCCACGAAGGCGCAAAGAAGTATGGGCCGTTGGACATCATTTTCGAAGCGACCGGTTTTTCACCAGTCGTGTTCGACAGCATGCAAGCGCTCGGCAAAAACGGGGTGCTGGTTTTGTCCAGTGTCACAGGCGGCGATCGCAAGATCGAAGTGCCGGCGGACAAGATCAATCTGGAATTCGTGCTCGGCAACAAGGTAATGGTCGGCACGGTCAACGCGAATCGGGAATACTTCGAGATGGGCGTCAAGGACTTGGCACAAGCCGAAGCCGAATATCCGGGTTGGCTTTCGCGGCTGCTGACGCATCCCGTCAAGGGTTTGGAGAACTACCGGGAACTGTTCGCGAAGCTTACAAATCCGAACGGCGCTATCAAAGTCTTCTGTGAAGTTGCGGAGCTGACCTAATGGCCAGCAATTCAAAACTACCTAAGAGAATTCTGATTCTCGGAAGCGGCTTCGGCGGCCTTTATACGGCGTTGCATCTTGAAAAGAAGCTTCGTCGCTACTCTGATGTTGAACTCACGCTCGTCAATCGCGAGAACTTCTTTCTGTTTACGCCGATGTTGCATGAAGTAGCGGCTGGCGATCTGGACTTGACGCACATCGTCAATCCGGTGCGCAAGCTGTTGCGCCGCACACATTTTGTCAATGGCGATATCAAGAGTATCGACCTGAGGGAACGTCGCGTGATCGTTGCTCATGCTGATGACAATCACGATCACGAATTGGCTTATGACTATTTGGTACTGGCGCTCGGTTCGGTTACGAACTTCTACAATTTGCCGGGCCTGGCCGAAAACGCACTGACAATGAAATCGCTGAGCGATGCGATTCGATTGCGCAGCCGCCTGATCAAGAACCTTGAGGAAGCAGACTTTGAATGTGCCTGCGAAGATCGTTCGCGGTTATTAACCGTGGTGGTGGCGGGCGGCGGGTTTGCCGGCGTCGAAACGATAGCTTCTGTGAATGACTTTATGCGTGAGGCGATTGAGTTCTATCCGAAGCTCTCCGAAAAAGAGCTGCGAATCGTTTTGATCGAAGCAACCGATGCGATCTTGCCGGAACTGGGTCCGCAACTTGGCGCGTATGCGCGCAAGAAGCTTGCCAGTCGCGGGGTGCACTTCCTCATGAACACGGCAGTCAAGAGTGTTTCGAACAATGAAGTTAATCTGAGCGATGGGACTTCGCTTGAAACCAACATGCTGGTTTGGACGGCCGGTGTTTCTCCGAACCCACTGCTCGACATGTTGGATTGCTCCAAGGAACGCGGTCGGTTGGTCACAAATGAATTTCTTGAAGTCACAGACCATCCCGGAGTCTGGGCGCTCGGCGATTGCGCTGCCGTGCCCGATCCCACCACGGGCAAATCTTGTCCGCCGACTGCGCAACACGCGATACGCCAGGGGAAGGTCGTGGCTGAAAACGTCGTTGCGGCCATCAATGATGGCCGACCGCGACGTTTCGAATTCAAAACAATCGGTGCGCTGGCTTCGATCGGCAAACGAACAGGTGTGGCTCGCATCATGGGTGTGAATTTTTCCGGCTTCATAGCCTGGTGGCTATGGCGAACGATTTATCTGAGCAAGCTCCCGCGCTTCGAAAAGAAAGTGCGCGTCGCGCTCGATTGGTTCCTGGATCTCTTGTTTTCGAAGGACCTTGTGCAGTTCATGGATGTGAGTATGCGAGTTGAGAGGCCAGTACTGGTCGAAGCCGCGGCGGATGATTCTGAAAGTCGCGCAGCTTAGCCGCATTCTCAGAAGAAGGTGGCAATGATTGAAATAGATCAGGAGCGTTGCCGCAATCTCGAAACGGTACTGACGCGCGAATGGATCGAGACTAACGGCATCGGTGGGTTTTCGTCCTCGACGATCACAGGACTGAACATACGCCGCTATCACGGCTTGCTGACCGCCGCGACAAAGCCGCCAGTTGGGCGACTAGTCTTGCTTTCGAAACTCGAAGAGACACTGATTATTGATGGTCGGCGCTACGAACTATCAGCTAATCAGTGGTATCGCAACTTTCAATATGCGGTTGAACAGGAACGATGTCTCGACTTCGCCGAAGATCTCTTCAGTCCATGCGCCTTTACTTTTGACCTGACCAAGAGTCCGCAGGTCAGCATTATCGCCTCAACTAAGCGGTGCGATGTCGGTAACGCAGACGCTTACGGCAAAGCAGAGATAGAGCGCAGAAATTCATTAAGTGGCATACTCCAGGCCGATCAGCCAACCAGCACGCTCGCGGCCGCCTCCGATCAGTTCATCGTTGTCAAAGCCTGACCTCCGCATTCGCAAACGCAAGGTCTGCCAATCTTGACGGCTCACTAAATTAAGACAGAAGACGACAGGCACGCTTTTCATTGGGTTTTCTTGCATTGAACCTAAGAAGCAGAACGTATCGATCTTAAATTCGCTCAGGACTACGTCAACGCGGCGTCAAGAGGTGAAATGGCAAGTTTGAACCGGCGCGTGTAAATGGCTGGAAATACAGGTCTTATTGGTGGAGCAGAGGAGGGTCGAACTCCTGGCCTCCGCATTGCGAATTAGACGACCGGCAAAAACGTAAGTATTTGCCTTTTCAAAAGTTGCAGCCACCAAAGAATATTAAGGGTTTTGCAGTTCTTTCCCATTCGTTGCCAGCGCCTCACTGCGATGTGCTGCGAATTCTGTCCACAAATTGGCCACAAATTTGAAGGACAAGGCTTAGAGGATCGAAAAGTTAGAAATCGCGTTCTATCTTGTCTGCCAACCCTAGTTGGATTCTTTATCACCCTTCCGCAAACTTTGTGTCCATCAGTGGAACCAAGTTGACGATGTTTCTCGGTCACGAGCGAGGCTCATTAGGAATGAGCGAGCTATAGAAATTTGCAGGGAAAGCAATAGACGCGAGGCGTAAGATAATCGTCATTATGTAAGACCCGCAGGCGCGACTGACATCGCTCTTTGATGGCGTGAGCGCTGCTTGATTACCTACTCATTATCGGATGACCGTCCGATTTCGTTTACTAGCCTCAATAGCCTGGTTTGCCTCGGTGAACACTTGAAAACCGGCCATACATGTACACTTCAAAACCGGCCAATGGAGAGTGGCCGGGACGAGAGTTTTTACGCTTTCCGCAGCCTGTTGTCTACTCGATTTTGATTAGGCCTTGGGCTAATGGCTTTTC
>JBGTHZ010000132.1:0-22817 GCA_041745915.1 Pyrinomonadaceae bacterium | reverse complement strand
TGAGTTTGCTCAAATCCCGTCCTGCCAGAAAGGAACGATTGTCCTGATCGGTAAAATAACGGCCGCGCAACAGGGGAATGCTCATCGCACGAAAGTAGTCTGGTGTGACCGTGCAGGCTTCCATCAGCGGCGTCTGATCGCGCGGGGGAGTGGGCCGGCCATCGACCAGAAACGACGTTTGCCAGCCGTTGTTGCCAAGTGGTAGCCCGGAAGCCGCAGCCACCGCTTCAACACCCGGCAAAGCACGAGTGTTTTCCAGTAGCCGTTGGAAAAACGCGGTGCGCTGTTCCTCGGTTACGTATTTTTTCTGCGGCAGACTGACGGTGAAGCTGGCCAGGCGCGCGTACGAGAATCCCGGGTTCACGTTTTGCAGGCGGTAAAAGCTTCGGATCATCAAACCGGCGCCGATGAGCAACACCAGAGTGCTGGCTACCTCCACGACCACCAGGGAACTTCGCAGCCAGTGGCGGCGCGTCGTGCCACGTCCCGTTTCTTTCAAGGTCTCATGAACGTCCACCACGCCTGCCTGTAGCGCCGGTACGAGACCGAACAGAATCCCCGTCAGAAACGAAACGCCGATGGTGAACGCCAGCACTCGCCAATCGAGGCCGATTTCCCTTGAGCGCGGAATGGCGTCCGGACTGACATAAAGAATGAAGTCGATGCACCAGTGAGCGATTAACAATCCCAGAGTCCCGCCTACTAAAGAAAGCAGTACACTCTCAGTCAGCAACTGACGCACGATGCGCCAGCGCCCGGCGCCCATCGCAGCGCGAATCGCCATTTCTTTCTGGCGTGCTGTGGCCCGTGCCAATAACAGGTTAGCGATGTTTGCGCAGGCAATTAGCAGGACGAAAGCGACCGCCCCAAATAGCACCCAAAGAGCGCCGCGGGCATCGCTCACATAGATTTCCAAGAGGGGTCGTATCCGCACACGATTGCCGGCATTCGATTCCGGATATTGTTTTTCAAGGTTCGCGGCGATGTTGTCCAGGTCCGCCTCCGCCTGCGCCAGTGTGGCGTCCGGCTTCAAACGTGCGACGGCATAGAGACCGGGGTGATTGCCTCGCTGCTGCCAATTTGTATCGCCGGAGAGTTGCCCGACCGGCACCCACATCTCGACGCGGCTGGGATATAGATAACCCTGCGGCATCACGCCAATCACGGTGTAGCTTTTTCCGTTCAGCGTAAGCGCCTGGTTCAAAATACTCATTTGACCGCCGAAGCGCCTTTGCCATAGGCCATAGCTCAACACGACCACCGGTGGGCCACCGGGTTTGTCTTCTTCGTTATTGAATACCCGCCCGATAGCAGCGTTCACACGCAATGTGGAGAAGAGATCCGCGGAGACCTGACCTGTCGGAATGCGCTCGACTTCGCCGGAGCCGGTCAGGTTGTAGCTGTTGCGGTTGTACACGCCAATCTTCTCGAACACCTGATTCTGATCTCGCCAGTCCGTGAAGTTCGGATATGAAATCGACATCTCGTCGAGCACCGCGCTGCGCTCATTCAAGAAGACCAGGCGGTCGGATTCGTGGTAAGGCAGGGGGCGCAGCAGCACCGCGTTGATGACGCTGAACATCGCCGTGTTGGCGCCGATGCCGAGGGCGAGCGCCAGTATCACCACGAAAGTGATACCGGGGTTCTTAAACAACATGCGGGCGCCATAGCGCACGTCTTGCAATAATGTGTACATAGTTCTCCTGCACGTAGCACGGACTTCAGTCCGTGTCGCCGCCTTGTGATCATCCAACCTTGAAGTCATCGCAGCTCGAATGACAGACTAAAGTCTGGGCCACCCTGACGCACTAAGTATGTCTGGTCGCCTGGATGTTGATCGTGATTCGCACCGTGCGGCCAATCAACAGGCGCATGGCGTCAACATGAAAATCAAACCGATCAAGTTCAGTCCACGCACTGTAGTACGCGACGTGCTCTCCGCTGGGCGAGCAAGATCTGTCTATCTCGCTGACGTCCAGCACGATTTCTTTGCTCGTATCTTTGATGGTCAAGGCCCCGGTCACCCGCAACGTGTCCCGGTCAGTTCCCCGTTCAACTTTCGTGCTCTCAAAACGAATTTCCGGATAGCGATCCGCATCGAGGTAACTCGCGGCACGCAGGTGCGCATCCCGTCGCTTGTTACCTGTGCTGATGCTCGCCGACTGCAGCACGACGGTTGTCGAACAGTTGCGGACGTCGGCCGGGTCAAGCACAACGTTTCCCTCGAGAGCGGGCAAGCTTCCCTTCACGGTGAAGAAGAAGAGATTCCTGACAGCAAACTCCACAGTCGTATGGGTTGGGTCAATGGCCCAAAGCTTCTCAGTGTCAGTTACGATTTGCTTTTGTGGTTGCATCGTCATTCCATTGCCGATTGGTCACCGCCAATAGGCCCAATAAGTCAAATAGGTCCTATCTATTCGTACCGCAGGGCCACCAATGGATCGACTTTCGTTGCGCGCCGCGCGGGAACGTAAGAGGCCAGTAGGGCTACAGCGGCCAGCAACAACGCTATGGCAATGAAAGTCGCTGGATCGGTGGCGCTTACTCCAAACAGCAGGCTCTTCATCAGCCGCGTTAAACCAATCGCACCGGCAGCGCCAAGCGCTACACCGATGAGCGTCAGTATCATTCCCTGGGAGAGGACCAGCTTCAGCACGTCGTAACGCTGAGCGCCAAGGGCCATGCGGATGCCAATTTCCTTCGTGCGCTGCGCGACCGCATACGCCATCACGCCGTATAACCCGATCGCGGCCAGCAACAACGCCAGCAGCCCGAAGAAACTAAGCAGCCGGGCAAACAATCGTTCTATCCTCAGCGACTCGTTAGCCTGCTCGACCTGCGTTCTGACCCCTACCACCGGCAGGTTGGAATCCACTTCACGCACCGCCTGCCGGATCGCCGGTGCTAAAGGAACTGGATCGCCCGCTGTCCGGACCTCGAAAGTCATCCCTCCGACTCCCCTGAGTTCCTGCAACCAGGGCACGTAAACAGTTGGCTGCGACTCTTCGCGCTGATTCCCGTATTTTGTATCTCTGACAACGCCGACAATTTCGATCTCGGTCGGTTTGTCAACACTGAATCCGAAGCGTTTGCTGATGGCATTGTCTCCGGAGGAAACGAGCCGTGCGAAAGTCTGATTGACTACAACGACTTTAGGCGCGCGTTCGTCGTCTTGCGGGGTAAAGCTGCGACCTAGTAGCAGCGGAATCTCCATAGTCGCGAAGAAGTTCTCACGCACAAGGTGCACACGAACTTCACCGCCTTCCATGGGCGCACCATCAGCTGAGCTTGCACTTCCCAGGTAAATCTCGCGCCCGCTAATAGACCCTGAGAGCAGGGCGTTGCGCGAGAACGTCACGGCGCTGACGCCCGGAACGGCCTCGACGCGATCGAACATCTGCCTGTAAAGATTTGCCAATGCGGCATCTTTGTAGCCTAACAGGTTCGGGTTGACGCTGAACAAGAGCAGGTTCTCGCTATTGAATCCCAGTGGTACGTTCTGCAGGTTGCGCAGCGTGCGCAAGAAAAGCCCGGCGCTGATGAGCAGCACAAGCGACATTGCCACCTGGGCCACCACAAGGGATTTGCTCAGCAGTGAACGGGAAGCGGCGCTCGAACTTCTGCCGGTGTCCTTCAGTGAGGGAGTCAGATCAATCCGCGTCGCTCGCAATGCGGGCGCGACTCCGAATAGCACTCCGGTCAGAAGCGATAGCGCGATCGTAAATCCAAGCACTCGCAAATCGAGCCGGGGATTAAGCGCATTCATTCCTTCGCCACCCCAGTTTCCGACCGTCAGGAAGGCGTCTTTGATCCACGATGCGAAGATGATGCCTGCCACACCGCCGAGCAGCGACAGCAGTACGCTTTCGGTGAGCAAAAGCCGAATCAAACGCCGTCGACCCGCGCCCATTGCCAACCGCACGGCGATCTCTTTTTGCCGCGTCGAGGCGCGCACCAGCACCAGGTTGGCAACGTTTGCACAGGCGATCAGCAAGACCAGGGCTACTACGCCTAACAGCAAGTAGAGTTGTGGCGCAAAGAGCCGGCGCACATCCATTTCACCCTGACTACCGGAATCAACCCTCAGACGTGGATAGTCTTTCGGCTCAAGAGCCGGCAGTGGAGGTTGACCGGCCGGCTGAACTCGCGCGCTCCGGTGCTCCAGGACCGACTGCTGGAACACCCCTTCTAAACTGGCACGTGCTTGTTCGGAGTTAGCTCCCGGCTGCAGCCGGCCCATCAGGCGCAACCACCATTGCCCTGCACCTTTCATCCGCGAGCGATCGGTGCTTAGGCTTGGCTCCAGCGCAAGGGGAACTGAAATGTCGGGAGATGAGCCAACCTGTCCTGTGCCGTTAAACTCCGGAGGGGTAACTCCGACGATCGTGAAAGAGACATTGTTGAGCTTGATCTGTTTGCCCAGCACCGACTGATTTCGCTCAAACCTCCGCTGCCAGTAGCGATCGCTGATTACGGCCACTGGCGTGGCCGCTGCCTGATCATCGCTATCAGTGATCAGGCGACCAACGAAAGGCTTAACACCCAGCCCCGCATAGTAATTGCCGGAAACAACCTGGGCCCGGGCGACGTCTGCTTCCCCGTCCACGTTCACATTTACGCCGACGGCGGCGAAAGCAAAGATGTGTGACAGCACGCTCTTCTGCTCCCGCAACCGTGCGAAAGTTTGATAGGGAAATGAATTCGCGGCGATCATCCCTGAAGGAGGGTCAGGATTGGCGTTCCCATTAAAACCGCCAAAGCTGAAGTTCGGGACAGTCAGCGACCTGAACAGCACTAGTTGCTCCGGCTCGCTGACGGGGAGCTTCTTGAGTAACACCGCATCGATCACGCTGAAAAGCGCAGTGTTAGCTCCGATGCCCAGCGCCAATGACAGCACGGCAATAGCCGTGAAGCCATACTGCTTCCTGAGCATTCGCGCCGCGTAGCGCAGGTCCTGCCAGAGAGTGTTCATGGCGTTTCTTCCCTTACCCATTTCCGGTCTTGTCTGTTGTTGATTCCCATTGCCAATTGCCGATTGCCGATTGCCGATTTGTGTCTTCCATCCGTGATTGCTTCCCTTCATTCCAATCGGCAATTGGCAATTGGCAATGTCTTCACTCGTGGCGCAACGCCACCAGCGGATCGACTCTCGTGGCTCGCCGCGCCGGGATGTAACACGCGATTAGGGCGACGACCACTAACCCCGCTGAAATGGCAGCGAATGTTGGGGCGTCGGTTGCACTTATTCCAAAAAGCAAACTGGCCATCAATCGAGTCAATCCATACGCTCCGGCTAGTCCGATAACTACACCAACCAGCGCCAACGTCATTCCGTTTCTGATTACCAGCTTACGCACGTCGCCAACCTGTGCGCCGAGTGCCATGCGGATGCCGATCTCCTGCGTGCGCTGAGTAACGGCGTAAGACATCACTCCATAGATACCAATGGAAGCCAGCAGCAATGCTGAGATTCCAAACAGGCCCAACAAGAGAGTGCGGAAGCGAGGTTGAGCAACTGACTCCGCTGCGATCGTGTCCATAGTTCGCACTTTCCCGATCGACACCTGCTTATCGAGAGTTGCCAATTCATTTCGGATCGCCCCGGCAAGGCCCATCGGATCGGCGGAGGTGCGCACAACCAAGGTCATGTCTACCGCGAATGGCGCTTGTGAATACGGCAGGTAGACTTCATCGTTAACCTCCGCGTCCAGGGCGACGTGTTTCACGTCGCCAACGATTCCGACGATTTGACCGGCGAAGTTGTTGATGCCCAATTGCATTCGTTTGCCGATGGGGTCCTCATTAGGGAAGAACCGATCAGCCATGGCTTTATTAATCAAAAGGACAGGCGGCGCTTGCGGGCTGTCGCTTTCACTGAAAACACGGCCTTTGATAAGGGGTATCCCCAGCGCTTTGAAGTAATCCGCGGTAACGAGACGAACATCAGCGCCTGGAGATCTGCCCGGTGGGTACGGTCGCCCTTCTATATCGAAAGCAAAGTTCATGTTGTCGCCGCTGAGCGGAAGATCTTTTGCCGCGGCGATTACCTGAGCGCCAGGCACGGATTGGGCACGTTCGAGTAGCTGTTGGAAGAAAGCAGGTCTGCGCTCTCGGGGATAACTATTAAGTGGCAATGACACTTGCATCGTCAGGACATTGTCCGGTCTGAATCCCGCGCCGACATGCCTCAGGCGGAGGAAACTCTGAATCATTAAGGCAGCACCGATCAGAAGGATCAGGGCCAGCGCCATCTCCGACATCACCAGCAGGCTGCGCAGGCTATGACGATTACTGGACCCCGCGGAGTTTCTTCCACTGGACTTGAGAGCTTCTGTGAGGTCCATCTTTGTTGATTGTATGGCTGGAGCTAATCCGAAGATTATGCCAGTTAAGACTGAGATAAGCAGAGTGAAACCAAGTACCCAACCGTCGATCGCGATCTCTCCACGACGCGGAAAATCAGGCGGCACGATTGTTGACAAAACATATACACCCCACGCTGCCAGCAACGTTCCGGCAATCCCGCCGGCGATGGAAAGCAGTAGGCTTTCGGTCAGCAACTGGCGAATGATGCGAAGGCGCCCCGCGCCGAGTGCCGCGCGAAGAGCAAACTCTCTTTTGCGGGCACTGGAGCGAGAAAGCAGCAAATTCGCGACGTTCGCGCAGCTGATGAGGAGCACGAATGCAACAGCGCCCCAGAGGACCAGCAAGGGCTGGCGAGCAGTGCCTACGATTTGCTCGGCAAGAGGAACAACCTTGACATGAGAGCCAACATAATGGGTTGGGTATTGCTGCTCTAGGCTCTGTTGAATCGCATCCATCTCCGCGGTTGCCTGGGCCACGGTTATTCCCGGTTTGAGACGCCCAATGACGTTCAACGAATGAGCCGAGCGTTGAAGAAGGGTGTCAGCATCGAGCGCCAGCGGAACCCATAGCTCAGCGGACGGAGGAGTAAAAATACGCAACACCGTTCCACTCCCGCCCGGGAACTGAAAGCCTTCCGGCATTACACCAACAATGGTGCAGGGTTTGCCGTCCAGAGTGATCGTCCGTCCCACTGCATTGGGATCCCCGTCAAAGTGTCGTTGCCAGAGGTTATGACCGATGAGCGCCACTTGATCCTTGCCGGGCTGTTCTTCTTCAGGTGCAAACGTGCGACCCTGGACTGGACCTACACCCAGCACCTCAAACAGCGAGGCTGAGACTATGGCCCCGTTGATACGCTCTGGTTGATCACCCAGGCTGAGATTAAATCTCCGAGAAGGCACGTAAATCGCTATTTGCTTGAAGACCCGATTCTGCTCGCGCCAGTCAATGTAATTACCGGCTGCCGGAGGATTCTGCTCATATCCTCGTTTTGGATTTCGTTCCCAAAGCGTTACCAGCTCCTCGGCGTTATGAAATGGGAGCGGGCGGAGTAGCACGGCATTGACGACACTAAAGAAAGCTGTGTTGGCACCGATGCCGAGCGCGAGGGTGATTATGGCGATGGCAGTAAAGCCCGGGCGCTTCAGCAGGCCTCTGATTCCGTAACGAACGTCTTTAAACAATGATTCCATTACTCACCCTTTATCCTGTCCAAAACCCAGCAGCTAAGTGCATAGGACAAATAAGCCCTATAGGACCTATATCCCGTTACTCATATCTAAGCGCGACGAGCGGATCTACTTTCGTTGCCCGCCTGCCTGGCACGTAACAAGCAACCAGTGCGACGCCGATCAGTAAGACTCCGATACTGACGAATGTAACGGGATCGGTCGGTTCGACACCGAAAAGCATCGTCGTCATCAACCGAGTAAGGACAAAAGCACCCACTAAACCAAAGGCGACGCCAATCAGAGTGAGCATCATTCCCCGTCCGATCACCATTTTGAACACATCGCGTTGTTGGGCCCCGATTGCCATGCGAATGCCGATTTCATGCGAGCGCTGTGTGACGGTGTAACTCATCACGCCGTAGATGCCGACGGCGGCGAGAATCATGGCCAGAGAAGCGAGGACCACGAGCAAGGTCATCGAGAGTCGCTGTGTTACCAGCGATTGATCGAGCGTCTGTTCCATCGTGCTCACGTTGTACACGGGCTGATTCGGGTCAAGCGCCTGCACCTCGCGGCGCACCGCGGATGTCAGGTTCAGGGGATCGGCCGTTGTGCGGATGATCAGGTTCGTGCGCGACGCGAGGAACGGAAATGCTTCACCGGGAGCCTGGTTATAAGGCAGATAGAGTTGTTGTTGGACGCGCTCTACGGCGTCCAACCCAAAGTGTTTGACATGTGCGACGACGCCGACGATTTCGGTGTGGGGAGTGTCTTTGCCGTCACCAGCAATGTATTGGCCAATTGGTTCCTGATTGGGGAATTGTTGGAGGGCAAACGCTTCGTCAATTACCGCGACACGATGGCTGCCCTGAGTATCTTGGGTGGTGAAGAACCTGCCTTTGACGAGACGAATGCCCATCGCCTGCAGATAGTCGGGGCTGGTGAAATACATCATCGTCTGCGGCTGTTGCCCGGGTTCAGGCTTGGGCCGTCCGACTATGGCGAATGAAGTGTCGGCTGTTTGTCCAAGCGGTATTCCGTTCGAGAACGCCGCCGACTCGACGCCGGGCAGTCCTGCGACACGTCTATTCAAGTCGTTAAAGAAGCTGAGGACTTTGGCGCTTTCCTCAGGCTTCACGTTGAGCGACAACTGCATTGTGAGCAAATTTTCGGGCTTGAAGCCGGGGTCCGTGTCGAGGATGCGTACGAAGCTCCTAATCAAGAGTCCTGCACCTATTAAGAGGATCAGTGAAAGCGCGACTTCGGTGACGACGAGCGTGTTGCGCAGCCATGACCGTCGTCCACCCGCGGTCGAACTGCGGCCGCCTTCCTTGAGCGTGTCATGCAGGTCAGTCTTCATGGCGGCGAGGGCAGGCGCTAAACCGAAGACGATGCCGGTCAGGATCGCGACGAACAGCGTAAAAAGAAGGACGCTGCCATCAAGTCTGATCACCGCCGTCGATGGCAGGCTGTCGGCGCCGGCGGAGCGAAGCAGATCAATACCCCACAGCGCCAGGAGCACGCCGATGATGCCGCCCAGGATCGCAAGCAGCAGGCTCTCCGTTAGCAGTTGACGAACGATACGGAAACGGCCAGCGCCAAGTGCCGTGCGAATCGCCATCTCTTTCTGTCGCGTAGCAGCCCGCGCCAAAAGCAGGTTAGCCACGTTTGCACACGCGATTGCAAGCACAAAGCCGACCGCGCCGAGCAGGATGAGCAAAGTGGTGCGTATATCGCCGACGAACACTTCCTTCAAGGGCGTGAGGGTTGCGCTGTTCCCCTTCATGCCGTACTGCTCGCCGATGCGCATCGCCATCGCAATGAGTTCGGCGCGGGCTGTCTCCACGGTCACCCCAGGCTTCAGACGCGCAACCGCGTAGATACCGGGATGACTTGACCGCTCCTTCATCTCGTCGGCGCGCAACCCGATGGGCACGAACACGTCGGTCGGTGCGCCGAAGGCGTAACTAGCGGGTAGCACACCGATGACCGTGTAACTCACGCCGCTCAAGGTTATTTGTTTGTTGACAAGTTCAGGATCAGAGCCAAAGCGACGCTGCCACAAACCGTGGCTGATGATGCATACGGGAGTCGCGCCCGGCCGATCCTCCTCCGGAACGAAGCTGCGTCCCATGGCCGGTTTGACGCCAAGCACGTCGAACAACTCTGCTGAGATCGCTCTCCCGGCCAGTCGTTCCGGCTGATCATTTCCGGTCAGGTTGAGGCTGCGAAACTGCATCCCGGCAAGGCCGGAAAAGACTTTGTTCTGCTCGCGCCAGTCCTGGAGGTTCGGATATGAGATAGACATCTGCGGCACGTTCGGACTGTCTTCCGTAAGCCGCACAAGTCTGTCCGGGTCGGCGTAAGGCAAGGGTTGCAAGAGCGCCGCGTTGACGACTGAGAAGATTGCCGTGTTGGCGCCAATGCCCAGAGCCAGCACGACAACGATGATCGCGGTCACACTCCAATTCTTTACCAACATTCGCACAGCGAAGCGTATGTCTTGCCAAAGAGAGTTCATAGCGGTTCTTCTCTTTCATTGCCAATGTCTTCACTCATTGTCGCAGCGCCACCAATTCAATGTGGCATCGACTTCAGTCTGTGGCCGCCCTGTCGATCACCCAACCTTGAAGTCATCGCTGCCGGAAATCACAGACTAAAGTCTGTGCCACTCATTCGCACTTCAACGCCAAGCAATACGTTGGAGACAGTTTGCCTGACACCCAAACATCGGTGAGCGCCAAAATCCGCAATTCGAAATTCGAAATCCGAGATTCTATTCGTATCTCAGCGCCACCAATGGATCCACTTTCGTCGCCCGCCGCGCCGGGATATAGCAAGCCATCAGCGCAACGGCGAGTAGAACGCCTGCCACGCTGGCAAATGTCACTGTGTCAGTCGCGGTCACTCCGAAAAGCAAGCTGGCCATCAGCCTGGTCACAGCGAACGCAGCAACAAGCCCTCCGGCCACGCCAATCAGACTCAGCAGCATCCCCCGCCCGACAACCAGTCGAAGCACGTCACGCCGTCCGGCCCCAAGCGCCATGCGAATGCCAATCTCGTGCGTGCGCTGCGTAACCGCATAGCTCAGGACTCCGTAAATGCCAACGGCAGCCAGCACCAGCGCCACCGCAGCAAAAACGCCAAGCAGCACCATGGAGAATCGTTGTTGCGCGATGGAGGTCGAGAAAAACTCATTAAGCGTCTTAATGTTGCTTGCGGGTTGCTCTTTATCGAGCTTCAAGATCTCGCTACGGATCGCCGCGCTCAGATTGGTCGGATCGCCTGCCGAGCGCACCACCAGCGTCATGTAAGAAAAAGTCTGTTGCGTATAGGGTTCGTAAGTCTGCATCGTCGTAACCTGATCCAGACCATAGTGTTTTACGTCACCGACGATGCCGACGATCTCGAACCATTCGGGATTCTTCGCTCTGTCGTCAAACGTGATCCGTTTACCGATGGGGTCTTCGTCCGGAAATATCTTCTGCGCCATCGTCTCGTTGATCAGAGCAACGCGCGGTGAATCCTTTGTATCTCGGGTGGTAAACAAGCGGCCCCGGCGCAGCGGAATGCCCATCGCCTTGAAATAATCCGCACTGACCGAGTAGTAATTCGTGCTTTGGCTGGCACCCGGCGCAAGAGGAGGCCGGCCATCGATCTCGAAGGCCAGCACGAAGTCACTGCCACTGAGTGGGACTACATGGCCCGCACCTGCTGCTTGCACGCCGGGCAGGTTCTCTGCTCTTTCAATCAGTTGTTGGAAGAATGCAGCCTGCTGGCTTTCTTCAGGGTATTTTGCTTTCGGCAGGAACACCCTTACCGACAACGCATTGTCTGGATTAAACCCCGGATCAACCTTCTGCAATCGCCAGAAGCTCTTAATCATCAACCCCGCGCCCACCAGCAGCACCAGGGCTGACGCAACTTCCAGTACCACCAGTGTGCTGCGGATAAGCTTGCGTCGGCCGCCTTCGGTCGAACCTCGGCCGGCATCTTTCATTGTCTCGTTAAGATTAGGTTTGGACGCTTGCAACGCCGGCACCAACCCGAAGACTATTCCCGTTAGGAACGTGATGGCGGCAGTGAAGGCCAGCGCGCGACCATCAAGGGAGACATTGTCCATGCGCGGCAACTCTGCCGGCGCCATGGTCAGCAACAAGTCCGTGCCCCACTTGGCTAACATCAATCCCACCGCCCCGCCCAACAGCGACAACAGCAGGCTTTCGGTGAGCAGAAGGCGGACGATGCGCCAGCGACCCGCGCCCAGCGCAGTACGAGTAGCAATCTCCTTCTGCCGCCCGGCAGCTCGCGCCAGCAGCAGATTCGCGACGTTCGCGCACGCAATCAACAGCACAAAGGCGACCGCTACGAGCAGGACGATCAAAGCCGGCTTGATGCTTCTGACCGAGAATTCCAGCAGCGGAATGAGCTTCACATTCCAGCCCGTGTTGGCTTCGGGATATTGCACAGCCAGTCGCCCCGCAATAGTGCTCATCTCGCTGCTCGCCTGGTCGAGCGTGATTCCTGCCTTGAGCTGTCCGATGGCGGCAACGGAATGCCCGCCGTGGTTTTGGGCATCCTGTGCTGTAAAGGCCATCGGCGTCCAAAGATCAATCTGATCTTCAGCGCGTCCGAAGCGAAACGTCTCAGGCATCACGCCAATCACGGTGTAGCTCTGGCCGCTGAGTGTGATCGACTGATTCAGTATCTTGAGATCGGCGCCAAAACGCCTCTGCCACAACCCGTGACTCAGGATCACCACGTTGCTGCGCCCCGGCTGATCTTCTTCGAGCAAAAAGTCCCGGCCCAGCTGCGGCTGAGTACCGAGCATCGCAAAAAAGCCTTCGGTGACATTCAAACCACGCAGTCTCTCCGGATCCCCTGTGCCGATCAGGTTAAGAGATGATCCCTTAAAAGCAACCAGTCGCTCAAAGACTGTGTTCTGCTTCTTCCAATCAAGGAAGTTGCCTGAGGCGACCGCGAACTCCGGGAATTGGGGCAGCTTCGTTTCGCGAATCATCATCAGCCGGTCGGGGTCCTTGAACGGCAGTGGGCGCAGCAGCACACCGTTTACGACGCTGAAGATTGCGACATTGGCTCCAATTCCCAGCGCCAGCGCGATCACTGACACAATCGTAAAGCCTGGATTTCTAATCAGCATGCGCACGCCGTAGCGGACGTCTTTTAGCAGAGTTTCCATGTTGTCTTTTAGACCTTCGAGCTCATCTCTCTTAACTAATCAAATCAATTCGCCTGCGATTCGGCTGTTCTCAATCTCTAATTTCAGATCTGAGATCTGAGATCAGTCTGTGTAGCCGCTTTGCAGGTCATACAACCTCGAAAGCTGTCTCAGCCGGCAATCACAGACTAAAGTCTGTGCCACTTACTCGTATCTCAACGCCACCAGCGGATCGACTTTGGTTGCGCGCCGCGCCGGGATATAACAAGCGAGGAGTGCAACCAGAAGCAGACCTAGCGTGACAAGGACGAAGGTCGGAACGTCGGTTGGTGTCACACCGAACAAAAGGCCCTGCAGCAAACGCGTTAAGGCGAACGCGCCGGCCAATCCTGCCACGACGCCGAGCAGAGCGAGTGACATTCCATTCCTGACGACCAGTTTCAGAACGTCCGCGGCTCGCGCGCCGAGGGCCATACGAATGCCAATTTCCTGCGTACGCTGCATTACGGCGTACGACATCACGCCGTAGATCCCGATGGCCGCCAGCAGTAATGCGATGACGGCAAAGACTCCCAATGAACCGGCCGAAAAACTGTAAAGAGAGACTGAAAAAGCCCGCACCTCTTCCATCGTCCGCACGTCATAGACCGGCTGATCCTTATCGAGCGACCACACTTGCTGTCGCATGTCAGACGCCACCGACAGTGGATCGCCTTTGGTTCGAGCCACCAAAACCATCGAGCTCCAAACATCCTGCGCATGCGGTAGGTAATAATCGGTGGTAACCGGGATTTGCAGATCGTGCTTAACGTCCTTAACCACTCCGACGACCTGCATCCAGGGAGCCTCGCTCAAAGGCGCGTTGAATCGAACCCGCTTGCCAATCGGATCAGCGTCCGGCCAATACTTTTGCGCCATGGTTTCGTTAACGATAATCACGGGTGGCGACCCGGCCTTGTCTTGATCGGTAAATGCGCGGCCCTTCAGCACCGGGATTTCCATGGTGCGGAAGTAATCGGGGGTGCAGTTGCGATAGCGCCCGATAAACTCCTGGCCCGGTGGAGGATCCGGAATGCCTTCGACTAAAAAGCTATCGGATGAATTGCTGCCACCCAGAGGCAGATAGTTAACCGCCGCCGCAGACTCAACACCCGGCAACGACTGCACTCGTCGTAGAAGTTCTTGATTGAAAGCTAAGCGTTGTGCTTCGTCCTTGTATTTCGTCCCAGGCAAATTGAGTTTCATCGTCATCACGTTGTTCGGGTTGAACCCAGGCTCAGTCTTCAGCAGCACCAAAACCGTGCGCATCAGCAGACCTGCGCTTACCAACAACATTAGCGAGAGGGCAACTTCAGAGATGACGAGCAAGCCGCGCAGACGATGCGAGCCGAATGAGCTTTGCCGGCCGCCCTCCTTTAGCGCGCTGTTGAGATCCGTTTTCGAGATTTGCCATGCGGGTGCGAGGCCAAAAAGAAGACCAGACAGGAGCGACAGACCCAAATTGAATGCCAGCACGGCCGGATTGACGCCGAGACGATCCCAACCGGGCACAAATTGTGCGGCCTTGCCGGGGTTCAGTGTGCGAAGCAGATCTACTCCCCAGTAAGCGATCAGCACCCCCAGAGCGCCCCCAATCAACGCCAGCATTACGCTCTCGGTCAGTAACTGGCGAACCAGACGCGAACGCCCCGCTCCGAGCGCCGCACGTAGGGCCATCTCCTTTTGCCGGCCCGCGGCCCGGGCCAACATCAGGTTGGCAACGTTCGCGCAGACAATCAGCAATACAAAGCCGACTGAGGCCATTAAAGCCAGCACCGCAGTCTTGTAGAGACGAACTGCGTCCTCGACGATCGGGTACACCACGACGCCCCAACCGGTATTCGACTCCGCATATTCTTTCTCGAGTCGAGAAGCTATCGTGGCGAGGTCGGTTTGCGCCTGGGACACGGAGACACCTGGCTTGAGACGGCCAACGACGTAGTAAGCATGGCTTCGCCGGTTGCGCGCTGATTCAGGAGTTATCTCTATAGGGACTAATAGCTCAACACCGGCGGGATAGTTGAAACCCTGCGGCATCACACCGATTACGGTGTACGTGTATCCGTTGAGCGTAATGGTCTTGTTGACAATCCCAGGGTCGCCGCCGAAACGACGTTGCCACAAACCATGCGTGAGAATAGCTACCGAGTCCTTGCCGGGTTGATTTTCATCGTCGACAAATCCTCTTCCCAGCGCCGGCTTAACTCCCAAAATGTCCAGGAAATTTCCGGTTACTAAAAAAGCCTGGATGCGTTCAGGGGTGTCCAGGCCGGTGAGATTCGGACTCCCCCAGCGATACAGACCCATTTTCTCGAAGGTCTGATTCTGCGCACGCCAATCGAGGTAATTGGCCATCGAAACTTCGTTGCGTACGACTCCACGACTTTGCTGGGTTTCCCAGATAGCAAGTATCCGATCGGGTTCCGGAAAGCGCAGCGGGTTGATGAGCAGGGCATTGACCGCGCTGAAGATGGCGCTGTTAGCTCCAATGCCGATGGCCAGCGTGATGATGGCGACGATCGTGAGCGTCGGACGCCTCATGAGAGACCTGACGCCGTACCGGATGTCCTTTAGAAAAGAGTCCAAAGCTCCCTCCTATTCATATCGCAGCGCAATTAACGGATTGACTCGCGAAGCTTTGCGCGCCGGCAGCAGACCTGCCAGGACGGCAACACCGGTGAGTAGCAAGGTAGCCACTATTAGCGCTAATGGGTCGGCGGCGCTGAGACCAAAGAGTTGGCTGGCAATCAGGCGACCGGCTCCAATAGCAGCAGGCACGCCGATAGCGACACCGACCAGGATCAGGACCAGCGTTTCTCGCAATACCATCCAAATAATGCTGCGGCGTTCGGCGCCCAGTGCCATGCGAATGCCAATCTCTTTGGTGCGGCGAACTACTCCATGGGCCATCACTCCATACAAGCCAATACAGGCGAGCAAGAGCGCGAGCAGCCCGAAAAAGCTGACTAACTCGGCGAGCAGCTTCTCCTGGTCCAGGGTGCCGCTAAGTTGTTCTCGTAAAGTCGTGACCCCGAAGATCGGGAGTTTGACGTCCACTTCTGAGATCGCCTGCCGCACCGCGGGCGCGAGTTCAGCGGCATCGCCGGTCGACCGAATTTGCAAGTTGCTGCTATAAGCGTGCGAGTCTTGAACCTGCAGCATTGGCCGGTAGGCGGCGGGGCCCGCAACTTCTCTGGCGCTGTCGTACTTCACATCGCCAATAACGCCCACGATTTCGAGGTCTTCGCCACGCTCAGGATCGTCCTCATCGCCGAAGTGGAATCGTTTTCCGATTGGGTTCTGTCCCGGGAAAAACCCTTGAGCAAACGTCTGATTTACGACCGCGATTTTCTGGGCCGCAGGGGTGTCTCGCTGTCCGATTTCGCGACCGAGCAAGAGCGGCACACCGAGCGTCTGGCAATACGCCGGTCCAATCAGCATGTCGGCGACTTCCATGTCCTGGCCGGGAGTGGGAGTGTATCCGCGCACCGTGATAGTGCTTGACCTGCCTATCCCGCTCATCGGCGCGTAGGTCGCTACCGTCGCTGAGCCGACGCCAGGCAATGCTTCCAGCCGATCGAGTAACCGCCCGTACAGGCTGCTGAGTTCAGTTGGTTTGTAGCGGGCGAGACGAGGATCAATTCCGACCAGCAGCACATTGTCTCGATTGAATCCGACCTCTTCTTCATGAAGCTTCATCAAACTTCGTGCAAAGAGTCCGGCTCCTGTCAATAACACCATCGACAGCGCCACCTGCGAGACAACCAACACCGAGGCCAACCTAAATCGCAGCCGGCGGCGTCCTGTGCGTCCTGACTTTTCTTTCAAGGCGGTGGTGAGGTCGGTTTTACTGGCGCGAAGTGCCGGCACCAGACCAAATAGCACACCCACTGAGAGCGAGACCACTGCGGTGAATGCCAACACCGCAGTGTCGGGTCGAACATCGAGGGGAGAAGTTTTGGCTACCAGGGCTACCAGAACACTAACGCCCCACTGGGCCAGGAGTATCCCGCACACTCCACCCAAAAAGGCGAGTACCAGACTTTCACAGAGCAGCTGCCGCACGATGCGATATCTGCTGGCGCCCAACGCCAGGCGCAGGGAGATCTCGGCCTTCCTCGAAGCGGCCCGGGACAACAGCAGGTTGCCAACGTTGGCACCGGCAATCAGCAGGACCAGCACGACAATGACCATCAACATCTTCAGAGCCTGCGAATACACTCTCCGAAGACCGGAGATTCCTCGGCTACCCTCCGCGAGTTGCACGTAGGAATTTGCTATCGACTTTCGTACGTCGTCGTTAAGCTCTGATCCCGCCTCGTTCGTCAGGAATTGCCGCAAAGCAACATTGGCATTTGCATGGGCCTGCTCTAACGTCACACCTGGCTTGAGCCGGCCCACGAAATTCAGCCAGTAAATTCGGCGGTCCTCGAATGCCGATGGGCGCAGTTCAATCTGCGGCTGAAAGGCAAGTGGCAACCAGAAGTCCGGGGAGCGGCGGACCCGCACTCCGAAAAACTTCTGAGGCATGACTCCCACGACCGTGAAAGACGTTTCGTTTATTACAATCTCTTTGTTTATTACGGAGGGATCGCTTTTCCAATGTTGTGTCCAATGCCCATAGCTCATGACTGCCGCTGGAGGCGCGCCGGGTTTGTCGTCTTCAACAGTCAGTGCGCGACCAAGCATGGCGTTTACACCCAGTACGGAAAAGTAATTGCCGGACACAAGGTGGCCCTGGGCTCGTTGCGCCGTTTCACTCGCTTGCGACCCACCGCTGCGCACGCTGAGCCGAGCTTCGCCGCTTCGAAAAGCGCTCAATCCCTGAAAGCTCTGATCGTGGTCGCGAAAATATTGGTAATTAGCGTATGAGAAGCGATGCCACTGCCCGGTCGCGGGATCGCCCTGCTGAGTGCCTTCGTTGGGTGAGTCGTCGAAGAAAACCAGCTCTTCGGGGGCCGAAACTGGTAGGGCCTTGAAAATCACCGCGTTGAGTAGCGTGAAGATAGCGGTGTTTGCACCGATGCCCAGCGCCAGTGTGAGTATCGCAATCAGCGAGAAGCCCGGGCGCTTCAACAAACCTCTGACGGCGTAACGAAAGTCTTTCAATAATCCATCCATCGTAGCTCCACCCTCTCTGTTATTCGCTTGCTTTTTTTCGCGAGCGAGAGGTTTAAGTCCACCTTTACTCGCGAGTCCGAAACGAACGCTCGCGATTAGGTTTCATTGCCTGCCCCGCAGGGCAACGGCGATGCAAACGGGCCTCACGTCAACGCTTTCGGCACCAGGCTTAGCGACTATCGCAGTTAGAAACTAAGCACTTACGGCGAGCATCGATTAACTTTCCAAAATCAGAGCAACGACTTTTGAACCTATTCAATTCTCAATCACGGTCAGCTTGCTGGGGCACGATCCGTCTTTGGACTTTGGGGGTTGTGCTTTGTACTTTGTTCTTTGTACTTTGTTCTTTTGACTTCCAAAGGTTCTTGCAGGCACGAAGTTCATAAAGCACAAAGCTCAAAGCACTCGGTTACTCGACTTTAAGGACCATCAACGTCGCGTCGTCCTGAACCGGGCCATCACTGAATTCCCCCACGGCTGCCATAATCAGGTCTCGCAATTCTCTGGCGCTGAACTCTGCGCCAAGGATGACCAATTCCTGCAACCGCTCTTCACCAAACTCACCGCCTGAGGCGTCGCTGGCTTCGGTTACCCCGTCGGTGAAAAACACCAGCGTGTCGCCCGACCTCAACTCGATCTCGTCCCCCAGATAGGGATGGTCCGGGAAGACACCTAGTACCGACCCACCTTCTTTCATCCGAAGGCAACTGCCGTCACGCACCAGCATCGGCGGATAATGGCCGGCGTTCGCATATGAGAATCTCCTGGTCTGGGTGTCTAATAGGCCGTAGAAGCAGGAGATGAATCTGTGCGGAACCATGTTTTGACACAGGACCTTATTCACCTGTGCACACAGTTCTTCGGGGGCGACTTTCGCCGAGGCGATGGATTTCAGCACTGCCTGCACATTCGACATCAAGAGCGCCGCCGGCATACCTTTGCCCGCCGCATCTGCAATACAGATGGCGCTGTAGCGATCGTCAAACTTGAGCACATCGAAATAATCACCACCGACGGCACGTGCCGGCTGCCAGGCAACCGCGATTTCGATGCCGTCGATTTGAGGCAAGTCTTTCGGCAGCAAAGCCTCCTGAATCTCTTGCGACTCCGTCAGCTCCTGCTGCAGTTTGTAGTGAATCGTTTGACGTTCTGCCTTCAATCGTCGCTGTTGGCGTCGTCGACGGCCCAGTGCAATTTGAGTGCGCAAACTGTTGAGCAGATCTGAGTTGTCCCAGGGCTTTAACACGAAGTCGCGCACGCCACGGTGCATCGCTTCCACGGCCAACTCGACTGAGCCCCAGGCTGTCAGCACGACTACGGGCAAGGTGCTATCGAGGGCTCGAATGTGTGTTATCAGCTCGAGACCTTCCTGGCCTGACGTAGTGTCGCGGGCGTAGTTGAGGTCCATTAGAACGAGATCGAATTCCTGCCGCTTGATCGCGTCCAGTACTGCCGCCGGTGAACTCACGCCTTCGGTTTGGAAACCCGCGCCTCTGAGCAGCAAACGCAGTGCGGTTACCACGTCCGGTTGATCATCTGCGATTAAGGTGCGAGGAATTGGCCCGGGCACAGTGTTGGTATTTATCAGCTCCATAACACTTCCATTCATGCTGCTGCTGATTTAGCAATCCACCCGTCTTCGAGGCGCACAATCCGGTTGCCATAAGCGGCGTTAACCTCGGAGTGCGTTACCTGTACGATGGTGGTCCCTTCGTCATTTAGTTTCTTGAACATCTCCATGATCTCCTTACCCTGGCTCGAATGGAGATTTCCGGTAGGCTCGTCGGCGAGGATGATGCGCGGGTTTGCGACCACGGCCCGCGCGATACCGACGAGCTGTTGCTGACCGCCCGAGAGCTGGCTGGGGAATAGATCCTTTTTGCCAACGATCTGAAAGCGATCTAGCGTGTCGCAGACAATTGACTGGCGGTCCTTTTTGGCGACGTCCCGATAGGAGAGCGGTAATTCGAGATTCTCGAATACGGTTTGACCGTCCAACAGGTGATAACTCTGAAACACAAACCCGATGTTGCTGTTGCGCAGCTGGGCGCGCTTCTTGTGGTCCAGCTTATGCACGGCGACGTCGTCAAAGTAGTATTCGCCACCCCACGACTGGTCATGCATACCCAGAATGTGCAGCAAGGTCGACTTGCCCGCGCCACTCGGCCCCATGATGGAGACGAACTCGCCCTGTTTTATGTCCAGATCGATCCGCCGCAGCACGTACGTCTTGGTGGCGCCCTGGGCGAAGAATTTTTCGACGTTGCGAAGGCCAATCATGCGATCGCTCCGAATCCGCTCTCTCTTAATTCCCGCTTTGCGTCTTCAATTTCGCGCCGATTCGCTCCGGCTTCTTCTTCGACGATAAGACCGTCAAAGAGATGCACGATCCGGTCAGCGTGCTGGGCGTAGCGTGGATCGTGCGTGACCATACATATGGTTGCTCCGCCACGATGCAGTTCTCGCATCAGTTCCATCACCGCTTCGCCATTAGTTGAATCCAGGTTGCCGGTAGGCTCGTCAGCCAGCAGGATGCTGGGTGCGCCGCCGACGGCGCGGGCCACGGCCACACGCTGTTGCTGACCGCCGGATAACTGGCTGGGAAGGTGTTTGGCCCGGTGGGCCATGCCCACTCGTTCCAATGACTCGGTGACGCGCTGCTTGCGGTCACCCGAGTTCATACCGCGATAGGTCAGCGGTAGTTCGACGTTTTCGTAGACCGTGAGATCGCCGATCAGGTTAAAGCTCTGAAAGATGAAGCCCACTTCGCGATTGCGGATGCGCGCGCGCTCCGACATCGAAAGGTTTTCCACGGGATGATTATTGAGAACATACTCACCATCGGTCGGCGTATCGAGCAAGCCGAGAATCGACAGCAAGGTGGATTTGCCGCAACCTGACGGCCCGGCAATTGAGACGTACTCACCTTTCTTGATGTCGAGGTGGATACCGGAAAGCGCGTGCGTCTCGACTTCGTCCGTGTAGAAGACTTTCTTGACGTCGGCCAAATGAATTAGGGGATCAGTTGAACTCATCTCAGGCTCCTTAGAATTTTTTGGCTGCTATGCTTTAACTGTGAACACCGCGGATTGGGTTTGTATGGCAAATCAGCGAATCCGAATCTGGTTGTAGTTGTCCCAGGTTGAAGTGTCCGAAAGGATCACTTGATCCCCTTCGCGCAGGCCGCTGACGATTTCAATTGTGCTGACTGAGTTTCGACCGAGCGCCACCTGCGTGCGCGTGGCCTCCTGCCCATCGGGACTCAGCTTAAACATCCCGACAGTTTGCTGTCCCTGACCAAAGGCCGGCCGGCCCACATACAGGACATTGTCGAGCCGTTCCAGTTCGATCGTTCCATCGACGCTCAGATCCGGGCGCGCACTTGCGGGTAGCGGCCCGGTAAGTTCAGCGTCGACCGTGAACGTTCCTTCGCGGGCCGCTGGATCAATGCGGGAAACGCGGGCCTGGATGATTCCATTGCGCGTGTCCACTTCTACCAGCTGGCCGAGTTTGACGTCTTTGATTTGCGTTTCGGCAATCCTGAGTTCGGCCTTAAGCGAAGCGGGATCCGCGACGCGCGCCATGTTGAATCCGGGTGTCACCTGCTGGCCCACCTGCACTGAAACTTGCTGCAACACTCCGTTGGTGCCTGCACGTACCTTCAGCGCGTCAACCTGCGTCCGCTTTAATGCGGCGAGCGCGCGCAACTGATCGATGCGAGCCTGCTGGGCGTTAATCTGGGCTCTCGTCGCTTTGCTGCTGATCGCCAGTCTTTGCTGCTCGACCTTGAGCCGGTTGGCAAGATCCTCCACGCGGACACGTGCGACCCTCAGTAGGATCAGTGGCACGAGACCTTGTTTGCCAAGCACTTCGTCCGTCTCGAGCTGCATCTTTGCCTGGCTGTATTCAGCGTTGATGGTAGCGATGGCAGATTGCTGCGTCATGCCGTCGCTTTCCAGACGCACTCTCAAGTTTTCCTGGTCGGCTTGCGCGGCTTTCATTTGGAATTCCGCGTCGATAGCCTGCTGTTCCATCTGCGGATTGGAAAGCTCGAAGATCACTGTGCCGGTGCTGACTTCGACGCCCGGTTCCACCAGGATTTTTTCCAAACGGCCGTCTGCGGGCGCCGGCACCCAGCGAGTCAGTTGCGGCACGAGTGTGCCGATTCCGCGCACCTGGCGCGTGAACTGACCGCGTTTGACAGTGTCAATCACGGCGGTGGAGCGATCGAGAGTGGGGGCCGCGGGCTTTAGCTTGGTGAGGCCAACGGTAATTCCGCCGACGGCAACCAGACCAACGAAGATGACCACGCCGTTGCGGATACGCCTCTTGAGTTTCGATTTTCCGGGACGCTTAATATCCATGAACTTCTCTAAAAATCAGGTAGCCCTCGAAGCTTACTTGCGCTTGGGCAAAAGAATTTGTGGGAGAACTGTGCATGCCAATTTGAGAGCGGCGAAAGGTGCACGGGAAGTGTGCTTAAAGATCCAGCAACGACAAACTTCTCCGGCAACTGCACAGTCCCCCGGCTAAGATGGGTTAACAAAGCCCGTGCCAGTGCGGCGCCTGCTCACATACTGAGCGCGAAGATCGCTATTTCAGCCAATGTTATAGGTAAAGCTTTGTGGTCCTGGTCATTGATGCGGAAGCCGCAGAAGCTGACAGCGGAGTCGTTGGACCGGAGAAACGTGTCGCTTTCGGGACGTGAGAATCCCACTTTCGACAAAACTTCAAAATCTCGTATGCACAAAACGTCTCCTAATTGTAGGCTGTCCCTCCTCCGTCGAGATCCAATGCTATCCACAGATTACGCGGATTTTCACAGATTAGAAGAAACGGACGGCTACAAAAGGTTTGGACTTCGTCTTACTGCCTAAGTGTTTCTGCGTAATCGGTGTAATCTGCGGATAGCATTTGGCTGGCCAGCTGAGGCCCTACAA